>PCXY01000005.1 GCA_002762785.1 Candidatus Woesearchaeota archaeon CG10_big_fil_rev_8_21_14_0_10_45_16 | reverse complement strand
TAAACTCTACTCTGCTAAAGCAGTAATCTATTAACTATAATGTCGGCAAAAACTACGGCACTAACTGGATTTTCGGCAGTAAGAAAACTCTGCGCTCCCTTCGGTCGCTTGGGGACGCTGCGCTTTCGTCGCTGCGCTCCTCACCCTCGTTTAACAGCAACTATGCGGAAAGTCCCTCAGCTCGGGACATTTCCCAAATCGTTTAATGTTCTCCGCTTCGCTCCGAACTTAAACGACTTCGCATAGTTGCGACGTTATATGAAATTTTTTGTGACCTTTAAGAAGATGAATTTGAACTTTACAACTTTGACTGGTGCCTTTATTCTGTTAACTTTATGAATTATTAAAAATTAGGGGGACTTAAGAAAAAAGTATAATAAAAAAGAAATCAATTTCGTTAAGCACTTCGCCTTTGTTCTTTCATTTGCCATTCCTTCCAACCACTAACATTACGTCTTCCCTTCTCAACATATTCCGGATCTGTTTCTGAAACAAATGTCCCTATTAACCAATCTAAACCAGCATAATCTCTACTTGCAGGTAGACTAACACAATCTTCTGTATTAAATCTTACGTAATGTGGTTGAGATAAATTTGGTGTTCGATTTATACCTAAATTTTCAGGAGTCAGAATCATACCAAGAGGAGCGGGATAAGAAGTTGAACTAAAAGAAGTAGGACTAGAGCGAGATTCTCTCGAGAACATTCCTTCTAAAACAATTCCTTTACCCTCCAATCTAGGAAAAACATCTCCTTTAAATTCATCATAAATTGCTCCAAATACGTCGTATAGGGCTTCGCTACGTAATTCCCTAATATGTGTGGCCCTCATATTATCAGTATTTAAATCACTAGCTAATGAAACTCCAGAAAGTAATTCAGCTACATTTACTTCATAACTTTTTGTTTGATCATACATTTTTATTCCCCCAAATAGTGTTAATCATCTAGAATCACCTAATTAATCTAATCTAGAGGTTCCAGTTTATAAATATAATGAAACAAAAATGAACATCATGTCTTTTTCTTAAGTCCCCCTTTTCTAAATAAAATAATAAAGAATAAATGAAGATTAAAAACGGCACCAGTCTCTATGCTCGGTCACAAAAAACTGTGCGGTTTAATCTCTTTCAGAGTTAAACCTTCCCCTCTCCACTTCGTAGTTCGGGTCATATAACACGAATTAACCAGCTTCGTTCCGTTCCCCACTACGTAAGTCACTCCACTACGCCCAAATTTTCATCCAGATTTTTACACTTCGTTAATTAAATCTACCCTAACCTGTTCTTGACTGTGGGGTGCCTCATTCAAGATACCACCCATTGAAAACTTCGGTTAATTCGGACGTTAAACTCAATTCGGGGCTCGCCTCCACAGAGGTTAAAACCGAAAATTCTAATGTTGTTATCTTCGTTAAAATCATAAAAGAAAAACTCACAAAATTACTTCGTAATTTTGCCTAACGAAATTTTAACGAAATTGTTGAAAAATAAAAATTATAGAACGAAAGATTTATTCATCTAAAGAGGGCCAAACCCATTTCTGATACCATGATCTTGCATGATCTTCAGAAGCATCCCATAACTTTTCAATACTCACATCTTGAGGGTCTATTTTATCTCCTTCAAGTTTGTAACCTAATTCATTAGCAAGATTACCCTCAACCTGTTGAACAGTATATTTAGGATTGCTTCTTTGAATATCTCTTCGTGTATAATCTAAAAGTTCTCTTTTTAGAATTGGAGTATCTCCAATAATTTGATTATACACAGATCTTCCAAGATCCATTGGCCCTAATGCTAGTGTAGCAACCAATCCTGCAATTCCTACTGCTGGAGCTAAACAACCTAATGGGTTGCTACTTCCTGAACTTTCTTTTTCTGCCATACTAATCAGAATAAATCAATGCTTTATAAATCTTTCGTTTCTTTTACTACTTAAAAGTTAATAACTTATTTTTCAACAACTACGATAACAACGAATTTTCGGCGAGCCCCGAACTTCTCCCTTCGGTCGACCACGTTGCACTCTCACTCCACTTCGTTTCGTTCGGGGAGTTTAACAGCGATTAAGAGGAAAATCCCTTGCAGGAATTTTCCCAAATTGAATTTTTGGA
The DNA here is from genome assembly GCA_002762785.1 of Candidatus Woesearchaeota archaeon CG10_big_fil_rev_8_21_14_0_10_45_16. GTDB lineage: Archaea > Nanobdellota > Nanobdellia > Woesearchaeales > GW2011-AR9 > PCXY01. The sequence continues at coordinate 557,273 of PCXY01000005.1, read as the reverse complement.
GGTCGCTACGCTCCACTCTCAAAAATCCAACTTCTCTTAATCGCGATGTTAAACGAAATTCAAAAAAGACTCTAAGTTGTTGAAGAAGCCCCTCCCCTTGCATATTTCATTCGATATATTTATATTAAATGCGTTTCTTATAATTGCATTATGGATGTCAAAGAAAAACATAAATGGTACAATGTAAGATGGTTCAAGCGAATGGCTCCAGTCTATGATTATATTGAGTTCCTTGTTAGTTCTTTAAGAAAAAAAGTTGCCAACAAAATCAAAGATAAGAACTCAAAAATATTAGACCTGGCATGTGGAACAGGAAACCAATCCATTGCATTTGCTAAACGCGGTTTTTCTGTTGTTGGAATTGATCTCTCCCCAGATATGCTAAGATATGCCAACAAAAAAATAAAATCATCATACAAATTAAAATTTATCTACGGAGATGCTACCAAGATAGATTATAAAAATTCAACATTTGACGCATCATCAATTTCATTCGGCTTACATGACATGCCTGAAGAAATAGGCTTGATGATTTTAAAAGAGATGATTAGAACAACAAAGAAAAACGGCCAGATTATTATTGTTGATTATCACAAACCAAGAAATAAAATGATTGCGTGGATTGGTTTCAGGATCGCCAAACTTTGGGAAAGCAAATATTATGACCATTTCATGAATGTTGGATTAGAACGTTATCTTAAAGCTGTTAATCTTAAACCATTAAACAAAGAAACGCATTTGTTGGGAAATATGCAAATAGTTGAATGTAAAAATATCAAGTAGGGGAGGGGCTTTTTATTCTATATTTTGATTGGACTATGTCCTTGATGAGTCTTTTTTGAACTCACTCGGCTTCGCCTCGTGCCACGCTGCGCTCTCACTTCGTTCGGGTCGTTTAACAGGAATTTAACGGAAAAATGCTCGGCTCGCATTTTTCCCAAATTTGATTTTCCAGCTCTGTTCCGCTTCGCTCCACGAGGGAAAATCAAACTTCGTTAAATTCCGATGTTATGCTCAATTTTTTGGGGCAAAATAGTGTAAAGGGCAAAAAGCAGATTTACTACTTACAAATGACTATAAAACGAAAGCTTTAAATACTACCTACATATTTATAATTCATGGAGGTAATAAAATATGCCACAAGAAAAAAATGAACCAGCACCACCTTATCATTCAAATGTAGTTTCTGGTCCAGCTCTTGAAAAATTAGCCGAACAAGGTTTCAGAAGTATGGGTATTGTCCATCATTTTGAAATGAGATGGGATTGCGGACATGAAGGCGATGCTGTTGAAATCATGAATTATAAAGACCAGAGACAAGGTAGTTTGAAAGCATGTTATCAATGTGCAGAAAAATACCGGCTTTAGATTTTTTTTATTCTTGCCCTTTATTCTTTTAACTTGAAGGCACTTCGTGCTAGATGAAATTTTGCCCCAAAAAACTCTAAAATTTTCCTTCGGAACGTTGCACTAAATTTTAGGTCTGCCCTTCGGTCAGACGAGCATAACAGGGCTTAAAGGGCTCCGAAACCTTGCAGGTTTCTCCGACCCAAATTTTTTCTTTCAGCTCTGTTCCGCATTTTGTGGGATGCCTCAAAATGCTCCACGAGGAAAGAAAAAACTTCCCTTAAGCCCGATGTTAGCCAAAATTTTTTTACTGCCTCCTAGCGTCGGTAAACCGAAAATTCTAATGTTGTTATCTTCGTTAAAATCATAAAAGAAAACTTACAAAATTACTTCGTAACTTTGCCTAACAAAATTTTAACGAAATTGTTGAAAAATAAAAATTATAGAACGAAAGATTTATTTCTTGTTAAAATGAATTGGTGTAAGTGCTAGTTTTTCTAATTCTAATGTTTCGTCATCAAGTTTTATTCCAGATTCCCTTACTCCATATAATCCGCCAAGAAGACCCATTAATCCATCAATATTTCCAGAAACATCAATTCCAGAAACGTAATTTACTGCTGCTGGAATCCATTCATTTAGGTATGGAATGTGGTCTACTCCTTCACCAACTAATCTTCCAATTCCATACATAGCAAGAGCACCACCAGCAGTTAATGCTAGATTAAGAATTGGATGTTTCTGTCTTGTAACAGTAACTCCGTTATCATATTTGGTTCTTCTTGCCCAATCTGTTTCTTGAACTTGTTTCATTGTAATATTAGAATTAATTAGCACTTTATAAATCTTTCGTTTCTTTTACTACTTGAAAGTTAATAACTTATTTTTCAACAACTGTGATAACAACGAATTTTCGGCAGTAAAAAAACTCTCTCCGCTACGCTCCGAGCCACGCTGCGCTCTCCTCCCTTCAGTCGTCGGGTCGGCTAACAGGCATGCCGATGTTAAACTCAATAAATTTGAAGTCCTAAAAGATAGAGGGGGCGACTCAACCGAAAAGTATTTAAACAAGTGTTTTATCACTTGTGTAAATGGTGATTGAAATGACACAATATGAAAAACTTATGAAAGAATTTCCTGAGATTGCTAAAGTTATTTCTGGGTTTCCAGAGGCAGTGCAGCCTAAAGCATTTGACGTTTTAGTATCGTCATTAATCGGGGGGGTAATCCCAGTAGTGCAATCTTCTGCAAAACCAGTCTCTATGAAAAGCAACCAACTGCCTCAAGTTCCATCAGGGGACATCACAGGAATAGCTATGAAAACCCAAGATGGTCAGTTCCATTTTTCAGTACGAGATATCAAGGCAACTAACCAATGGGATGCAGCCAAGAGACTTACATATGTGCTTATCCGAGCATACACTAAAGTGATGGGTACGGAAACAGTGTCCAGGAAAGAGGTCATAAATCCATTCCTCACATCGTGGCGAGTTTATGATGGCAATACAAGAAGGTTTCTTGCGAATGATCCGGGATTAGTCCGGAACGGAGACCAGTTTAGTCTAGATATTCATGCAGAACAAGAAGCAGATGGATTCATCAGAGATATCTTGAATACAGAGGTCACTGCAAAGTGGAAGCCAGGAAGCACTAAACGAGGACGTAAAAAGAAAAACTCGAAAGATAGTGCAGAAAGTTCTGACGAGCAGTAAAATGACAGACTTTTTTAGATTCTCTGAAGTATTTTCGCAATTGCCCAAGGACTTACTCGAGCATCTTGAGGGCACATATGACGAGATTATTCGTAATTTTCATGAAAGCAGATTTGAACCATCTGAGCTTAATGGAGGGAAGTTTTCAGAAGCTGTATATAGGGTATTGGAATGGCATACAAACTCAAACAGATCCTATACTCCATTTGGACAGGCTATAAGAAATTTTTCAGATTCATTAAAAAAATTTGAAAATATGACTCCCCATACGGATACGATTCGATTCCACATCCCTAAACTTCTTTCGGCTATATATTCAATCCGAAATAAAAGAGGTGTTGGGCACATAGGTGGCGATGTCAACCCTAATCATATGGATGCCACCTTACTGGTACATATCGCTAGATGGATTCTGGCAGAACTAATCAGAATTTTTCATACAATAAGTCTTTCAGAAGCGGAAAAAATTGTAGAAAACTTAACAACTAAAGAATATCCTATTGTGTGGGACATCGGAGACAAAAAAAGGATATTAGATACAGAACTCACATTTGAAAACAAAGCTTTGGTCTTGTTATATTCTTCGCATCCAAATCCAGTTTTAGAACCAAAATTAGTATACTGGCTTGAATATTCAAATCCTTCAATGTTCCGAAAGAAAATAATAATACCCCTACATAAAAGAAGACTTATTGAATATGACGCTTCATCAAAATACATATTTTTATCTCCAAAAGGAATTAAGTTCGTAGAACAAAATATAGACCTAAAAGGTTGAGTCGCCCCTAACTTCTTGTTCTCGAAGTGTCGCTGTCGCTCAGTTGATAGAACGGACTTCAAATTTACTTTGAATTTTTCCTCCGCTTCGCTACGGAACGTTGCACTAAAATTCAATCCCTCTTGGGAGAGTTTAACAGCGAGCGATGTTATATCCAATCTCTAATTTTCCTTCAAGACGATGAAGTAACCTGAACACTTTTTGGGGCTTGGCTTCGTTTAGCAGTCTAAAAAAGAAGTAACCAATTGCTTCGCAACTCGGCATAACATTTGCTAAACGATTACGCTTCGCTTCATCCAAATTTTTCCAATTGAATAAAAAGAGGGGCTTAAGTTCTAAATAAAGAAATTTACTTGAGATACATCATATCAAATTTTGCTTGATCTCCTTTCACGGTCAAAACTCCTGCCATTCCATTATAAGTTTGTCCGTCAAGATGTTTCCATCTTTCAAGTCCACCAAAATTTGCAGTGAATTGTGTTGCCCATTCTCCTGGTTTAATAGATTTTCCGTCATGTGTTGCAGCAAATCCGCCAGCTTCATGGATATTTCCAACAACTGCAAATGCAATATTATTTGCTTTCATCATTTCAGTTGTGGTTGCATCACCAACATCATTTCCTGAATAGACTGTAGCAGGACCAGCTTTTCTATCTGTTTCGGTTTTACCTGCACCATGAGCAATTAATACAACTGAATCATCCAATCCTTCACGAAGTTTTCCGGTTGCTCTTATAAAATCTTGTTTTGCCCAATAACCATCATCTGGAATAAATTGTCTTCCAGGAATTCTAAATGTTTGGTATCCAGGCAAACTTACAAAATCAGCATCATCTCCATCATAAATTCTAAATTGTGTCATATCAATAACATTCTCATATTTTGCTGTTACTTCTGCAAGAGCAGATTCATAATCTGATTTTCTTTCATGGTTTCCAGGAATAACCCAAACCGGCAAACCAGTTTCAGCAACTGCTTCCAAAACCTGTTTTATTTCATTCTTGTCTGGATTAGAATCTCTACGACCATATCTTAATGTTTCATTACTTGGCATATCACCAGGGAGAATAATTCCATCTACGCCCATTTCTTTGAATTTTTGTGCAAATGCTCTTGCTTTTTCAACTTCTCCATGAGCATCAGAAATAACACCGTATCTTGCTTGGTTATCTTCATCAGAACTCAATTGAGAAACTTTATTTCCTTCAAATCTATATTCTTCTCCATTGATTGTTCTGGTAATAGGGGTTGTCTGTTTAACTTTAGATTCTAAATTTTCATTATCCTTACATCCAACTGAGCCTAAAGCAAGAGCTCCTACTAAACCCAATGAAAGTAAATTTCTCCATTTCATAACACCAATATACATGAAGTTATTTATAAACCTTTCGGTTGTTTAGTCACTCAATAGTAAATACAAAACAACGAACTTAAGCACCTCAAAATATAGCCTCGCTCTGCTCGTGATTTGATAGATAATTCAATTGGAAAAACTACGCCAAGCCCCTGTGTTCAGGAAAATTAGAGACTTCTGCGGTTTAATATTCCCTTCGGGAATTTAAACCTTGACCACGCTGCGCTCTCCCGCCATTTTTAAACTCCCTATGGTCGTTAAAAATTCTGGTCGGGGGATATAACAGCAAGTTGCGGTGTTAAATCCAATTTTTAGAAATGCCTAATATTTTGAAGAGGGGCAAAAGTTTTATAAAGCATATATGTATTCCTTTAATTGAAGAGGTGAATAGTTAGTCGCCTCAAGATTTCTTGGGGATTTAGGAGGAATAATATGAAAAACGAATTATCGCCAGAACAAAAACAATATCTTCAAGAAAGAAAATTTGAAATAATTGAGGGACGACCATCTCAAGAAGAACCTTTCCCTTATGTCACTTTAAGAGAACCTCAGCAATGGATTGAACAGTCAGAAGTTTCATACCGCCAAACACCTTCATCTTCAACAGGAACAATGGGCGTAGCCCATCCTTCAACAATGGGAGAAGATGAATTGGTTGAATTGATTGAAAATATGGTCGGAGAAAATATGAGTTTAGATGGAAAACTTTTCAACACTAAGCCAGGAACTCCGATAAAAGTTTATGTAATTGATCCTGCTTGGAAAGCTGTAGCTCAAAAATTAGATTCTAAATATAAATAAACTTTTGCCCCTTTTATTATTTTATTTTATGTATCGCATTCGCTCATTAAAACGGCATTTCTAAAAACTCCTTCGCTCCATTTCATTTCACTCGGGCACGTTGCACTCTCCTCACTTCGTTCGTCGGCGGATTTAACAGGGCCCGATGTTATCTACAATTTTTTAGTTGTCTTAATGACTACTTCCTTGACGGAAAATCTAACAACTTTAATGGTGCTATCTTCGTAAATAAATATAATAGTAATGTGAGAGTTCCAGCCCTTGATGTTTTTACCACTTCAGAAACGTAATCTATTTAAAATAGTCCATATCTCAGATTAGATATGCCTGATGAAAACGTAAACTCATTGTATTACTTGCTTGGAATGGCTGCCATATTTGGCGGGTTCATAGGTTTAATGAAATACTCTCTTTATAGAATGGAAACCTCTATGGCAGAAAGAAGATTCCGCAACCAATACAGAACTGCATTAGGAGAAGCAGAGGAAAGTTTTTCTCCTCCGGGCGTGGGGGATTTAGGAGCTTTAGTAAGACTTTATCGAGATCAAGTGAAAGAAGCTTGGATTGATGGAAGTGGAGAAGTTAGAGAAGTTGAACCTCTTGCTACAGAACCATTAAATGTTTATTATGGTTTTGGTGATTACGAACGAAGTGATGTCATTGCCGCTATAACTAAACAGGCTTCAAAATATTCAGCAGATGCTTACGCACTTTCTACAAATAATCTTTATGTACATAGAGATACTGTACTATCGGCAATGTTTTTTAAAATGATAAAACAAGAAGATTAAAGCGTTCCTTTTTCTCTTCGTTCCCTAATTAAACCATCAACATTCTCTATACCTAAACCAACTCTCCCCTCAACAAGTTTGGCGTAACTTTTTCCAGCTCTGCCAGAAACAATTCTATATGTTGGTGTTAGTTGTTCTCCTTCTCCTCTCACAATTTCAGCCTGAAAATTTTCTACTCCATCAACAGGATCAGCTCTTTCTGCAAAATGATGTAAATGGGTTGAAAAATAAGCTGCAGAGCCAATTGGTCCTTCAGAGCTTAAAGCGAGAGGGTGGATAATATTATCAAAACAAAATTCCGTCCCTTCATCTTCACTTGTCCCTCTTCCAATTTCATCAAATAAGACTAGACTATATGGGGTTATTTTCTTCAAAACTCCTTTAACTTGTTTCGCCTGATATTCTAATTGTCCCCCTGCATCAGCAGTTGTTTCTTCTCGTGAAACAAAAACAGTATATAATCCATCAACAACACTCATTCGGCATGGTTGTCCATCAACTTGTGCAGGAATTTTCATGCCATTTTGAGCAAGAACTGTTGCAATTCCAGCAGCCTTAATATAAACTGTTTTCCCCCCACTATTTGGACCAGAAATGATTCTTACTCTTCTTTTATCATCATAAGATACATCATTTGGTACAATATCACTACCTCTCTCTATCTTACTCTCCCCTTTCTTATACAATAAAAGAGGATTTCTTACGCCGGGCACAAATGTTGCTCTTTCTTCCATCGCTGTTATTTCTGGAAGTGTTAATTCAACTCCTTTTGCTTCCATTTGATCATAGAAATTCAAAGCAGAGAGATAAAAGTCAAGTGGCCCAAGTAAAAATGATGTTTCACTAATCTGTTTTAGGTTTTTGTTTACTATCTTATCAATTGCTTGAGCAACAATTCCATAATCATCTACACCTAAACGACCTAAAACTTTTCTTCCTTGAAGATTTTGAACCAATCCTCTTTTTGTAAAACGACCGCTTTCATCAATTCCAACAATATTCATTCCTGTAACAGCACCAACTGCATCAACAGCAACTTCTAAAGTAAATGTATATCTGTTTCTGAACGCATTAGAATATTGCTCCAATTCTCTAAAATTATCACTTTCCTTAACTGCTCTTCCAAAATTCCCTAACTGGCGCAATGCTTCAGAAGATTCTGGCAATCCGCAAAGAGAATTAACAACATCAACATACCCAGAAAGAAGTGTGACTTCGGCTGCCAATAAACCGCCAGTATAAGCGAAGTTGCGTAATCTTTTTTGTTTATCAATATCCAATAATGTTTTTACAATACCATTAATTGATTGAGCAACTTCTCCTACTCTTCTTCTTTCTTCTGGATTCTGAAACAAAGTTTCTAGTGTCTGTTGCCTATCCAAAATTACTTCTCTTCTTGTTGGTGCTGAAGCAAATGCTTTTCTTACAAATTCTTTAGAATAATCAGGCTCAAATGCTTTATCAACTAAAGTATCTAATTCTAAATCATCTCTCATCTCTGGATGATCAAAAGAATCGTCTGGCTGAATAAACAAAGCACTCATCATTTCATCAATGTAAACTTGAGGTTGTTCTTCAGCCTTAGGACTAAATCCCCACACCGTATTAGTCGGAACTGCTTCTCCCAAATACAAAATATCAGGTCTTGGAATAGTCATCTTATTCTATAGAGAATTAAGCTGTTTTATTAAGTTTACTATTACAAAATAGTGGTTGGGCTGGAACTCTTTGAACTAGACTGTAAAACTCTTAACTACGATAGCACCTTAAATGTACGACAACTAAAAAACTTCGTCGCTAACGCTCCGACCACGCTGCGCTCTCCTCCCTTTGGTCGTCGGGGTAGATAACAGCGCGATGTTAAGTTCAATAAAATTTGAGTTCTTTGGTTGTGGGGAATTCTATTTATGAAGTCCTAATTGATACAATTTACAGTATGTATTCATTTGCCAAATTAATGGGAAACAAACTTTTCGGGAAGCCGCATCTGACAATTTCTCTCTAGCTACTTTTAACTCACCGCTATACCTCTCCACCTCATTATCCATCCAAGAAGATAAAACTGGATTTCTTCTAACTACATCGTAAGAAAGATGTTTTCCATTTAATCCAGCTTCTTGTAATTCTTCACTAGGAACATTAATTATTCCTTGTTCTAAATCCCTTGTCAAATCACGAATAGTATAGATGTGTCCTTGAGTTGTTACCATCTCTGGAACATCCCTTATTCTTTGCTGTGAACCAGCTATAATTAGTGCAATATTAGTTACAGGAGTAAAAGTATCATCATAATATTGTTCAATCTCATCTCTTGTTAAAACTCTTCTTTCTTTTGCTCTCTCAAAATCAAAAAGCATGGCATCTTTAATAACTCTAATAAAATAAGATTTAGGATCATCGGTTTCAGTAGCCATTTCTTTAATTGGACCAATAGCAAATTTGTATAATTCAACTATTGGCGGTCCTTGATGTCCATTTTCTACAGCACTTAAAATATCACGAACATAGGCTTCAGGATTAACTGTTACTGACCTATCACCATCAAGAACATCATCAATATGACGACAAAAAAAATATGCTGCTCTAAAGACTTTAGCAGAATGAGGATTAGCTAAACCTTCTAAATAAAGTTTACCTACAAGATGCCAATATTTTGGTGACCTTTTAACAAGATGTGCGGCTTCCCTCAAACAAATTGATTCTACTCCCATTAATTTGTTAAGATTGATACTACTTTAAATAGAATTCCCTTTTTAACTATAGTCTCATTACATTTGGAATTGATTAGAACTCAAATTTTACTTTGCTTCGCAATCCCTCCCACTTCGTAGTCGGGAGAACTTAACAGCAACTATACGGTTCGGCTCCAGTCGCCACTTCGTAACTCCTTGCGCCTCTCCCAAATCTCAAACCAAATTTATAATTTTCAAAATAAATTTACCCTTACCTGCACGAGCTGTGGTTTGCCTCATCTCAGTTGCCACCCTTTTGAGACTTCGCATAGTTGCGATGTTAAACTCAATACTCAGATTTCAATTTTATTGACGGGACTTTTTGGACGCGATGTTTTTAGATGTCGTCTTTGCTCGCATCGGTCGTTATTTCTTCTCCTTTTTTGATGTCCCTTTTTGCAACATCACACTTATTTTTTAAATCTTGAATCGTATTTGGATTAGGAGTGTGATTTACATATCGTTCAGGGACAGAATATAATTGGATAACTCCCTGATGCTTGTGGGTGAACTCTTTTTCGCTTTCTGGAAGATTCTCAAACTCTTCTTTTGTTAATGGTTTGAGATTATATTTTATAACGACTTCACCCTTTTTGAAATCTCGATTAGCAAAGACTCCTTTTCCGTTTGGGAATTGTCCAATCTTTGATTTTTTGATAACAACATCGCTCATAGTAGAATTAATATCTTAATTGTTTATAATTATATCGTAAAGTCCAAAAAGTCCCTAGTTAAGTCTCGGCTTCGCCTCGTGAAATCTTAGTACTTCTCCTTCCCTTCGGTCAGTCGACCACGTTGCACTCTCGCCTTCGGCTCGGGGAGTTTAACAGGCCGCCGATGTTAGTTACAATCGAGAATGAGTCCAAAAAAGAAAGGGGGCAATTTCTAAATGGGGGGTCGTTATTTAATATATATACTAATTTTCATTTAGTTCTGTATTTAATTCATCAGCACAGAGTCTAAGATGGTCAGAATACTTTTCAATATCATGTTTCCTCAGATTTATTTTTCTACTATGTGCACCAACATCCCCTAATAATTTTATCTTAGGCAAATGATTTTTTGTTTGTGAAGATAATTTAATATCTTTGTCATTAATACTCATTTTAATTAAATCTCTAAGCATTAAGAAGGAGCCATCCTTCTGTTTTATTTTATCTTCTAACCTCTTTTTCTCATATACATCAATTATTAATGTCTCAAATAGTCTCCTAATCATGACATAACAAGCATCAAAGTATTCATCTTTATAACAACCATTTATTTGATGTACAACTTTTTTGATATAGCCTTTGCTGGATTCAAATAGTTCAAAAGGAATAATAATATCTTTTGGGTGAAAAACAACTTCTTTCTTTACTTCTATGTCGGGGATCTCCTTGATTCCGTTGGGCAATAAGTGGTATTTTATTACTCCATCCTCTTTGATAGTATCAACACCATTGCCTATCTCCTTATCAAGGACAATACGGATGGCTTGTTGAAGAATTGTCTTTTTAAACTTCTTTGTAATTATGCTGGCTATTTGTGGGGCTGAAAGATGAGATATTTTGAGTTCATTATCAACAATATGTAAAATATAGTACGCCCGAATCTTATTAGTTTTTAAGATCTTATAATTAGGATAGTTATTCCAGGGTATCTTTGCATCCAAAATCTTCCTTACAACAGAGTTTTCTTTTCTCATTTTTTGATTACATAATTCCAAGTGCCATCTATTTTTTCTCTTAGTAATCGCTTTCCTAAAAGGACTTTTCGTAAATAGGAATCTATATCCTGTCTTTTATTGAAAAATCCTCTGGTACGAAGTTCATTCATGAGTTTATTTACTGATTTAAATTCAGTAAAAAACCCTTCATCAATAATCATGTTTATTTCATTAGATAAAGCAGAACTTCTTTTAGCTCGTTTTTTAAATCCTCTTGTACTTTCCAAAAAGTCCGCTTCAATCTTCTCAACCTTATTCCCTTTCTCTATGATTTCTTTTAGTAACCACAATCCCTTAGAAAAACCTTCAATAGTCAGCCTGTAATAAGTATTTGTGCTCCCCTTTTTACCTGATTTATGGGCAATCAATGTTGGAAATTTTTTCAAGTTGGTGCTCAAATTAACTAAAGAGCCAAGACCCCTCGATGCCATTAATTCTCTTAACTTGCTTGATTCTATTTCTCTTACCTCTAAACATAGTTTCCTAATAGTAAGATAGACTAAAGAAAAAATTAAATGCTCTTCTCTATTGGAATTTCTCTTTATAGGGAATAAGATATTCATATCATCTGTATCAACTTCTATGAAATCTTCAAGTTTTTCTTTGTCAATGTTCAATTTTTTCGCTAGTTTTTCTATACTATCTATGATTGTAATTGGGCTTTTACTCCTCTCCTTGACAACTTCTGGTTTTTTGGCTTTTCCAATAAGATTGTTCATTATGATCTCATAAGTTTTCTGTCTTCTATCTTTATCCTCAATATCTTTAACGGCAGACCAGGCAATATTGATTATTTCTTTCAATTCTTGTTCATTCATTTTCTTCGCTCTCTAATACCTTTTTTAAATAATCCTCACCTTTTTGCATTAGCTTATATTGATATGTTCGAGCACCCCTATTAACTGTAGGAATCCTATCTACATAATGTGTTTTCATCAAAGACATTGAAACAGCTTCTTTAGTTGTTTTAATTCTAAACTTATCAGTTAAGATGGATGCAATCTGAGAAGGACTAAGGCCATCTATTTTTAGTTTTTCTCTTACAATCCTTAATAGGTATAGGGATCTTTCCAAGACTTTTAGGTTATGGATCTCTTCATATTTACTCCTATCTAGATCATTAATGACTCTTTGCACAATGTCGTCTTCTCGTGGAGCCACATTTTTCTTACTTCTCGCAACATTTCCTGCTTTTTTTTGAGATTTTGCCCCATAAGCAGCATCAAGAATTCTCTCCAAAAGCTTATCATAAGTTTTTGACTTAAAAGGTTCTGGTAAACCCTCTACAGTTTCCTTAGCCTGTTCTATTTCTTCTTTTAGTTTTTGATTATCCATTAATATCATCCTCCAGCCCCTTTTCGGGCTAATTTAAAGTAAAAAAGCATACTAGTATTTAAATATTATGGTAATAAATTAATATTCATAAATTTTTTTCATTTTTTATTTTATACTCCAACTACAGCAGTATTGTTTCTAATATCATATTTGGATGTGAACTAGCCTTTTTTATAAAGGTTTTTATGATAAATCAAACTTGAATATTAACAAGAAATAGGATAATCTGGAGGTCAATTTTTAAAATGTTCATATTTTTACATGAAATGCGAGTTGTATTCTTCCTAATTTTATCTAATACAGTCATATTTGTGTATCGTATATCTCAATTTTGATGAATAAATTTTTTAAATAAGCTAGATTTCATTTTAATCAATATACTCCAACTACAGCAGTATTGTTTCTAATATCATATTTGGATGTAGGTTAATAACGACCCCCGCGAAATTTATAACTTAATGAGCCTTCAGCTCTGATGAATAGAAATTGCCCCTTAATTTTGTGTCTTGATAGCTCACTTTGTTCGCTGATGGACGGACTCATTCTCGACTTTTCGGACGAAATTTGACCCCACGTTGTAGGGTCAAAGTAACTAACAGGACCCAATGTTATATCCAATAATTTTTTGGGCTAAAAGTAGAAGGGGCAATTAAATCAATATCTCTTTCAATATGTTCGTGTTGCAGGATTTCTATAATTTGTTCTTCTGGAATAAACCGTTTGAGGTCGTGTTGCTTTATCGAGATTAATTTCTTCATTCTCTGTCCATTTGTACCCGCAAAATTTACACTCCTTTGTATTTTTTAAAATTTTGATTCTTTCAATTCTTGTTCTCCACTCAGTATATGTACTATTTTTATAAGAACCATCAGAATAGAGATATTTTGTTTCTATCCTATATTCCCAAGGTCGTTTCTCTATTCTTTCGAAATCTGTGCTTACATGGTCTTTTGCAAACACTCTTTTACAATTAGGACATCTTGTTAAGCTAAAAATAATTATTAAAATAATATTTATGAACAATAATGTCAAGAATATTGTAAAAGATAAAGGTGATAATAGGAGAAAAATAATTGCAGTCGTTATTGAAATTGCAAGAGGATTTTTGTAAATAGGAAGTGGCTCTGCTTTATGTCCAAATTTCTCAATTCCTTTCTTTATAACATTAGATACATAATTCAGTTGATTCGGATAAATGTAAATACATTTTAAATCATTTAAACTATAGGCATCTTTTTTTTCATTATATCTTGCCCTTTCTTTCTTTTGTTCTTCAGTATCTTTTTTATCCCAACCGCCAAGATATTCAATATAGATATTGTATTTAGGTAAGAAAAAATCTGCTCGCCTACTTCCTTTAAAATCCCCCTTCAAGAAATTAATCTCTTTCTCCTGTTCATACTTTAATCCTAAATTATCTAAAGCAACACGAACTGCTCTTTCTCCATCAGATTCTCTATTCATAAATGATATAGATAATCAAATATATATAAATTATTTGATTTAATTGCCCTTAATTCTTGTTCTTGATGTGTCGCTTTGCTCCTTTGATAGAACGCCCAAAAAATTACTCTTCGGGTTTCGGCTTCGCCGAACGTTGCACTAACCCTCGGTCTCCGTTTCACTCCGACGGATATAACAGCGAGCGATGTTATCTGTAATTTAATTTTCAAATCCTATAATGATAAACATTAAAAAGAACTCCGCCTTAACTAATACTGTGAACGATGAAAAATTCATGAAATTAGCAATCGAGGAAGCAAAAAACGCACCTTTTCCATTTGGTTGTGTTTTGGTTAAAGATAATCAAATTATTGCTACTGGTAAATCTGGCGAAACAAATAATTTTGACCCAACTGCACACGCAGAAATTAATGCAATTAGAAGTGCGTGTGAAAAACTAAATTCCAAAGAATTATTAGGTGTGACCTTATACTCAACTTGCGAACCCTGTCCAATGTGTCTTTCTGCTTCTTGGTGGGCAAATATCAGTAGAATCGTCTTTGGAATTTCGCTTGAAGAATCGTCAAAATTATTTGGTCCAGAAATTCTGGTTAGTGCTGATTATCTTAATGGAAAAGGTGCTAACAAAATAGAAATAAAAGGCGGAGTTCTAAAAGAAGAAGTTATCAAACTATATGACAGATCTGAAAATTAAACTTCTCCGCTTCGCTCCGACCCCGCTGCGCTCTCGCTTCACTGCGTTACGCTCGGGACACATAACAAGGGCCCTGACGTTATATGAAATTTTTTGTGACCTTTAGGAAGATGAATTTGAACTCTAAGAACTTAATGACTGGTGCCTATATTCTTTTGACTTTATGAATTATTAAAAATTAGGGGGGACTTAAGAGAAAATGAGGGCAAACAACCTACTTAGAAAATAATGATTAATTCCATTAAGAAATTTAGAGCGAATAATCATCTGGTTGCTTAGAAAGTAATCCTCAAAGCCCCAGTTTCCAATCCTTTTTTAGCTGTAGCTTCCAATATTGCTGGGAGATCTTTTTTTGTGCTTGGTTGAACTGTATCTTTACCATCAATCTGAAAATTTCCATTGTAATCTCTTACACTAGCTTCACTACCATCTTCATAAAAAACATTAACAGTAGTTCCATCTAAATGCAAACAATCTATTGTATGAGACATATACTCTGGACTAACCACTACTCTATTTACACCTGGAACATTTATTGGACCTTCATAAATAGGTTTGTTTAAAGCATAAACTCCAGAAGCTACAAAAGCTACTGCTCCAGCCACTATTCCTGTAATGGTTAATATCTCTCTAATATTAGGCATAGCAGTTAAAATGGAGGTTCAATTATAAATATTTCCCTACAAAAAACCATTTATTTCTTAAAACTCTTAAGTCCCCCTTTCTAAAATAAAACAATAAAGAATAAATGAAGATTAAAGACGGCACCAGTCTGTATGTTCGGTCACAAAAAACTTGCTCCGTTTCACTACGCATTCTTCCCACTACGTAGTCAGAATCATATAACAGCAACTATACGGTTTCGCTCCAGTCGCCACTACGTAACTCCTTCCGCCTCTCCCAAATCTCAAACCAAATTTATAATTTTCAAAATAAATTTACCCTAACCTGCACGAGCTGTGGGGTGCCTCATCACGATACCACCCTTTTGAGACTTCGCATAGTTGCGATGTTATGTGCAATATTACTCGGACACTATCCAAATATTTATATTAGTGTATTTCTTTCCATAAATTATGAAGTATCTTGCTTATTTTCAACCAAACAAAGAATTGTCTGATTTAATTTCGAGACAAAATCATTTAGTTCTTCCTGGTTCTGGATTACATTCTACACTTTGTTTTTTCTATATGGAACCTGGACATGAAAATAAATTAGTTATGGATTTGTCTCAAATTAATTTTAATCCTTTTGAATTTGAAACTTTAGGTTTTGATGATTTTGATAAAGATTCTTTAGTGTTAAAATTATCTCGTTCTGATGAACTTCTGCAATTGCATAGTGGAATTGTTTCTGTTGTAAAAAATTATGCTGATTCAGAATTTGATGCAATTGCAAAACAATATTTTGGAGATAATTATAATCCTCATTTAACAATTTCAAAATCATCTTCACAATTTGATAGAACTTCAAAAGAATTAATTGGTCGAAAAAACAGAATCGCAAAATACACTTTAGCAAAAAAAGTTGATGGAAATTGGAAAGAAATGCAAGATTTTTATTCTAGTGGATAGTGTCCTGCGTCATACTGTGCTTACGAAAATCAAAGATTTTCTCCAGCATTTTTTCTGCTAAAAATTTAAATCTCTAAATACCTTCCCCCAACAGACGGCGCGCTAAACGACACTCAATTACACATAACTTTTTAAATTCTAATAAAATTCTTTAATCTATGGTTGATTACAAAAGTTCAGGCGTTAATATTGAATTGGGCGATGATGTTTCCAAAATTCTATACAACGCCGCAAAACAAACATGGGATAATCGAAAAGGAAAAGTTGGAGAACTAATTGTTCCTTTTGATGACTTTAGTGGAGTTAGAGCAATCGATGTTTCCAATTTGCCTTCAGGAACTTTGATGAATATTGGTTTTGATGGCGTCGGAACAAAAATGGAACTTGCTGAAAGAATCAATGACCATAGAACAATTGCTTATGACTTGTTTGCCATGGTTTGTGATGATGCTGTTGTTAGAGGTGCTGAACCAGTTTTAATCGGTTCAATATTAGATGTTAATTCTTTAGGAAATTCTGACGGAGATTTTCTTGAACCAGTTAGACAATTAGCTGAAGGTTATATCAATGCTGCAAAAAGTGCCAATGTCGCAATTGTTAATGGAGAAGTCGCAGAATTAGGAAACAGAATTGGAGGATTTGGCTCTTTTAATTACAACTGGGGTGCAGCAGTTGTTTGGTTTGCAAACAGAGATAGGTTATTTACAGGTAGAGAAATTCAAGAGGGAGATTATCTTGTAGGACTACAAGAAACAGGTTTTAGGTCAAATGGTTTATCTCTTGTAAGAAAAATTATGAAAACAAATCATGGAGAAGATTGGCACACTCAAACACACAACGGAGAAAGTTTGGCAAAACTTGCTTTAGAACCTTCAAAAGTTTATTCTGGTGCAGTTGTTGATATGTTTGGAGGTTATCAAGATGAACCTAAAGCAAAAGTTCATGGTGTCGCACATATCACTGGAGGAGGACTTCCTGGCAAATTAGGAAGAGTTCTAAAACCTTCTGGGTTGGGTGCAGTAATTTCTGAACCCTTCTCCCCAGCAGAATTGATGTTATATTGTCAAGAAAAAGGAAGCGTTTCAGATGAAGAAGCATATAAGACTTGGAACATGGGACAAGGGATGGTTGTGATTACACCAGAACCTGATAAAGTGATGAATGTTGCAAAACAATACGGAATCGAAAGTAAAGTTATGGGAGAAGTTTATTCGCAAACAGGAATTTCAATTAGAAACAGAGGATTAAACTCTGATAAACAAAAAGAACTTAAATTCTGAAACGCGCGCCGTCCCCCACCTTCAAAATAGGAGATTTAAATTTTATTAACGCAGAAGAAAAAACTCCTTCGCCTTTGGCTCGGTGCCGTCTTGCAGACTTTCGCTTCGCTCACACGACTTAACAGGGGCCCCGATGTTAAACTCAATTGAAAAAGTCGGCCTTTAGAATTCTTTTATCTGCAAATTGGAATCAATAATGAATCCTTCAAGTTCATAATATGTATGTTCTATTGACGCAAAAGTGTCTTTCTTGATAATTTTTTCAGCAGAAACTATTGTTCCATCATGAGAAATTATTAATGCTCTTCCATTTTCAGGCAATTTTGATGAAACTTCTTTAATCAATTCAATCAAATTTTGACCTGCTTCTTTGACTGGCTCTATCAATTCAGGAATACTGAATATTGCTCCAGCAACACCGAGTGGATGTTTCTGTCTTAATTCTGTAATTTTTTGATTTTGTTCATCAGTTAATTTCAGTATTCCTGCTCTTTCATCAACTTGTGGTTCTTTACCTGTCAACAATTTTGCAGTTTCTTTATTACGGTCAAAATTTGAAGATATTATAATATCAAAATCGCCTAATTTCTTTTTTAGATCTAGACACTTTTGCTTACCCTCATCAGTCAAGCTGTCTTTATCAAGATTCCAATTTGCATGTCTTAAAACATATACTTCTCGCATATGAAGAATAATTTAATCAATTTATATAAATATTACCATTGACGGCCGACTTTTTCAACTTCTCCCTCCTTTCAGTCGGTCGACCACGCTGCGCTCTCGGCTTCGCCTCGGGGAGTTTAACAGGGCCCGGCGTTAATTGCAATTTGAGATTTGGGCTAAAAAATAGAAAGCGAAAGGTTTATTCCCCAAAAATATGTCCGACTATGTATCCTAATCCATAGCCCACCAACTTTGCAGCAGAAGCTGTTCCTACACTTCTTAAATCACCATCTTGTGCAAGCATCGCAATTTCTGGTGTAAAAGAACCTGCTAATGTTACAAGCGATGCGATTTTTCTTTCTGCTTTAGAAGTGTATCCACCATATAAACCTGAACCTGCTGCAAGATGATATCCTAAATTTAAACCATCTGCTGGCAAAGATTCAGCAATTCTATTTACGCATCCAGAAAGATTTAATAAATAAGCTCCAGCTGTGCATCCTAAAATTGGAGGAATTGCTCTGAGCCCATCTGTCACTCTTTCTGTAAGAGTCATTTTTCTGTCTACTTCTTGAACAGGTTGTTCTGAATCTTGATTTTCTGCCATTATAAATTTAGGATATCTCCACTCATTTATAAACCTTTCGCGCTAATTACTACTCTGAAGTTAATATTGATACGCCCAAATCTCAAACTTCTTCGGCTTCGCCTCGACCACGCTGCGCTCTCGTCTATCGGCTCGGGGCAATTAACAGGCCCCGATGTTATGTGTAATTCGAAAACCTGCCTTTTGGTAAGTGCGCACAAACAAAAAGTTTTTAATCAATGGAAATTTTATTAGATTTATGAAGAGCCAATCAAAGTTGTTAAATTTACTTGGTCAAATTAGATTCTATTCTCTTATTGATCTTATCCTCTTTTCGATCGCAATCAAAGCAAATTCTTTTCAAATTGCAGGAATAGTTTTATTACATCTTGGATTCTTACTCTTCTTAGAATTTACTCACAAGCATGAGTTTAGAATTGCTTTTCCAAAATATCTCTGGGCAGTCCTGCTAGCTCTTGGAGTGGTATTCTATCAGAATATTGCAGTCATAGGCTTTTTGATTTGTAGTTTTTTCTATGTCAAAAAGAATCTACCAAAATTTGGATGGTCTGGCCCAATTTTTAGAGGACTGCAGTATTATTTCTTTTCCGCAGGAATTATCGGATTTCTCAATCCTGTTTCATTTCTCGCTTCTGTCTTATTATTCATCCGTAATTTTGCAGGAGATTTAAGAGATATTGTAAAAGATCGAAAAGAGGGATTAAAAACTCTTCCAATCATCTTTGGATTAAAGAAAGATTTCAAACATATCCATTTAATAACCATGCTAGGAACAACAGTCGTCTGGTGGTATTTGTCTGGAATATCAGCATTATGGTTAATCCCTATATTCACTATACAGATTGGCTCTTACAATTTAACTCCTAGATAATGTTTGTGCGCACTCTTAATATTGAAGACGGCAGGTTTTCGAACTTGCTCCGCTACGCTCCGCACCCCGCTGCGCTCTCGCTTCGTAAACTCCGCTCGGGACACATAACAAGGGCCCGACGTTAGGCGAAATTGCTAGGCAGACAAAAGATTTATTAAATCCGCCCCTATTTTAATTTCATATGGCAGAAAAATGTTTCTTCTGTGATATACAGAAGCAAAAAGATGATAAAAGAATAATTGAAAACGAGGATTTTTTCTCGCGATTTGATGATTTTCCAGTTTCCAAAGGACACGCAGAGATTATTCCAAAATCTCATGTTGCTTCAATTTTTAAGCTTTCATCTCAGCAGATTCAAAATTTATTCTCTTTATTAGATGAAACCAAAAAACTTCTGGAAGAAAAATTTAATCCAGATGGTTTTAATATAGGAATAAATGATGGAGAATCTGCTGGTCAAAGTATTTTTCATCTGCATGTCCATTTAATTCCGAGATATACAGGGGATGTAAAAAATCCTCGTGGCGGTGTCAGAAACATTTTTCCTAAAAAAGCTGATTACACTCCTGAAATTAAAAAAATTCCATCACGAAAAGATTATGTTTCTGATCAACCAAGAATATATGAAAAATTAGTTCGTGATAGAATCCCTGAGATTATAAAATCAAAAGGAGAAGTTCCAACTACACATATAGCAAATAATGAAGAATATCGGCAAAAGTTAAAAGAAAAATTACAAGAAGAAGTTGAGGAATATTTAGAGGATAATAGTGAAGATGAACTTGCCGATATTCTTGAAGTAATTCATGCTCTCTGTGAATTTGAGAATATCGATTTTAATCAATTGGAACTTCTCAGAAAAGATAAATCTCAGAAACGGGGCGGATTTAAAGATAAAATCATTCTTGATAAAGTCGAATAGTCTGCCTAGCAACTCAAAATCTCTTCGAGATTTTGCCACGCCTTGCAGGCTCTCGCTATCGCTCGGGACGCCTAACAGCGCGCGATGTTAAATCCAATTTTTGAAAATGCCTATTTTGTGAATGGGGCTTGACTTTTAGAAGAACTTTTATATACTAACCTCTTTTATTTTACACTATGTTTGGAATATTAGTTTGTGGAGATAGTATTTCTTTTGGTAGAGGTGAGTCTCCAACAATTGGTTGGTCTGGAAGACTTAAAAAATATTTTGAGTCTCAAGAATTTCACAATTGCTTATATAATCTGGGAATTCCTGGAGACACATCTACAGCATTAATTAAACGATTTGAAACAGAGATTAAATTTCGGATTAAATATATTCGTCCTGGAGACAAATTTGTTGTGATGATTGCAATTGGAATAAATGATTCAAGAGGTTTAGGATCTCTAAATAAATTGGAAACCAAACCTGCTAAATTTGAAAACAATATAACTAAACTTATTCAAATTGCAAAAAAATACACAAAAAATGTTGTAGTTGTTGGTTTAACTCCTGTTGATGAAGATATCACGAATCCTTTTGAAGATACATATTTTACAAATGATAGAATTCAAGAATATGATGAAATCCTCAAAAAATCGGCTCAAAAGAATAAAATTCAATATGTTAATCTATTCAATACTATCTCTAACTTAAACTACAAAAAATTATTAGTTGATGGTGTCCATCCAAATAAAAGAGGTTATGAAGAAATATACAAAATAATCAAAGATTTCTTAATAAAAAAGAGATTGATGAAATAAAGTCCAGCCCCTTAATTCTGTGTCTTGATGTATCACTTCGTTCTTTTGATTGACGGCATTTTCAAAAACTCTGCTACGCAGTTTTCCAGAACTCCGCTTCGCTCGTAACTGGAAAAGGATTTAACAGCGCGCGATGTTAGTTTCAATAGTTTTTTAAGAGCTAAAATAAAAGAAAGGGGGATTTGGATATTTCTATTTTGGAACAAGTGCAATAGCTGAAGCTATATATTGTACTACGCCATCTGCTGGAGACATCGGGTGATACTTCATGTTAGCAATAAATTCTGCCCCTACGACCTCTCCAGCTTGTCTTAATAAATTTTCAGCTGATTGATATAGATCTGCTTGATCAATGATACCTATTTGACCATCGGCAGCTAGTAATTGTTTTGGAGTATAATTCTTTAATTCTAATTCATACATTTCAGCTAATTCAGTTAGAGAGCATGTTAATATTCCTGCTTTTAGAGTCATTTTTTCGCCTTCTTAATAATTATTGATATAACAAAAGACAAGTAGTATTTATAAGTTTCTATAATTTTACTACTATGTAATAGACGTATTACTCTAAGACGCCAAATCCGCCTCGCTTCCCTAACTTTATCGCTCGCTGTGCTCGCTCGAAACCGCTCTTAAAAAACTACTCTGCGGACGCAGTTTGACCCCACGTTGTAGGATCAAAGAAACTAACAGGACGATGTTATATGTAATTTAATTTTCAAATCCTAGAATAGTAATTTTAATAAAGAACTCCACCTTAATGAATTATATGAGTGACGAAAAATTCATGAAGTTAGCAATTGAGGAAGCAAGAACCGCACCTTTTCCTTTTGGTTGTGTTTTAGTTAAAGATAATCAGGTTATTGCAACTGGCAAATCTGGGGAAACCAATAATTTTGACCCGACTGCCCATTCTGAGATTAATGCTATTAGAAGTGCTTGTAAAAAACTCAACTCCAAAGATTTATCTGGAGTTACATTGTATTCAACTTGTGAACCTTGCCCAATGTGTTTCTCTGCTTCTTGGTGGGCAAATATTAGTAAAATCATCTTTGGAGTTTCGTTAGAAGAATCATCAAAATTATTTGGTCAAGAAATTCTTGTTAGTGCTGATTATCTTAATGGAAAAGGTGCTAATAAAATTGAAATAAAAGGCGGAGTTCTAAAAGAAGAAATTCTTAAACTGTATGACGGATTTGAAAATTAAACTTCTCCGCTATCGCTCGACCACGCTGCGCTCTCACTTCGTTCAGGACGCCTAACAGGGACCCAATGTTAGTCTCAATTTTTTGAGGCAAAATGGTGGAATAGAAAAAAACCAACTTTTACTCCAGGATCCTTCCAGTGTAGCTTTCCACGGCAGGTTTCTGCGGAGGTTCAACCTTTCCATAAAATACCCTAACGGTCCTTTCGTCAACTTTTAATACTGAGGGATCATAGACACCACTTGTTTGAAAAACTGCTCTAGGCTCGCCAAACTTTAATCCATCTGAGGATTCTAAATAATAGATCCCTTTAGGAACTCGGGGAGACATCTCTTCTATAGAAGCCGCGAAAAGGACATACTTGTCATCCAATCTAACTAAAGCTGGATCAACAAGTTTAGAAACCCTTATACCCGGTTCTTTTGTGAAATAAAGCCCGTCAGAAGATATGGCTGAAGCGATCCCGTGCGGCATTTCTGAATTAGTTACATAATATATTCTCACTCTGCCATCGGGAAGGGTTATTGCATCCGGAACAGAAGCCCACCCCTTATCGCCGCTAATTTCTGAATCGATCCTCAACCCTTCTTTTTGAAAATTTAGACCATCTGAAGATATTGCGGAATAGATCTTATGGACAGACCCAGGACCTGGTCTCATGGTGTTGGCCCCTTTGTAGTACATCCGCATCTTTCCATCCGGAAGGTCTACAAGAGTAGGATCACAAACATGAGCCTCAAACCCCGTCCCTGGAGAGATCCTAACACCTTTCTCTTTTGTAAAAGTAAGTCCATCTTTGGAAATAGCCGACAATATCTGTTCATCTTTACAGTAATAGAGACGGACTTTTCCGTCTTTAAACCTATGTACAAACGGAACAGAACCATCCACAATTCGGGAATCGCTGTCTTCTTTCCACGAAAAAGACAACGTCTCTACAACAGCTTCCGGTACTGCAACCGAAGGCACTTGATCCGGTCGTTCAGGAATCTGCTTTTCAGCATTGATATCCTCGACATCCATGATCGGTGGCTGTAGTCTATCCGGCCTTTCCTCTCTTTCATCATCCAAAGCGGTTGGCGGGGCAGCACATCCAGACAGCAAACCTAATATTACAAAGAACACCAGTAAATATGTTACTCTTTTCATTTGATTATAATAAGACATTTTTGTGAATTATAAATTTATCGATTTACCTGACTCTGTCTAGAATAGAGGCTGTTCAATACTAGAACATAGAGTGTATTTCATAAAGACCCCAGCAAGGCATAAATTTAAATAGGAAGACTGGCCGGAACCAAGGAAATTAAGGGCTCGTGGTATAACGGTAGAACAGACCCTTGGCTAGGGTCAGATTCGGGTTCGATTCCCGACGAGTCCATGAGAGAGACGAATGGCTTGTCGGTAAAAAGGATGTTCCTTTGCTTACCGACGAGTCCATGAGAAAATGAATAAAGAGATCGAGATCAAAGTACGGGTCAAGAGCCTGAAAGCGGTGAAAGAAACTATCGCTAAAGTCTGCTCTTTCATAAAAGAGATCAGACAGAAAGACACCTACTATGTGCCGACCCACAAAGACTTCTTCACTGAAAAAAGAGTCACTGAATTTTTCCGAGTAAGAGAACAAGAAGGAAAAGACCAGGTTGCCTACCACAAAGTCATCGATCTTGATAAAAAGACCGAACACAGTCAGGAATACGAAGTCGGCATCGACGATCCCAAAAAACTCAAGACCATCTTAGGATTTCTCGGTTTCAAAGAAGCGTTCATCATCGATAAACACAGGGAATACTGGCAGTGCGGCAACTTTGAGGTTGTCTTGGATAATGTTAAGGATCTCGGTGAATTTATCGAAGTTGAAGTGATCAATTCAGAGAAGACTAAGAATTTCACCAAAGAATACTGCCTCAACTTCCTGAAGGAACATAACATCTCATTTCTGGAAAACATCTCCTCTTCCTATCCCGAACTGATGCGGGAGCATCACAAGAAACTTTAAAAACAATCAAATTTTACCTAAACCATGTTCAAATGGTACGGTTTTCTGGGAATCCTAACGGTCATCTTCATAGAAGCTAATTTTTTCCTGAAGATCCAGCCGTTCGCTGACTGGTACTTCCCCATCGTCTGGTTCGGCTATATCCTGACGATAGATGCGATCGTCCATAAGCTAAGAGGAAAATCACTGATCAGCGACCGCTTCTGGCAATTCCTGGGCATGATCATCATCTCCGCCCTGCTATGGTGGATCTTTGAATTCCTTAACCTCCCGTTGCAGAACTGGAGTTATCAAGGCTTGGAAGGATTAAAGAGCAACAGCATCGTCACCCTGTTCGGACTGCTCAGCTTCGCCACCGTCCTGCCGGCTTTATTTGAGACAGTCGAACTGATCAGGTCGATACACCTGTTTGAAAGCAAGAGATTAAAAAGAAGCCATAAGATCACCAAAAGGTTCCTGTATACCATGATCTCTTTAGGAGTTATCTGTTTCCTAACTCCATTAATCCTGCCGGCATTTACCTTCCCCCTGGTCTGGCTCAGTTTCTTCTTCATCATCGACCCGATCAACTACTTGCATAAGCAGCCGAGCATCATCGGCCATCTGAAAGATAAGAGACTAGCGATCCCTTTGTCTTTACTGCTGGCCGGCATCATCCTCGGCTTCCTCTGGGAATTCTGGAACTACTGGGCCATACCGAAATGGACTTATAACATCCCTTTCGTGGGATTCTTCAAGATCTTTGAGATGCCGATATTAGGATACCTCGGCTATTTCCCGTTCTCATTTGAACTATATGCGATGTATTGGTTCGTAAGAAGCTTATTCCTTAAGAAAGAAAAGTTGTTGATACGATGATCACCCTCCTCGCTGTCGGAAAAGCCCGCCAAACTTTTGTTAAAGAAGGTATCGATGAATATCTAAAGAGAGTACAGAAATATCTAAAAGTAGAATACAAAGAAGTCTCAACATTAGATAAAGTGAAAGGTTTCGTCATCGCTTTGGATGAAAAAGGCAGACAGTATTCCTCGGAAGAATTCGCTCTTTTTTTCAAGAAGATCGACCTTGAGCAGAAAGATATCACTTTCGTCATCGGCGAAGCGGAAGGTTTGCCGAAAGAATTCGTCAAGAGATGTCATGCCATCATTTCACTATCAAAGATGACCTTTCCCACCCAGCTGGTCCGGGTATTGTTCATGGAACAGCTCTACCGGGCCTTGACCATCATCCATAACGAACCGTATCATAAGTCATAAGAGAGCCACTAATCCCCGATAATCCTTAGGGACGCCGATATCCCAAGGTCCAGTTATGTCTGTCGCCAGATCAAGACGACGGCAGGAGACGACGGATTCTATCCTGTTCATCTTAACCAAAAACTGAAGAACTTCTACCATCTCCTGATCTTCTGTAGAATCACCTTTTACAAAGTAGCGTTGAAAATGAGGAAAATTATGGTTGAACTTTTCTATGGCCTGAGCTTTATGAAACACCTCGGCAGCATGACAGCTGACACCTGCAGCTTGCTCAAAAAGTTTTGCGACAGGAGGGATGTTCCGAGTAAAATATACTCTCGTAGCTGCCAGATGACCATATAATTCTTTAACACCAGGATAGAGAGTTGCTTCCACCCGTTCCGGTGTGAAATGATCCACAACTTCCCGTAATCCTTGTGGATTATTATGTAAAAATGTATCGATGTAATCACGCCAGGCTGCCGATTCAGCTGCTTTGCCGTGACCCAGATATTGAAAGGCCGTAGCAGCCAGCCAGCCTAAGTAGCGAGGGCTTAGGTAACTGGTCCCTAACGCTTTGAACGCAATCTCTTTAGCGGGAGAATCGGCATCAGTATCATCAAGATCAGAGATACAGACGTCAGCAGAGAGGATCTTTCTAGCAACAGTCCTGGCTTCCAGATCAGCATGAGGGGTGGCCACCCAGGTTCCTTGCTCCGGCCCGTAGAGAAATTTCATAACGGCTAAATAACACTAGAACATTTTAAACTTTACTCAGTTTTACTACTTAACAGTACTTCTCTAATCTCTTTCTGCAGGTCAGCCATGGACAAGGCTTTGTACGGCAGCGACTTGATCTGCGACTTCGGGATAAGATCGATCTTGCTCAGATAGACCACCACCGGCTTCTTGGTCTTGATGGTAGCGAACAGCTGTTCCTGCACCTCTCTAGAGAAACCGCACTGCTCCGTCAGATCAAAAACATAGATGATAAGGTCAGCCACCTCTTTCAGCGCAAGTTCAGCCTGCAGTTCGATGTTGTTCAGTTTCTCCTCCCTAGCTAAGGTACCCGGAACGTCTAGGATCTGCACTTTTTCACCATCGATCGTCACATAGCCGGCATTGATGGTCACAGTCGTGAAAGCATAGGCTGCGATCTTGGCGGTTGTTCCAGTAAGATTGTTTAACAGGGTAGTCTTGCCAACATTAGGGAAACCATAGATACAGACCGTGAAGAGATCTTTGATATCAGGATAAGTGCGCATCGTCTTCCGTGACGCTTCCAGGAACTGAAGGTATTGGTCGATCTGCTTGATGACCGAAGAGACCCGGCCATAGAACTGCTTGGATGCCTCGCCGATCTCATCCTTCGTCTCGCTGCGACCGATCTTACGGGCCGTCATACGGTGAAGACGGCTGATCTGTTCTTTAGCCCAGTTCAGCGTGCTTAAAGATTGCTTCAATTTACCAAAATCAATGGTCAGCCTCATCAGTTTTATGTAAAAGTTAGAGATGACGCTAAGGTCAGGAAAGACGACCATGACCGCATCCAATCGAGCATATAAAGAAGATTTGATGATATCGATCTTGATACCTTCCTTCTGCTTGATCTTTTCCAGCCACGTGCCTTGCAAAGAACGATAATTGCTTCTTTCTCTCGCTTTACGGAAAGCAAGTTCAAGCATCTCGTCAGCCGTCTCGACTGGGGGTATCTTCTGGAAATTCATAACTGCTCAGAAAGAAGCCTGTTTTATTAATGTTTGTCCTAATGTTCTTTAGGATGGTCATGACCCAGGCCTTTGCGCTCATGCAGATGTTCCAGATGCTTCTTGACCTCTTTCTTCAGGTCCAGTTTTTTATTACGAAGGTTGGTAATCAAGCCGGAAACATGCTCCCCGCCGAGGAAATGCGGCAGGATGACGTAATCAGCGCCTTTCTCATAGAGATATAATGCTTCATCGACATCCTTAGCCGAGACGAAGACAGCTGCTTTCTTGTTCACCGCCTTAAGTCTTTCCAGCAGGTAGATAGTAGCTTTGGTATCAGGGATAGTCGAGATCAGGATCTTCAGCTTAGGAAGGTTCATGCGGTCGATGATCTCATCATCAGTAACCTCTCCGTAGATACAGTGGTAGCCCTTCTTGACCATGTCATTGATAACTTCTGGATTGTAATCCACCACCAGCACTTTCTTCTTGACCTTATGCAGGTCGCGGAGGATACTGTAACCGATACGGTTGTGACCGCAAAGGACATATGCTGGTTTGACTTCCGTCGGCAGATACTCCATCCCTTCAGTCGTAAATACATCAAAGATAGAAAGAGGTTTCTGCATGAGGCGATAAAAGAACTGGTTATACTGGATGTAGTAGGTTGTCAGGACGATCGAAGCCAGGGTAGCGATAACTGTCAATGAAAACAGTTCCTGAGAGACATGGCCTAGAGCGAGGCCTTCTGCGACCAGGATCAACGAGAACTCGCCGATCTGAGCCAGGGAGTTGGCCGTCATGAACGATGGCTTCTTGGTATAGCGAAAGATAGAACAGACGGCCATGATGATAAACGGCTTTATGACCATGATCAAAAGCATGATCACCAGCAGCGGGATCCACATGTTCTTGATGACCGAGATGGAGATGCCCATGCCTAACGAGACGAAGAACAGCAACGAAAAAAAATCTTTAAGGCTTTTCACCTTCGAGATGATCTCATAGTTGTATTGTAAGTTTCCTAAAGAGATGCCGGCGATGAAAGCGCCGATGGCTATGGAAAAATCAAGATAATAAAAAGCCAGTGAGAACAGGAAACAGACAGCCAGGGAATTTATCAGAAGAAGTTCCTGATTCTTAGCCGAGAAACGGAAGATGAATGGGAAGAGGTATTTGCTGGCGATGAACGCGGCTCCAAACAATAAGCCGAACTTGAGCAAGGCCGTGGCCAATATCGTCCAGGAAAAATCATTGATCGACGAGAGAAAAGAAAGGGCCAGGATAGCCACGATGTCCTGCATCAAAAGGATGCCGACGGCCAGACGGCCATGGAGAGTATTCAGCTCTTTCTTGTCTGAAAGAAGCTTCATCACTACCATCGTGGAAGAGAATGATAACATCAGGCCGATGTAAGCCGCCTGGAGGCTCATGAAACCGAGCGAAAGAGCCACCAGATAACCGATACCGGCGATGATGACGGTCTGGATCAACCCCCCTAGTGACGAGACCAGCGCGACGCTTTTCAGAAGCTTGAGATCCATCTCCAGGCCGACGATGAACAAGAGAAACGCGATCCCGACGATAGACATCGATTCTACGATGCTGGTGTCTGTTATGATCTGAAATACCGGAGTGATAAGAATACCGACGATGACATAAGCGAGAATTTGTGGCTGCCTAAACAGGCGCAGGATATACGCGGCGGCGGCAGCTAGAATCACGACTAAGCCTAACTGCAGAAACACACCATCTATCACGACTGCCAAATATTCACCTCTGTCCTCATAGAAACAAAGGAAGGACGTTTATAAAGGTTTGTGTTGCTTGTCATGAAGCTATCTTTTGACAGCCAAAATATAGATAAATTCAAGCTGAACAATACTTAAGATGTCCTTCACAGCAGTTACTCTGGCGTTAGCAGCAGGTATCGGCAGCGGCATCATCACCGGCCTCATACCGGGCGTCCACGTCAACCTGATTGCGGTGATCGCCCTTTCGTTATCCTCCTTACTGTTAGAGATAACTTCAGCGACCACTCTCGCAGTCTACATCATCAGCCTGGCCGTGACCCATTCTTTCCTTGATTCCATACCCAGCATCTACCTCGGCGCACCGGATGAAGCGCAGGCTTTGAACGCCTTGCCCGGCCATCGGCTGCTGATGCAGGGACTCGGCCATCAGGCAGTGATGTACACGCTTCTGGGATCGTTTGGAACACTGGTAGTCGGCATCATCGTTTTCCCGTTAGCATTGATGGGCATGAAATTTCTAGCGCCATTCGCCCAGCACAGCGTCGGCTACCTGTTGATAGGCATCATGATCTACATGACAGCAAGAGAGAAAAAGAAATGGTTGAGAAGCCTGACTATTTTCTTGCTGGCCGGCTGCCTGGGACTGCTGGTCCTGGGAACAGCGACGTTGAAACAGCCGTTGCTGCCGCTATTATCCGGCCTGTTCGGCTTCTCTATCTTATTGATCAGCCTTTTGCAGAAATCGATAGTTCCGGAACAGAAAGAAGAAGGCAGCCTGAACATCTCTAAAAAGAATACCGTGAAAGCGATCTCTGCCGCTTCCGGCATCGGCTTCATCGCCGCTTTCCTTCCTGGTTTCGGCAACAGCCAGGCTGCCATCATCGCCACCAACGTCGTCGGTGACATCGGAGATGAAGGTTTCCTTACTTTGGTAGGGGGCATCAACACTGCCAATTTTGTCTTAAGCATCGGCACCATCTATGCCCTGGAAAAAGCCCGCAACGGAGCTATCGTAGCCGTGCAGAGCCTGCTGGGGACGGTGACGATCTACCAGGTGGTCCTTTTTTTAGTATCTGCTCTACTAGCTGGAGCAGTAGCCGTGCTCTTGGCCATCAGGATATCAAAAATTTTTGCCAGGATTATCCCAAAGATAAATTATGCTGCCATAGTCTGGACCATCGTCGTCTTCATCACCGCCATGACCATCTTCTTTGACGGTCTTATCGGATTGGTGATCCTGCTGACAGCTACCGCCCTAGGTATCTTGACTCAAAGCTGGGGCGTCGGCAAGAACCATCTGATGGGCTGCCTGATACTGCCGGTGATACTGTTCTTTGTGCTGTAGGGAAAGCTTTATATAAAATCACCCCCCTTTAGTGGTTATGAAACGGCTGATCTCTTATCTGATGGCAGCAGGACTGACAGCGACAGCTCCAGAAGTAGAAGCGGCAGCCCCACAAACAGAAGCTTCTTTAGAACAGAGAGTAGGCCCAAAAGTAGCCATCGTCGGCGATTCCATCTCAGCCGGAAAACCCTATGCACCGTATTGGAAGCCATTGCAAGAGATGTGTCCAGGTATGACCGCCAGCAACCATGCTGTCGGCGGCCAAGACACCAGATATCTTCTACGCCATTTTAACGACGTTGTTAGAGGAGATTACGATACCGTCATAATCCTCGCCGGCATCAATGATGTTGCTATCACTGATCTTAAAGATTGTCCTAACGGCAAAGATAAAATTTGCACCGGAGAAAGATGGTCTGAGAGACAGGTGAAGAAACATGCAGAAGGCATCATCGACCGCCTGGATGAGATGTATAGCAGAGCGGAAGAAGCCGGGATGGAGGTTGTGGCTGTCACTATCCTTCCCTGGGGCGGCTATGTCGGAGCAAAAACAAAGTACGGACAGGCGCACTATTCGGAACACAGCCAGCAAGTTGTCGATATAGTGAATACCTGGATCTTCACAAGACAGGGAATAACCCCCGTAAGCGCCTACCAGGTCATGGAAAACCCCCATAATAAAGGACATCTCAGACCAAAAGATACGGTTGACAAGCTCCATCCCACCAAGGAAGGAGCGCAACGACTAGCGGAAGTCATCTATAACACAGCGTTCAAAGATATTTGTTCTCGATAGTTTATTATTTTCAATGTTAAGAATTTCTGAAGAAGATCAAAAAAGAACTAATAAAAAAAAATTACATCATGCCCAACAGATAAAGCAAGAGCATTATCATCAGGATGACAAAAGCGAAAGCAGCCATGCTAAAAAGCAGGTTGCGCATCCGCTGCCGGCGTCTCTTGAACCTTTTACGTCGTTTCAAGATCTTATCATACTGGCTCTTGACCCGGAAGATACGGACCGGATAACGCAGTCCTTTCATCTTCCTCAACCCAAGATGGATATACGGGATCTCACTCTTGTTCATGGCTGAGAAGACCGTCTCGCTGAAGACGATATGGTCTGCTTTAGCCACACCCTCGATACGAGCAGCAGTATTCACGGCATCTCCGTAGACATCATTGTCTCGCAGGATAACTTCTCCGGTATGGATGGCCACCCTGATCTGCAGAGGGATATTTCCCTTGTTGGCCCGGTTGTATTGCCGGAAGGAATTCTGCAGCTCGATACCGCAAAGGACAGCATCAGTGGCTGACGTGAACGTGATCAGGAAAGCATCGCCGATCTTCTTCACGACAGAGCCGCCGTATTTCTCGAACACAGGGATAGACAAGCTGTCAAAGATGTCGTGCATCTCATCAAACTTTTCCCGGCTCAGGCTGGCAGTCTTTTTAGTATAGCCGACGATGTCGATAAACATCACCGTAAGTACAGTTGATTCCGATTTTTGTCTTGGTGTCATGTGTTGATCTAGCCCGCAGCAAGGTAGTCTGTGATCCCTTGCGGCAGGGTGTAAGTCTCTCCTATTTTAACATTTCTGTTATCTCTCAATTGAGGATTAGCATCAAGCAATCCCTGGAAGATCTCAGCTGCTTCTAGTCCAGTCTTCCTGGAGAGCTCTTTAGAGACTTTCCATGGAGTCTGGCCTTCACCAACCTTCCAGCTGCCGGTATAGATCTCATCACCGGGATGGATAGTTTCCTGGCCGCCGTTAAGCGTCTTCAGGATCTCAGCAAAAGCCATGGTGCCGTCACCGAACTGTCTCTTGCCGATACCACAGTAACTGTCGCCTTTAGCAACTTCATACGCCGGAGTCACCACAACTTCAGCTTTCACTAGTTCCGGAAGCGGTTCAACTACTACCTTCTCTAGAGGTTGATATTCAGATGTCAAATTGATCACGACGGTCTCGCGCGGCTGATCAACAGCAGCATATTTACCGACGCCGACACAGGCTGCCAGGGTAGCTGCCGCCAAAGCCGGAAGAGCCACATATCTCTTGAATCCGTTCCATAATGAAGAGACGGTACCTTTGATAGATCTCTTAGCCGGAGTAGCCAGAGTAGCAGTTGCGGCAGCCATCTCTTCCAACGAAGTGACGCCGAGAGCATCATAATCAACAGCCCTTCTTGAGATAGAAGGTGAGATAGAATGCCCCATGTACGGCGTAAGGCCAAGATCAAGAACGTCGTCTTCTAAAGCTCTGGCAGCATAGCCAGTCTCTCTATCCAGCAAGACACCGTCTGCTTCGCCAACCTGCAACGCATCGTAGCCATCAGTGATGAAATTATGTTTAAAGACATCTTGATCTTGAACCTGAACCTCTTCCAGCAAATGAGTCAAATCAGGAATATCATCTTCCCGCCTGATACCAACTCTGGTCTTTTCAGGAAAAGTCAAAAATTCCCCTGAAGCTAACGGAAAGTCAACGATAGTATTACCGATAGTTTCTTCAGTTATACCAAAAGCAGCATAATCAGCTGGTTTAATAGTGATCACATCGTCTAAGATATCAATGCCGAAAGCAGCATACATCTCAGGACTAATAATCACTTCTTCGGTAGGGGGTAATGGCGATAATTCCTCTGGTAAAAACTGCTTTACAGTAATATCTGGGTTATATACTCTTGGCGGTTCAAAATGTAACCGGCTCAAAGCATCTAATTCAAGACTTGGGTCTCGCAAACTCAAAAGCAGTTCAAATATATCTTGTTGTATTCCATTCATTGTCGTCGCTGTATTCATGTATTACTCACCTTTGTTTCTGTTATCACTTTATAAAGCTTTCGCTTATTTCACTACTTCTTAGTTAGAACTTCTCTAGGCTAAGCTGCCCCTTCCGTTTACCGGCAGGGACCTGCTGGACCGTCTCCCCTAACTGCTCCTTGACATCGGCTGCCAACACTTTACCCAGCAGCTGCGACAAAGTAGCCATGTCGACAGCTTTCAGATGACCTATGTCTTTAAGGCCGTTGCTGTAAAGCTTGCGGGCCCTCACCCGGCCGATGCCTTTGAATTTAAGGAGTGGAAGCAATTCTTCTTTGACGCCGTCTTTCAACCGAAGACGGAGCCGATGGATAGGCGCCATGATATTTTTCTGAGAAGCGACTTTAGCCAGTTCTTCAGAAGCGTACAGCAGCCAGTCAGCTGTCTCCAGCTTAACTCTGATCTCGCCGGGACGGACGTTAAACTTCTCCAAAAGATAGTCTTCATCATTCTCACCGATCCAGGCTTCAAAGAACAAAGCTGTCTTGATAGAGTTCATGAAATCACTGTAATCGATGTCGAAAGCGCTGGGCTCTTTCGTAAGCAGGTTCTCATATTGCTTCATCAGTTCCTGATGGATGAAATCTTCTTCTTTAGCTTTTATGCGAAGAAGCGGCCGCATCTCTAACGTATTAGAGACCATCTGCAATAATGAAAATGTGTTCTTGCTGTCGTCATACTTGATCAAACAATCCAGAAGATGTCTGGCCGTAAGCGGATCAAGATACAGCTCCGAAACTCTTTTGCCGATAGCAGTAGCCCGCATCTGTTGTTCAGCAGATAAAGCATTAGCTGGAGCGAAATCTCCGCCAGGATTCTGCAAGGTGACAAACCCCCATTCTTCCAGGAGATGGAGCATCCGTTCCATGATCAGGTTCAGCTTGTTCATGTCACCGAACTGGAACGCCCAAAATGTTTTTCCGAAGAAATCCTGCATGCTCTTGTTATCCCTGATGATGCCGGAGGCGATCAATGACAGAAGATAAGTTCTTAACACCGGCTCGACGGCCAGCTTAGAATAGATCTCTTCCGGAACCCCGCAGACATAGCGCTCGTGGATCTCTTCTTTCTCTGCATCAGTCTTAGCAATAGTCAACGCTTCACCGAGTGATTCATATTCCGGCCGACCAGCCCGGCCGGCCATCTGCATGTATTCCAAAACAGGGATCCAGTCCATCCCCCAGCGGCCAGAATAACGTTTCAATGATTTTATGATAACCCTATACGCCGGCAAAGAAAGACCGGCAGCCAGCGTCGGGGTGGCGCAGATGATCCTTATCTTACCTTCACGGAAAGAATCCTCGATGAGCTCTTTCTGCTTGTTAGTAAGCCCGGCATGATGAAAAGCCACGCCTTTCCTGATACAATGAGATAATCGACGGCATTGTTTCGTCGGCGTTCCAACACCTTTCAGGACGCCTTTTTCCAGGTCCAGAAGAGAGAATGATGTGATCTTGGCGATGTCTTCAGCAGCTTTCTCCGCGCTGGCCCTGCTAGGTGCGAAGATGATCGCCTGCTTCTCTTTGTGGATAGTGTCCAGAGCAAGCTTTACTGTTTCGTCCATAGTGAGTGCTGGTAAAGAACTACTTTAAAAATGATTTGTTCCCCCTACAGGGAGAAGTTAACTTCCGGAGATCTCAGCTTTGGGAAGGGTCAGCTTTCAATGACATCAGCTTTCGATGACATAGACCCGGACCGTGAACGGATCCTGAACAACGTTAACAGCTTCCTGCCGGACCGGCTCGTCCAGCACGTCAACAACCCATTCTTTTACTGCGCTTTTCCAGCCGTCGCTGACGGTGACAGAAACTGTCTTGACGCCGGGCGCGGTGAAGACCCTTTCGATCGTATCGGTGCCGCCGATCTCCGGCTCATGGAGGCTGAAATGCCATCTGTATTCCAGTTCGTCACCATCAGGATCACTTGCATCGATGTGGAAAACTACCGGCTCGTTCAGACGGACAGTCATCCTGTCAGCCGGAACAACATTTGACAGCTGCGGAGCCTGATCGACATTCTTGACTCTTACCTTGATCGGATGCTCGACCCTGAACATACCTTCTTCAACGACAAAATTAAGCCAGAAAACTTCCAGATCCTTGCTGAACCTCTTGTTAAGATACGAGTTCCTGCTGACCAGCCGGTTCTGCCAGCTGTCGCTGCGGTTCATGACGGCCGTATAAGGGGGTGTCCAGACAAAGACGCCGTCACGGAAGGAAGCCCCTGGCGGCAGATCCTGCAAAGAGACAGCCACCTCGTCGCCGTCTGGGTCAGCAGCTTCCAGATACAGCGTGAATTCCTGACCTTCGTTGACAGTGATCTCATCAGCAGCGACGATCAGTTCGGGCTGCCTGTCGGTCTTCCTGACTTCAATATTGACGGGTTTGGTGTCTTCAGCTGAGCCGTCGGTGACCGTCACATAAGAGGTATAGGCTCCTTCGTCATCATAACTGGTGGTCCACTCCCCTTTGCCGTTGAGCGGTTCTGTGTAGTGATAACGGAGGATGTCGCCGTCAGCATCAGAACCGGCCGGCTGGACAGCCACTTTCTGCGTCTCATTAAGGATGACGAGCGAAGGCACTTCCAGCTGTGGAGGCTGGTTGACATTAAAAAGGACCAGATCCACTGTTCCCTGGCTGCAGAGATCCTTGCCGCAAGCTTTGACCGTAAGTGGGATGGTGCGGCTGGCGATAAAATATTTTTCAAGACGGATGGCGTTAAGCATGTTGCTGAAAAAACCGCCCTTCCTCCGCAAAGCTGTAAAATCAGGCGACCAACGGAATTGCTGTTTTTTCTGGTCAAGGATAGAATCTTCGGGAGCTCCGTCAACACTTAAGATAACCTTATCACCATCTGGATCGAGAGCAACGATGTCCCAGACCAGAACTTCCCCTTCCCTGGCTTCAAGACGGGAAGGCAGATCAAGCTGCGGAACCCTATCTACATCTAAAATGGTTATCGGCACCGTGGCTGCTGTCTCCAGCTGACCATCAGAAGCGACGATCCTGGCTTCATATTGTCCGGCATCATCAAACGATGTCTGCCAGATACCGTCAGTATTGAACGGTTTTTCAAAGGCATAGGCAATATCATCACCATCAGCATCTTTCTTGGGAAGAGGAAGAGTGACAGCATCGCCTTCATTGGCGATCACCGGAGAGATAGACAATGTTGGTTTGCGGTTCTTGTTGCTTATATGGACTGCCCAAGACCTTTCTGTCTTGCCAGAACCGTCAGTCACGACCACTTTTAAGGTGTGGTCACCGGCGCTGTCAAATCCGAACTGATACTTCCCATCTTTTTTTGTCGCGATCTTAGTCCCGTCAAGAAGCCATTCGTAAGAGAGACCATCTTTATCTCCATCTTCAGCTTCGACGAAAAATGATAGTTCCTGATCCTCTTCTAAAGTTAGATCATCTTCCCTGAAGACTTTAGTGATATGCGGCGGCTGGTTGGCATTGATGACCGTAACCTCAACTCTTCCTATTGTCTCATGCTGGCCATCACTGACGGTAAACGAAGCGAGGTAGACACCAGCATCTGTAAAAGAGGGTTTCCAGAGGCCGTCTTTGTCAAACGGTTTTTGGAACTTAAATTCCAATACATCATCATCTGGATCATCCACCAGTTTCTTCAGGTCAACCTGCTGGTTTTCAGAGACGCTGATCTTGTTTTTTTCTAGGACTGGAGGCTGGTTTTTCTTGTTGATGATAAGATGGACACGCTCAACAGACTCGTTTTTGCCGTCGGAAGCGGTGATGTCCAGGTCATATTCGCCGGCATCGCCATAATCGGTCTGCCATTCGCCTTTCTCATCCAGCGGCGGAGAGAAGGTGTAGGTTATCTGATCCAGGTCGAGATCAACAGCTTCCGGGATAATCTTCACGAAATCCGTCTCTTCAGCTCTGAAGGTCCTGGTGGCGGCTAACGCTAGGTTTATGACAAGCAGGAGAATGAACACGCTCAGCGCAATCTTCCGTATCATGGCAGCCATCGTTTACAACCTTCTTGAGTTAAAGTAAGAAAAAAAATTAATTGACGGCCAAAGAGACATCGACAATCTCTGGAGCCTTGTTGACATCCTGGACAGTCACCTTGACACGCTTGGTGACCTTGTCCTTGCCGTCGTCAGCCGTGACAGTGACGAAGTATTCACCATGATCGGTGAAGCTAGTCTGCCATTTGCCGTCGCTGCCCAAAGGTTCAGAGATGGAGACATCCACTTGATCTTCATCAAGATCGGTCACTTCCGGTTTGATCTGGACCAGCTCGCCTTCAACAACAGTGACATCCTGGACATTCTTTATCTCCGGCTTGACATTTACATCAAGGACCGTCAACTTGAATGACTGCTCAGCATTAAGTTCGCCGTCATTAGCTTTCACGGTAACTGTATACTGCCCGGCGCTGGTATGATCAGTTACAAAAGAACCGCCTTTCAACGGTTCGGAGATGGTGACGGTGATCGGATCCTTGTTAGGGTCGCTGACCTGCGGTTCGAAACGGACCACCTCTCCCTCGCGGACGGTGATGTCTTTGACGCCGCTGATCGTCGGCGGGACGTTGACCCGTTCAACAACGAGCTTGATCTTCTTGGAAGTGGTAAGCTTGCCGTCAGTCGCAGTAAGGGTGACCATATATTCCCCGGCATCGCTGTACTGGGTCTTCCAATCGCCTTTAGCATCCAAAGGTTTAGTGAACGACCAGGTAACTGGATCGTTATCAGGATCAGTGACTGTCGGCTTTAATCGTACGAACTCATTCTCTTTAACACGGACAACCTGGACGTCGCCCTCCATCTGCGGTTCTTCCGTCAGCTCGGGAATGACTACTTCCTCCTCGACGACAGGAACATCTTCTACTTCCTGAGCCAGATCCTCCTCGATCTGGGCGATCTCATCAACCAGGCTGGTATCAGACGTCGGCTGATCTTGGAGATCATAGGCTTTATAATCACAGCCTACGGTAAATATTAGAATCAATATGATAAGTCCTGCTATGACCACTTCTTTTTTCATGAAATACACCCCCCACTATGTTGTAAGTATCCTGGAAAACATGCGAACATTCTCAGGAACCTAAAATTTTTATGATTTTTGAATGACAACTCTTATTTAAAGATTTAGAGACAATGGAATATATAGTGGAGAATGAGGGAAAAGAAAACTTTGACCGTTTTTTAATCAAGAAAAAATGGCCCCGCTGAGATTTGAACTCAGGACCTCACGATTTCAGTCACTGACGTTCCGAACATTGCCGTACCGTCAACGTATCAGTCGTGCGCTCTACCAGGCTAAGCCACGGGGCCGTTATTTGCTGGAACTGTGGCTTCTTTTTAAAGATTTTGTTCTTCCGTACGTATTTAGTTAAGTAGGTGAGCGCCGCCCATCGAAGCGCACGGGAGAGACGAGTATTCTATTAAAGAAAATGCTGAGAAGCGGCGGAAATCCCCTGAGTGATAACTCGCATTCACAAGAAATCAAACGAAGATTTGATCTCTGTGCAGAAAAGTGCTAGATTCCACTTTTCTTGCATCCCCAGGATGCACACGATAAGAAAACCATCTTATCAGTGCGCCAGAGAAGTGGTTTCTTCTCTAAGCGAATCCAGAGGATTTCTGCTTATTTCACTTAAAGATGCTCCCGTAATCGCGCCGTGCTGCGCTCACAAGAAACGCAACTAAATACGTACGTTCTTCCCTACTCAAAATCAAACAAGGTCTGCTGCATGAAGAACTCTTCCGGGTGGCCGAGGTCTTTCAAAGTCTGGTTGACGATCATCTTGATCCAGATGTCACGAAAGTTGTCGCTGAGGGACGGTTTAGGCAGCTCGATGAAAGGGATGCCGTGAGCAGATAGAAATTTCCTGATCTTTTGGTCCATCTCTTTCTGAAACTCTTTATCTAAGGCCCTCACACCACTGCCCGTCTGGATCTCCGTATCAGTCACCGGCAGTAGATACAGCTGCGAATACGGAGCGGCTTTGAGATGGCCTAACGTCAATTGCAGGGCATACTCATCTTTTCCTAAGTTATGTTCCAAGTAACAATAATTATCTGGACCGCGGTCGCAGATGATGACCTCATAATTCGGCCGGCCTTCGAGCTGGCTGCTATATGCCAGCTCTTTAGCAAACTGGGTATGCAGTATCCACAGCTGCGTGGCTAAAGTAGTGCCTTCATTGATCGGCAGACCTCTTTCTTTTGCTTCCGTCGCCACCTCGCCGATAAACTTGGCTTCTATCCTTCTTCGTTTCAGTTCGCCGGAGAGTAAGGCAGCGAGAGCAGTCTTGCCTGTTCCATGGGTGCCGATAAGACCGATCTTATAGACCATGCTGTAGAAGGAGTTGTCATTAGTATTAAAGAATTGTTGTAGTCTACCTTAATAATCTTAAGACTTCTTTGATACGATCATCTGTTACAATCATACTCCTCTGCATCAGCCTTTTTCTTGACAAGGTCTTCGGTAACTTCGGCCTTCAGCATCCGATACTCTCTGCCCAGGCTCCAAAAACGAGCTTCAACATCAGCAGTCCAGGTGTCAAAGCTACTTTCAAAAGCAGTAAGATCCGAGAGATAACTCCCTCTTAAGCCTTCACATTGGGTAGGCGTCACTTCAGAAAGCATTCTCCTGACAGCTATCTGTGATTCAAAACTAGAATGTTTATTAACTCTAAGAACATCACTTAGATGGTGATTCACCGATGTCTCGACAAGATTCTGACACCAG
Source organism: Candidatus Woesearchaeota archaeon CG10_big_fil_rev_8_21_14_0_10_45_16 (assembly GCA_002762785.1). GTDB lineage: Archaea > Nanobdellota > Nanobdellia > Woesearchaeales > GW2011-AR9 > PCXY01. The sequence continues at coordinate 517,038 of PCXY01000005.1, read as the reverse complement.
GCAGGCACTTGATCAGGAACAACCGGATCAGCAGCATTATACAACCTACCGCATTCTTCAACACTAATCTGAGGTGCAGAACCGCAGGCAGTCATTCCAAGCGCAAGTACTAATGAAGCATATCTCATACGCTTCAGAACAGGGCTTTTTTTATAAACATTCTGCAGATAATCACCTGCTAGGAGCAACATATTTAAAAAGCAGAAAAGAAACAACGATAGCATGCATTACACCATCCTTGACTGCTATACTGATGAAGCCTCCGGCTTAGGCGTGCCACCGTACTTAGGAACTTATCCAAGATATTTATTTGGCAAGTTTAAACAGGAAGGACATGAAGTAGCATACCTGACAATTGACGACTTGAGGTTATGGAAAAAATATGATAACATCAAAAAAGAAACATCTGAAAAAGAAAAGACCAACATCCTGATCTACAACCTGACCAATAATAAAGCATCTGAAGTCCTGCCGGAGACGGATGTCCTGATCGTCATCCTTGGTGTCCACGTCCCGGGAAAATACCTGACTGCTCTTCCAGGAACCTTACATGAAGTGATCCCCTTGCTGAAAGATATCAACTGCAAGAAGATATTGACCGGACCGGCTGTCTTCGGCACCCAGCTGGAAGGCGGCAAATTCTTTGAGAAAGAAGATCTCTCTTCATTTGACGACGTTACCAATTATGACGCCAGTTTTGAAGAACTGGAGAAGTACGTGCTGGAAGGCGTCGATATCATCAGACAGATACCTGACAGAAGAGTCATCGAGATAGAGACAGGACGAGGCTGCAACGTCGGAAAGTGCAGTTTCTGTACCGAACCGTTGAAAAATAGTTTTGTCAACCGGAAGAAAGAAGATGTAGTCAAAGAGACCAAAGCATACTATCAGAGAGGAGCCAGATATTTCCGTCTTGGCAAACAGGCCGATTTCTATGCTTCTGACAGGCCCATCGAGATGCTGAAAGAGATACGAGAAGCCTGTCCGGAAGTAGAGATGCTCCATATCGATAACGTCAATCCCAATTCCGTGGTCAAGCCAGGCGGAGAAGAGATCACCAAAGCTGTTGTCGAATACTGTACATCCGGCAACATCGCTGCGTTTGGCGTGGAAAGTTTCGATCCCGAAGTTGTTAAAGCTAACCTCTTGAACACCATGCCGTTGATCGCTATGAAAGCTATCAAGATCATCAATAAATACGGAGCTGTCCGCGGCGAGAACGGGTTGCACAAATTTTTGCCTGGGATCAACATCATCTTCGGGTTGCTTAATGAAACTAAAGAAACCCACAAGAAAAACATGGAAGCGTTATCACAAGTCATGGCTGAAGACTTGTTATTACGACGGATCAATATCCGGCAGGTGGCTGTATTGCCGGGAACTTTCCTGGAGAAACATGGCGGCAACAAATTCTTACGGAAGAACAAGCAGTATTACTGGAAGTGGCGCAACGAGATCCGTCAGAAGATCGATTTCCCGATGCTAGAAAGATTATTGCCCAAAGGAACAGTGTTGACTGACGTCTTTACGGAGATGTACGATGGCAAGACCACTTTCTGCAGACAGATGGGAACCTATCCGTTGGTGATCGGCGTGAAAGGACGGCTGCCGCTGAAGAAACGGATCAAGGTAAAAGTGGTGGACCATATGCTGCGAAGTATCGTTGGTGAAGAAGTATAGCAATACATTTAAACCTCTTTCTGTTCCCGCAACCCATGGAAAGGCCAAAAGTAGGATTAGGCGTGTTCATCATCAAAGACGGTAAGTTCCTGCTGCTTAAAAGGAAAGGAGCGCACGGGGAAGGCACCTGGGGACTGGCCGGCGGCCACTTGGAATTTGGTGAATCCTATGAAGACTGCGCCAAAAGAGAAACTTTAGAAGAAGTCGGGATCACGATCCAAAACATCCGTTTCGCTTCTGTCACCAACGACATATTTGAAAACAAACATTATCTTACTATCTTCTGCACAGCTGAGTATAAAGAAGGAGATATAACCAATAAAGAACCGGATAAATGCGAGGGAATAAAGTGGTTCTCCTGGGATGCTCTTCCGCAGCCCTTGTTCCAGCCGATCATCAACCTTATCAAAGACGGGTTTGACCTGAACAGATCAATCGATAGATACCAGCATTACAAAGGCAATCACTACCAAGTTCTCGGCACTGCCAGACATTCCGAAACTTTAGAAGAACACGTCATCTACCAAGGCTTATATGATTCAGAATTTGGAAAAGATCCTCTCTGGATCAGGCCGAAGAAAGATTTTGAAGAAGATGTTACGATAGACGGCAGACAAGTGCCAAGATTCAAAAAGATCTAATCGTTCTCGACTGTTATCCCGATACCTTCAGCAACATCGATCGCAGCAACTTCTTCTACTTCCGGCTTCTTCCACTCGACGATCTTGCCGACCTCTCTCTCGATAGAATCTGCTCTGCGAAGAGCTTTTATTTGATTATCAGAAAGGATCTCTTTATGGGCTACTTCCACCAGGTAATCGGGAATGTACCAGACATCTTCTTCGGCAGTCATCCAGCCTCTCTTGTCAAAACGGGCCAGGTTGACCGGCAGACAATATGAACGAAGGACTTTCTTCCCGTCAGGGGTGGTGTATTCATGAAAATAAGACATGACCAGCTCCCGGATGGTGCGGTAGATCGGTTCGCGGTAACGCAGCACACCATGATTGGTCTTGGAGATAGCCCCCCAATGACCATCCTGCTTAAAGACGGCGATGACGTGGTCGTCATCATCTTCCGTAGCTGTCAGATCGACTATCAAAGGCGGATGCCCATGAAAACGTAAGGCGACAGCAGCAAACATCGCACCTTCCATACAATGAGCCCGATTTTCTTGCAGCAGCTTGCGCGGCGACAACGAGGTCTCTCTATCAAGCTCAAAATTGATCGGAACCTTATTAAGATATTCCTGGATCTTCCAGGGAGTGTCAAGACTTTTGAACACCGCCGCCTCTTTTTCTGTAAAACCAAACATCAACTGGAAGGGAAAGAAAAATGATATATAAAACTTGCCAAAAATTACAAGACCTGAACTTTACAAGTGCACGGAAATTTTTTAGCCGCTCGAGCCAATGCTTCACGGGCAACCTTTAGGTTAGCACTGTTGACTTTCAGTTCCATCAGAGCCTGACCATCTCTTACTCTGGCAGCGCAGCCGATAGACTTACCATATGATTTCTTCATACCGGTGCTCATCCTGTCTGCTCCTGCTCCGGAAGCCAGAGGGTTTTCCCTTAGGACATGGAACGGATAGATCTTGATACGAAGATGGTATTCCTTACCGATAGACTTTTCCAGCAACCTGTTGGAAGTCATCCTGGCTGCTTCGATAGAATTGTGACGGATGTTCATGGCTCTCCCGGAAGTCAGCTGAAGAGTCGTGTCAAACTGTTTTTGAGGTGTTCCCATGTCAAACTTGATGACTTTCATGTTAGGAAAGCCGCCGCGGACATAGTTTTTCTTAGTATACTTACTGATCCGAGTGTACGGTCTTTCCAGGTTCTGGTATGCGGAATTCTTGCGTATTCGTGCCATGGATAGGCTGATACAATGGCCTATTTATAAATATAACGGTGTTTCTGAAGAGTCTTACGGCCCGATAACAAAAAGACATATAAATTCCAGAATAGATACTTTCAACATGAATATAAAAAGGGGATATGTCCAGGCCTATGTTCTCCTGGCCCTGTTGTTTGTCATCATCAATGTGACTAACGACGTTTTGGGCTACCTTGAGATATCCATCCCCTACGGAGAAGGTATCCTGGCTTTGGTCACTTTCCTATTTTTTGCGTATAATATCGTCACCGTGACCTATTTCGTCCGGGGAAGCGCCCCCGGCATGCTCCTGGTCCTGCCGGTTTATTATGTGATCAGTGTCTTATTGTTCTTTGCTCTCGGATTGATCCTGGGGACTTTTAACGTTTTAGAAAGCGCTGGGTTCTATCTTCTGCTGGCCAGCGTGGCTTTGTCCATCTTCGAGATCTATTTCATCATCTATCTGATGTTCTCGTATGAGCCGTCGCCTGAAGAAGCCAACCCGCAAAGGGTTTCGTGGAATCAGCTGGGATGAGACAGATGCACGGAACTTCATAAGGATGGATCTTCTCCAATTCTGCTTTAGCGTCTTCGGCTCTCTCAGAAGTGGTCTTCATCAAGACAACATACTCTGGTTCTTCCTTGACAGACCCTTCCCAAGCGTAGATGCTCTGTATGGGAAAGAGGTTGGCACAGGCGATGAGCTTCTTTTCGATAAGAACTGTACTGATCCGCTTCGCTTCCTGTTCCGTGGATAAAGTTGTGTAGACAAACATCATCGTGTGAACTCCGCCAATAATGAACCGGAAGACATCTGCATCGAATAAGAGATGTTGTCCAGCTTCCTGCTTTCGATAAAAAAGGTGAATCGCTGCTGCTTTTTTTCATCCCAATCGGCAAACTTCTTAGCCGTATCGCAAAGAAAGTTAACGTCGCAATGGCCGATACGCAGATCTTTCTTGTTCAAGGCCGGATGCAATGGACAGAGAAAGCAGCCGTCTTTCTTGATAAGGTTGCGGCAGACGCCGTCTCGAAGGTCGCTCGTATAAGCCCGATCGCGGAAAGTTAACAATGACCTTTCATCTTTCTCTGGAATAAGAGCAAACTCTTCAGTATTTTTGTCGATAGCCTCTTTTGTCTTCTCTTTAGAGATAAAATCATGGCCGCAGCAGCCCATGCAGCCGCCGTTCAGTTGACATAAAGGAGAAAAGACCATCTTACATCTCTTCAGGAGCAGTTATCCCCAGAAGACCCAGACCGTTCTCCAGGACCTGCCTGGTAGAATCCACCAGCAGCAAGCGAGCTTTGGTCTGGTTTTTCATATCAGAAAGGACCGGACATTTATGGTAAAACTCATTGAACGATTGCGCTAATGCCACCAGATAATTGGCCAGATGGTGCGGCTTGCAGGAAGAAGCTGATTTTTCGACGATCTCAGGGAAAGAGGCCAACAATTTCAGCAGTTTCTGTTCTTCTTCTAAGGTAAAAAGTGAAAAATTGACAGTCAAGACGACCGACTGCTGATGATCGCTCTGCGCTTTCCGCAGGATGGAACAGATCCGGGCATGGGCATATTGTACATATGGTCCGGTCTCGCCTTCAAAACTAAGAGACTCCTCCGGATTGAAGACGATATCTTTTATCGGATCGGTGCGGGTCATGAAAAATTTGATGGCAGCTAGTGAGATCGCTTCAGCGCGCTGCAAACATTCGCTCTCTTCGATACCTTCATGTCTTTTCAATATTTCTTCTTTGGCCAAAGCAGACGTCTCATCCATGACATCATCAGCATCAACGACCGTGCCTTCCCGCGACTTCATCCTTCCTGACGGCAGATGCACCAGGCCGTAGCTGAGATGATACATATTTTCCGCGTACGGCTTGCGAAGTTTCTTTAGGATAGCGAACAACTGCTGGAAATGAAGACGCTGTTCGGAAGCGACGACATAGATCATCTGGCTGTACTTAAAATCGGCGTACCTCATGTCCGCTAGATACATGTCCTGAGTGATGTAGATAGAAGTGCCGTTAGCCCGTAGTAATATCTTATCGGGGAGTTTCTGGTCTTCCAACGGGGCGATGATCGACCCTTGCGCGTCTTTCTGGAAGATGCCTTGCTCCAGACCTTCCATGACCATCTCCTTACCTTTGGAGTAATACTGCGATTCAAAATACTCTTTGTCGAACTTGATGCCGAACCGTTTATAGGTCTCTGAAAAACCATTGAGGACATAACTGTTCATCTGCTGCCACAGTTTTCTTGTTTCTGGATCATTATTCTCCCACTTAACCAGCAGTTCCTGAGCTTCTTCCTGCAAAGCAGGGTCTTCTTTGGCCGCTTTAGAAAACATCACATAATAATCGCCGACAAAATGATCGCCCTTCTTGTCAGGCTCTTTGTTGCCGCCCCATCTCTGATAGGCCAGCATCGACTGGCAGATATGGACACCGCGGTCGTTGATGATATTGACAGGGATGACCGTGTGGCCGTAAAATGATAAGATACGGCAGACGGCATTGCCAAGGGCCATGTTCCGCAGATGACCGAGATGCAGCGGCTTGTTGGTGTTCGGCCCGCAGTACTCGATGACGATGCGCTTGCCTTTTGCCTGATTCCCCCCATAGGTCTTAGCCTGCTTATAGATGCTTGTTAAAGTTGCTTCCGCTAAAGAAGAAGGGTTGAGGAAAAAGTTAAGATACGGGCCGGCGACTTCTATCTTAGTGACATATTCTGGCAGCTCGATCTTCTCTTTTAATTTTTCTGCCGCCTCTTTCGGATTCTTGCCTAGGGAAAAACAAGGAAAGGCGAAATCGCCAAGTTTAGAGTCCGGCGGAACCGTTAACAGTTGCTGGAGCTTTTCTTCCGGAAGCTCGATCTTCTTGCTGAGAAGGCTGATAATCTCTTGCTTAAAATCCATAAGATATTACAGAAGAAGGTCATTTATATAGGTTATGGGGAATTTGGAGTTACTTCAGCACCATCACTTCCCAACTCTCATCCCCTTCTTTGAGAGAGACCAGCCGTCTGCCTCTGAAACAGGTTTCTCCACCGCAGACATACGGCAGATGGAAACCAGCTTTTTCTATCAGCTCTTCGTACGTCTCCATCGGGAAAAGGCCGCAGGCTTTCTCACCATCACAAGTGTTCCAGCAGTCGTCGACATATTGGTGCTCACAGGTCCGTTCGCCTGAAACGTTGCCGTTAAAAGAAGATGCTGAAGCAGAGATTATCGCTCCATCCTGGAGTTCATAAGTGACGGTGGCCGTAAACCAGGCCCCTGTCGATGAACCTTGGCTGCTGATGCCGGTCTGCTTGATGATCTGATAATGATCCGGAACAGGATCAGAGAATAGATAGAAACCTAATAGTATGATGACGATCAGCAGCAGTATCTTGCGCATATGCTGATGAAGAAGAAAGAGTATATTAACGTTATCATTTCTTAGGATGGTGATGATGGTGGATATGAACTTTCTTCTGCGCCGGCAGGAACAGGCCGATGATCAGGATGATGATACTTAATGACAATAACGGGATGCCTAATACTGCGCCGACGATGGTTATGGTCAGGATGAAACCTATGATGAACGTTATCAACGAACCGACAAGCCAGGAAGTTCTCATGGGACGAAAGAATCGTTTGTAGTATATAAGCGTTTGTAGGGATAGACAGTAATCTACCTAGGGACAATCGGTTTTGCGTGTGGCAAATAAAAGACTGGTTCTTGGCTTAATGTTTTGAAATGAATATATCTTTTTGGCCCTTTCTGTTTTAATTCATGTATAAGGTCTCGAAATTGTTGATAAATATCTGCATCATATACCCTATAAAATTTTGCTTCACGAGAAATAGTATCTGCATCGACGTCGTCAAATAGCATGATTTCAACACCCCTAGCAGATTCAACAACCCATACTTCTGTATTTCTGAACGGAAACTCAACACGTATATGTTCTCTTCGGCTTTGATCTTCTGATGAATAAACCAGTAATCCTGCAGTTCCAGCACATGGAACATAGGTATCTTTACTTGGTGCAAGAATGAGGCCCTTTTTTCTCACAGATAAACTAGTATAAGGTCTTTCGGTTGGAACCACATAACAACCCCTTTCGCCAGGGAAGAAAACCAATCCTTTTTCACTACCCTGGTTAATGTTATTAATCATTTTCCTGATACTTTCACCGATTCCATTAAAATAAGGCCAGTCAAATTGACTAGCTTCGCTAAGATCATAACCTTCTTCTGCTAGTTTTTCTAATTTTTCCGGTGTCATTCAAAAAACATTTGAATTTAAACCTAAGCCTATTTAGACTTTATAGCGAACATGTACGCCTATTTCAAGAAAGAGAGAATGTCCGGAATTATCTTTGATTCTGCTTTTTGAAGATGTTTTTGATATGTAGCCAAAGAAACTTTACTTAATTTTGCTAATGCTCTAAGATTTGTTTTCTTTGGAGTTTCATAATACCCCTCTTTAATTGCCAATTCCAACGCTTTCTTTTGTAGTGCAGTTAGTTTAGGCATAACCTTAGGAAAATAAACATTTTGAAGAGAAGTATCTTTCAAACTTAACAATTCAAACTCATCAACCAACGGTTTTACCCTCTTAATAAAATCCATTAATATTTCTTTTTTATGAGAAGCAATTTCCCAATGTTCATAGCCATTAGTATCAAGCACCATTGGTTTAACAAAAAACATCTTCTTTGAAAATTCAGAAGCAGGCTTTTTCTTTGCAGTCTCAACTAAAAATAATGTTTGACCATTAAATTCTACAAATTCGGTTCTCTCATCTTTCTTTAAATCGCTAACAAATCTCTGAATATTCCTATCATCTCCAATTAATTGGTGAATGGAAGAAGTCAAAACCTTGCCATTTTTCTTTTCTTCATTAAGATCTAAAGATTGCATCATTATATTGAATTTTCTACAACGATTTCCAATGATACAATCATGTCTTAATCTAATCTTGGCGACCCACATGACGAACATGTATGCTTTTTTCTTTAAATACTTTTCTCAGAACCTATATCCTCATCACTGGAAATCTTTTTAAACATCCGCCGTGCTGTTAGTATTTTAATGTCTGACATCATTTCTGTGCGGGACCTCGATCGCGAGGAGATCGACAAGATCATCACGACCGCCATCAACTTGAAACAAGATAATACCTTCCTAGAAAATAAAGCTCAGGGAAAAGTCATGGCTTCTTTGTTCTTTGAAAACTCTACCCGAACCAGAGAGAGCCACGGCATGGCCGCCCAACGTTTGGGGATGAAGATCATCGGCTTCTCTGGTATCGAAGGGACATCCGTCAAGAAAGGCGAACCATTAGCCGATACTGTCAGGATGTATGCAGGATACGGCACCGACCTGGTGGTGATCAGACATAACCTGGATGGAGCTGCCAGGTACGTGGCAGATCTTCTACCGATCCCGGTGATCAATGCCGGTGACGGAGCAAACAGCCACCCTACCCAGACTTTATTAGATCTCATGACTATCAAAGAAGCCAAAGGCCATATCGACAATCTCAAGATTGCCTTGGTCGGCGACCTTAAGTACGGTCGCACCGTCCACTCACTATTACAAGGGTTAAGCTTCTACAATTACGTGGAAGTTGTCTTGGTCGCTCCGCCCAGCCTGCAGATGCCACAGCATTTTATCGATAACTTCGTCAAGAAAGGCGGCCGGGTGACAATTACTGAAAATATCCATGAAGCCCTTTCAGCTGACATCCTCTACATGACCCGTATCCAGCGAGAACGTTTCCCACGGGGACCGGAAGGCGAATACGAGTATCAGAAGGTGCAAGGAACGTACCGGATAACGCCGCAGCTGCTGGCTCAGGGCAGAGCAGATCTGAAACTGATGCATCCGCTGCCAAGGGTAAAGGAACAGCTAGAAATATCTTTAGATGTCGACAACACCGATCATGCTCTTTATTTTGAGCAGGCCAGGAACGGCATGTTTATCCGTCAGGTAGTGATCAACAAGCTGCTTCTGGAAAGCAAGAAAAAAGACCTTCCTGAAAGCAACGGCAGCCAGCTCTGGCAGGATCTACCGATAGAACATGGGAGCAAGAAAGGAGAAAGGCTTCTTTATCGGTTAGACGACGGTATCCTGATCGACCATATCGAGCAAGGAAGAGGACTGACGGTCTACCACCTCCTGGCTTTGGAAAACCTAAAACAGGTAGAGATCGTTCCAGCTTTGAATATCAAGAGCAGCAAGTACGGACGCAAAGACGTGCTAGCCATCCATAACATCACTTTAGAACCAAAACAGCTGTGGAAAGTCTATCTCGTCTCCGAAAGGGCGACGATAAACATCATCGAGAACCAGGACGTCACCAAGAAAGGAAGAGTGGTCCTGCCGTCCTGCCTGGAAGGGCTGGTGATCTGCCGCAACATCAACTGCATCAGCCGGCCCGAACATCATGAACAGGCTGTCAGCAAGTTCCACGTCGAATCACAGTCACCTTTATTGCTAAGATGCCATTACTGCGAAAAGACGCTGAAAAGAGAACAGATCGAGTTTGTCTAAGCAGAACTTTTACTTTTGTTCAAGATGAACGTCTTGGTCTTACCGCCGCAGAAAGCATGGATCAGTTCTTCCGTCTCCTTCAGGATCTGCTGCAGCTGTTTCCTGTTTACTGGAGGAAGAGCTACCACGTGGACAACGGCTGATGAAGAAGACGGCTTAAGTTTCAGTTTCCTGTTCCGCCAATGATCAAGACTTGCTCCCAGGATGCCGGAACGATCCTTGTGATAGATATCGTCTTTGTGCAAACTTTTAAGGATAGAACGGCGTTCCTTACCGCTAGCAAGATCGTAGCTGATCTCCTTGTCGATCTTTTCCAGGTTGTCAGCGCTCATCGGCACGATATATTTCAACGATTGGAACTGGATAATATTGGTAAGGACATCTGGCGCATGGATGCTCTGGCGGTTAAGCGACCGTGACAATAATCTTTCTACCGAAGTATGATAATGCCTGGCCTTTTTTCCGAGATCCTCCCGGGCGACCGACCACGGTTTGAGAAGGTAATGGTTCTGTAAGGTCTCACGGTTAAACGTCAACCTAAGATACGCTGAAGCGTCCTGCACCAGGTGCTTGGCATGTTTGTAATGCTTCTTGTTATCCATATTCTGGACGACGATGAAGCCTATCTGCAGTTTAGGATAAGCTTTGAAGACCCGTTTCTTTATTGCGTATTTCATTTTCTGTTATGATATAACTGGGTTATCTTACCCACGAAAGCTTTGAAACGTCCCTGCCGATGACGGGAGTAAGCGATGCCTTTGTCCATGTTGCTATGGTCCAGGTCATACCTGATATCTTGTAATATCTTAACCTTCTTCCGTTCATAATAGATACGGACCATGATCAGGACGAGATAGAGACCGAAGATACCGCCGACGATGACTTGCAGCTCGTGAACGGTGTTGATGACCGGCTCAAAGACCGCACTTTCTTCCGGGTCGATACTGTCGCAGCCTGCCAGAAATACGGTCAGGAGCAATAACACAGTGATAAGACGTCTCATCATCTACCTCTTTTTGGGTATATTAAACACTTGGGGTTTTTATAGGTTTTGGCTGGTAACCTACCTAAAATTTTATAAATAAGTATAAAGAGATGACCTATAATCAGAGCCCCGTGGTGTAGTGGACTATCATAGTGCCCTTTGGAGGCATTGACCGCGGTTCGAATCCGCGCGGGGCTATTTCTTATTTCTCACCACAACCCTTTTAAACTTAGAAAGAATAAATAAACCCTTCTATGAACCAGAGATTCGAAGACCTGAAAACGCACCTGCATGACAGGATCAAGATCAAGAAGAGGACCATCCTCGGTCTGGTCTCATTAGGATTAGTCGTCTTCCTCATCTCAGCAACTTTAGGAAAGCAGGTCTTCCAACAAGCAAGACCAGACCTCAGCTCATTCATCATCCTTAATTTTGCCGGATATATCTTCTTCTTATTGATGCCAGTCGAAGCGTTGGTGCCATTTTTCATCGCCGCCGGCTATCCGCCATTGACTATCGCTATCCTCGCCGTCGCTACAGCTATCGCCGCCCAATTCTTTAACTATAGCTTTGGCTACCTGATGAGCAGTAAGATCATCAGCGACTTGATCGGCGAGAAACGTTATGAGAAAGTAAAAGAAAGGATCAAGAAGTACGGTGACTGGACTATCTTCTCATTCAACCTGCTGCCGTTATCATCACCAGTGATATCGGTGGCGGCCGGCATGGTGCGTTATAAGTTATGGAGATTGATCGCCATCAGCGCCATCGGGCTCGTCCTCAAATATGCGATATTAGCCTACTTCGCCGGCATCATCTGGCCGGTAGCTGGAGAACTTCTTTAGAGAACTTTGCATAATCGGTTTTTTGATGTGCAAAGTTCTGAAGAGGATTTGAAATGGCGGAATTTTTGGCTTAGTTTGAGATTTTTAGAGTTTTATTTTACCTAAAATTCCTTTTTACAAAGTCTTCTCTAATTAAACTCTTTATCTATCTGCGAAACATAATCACGCACCCTGCTCAACACCGACTGTAATAAGAAATCATGCATCTTCTCCTCAAAGATCTCAGAAACATTGTTCCATTCGTTGATGCGGTAAAGATTAGCATTGGTCTCGATGAGATGAAGATCTTTAAGGCGTTTCAGCTGCCTTCTGATGTTAGAGGAGGCTATGCCCAGCATCTGTAGACCGTTCTTCTTGCGGTAATCCATGACATGATTCTTGATCTCCTCAGAATGAAGCTCTTCTTTACGCTGTTTAGCCTGTAAAAGAACATGAAGCACGTCAACAACAACATCCCGGGAATCGCCCGGCTGCAACAATCCCACTGAAAGACAGAACTTGCGGACCAGCTCACGCCCTTCCATCGTCGGTTTTTCATAGCGGCGCAAGGTGATCTCGGCCAATGGTGTGTCACGCGCGATTTTTGCCATAGATAACCCCCTTTACTGATGAAAAGAAATAGTTGCTTCTTTTAAATCTTTCTTAAATCAAGACGATAATGACTAAATCCTATGCGTGAAGGTGCCAGAAGACGACTTTGTCTTTCCCCTTCTTGTCGACGCGGGCGAAGAACTGCCGTTCCAGCTGGACGATGTCCCCCTTCTTGGCATCTTTTAATGAATTTTCGCCAAAACCTTTCTTGACCACACCGTTGTCCATCATGATCTCCACCGGCAGCGCGGTCTCGACCGGCACCCAATGGATGATCGCCCCTCTCTCTGGAGAATTTTTATATTCTTCATAAGCTTCCGAGACGAAACCAAGCTTTTTTCCTTTCATCTCAACGTTGCAATAGTCCATCAGGCGGTGGATCTTGCCGGGGACCAGAAGATCAAGGTCTTTCTTCATCAGATAGACCTCGCCTTTCACCTCCAGCACGCGTTTTCCTCTCTGTGGGAAATCAGGATGCAGGTCGATCATCGCTTTTTTGCTGGGCGCTTTCTCGATCTTTACCTTGACCGGATCAACGACTGCGAAATAACGGTTCGCTTTCGGTTCTATAATCTCCCGGTTGAACGCGTTGATCATCTTCCAGAACTCTTCCTTAGAGACGGTCTTGTCATTTAAGCTGAGACCGACTTTAGCCGCAAACTTGCGGAAGGCTTCCGGTTGATAACCTCTCTTTCTGAGAGCCGGCAGGAACGGCAGTTTGATGTCATCCCAACCGGTGTATTCGCCTTGTTCGATAGCTAACCGCGTCTTGGAAGTGCTAAGGTCAAAGCCTTCAAAGTTGATCCTTCCCCAATGCTTATATTCAGGATGTTTCCAGCCGAAACAATCCATGATCATCATCTCTTTCTTAGCGTTATCGGCGTGATCCTTGCCGTTCAGGACATGAGTGATGCCAAGATCGTGATCATCGACAGCGACGGAGAAGACCATCAGCGGCCAGACCCTTTGCTCTTTCTTAGTCTTAGGATGGATATGCTCATTGACCCGCATGATCGCAAAATCGCGCATGGCCGGGTTCTTGTCTTTGATGTCGGTCTTTAATCTAAGAACTGCCTCCCCTTCCGCATAGCTGCTGAACATCTTGGCATACCTCTGCTGCTGTTCCTTCTTGTTAAGATCCCGGCAGGGACAGGCTTCTCCTTTATTCTTCTTCTCCCGCCACTCATCAGCATCACAAGTACAGACATAAGCCTGGCCTTTAGCGACCATCTTTTCAGCGCAGTCATAATACATGCCCAGTCTCTCAGATTGGACAATAGTTTTGGTGACGGCATCACCGGTGATCCAGTTGCCGTCTTCCGGGATCAGTTCATAGGCTTTCGGATAGATATTCTCAGGATTGGTATCTTCGATACGCAGGATAAATTTTCCATCGTACATGTCAGCATAGAGAGCATTCAAAGCAGCGCCGTAGGCATGCCCGATGTGCAAGGCTCCAGACGGCGAAGGAGCGATCCGTACGACTACTTTGCCTTTGACGGCATTAGGCAGGGCTTTCAAAGGTCCCGCTGTAACTTCTTCTTTTTCCTCTAGAAGTTCGGGAGAAAGTTTCTGTAATTTCTCTTTGATCTGCTGTTGATTTAATGGTTTTATCTCCGTTATTACTTTCTCAATATCTTTGAGAACACCTGGAACATCACCCTTCAATGAGGGATCATCTCGTAACACCATACCCAATACTGCTTTGGGGTTTACAGAACCGTTGAAATCCAGAGCATTTTTCAGCACGTAAGTAAGGATCTTGCTGTTCATATCGCTTGTTGAGAATACAGAGTTATTAAAGGTTTTGGGTTAGAGAAGATTAAAACCTTCCTTTCTCCACCAGCCGTTTCATCCGCTTGACGAAGTCATCAGCTTCTTTAAACAGCGCATCGTACTCTTTCCCGGTCACTTCACTGATCTTACGGTGGGTGATGTCTTTACTCAACCGATAGAACTTCTCCATGGTATCGACGTATTTTTTCTCCATCAGCCGTTTCTTGACGTAGACTTTGTCCAGCAGTTCAGCAACATGTTCCGGTGTCGGAGGGATCTGGTTAGCCCGCATCAGGGCGGCATGGGCCGCGTCGATGACTGCCCAATAAAGATCTAAAGTAGCCTGAAGGACATGCCACCTGGAGTTAAGAAGCGTCCGCGGTGAACGGCCGAAATAATGCCAGATGCTCTCTTCGGAAGGCCGGATACGGCCGCTTTGCAATAATCGCTGCATCGGATCGAAGAAACCGAGGTCATATAACGGCACGCCGTCACGCAGGATGTTGATCATGATCGGGTCGCCGGCCTTGACCTGCTCCCAGAAACTGGTGAATGTGATCGAAGTGATATGAAACCGGGGAGAGATCTCCTGCATAAGCTTCTCGATGATCAGCCGGTAACCTTCGATAAGCGCCTCATTGACGATGTAAGAAGCATCATCGGTGATGACCATCACATCGATGTCGCTGTGCTCATCCGAAGTGCGGCGGGCGCTGCTGCCAAAGACGACCACACCCATCAGGAAATCTTCCAGCTCTTTCTGCAAGGCCGTGGCAAATCTCTTAGCCAGCTTAAGATCGTCGGTAGGATATTTATCCAGATTCCGGTAAATTCTTTTTTCTACTTTAAACTCCATTTCTATCTTATTGAGCCTCTTCCAGTTATTAATACTTTTTAACTATTGGAGAGTAATGTCTGCACCCGTTTTGGCTCTAACTGGATCAGCTGCGAAGACCTGTCGAAAAAAGATTGATGTAAGAGGCAGTGACCCCTCGAAGAGATTTTCTTCAGAGCTGACATCATAAAAATGCGTGAAAGCGTCTTTTTTCAAACCCCGTCTTTTAGAGTGGGGTAAGACGGTTTCTCTGACCACGCATTTTTAGGATGCAAAATAGCCAGAAAAGTCAGGCCATTCGCACAAAGAAGCAACGACTCCCAAAAACAGACAACAATCTGTTTTTGGAGCTAAAAATCAATCTTTATTGATTTTTATGCTTCTTGGGCGTCCCAGCAAAGTTGTTGCTTTGCTGTGGACATCCACAGACTAAAGCCAGTGGTTTTCTGGCTATTTTTACATAAGATAAAGTTTTATAAAGGGTAAAGCTCCCCTTATGCTTATGAAAAAGGTGGTTGTCTTAACAGCAGTACTGCTCGTGTTCCTTCTCTCAGCAATGATGGTGGAAGCTCCGATCATCAGCAACTTCCCGCAGTTGGAATTCACTTTATTGTCGCAGTCTCCCGATCCGGTCGAACCAGGACAGGTCGTCAAGCTGCGTTTCCAGGTCGCCAACAGTGGCCCAGTCTCTGATGATGATGTCATCGTCAAGCTCAAGCCGCAATACCCATTCTCGCTTTATGAAGGCTCAGAAGAGAGGAACATCGGCAAGGTCAGATCCGGCTCCGATACTGTCGTGGTCGAATATGACGTAAAGATCGATGAAGATGCCGTCGAGAAAGAGACCCAGATAGAACTAGAAGTGCGGATGGGCACCAACGTCCGTGTCTATAACAATGAAGAGTTCCTGGTTGACATCCAGACCCATGATGCAGTTCTTGATATCGTCTCCATCGACGCCAAGCAGATCCCGCCGGGGCAGCCGGGAGAGATCACCTTCGTCGTCAAGAACCTGGCCGATTCGTTATTAAAAGACATCCGCTTTAAGCTAGACTTCTCTGACGAAACTCTTCCTTTAGCACCGTACCAATCATCTTCAGAAAGGATCCTTAACCAGTTGAAATCAGGATTCCAGGATGCGCTGACATTCAACATCATCGCCGATCCTGAAGCCACACCAGGATTGTACAAAGTTCCCCTTACCATAAAGTTCAACGATGAACGGGGTGAAAATACGACCATCACCGATGTTCTGGCGGTGCAGGTCGGAGAAATACCAAAACTCAGGGCTCACATCAAGAGAAGCACCGTCATGCAAAGCTCTAAAGAAGGAACAGTCACCCTAGAGATCGCCAATGCTGGGACGACTGACGTAAAACTTCTGGAATTATGGCTGCTTCTCTCAGAAGATTACCAGTTGATCACCCCTACTGATTACTTCTACATCGGCGACATCGACGCTGACGACACTGAAAGTGAAGACATCTCGATCTATGTCAACGGCGGGGTCGATACACTCCATATCCCGCTGCGATTACAATACTATGATGCCAACAACAAGCCCATCCAACAAGACTTCGACCTAGAGCTGGAACTGTTCTCATCCTACAAGCTGAGGAAGTACGGTGTGATCGAAGGCAGCAGTATCTTCTCCTATCTGTTCATAATCATTCTTGGCGCTGGAGGTTATTATCTCTACCGCCGTTATTACAAACCGAGAAAACAGAAGAAAGCTTCTTAGGACAGAACCTAAGGAGACGCACGATGATCAAAGATTATGTCCGCCTGGCCTATCGCGGAGTGAAACAAAGGAAGATTCGTTCTTGGCTTACCATGCTGGGAATCTTTATCGGCATAGCCGCCGTGGTAGCCCTCATCTCCCTGAGCCAGGGCCTTAAAGTTGCCATTGAACAGCAGTTCGTCAATCTTGGCACTGACAAGCTCGTGGTGCAGTCTGCAGAAACCACCTTCGGTCCTCCAGGCACGGGTGTCGTCAATCCTTTGACGGAACATGACAAGAGGGCCATCTCCAGGGCCAATGGTGTCGACCTAGCCGTAGGGAGACTGATCCGTTCGGTAAAGCTGGAGTTCAAAGATGAAATTCTGTTCAATTTCGTGGTCACTATCCCCGATGGGAGCAGTGAAGATGAACGAGATTTGGTCATAGAAGCTAACAATTACAAGATCGAAAACGGCCGGCTGCTCAGGCGGGGTGACCGTCTCAAAGTCATGGTCGGCTCCAACTTTGCCGATGACGTCTTCGACGAGCCGGTAGAACTGCGGGATACCGTCAGCATCCAGAACATCGACTTTGACGTGGTCGGTATCCTGGCAAAATCTGGCAACCCGCAGCAAGACTCCACCATCGTCGTACCAGAATCAGCTCTCAGGGAAGTTCTGGACATACAAGACGAATATGACATCATCCCTTTAAGGATAAAATCGGGAGAGAATATCGAAGAGGTGGCGGAGAGCGTCAAGAAAGAGCTGCGGAAAAGCCGCGGCGTTGAAGAAGGCAAAGAAGACTTTTTGGTGCAGACACCAGGCGACATCCTTAGTATCCTTAACAACATCCTTCTGATCGTCCAGGGCGTGCTGGTCGGTATCGCCGCCATCTCTTTACTGGTCGGCGGCATCGGCATCATGAACACTATGTATACTGCTGTGCTGGAAAGGACTAAGGAGATCGGCATCATGAAAGCTTTGGGGGCGCAGCGAAACATGATCTTGTCATTGTTCCTGATAGAATCCGGTATCCTGGGGATAACCGGCGGTGTCATCGGCGTCCTGCTGGGGATGGGGATCAGCAAGAGCGTGGAACTTATCGCTTTTCAGGTCACCGGCAGCCTGTTGATCAAAGCCGAGTTCGATCTCCTGGTTATCGTAGGGATGCTGTTATTTGGATTTGTCATCGGAGCCGCTTCCGGCCTTCTACCGGCTAAACAGGCGGCGGCATTAAGACCAGTGGACGCATTACGAAAATGATCAAAGACTATTTCATCATACCTTGGAGAGAGATCAAAAGACGCAGACTGCGCTCCTGGTTGACGCTTATCGGCGTCTTCATCGGGATAGCAGCCATCGTCTCATTGATCACCCTAGGCCAGGGTCTGGAAAATGCTATCGAAGGACAGTTCCAGGCTCTCGGAAAAGACAAGCTGTTCATCAGTCCGAAAGGAGGAACCTTTGCCGGTATCGGCTCTTCCGTGGTGATGACAGAAGACGACCTGGAAGTTATCAAGCGGACAGCAGGTGTGAAAAGGGCCACGGGCCTGGCCTACGCTTCTAGCGGTTACGAGTTCAATGAAGTTGTCCGTTTCAATTTTGTCAGCGGTATCTCTACCGAACCTGATGAGAGAGCTTTGGCCGGAGAAGCACAGACCTGGAAGATAGCGCAGGGCCGAAACCTTGAGAAAGGCGACCGGTTCAAAGTGATCCTAGGATACGAATACACACAAGATACCTTGTTTGAAAAAGCGGTTGAGCTGGGCGATACCATCCTTATCAACGGTCGGGAGTTCAAAGTCATCGGCTTCCTGGAAAAGATCGGTTCACCTCCAGATGACCAATCAGGATTGATCCCATTAGATACGTTCGGCGAAGTCTTCAACAGGGAAGACGAAGTAGGATATATCATCGTCCAGACACAGCCGGGGGATGATCCAGCCGTGGTGGCGGCAGAGGTCAACGAAGAACTGCGAAAGTCGAGAAACCTCGACGAAGGAGAAGAAGATTTCACCATCCAGACCCCCGAACAGTTTGCAGAAGCCTTCGGCGTGGTGCTTGATGTGATCCAGATCGTCCTGATAGGAATTGCTGCCATCTCCCTCTTTGTCGGCGGCATCGGCATCATGAACACCATGTATACATCCGTACTGCAAAGGACTAAAGAGATCGGTATCATGAAAGCTTTGGGAGCAAAAAATTCGCAGATCCTGTACCTGTTCCTGATAGAGTCAGGATTATATGGACTTGGTGGAGGTCTTATCGGCGTTATCCTGGGGATCGGATTCGCCCTTTTGGTGGAGCTAGCCTTCGTCGTTTTTCTTGGACCGGCCTTCCTCTCCGTCGAGATCGATCTCCTACTGGTTGCAGGAACCCTGTTCTTTTCATTCCTGATCGGCTGTCTTTCAGGACTGGCTCCGGCCAGAAGCGCCTCTAAACAGAAGCCCGTGGACAGCCTTCGCTATGAATGATCAGACAAACTTAAATAAAGAGTTAAATAAAGAGACCACACCACAAACACGATGGCTGGAAAAAAAACTGTCATAGAACTGCGCGATGTCAGGAAGACCTACCAGATAGGCGAAGTTTCACTGGAAGTCCTTAAAGGAGTCAACATCAAGATAGATCAAGGTGATTTCGCCGTGATCATCGGCCCCTCAGGAAGCGGGAAATCGACATTGATGAACCAAGTGGGGATCCTTGACGTGCCTACCAGCGGTGCTATCTTTCTGGAAGGAAAAGACATCTCTAAGATGGAGGAATCACAGTTGGCTCAGCTGCGGGGCCGTAAGATCGGTTTCATCTTCCAGCAATTTAACCTGATCCCGACATTGACGGCTTTGGAAAACGTAACCCTGCCGACAATCTTCCAGAACGTCTCCGAGGAGAAGAGGGTGCAGAAAGCAAAAGACCTGCTGGCTAAGGTCGGTCTGGCCGACAGGATGCATCACAAGCCGACGGAACTCTCAGGAGGGCAGCAGCAGCGGGTGGCCATCGCCAGGGCTTTGGTAAATGACCCAGACATCATCCTGGCTGACGAGCCGACGGGCAACCTTGACTCGACATCGGGACAGCAAGTGATGGACCTGCTGGCAACTTTACATGGTCAAGGCGGCAAGACCATCATCCTGATCACCCATGATATCGAACTGGTCCGGTATGCCAAGAAGATAATCTATCTCAAAGATGGAGAAGTAGTGAAAGTCAAACACAATGGCGTTGAAAAGTAATTCTTTTATAATATCTTCTTAACCAGCTAAATCTTTATAAATTTCTCACAGCTGGAGAAAAAATAACTAAAAGAGGAGAGGGTGAAGTTTTATGGAAAAGAAGCATGTTGACGAAATAGACGAGTCCTACTTCGGAGAGGAATTCATCGACGACAGTGATTTCCTTGAAGAGATCAAGGTAGAAGACGTCACTCCTAAGAAAGAGACTAAGAAGAAGGCTACCGCAAAGAAAACAAGTTCAAAAAAATCAGAAGAGAAAAACGATTCTATCGTCGTGACCGAGATGAAGACGCCGGAAGCGCCGGCCGAGTTCATGGAGAAAAGATCTGAACCGACGCCCAAAGAAGAACCGGTAAAAGCTGTCGAAGAGAAGAAGGAATCTGAGAAGAGACCGGTAGAAACTTCTAAACCAGTCAATCCCTGGGAAGAACCAGCTGATGCTGAGACCAGTCTTTTCAAAGAGATCTCAACCTGGAAAGCCCTGACCGGGATCGTCCTGATATTATTGATCTTTGCTGTCTTTACCAACGGCTTCCAGTTTTCTGAGCAAGAGAGCAGCAGCACGGCGATATCCATCCAGGAAGCAGAACAGAAAGCGCTAGAGTTTGTAAATGATAACCTTCTGCAGCCGCCGTACACCGCCGAGGTATTGAGTTCAACTGAAGAAGGAGATCTTTATCTGATAACTTTATCTATCGCCGGACAGACCGTCGACTCTTACATGACCAAAGATGGCGAACTATTTTTTCCGCAAGGCTTTGAAGTTACCGGAGCTGCCGTCACTTTAGACGATACACAGCCAGCAGAACAACAGCTGGGAAATCCTGACGATGCAAACAAAGAGATCACCGTTGATGGAAATCCGATGGTCGGCAGCCTTAGCGCGCCGATCACCATAGTGGAGTTTTCTGACTTCCAATGCCCGTTCTGCGGACAGTTCTTTAAAGAGACACTGCCACAGCTGGAGAAAGACTACATCGAGACCGGCAGGGTAAAATTGGTCTTCAAGCAGTTCCCACTGCCAAGCCATCCCGAAGCAGAAGCTGCTGCTCTGGCTTCTTTATGTGCCAATGAGCAAGGTAAGTTCTGGCAATACCACGACCTGCTTTTCAGCCGGCAGAGCGATCTGCGATGGGCGAACTATCCAAAATGGGCAGGTGAGCTGGGCCTGGATCAAGCTAAGTTCGAAGACTGTATGAACACGCAGAAATATCTCGACAAGGTCAATGAAGATATGGAACAGGGAAAACAGAACGGCGTCACCGGCACTCCTGCTTTCTTCATCAACGGTGAGCTGTTGAGCGGCAACCAGCCTTACTCCACGTTCAAGAAAGGGCTTGATGCCATGCTAGGCGTAGAAGAACCTGTCGAAGTCATCATACCAGAACCTGTACAGGAAGAACCGCCTGTACCCGAACCAACACCAACACAAGAACCGGCCGTGAAGGTCCAGGAACTGTCAGTAAGCTCCCGGAAATGGTCTTTCACTCCCGATGTGCTGAAAGTCAAGTCTGGAACCACAGTGCAGCTGACAGTCCTTCCTGATAATACGGAACCTAGCTTCGCCTTGCCCTCATACACTTTTGCCATCTCCGGCTTGAGCGTCAGCAAGGCTGTCGACGGCAGGACCATGGTAGAATTTACCCCGAGCAAGGCTGGAACCTACGAATTCTCTTGCAGCAGCTGTGAAGACTGGCGGGGCATGAGTGGAACGTTAGTGGTTGAATAAGGTTTTCAGCAGAAAGCTTTTTAACTTCTTCTTTTTCTCTTTTATGATATGGCTAAGAATGAGAAGATGTTCAGCAAAGTGGTGATGATCGTACTCTTATCGCTGTTCATCATCGGTTTCATGGTGCCCGGTTTTATAAACAACCAGGAAGACCCATATACCTTTGCAGAACCAAGATTATGTCGCACTGATGCTGACTGTTATCTTACTTGCGACGATCAGCCGGTAGAAGTTCTCTGTTCGCAGAACTTATGCGTCCAGAACGCCTGTGATGAAGGCAACTCTTATCCTTACCGGCAGCAGCCTGTAAGTTTCAGTTTAGAAATCGCAACGCCCCAAGGAACCGTCGATCTCCCTACCAGAAGCAGCAGCCAAGATCTCTTTGTCCGCTTTGAAGAAAAAGTGAAGGTTTATTCTGCCAGTCTGCCTCTCGCTTTGATCCTGGAGAAAGCCATGATCCAATACGATGGTTACTGCTTAGCTGTTGATGGTACACAGTACTGCAGCAATGGTATCAAAAATATAACTACTACTATCAACGGTGAAAATAACGCTCTTTCTCCCTACTACGTCCCAGAGGAAGGAGATTCCATAAGTATTATTTACTCCTGATGTTCTCATCTTCCTAAAATACATTAAAGGTGGTGTTTTATGACGTTTGCAAAAGTTAAGAAGTTTCTAGAAAAAGTATCTCCCTTAGCCGGAATCACGCCAGAAGAAAAGATTATCCTGGAAACGCCGCAGAAGATACTGCAGGCTGAGTTGGAAGTCAGTGGAAAAAGATATCCAGCTTTCCGGGTGCAGTTCAACAATGCCCGGGGACCGTTCAAAGGAGGCATCCGGTTCCATCCCGAAGTTGATCTGGACGAAGTGCAATCTTTAGCCTTCTGGATGACCCTCAAGACGGCAGTTGCCGACATCCCTCTCGGCGGCGGCAAGGGCGGCGTAAGAGTTAATCCTAAAGAATTGTCAAAAGCAGAACTGGAAGAGTTAAGCAGGAAATATGTCCGCGCTTTCTATCAAGATCTTGGTCCAGAGAAGGATGTTCCAGCGCCTGATGTCTATACCACGCCAGAGATCATGGGCTGGATGCTGGACGAATTTGAAAAATTGACCGGGACGAAAGCTCCTGGTTTCATCACCGGCAAACCGCTGGAACTGGGCGGTTCTAAAGTTCGTGATATCGCGACTGCTCTTGGAGGAGTCTACGTCTTGGAAGAAGCTGCCGCTAAGCTGAAGCTGGAAGGTAAAAGAGCAGCCATCCAGGGGTTTGGCAACGCTGGCATGAACATGGCCAAGCTGCTTCGTGAAGCAGGGTATACCATCATAGCTGTCAGCGATTCCAAAGGCGGCGCCTATGATGCTGAAGGATTAGATGTTGATAAAGTGATCCAGTTCAAAGAACAGCAAGGGACAATCAAAGGATTTCCTGAAGGAAAAGACATCTCAAATGAAGAATTACTTGAACTTGACGTTGACATCCTTGTTCCAGCCGCTTTAAGCGGGGTTATCACAGAGAATAATGCTACCAAAGTTAAAGCAAAGATCGTCTTAGAATTAGCTAACGGTCCGACAACCCCGGAAGCAGATGAGATCCTGCACCAGAACAATATTTTGGTGCTGCCGGATGTTCTGGCCAATGCCGGCGGCGTTACGGTATCTTACTTTGAATGGTATCAAAACCAGCATCAGCAGGTGTGGGACGAAGAGACCGTGAAAACGAAACTGCGGGAGAAGATGGTAGCTGCTTTCGGCCAGCTGTGGACAGCATATGACGGTTCAGGACATGATTTCAGGACAGCTACTTATGTGCATGCTATCAAGAAAGTTATTGCTGCGGAAAGGGGAAGGAGACTCCGATCTTAAAGTGAAGACCTTATTTCATTTATCTTCTTTTTTCCCATAGAAATATATAAAAAGCCGCCCCTATTCCTGCCAATCTATGCTACGAACCCATACCTGTGGAGAATTGTCCAAGAAAGAAGTTGGAAAGACAGTCACTTTATCCGGCTGGATAGATTCCGTCCGTATCGGCGGCAAGATAGGTTTTCTTCATCTACGGGATAGATATGGGAAAACACAAGTGTTTCTCGATAAAGATTTAGCTAAAGAGTTCAGGAACCTGAATAGGGAAGACATCCTCCAGATCAAAGGAGAAGTCGTAGCCAGGCCCGAAAACCAGGTCAAAGGCCCAGGTACCGGTGAGATCGAGCTCTCTGCTAAAGAAATCAAGGTTCTCAAAGCCGTTCCTCCGTTACCGTTAGAATTAGATGAATCCATCGAGTCTTCTGAAGAGACCAAGTTGAAATATAGATATATTGACTTACGAAGACCAGCCATGCAGGAAGCTCTTGTCCTGAGGCATAAAGTCGTCAAAGCTGTCCGTGATTTTCTTGACGAACAGAAGTTCCTGGAAGTAGAGACGCCTATCCTGGCTAAATCGACACCAGAAGGAGCTCGTGATTATCTTGTCCCTTCAAGGACCTGTCCAGGTAATTTCTTCGCCTTGCCGCAGTCACCGCAGATCTTCAAGCAGCTGCTGATGGTAGCAGGATTTGACAGATATTTCCAGATCGCCCGCTGCTTCAGGGACGAGGATCTTAGAGCGGACAGGCAGCCGGAATTTACACAATTAGACATGGAGATGTCATTTATCGAAGAGGAAGATATGTATGCCCTGATCGAGAAGCTGATGCAGTACGTCTTCAAGCAGGTGCTGGATGAAGATATCAAGATACCGTTCTCCAGATTATCTTATGATGAAGCGATGAAAAAATACAAGTCTGACAAGCCGGACTTGCGTAAAGAGACTGGCAAGAAGTTCGCCTTCCTGTGGGTCACCAACTTCCCTATGTTCGAGTTCAGCGAAACTGAAAACCGTTTCGTGAGCATGCATCACCCTTTCACTTCTCCCAATCTGGAACACGTTGAATTCCTGGAGAAAGACAAAGCTAAAGTTAGAAGCAGAGCGTATGACCTGGTGTTGAACGGAGTTGAACTAGGCGGCGGTTCCATCAGGATCCACGACAATGAGTTACAGGCGAAAGTTTTCAAGGCTCTGGGCTTGACCGACAAACAGGCTAAAGATAGGTTTGGTTTCTTACTGGATGCTCTGCAGTTCGCCCCACCGCACGGCGGTATCGCCTTCGGCCTAGACCGATGGTCGATGCTGATGGCCGGCAGGGAGACTATCCGCGACGTTATCGCTTTCCCTAAGAACAAAGAAGCCAGGGACTTGATGATGGATTCTCCAGCTGACGTGGATGGCGACCAGTTGAAAGATGTTCATATCAAGCTGGTGAAGTAAGGATGGATTATACGCAATTCTTAGACGGTCTTCTTATTGAGAGAAATCTGGGAGAAAATCAAACGGGAGATGTTGGCAAGGTTACTAGCGTGGAGAAGGTAGGTAATGCTCTTTTTATCAAGACTGGAAGCGATCTTGCTCTTTATGCTGAAAAAGATTTCCAAGAAGGAGAGGACGGAGCATACCACCTAAAACAAGACGGTTTTGAATATCTACTAGTTCCGGAAAGTAATGTCGATGAGTTTGCGATAGGCTTCAACCATAGTTGAAACCATCAGGAGATTTATATACTCCTTTCTCTTTCTGCTTCATGGTGATTATCATGACGATAAAAAAACAATTGTTGAAACTAAAAGAAAACTGGCTGCTGGTATTAGTGGTTTTAGTATTGCTGTTCCTACCGGCATTCAGCCCGATCGCTTCTACAGAAAGTCTTTTTAGAAATTCTGCCTATGACGATTCTTTCGCTGTCAAAGGGATGGTGGCAGAATCTGCTCCAGGCATCTACTACGGCGGTGATTTCGCTCCCGACGTTGAGGAACGGAAGATAACTAAAAGCAGTTCGTTGTCGCTAGAGACCGAACGTGGTGAATTTGATCTGGCTGAAACAAGACTGAAAGATATTGTAAAAAGCACCGATTCGTTCATCCTCAATGAAAACAGGCAGAAATATGGACAAGGAAGAGAAGCCTATTTTTCTGGTTACTATTCATTGAAAGTGGAGACGGATAAATATGATTCTATCATCTCACAGCTAAAAGAACTGGGAGAAGTGACCTCTTTTAACGAGAACCAGCAGGATGTTACCGGTTCCTATACCAATACCCAAGTGGAGCTGGAAGTCGAAAGAGCAAGGCTGCTTCGTTATCAGCAGATGTACCTGGAAGCCACTGATGTCAATGACAAGATCAACCTCAACGACCGTATCTTCAATCAGGAACGGACCATCAAGTATCTGGAAGATTCATTGAAAAGGGTCGATCAGAGGATCGAATATACGACCGTATCTGTCAACCTGATGGAGAAGCAATCTGCATACAGCAACATCGTCTTCGTCAAGTTCTCTGAACTGGTGAGAAAGCTGGTGAGCAGCATCAATAGTATCTTCAGCTTGCTGTTTGTATTGGTTCCATATGCTATCATCGCTTTGATAGTGTGGCTGATAGTCCGCAGAGTGAGAAAGTAAATCTTTTTCTTTTTTATTTTTATCATATATATGAGCCATACCTAAACCTGCGACAAAGGCAGCGATAGTAAAGCCGGTGGTCAAGTGATCTAAAAGCTTGTCGTCATTCATCGTCCTTGATAATCCTGATTTGTGTACACGCTCTCATTAGGAGGACGATATTCTCGTATCCTATCTGTCTGGATCGAACTGACGTAGAAGCCGGCGGCGGCGCCCAGAAGAAGAGCCCCGATGCATAATCTTTTTACTAGCTTCTCATACTGGCAGTCATCCATACAGCAGCATAAGAAGTGGCTATTTTTAATGGTTCACACAGAAATGATCACTTTATTGAATTCTTCCACATGATCTCAAAGTAGGATCTGAAACTATTAGCCAACTCGGTGTCCCTTACGACAAAAGCGACCGGATTCTTTAGAACCATGACGAACAATACCGCGTCTGGAAAGATATCGATCCAATTAGGGCTTACCAGCTTATTTGGAAAATATTTTACTTCTGTAAATCTCATCTTTTCTCTAACTTTTCCATACTCTTTAGCATTTGCGTTATAAATTATCTTCATCTTTACTTTTCTCTGGATTCTTCTCTTATGAAAATCTAAAAACCAACCTTCCCATTTCACATTAGCAACTTTTGGCGCACCCAAAACAAAAAGAGTATCTTCTGACTTAAAATTAATCATCAATTCTTCGCGGATGGCTTTTATCCCCTGAAATCCTTCATACATCTCTGCAACTCTCTTCTTAGAAACAGATGCTCTTTGCATCATTAATCGAGGTAATACTTCTGTAACCACATTTTTCTTGGTTAAATTTAATTCATCCTCCTTTTTCTCAATATAGTCTAGGATCATGTGCGGATCATTCGCCATAAAATATTTTGTCCCCTCTTTTGTGATATAACCGACTAGCCCTTTTTCAATCAATTTATCCAGAATGTCATACATCTTTGATTTAGAAACTTTACTTTCCTTTCCGATAGGTCCAACGGTAGATTCTCCTAACCTATTGAGGGCTAAATAGACTTTTATTTCTCCTTTTGTTAGCCCTAGCTTTTCGAGCAATGTTTCGTCCATTTTAATAGAAATAAGCTCATTTCTTTATTAATCTTCCTAGTAGTAACCCACAAAGGGGGGGACTATTCTTAAATACTACTCCCCATAAGAATCACTACTGTGGAAAGACAAATTAGTTGGGAAGAAGAAATAAAACCATTTTTTCCAGAGGGCAGTCTAGAACTCTTAGTAGAAACAACGAGAGGAACAGTAAGAGATGTTAATCTAGATAACGCTGCTACTACAACCCCCTTTTCAGCAGTTAATGAAGCTGTTGCTGAATTTCTAAGAACTTATGGAAGCGTGCATAGAGGTTCAGGACAAAGATCAAGAATGTCTACTCAAAGTTATGAAGATGCAAGAGATAAAGTCCAGCAATTTACGGGAGCTTCGTTAGATAATTATGTTGTTTTTACAAAAAACACTACTGAAGCAATCAATCACGCTGCTCAATTATGGTCCAAAATACCAGGAAAAGTCCTAGTTTCTGATATTGAACACTCTTCTAATCTGCTTCCATGGTTAGCTGGAAATGATGTAATTCAATATAGAACAAATTCAGATGGAACTCTAAATATTGAAGATGTTGAAGAGATGTTCAAAACACATGGTGATATTAAACTTCTTGCAATAACAGGCAGTTCGAATGTCACAGGGTATAAAACTCCCATTCACGACTTAGCAGAACTTGCCCACAGGTATGGTGCAATGATTCTAGTAGATGCTTGTCAGTTAATCCAGCATCAAAAAGTTGACGTTTTGCCTCAGGATACCCCCAGACATCTAGACTTCGTCGCTTTTTCAGGACATAAAATGTATGCTCCTTTTGGTGGCGGAGTTTTAATTGGACCAAAAGATTTTTTTGATCAAGCAACACCTTACCAGATTGGTGGCGGGAATCTTACTTACATCTCAAGAGATTTACAATTAAAGAGATTTCCTACTGTTCAAGCTCATGATCCAGGAACACCTAACGCAGTCGGGGCAATTTCTATCGCCAAAGCAGCGGAAGTGTTAGAATCAATTGGCTATGATAGGATCCATGAATATGAATCTGATCTCGTTAGAACTGCTTATAGAGGATTAAAAGATACAGATGGAGTAGAAGTTTATGTTTCGGAATCAGAACTAGGAAGCGTTATTCCTTTTGATATTGCAGGAATGGATAGTAGGTTAACTGCGGAAATCCTAAGAGACGATTACGGAATCGGAGTAAGAGCAGGCTCATTTTGTACGTATGAATTAATGAGAAAACTAAAGAACATCTCTGATGAACAAGACCTAAATATTTCTGAAGAGATCGACAGAGGAATTACAAGAAATATTCCAGGGGTTGTGAGGGCTAGTTTTGGATTAGTGAATAATCGAGAAGATGTTACAAGATTAATTTCTGCTGTAAATGAAATTTCCCAGAATGGAATAGAACATTACTCACAGATGTATAAACAAAACGATACCACAGGAACGTGGACAAAGAGGTAATAAAATGGCAACTAATGTTAAACCAGATGAACTGAATTATGATCATTATGAAACAAAAAAATATGATGACCAGATCGTTCGTTCTATTCCTGGACATGAAGAATTACACAAACATATTGATCAATTAGTAGAATCATTACCAGAAGAACCTAAAATCCTAGAATTAGGTGTTGGCACAGGATTAACTGCAGAAAGAATATTGAGAAAAAGACCAAATGCAGAATATGTGGTAGTTGATTTTTCTGAACAGATGCTCGCTGGAGCAAGAGGTCGTTTATCCAAATATGATGTAAAATTTGTAAATGGAGATTATTCAAAGATTGGGCTTCCAGAAGACAATGATCTTGTTGTTTCTGTAATTAGTATCCATCATCAAGAGACCGATGAGGATAAAAAAAGACTTTTCCAAAGAATTTACGATTCTATAAAAGATACAGGAGCTTTTATCTTTGGTGATTTAGTAACATACAGAAACGAAGAGGAAGCTGCTCTCAATGAAGCAAGACATTTCCATCATCTTGTTGAAAATGCTCAAGATGAAGATTCTTTAAGAGAATGGGCGCACCATCATAAACATCTTAACAAACTAGCTCCGCTAGAAGATCAAGTAGACTGGCTTAGAGAAATCGGCTTTAGAGATGTAGAAGTAGTATATCGAAGGTTTAATACAGCTTTAGTCTACGCGCAGAAATGATCACTTCCTAAGTTTTGCCATGATCAGCTGATATACTGCAAGCAGGACGATCGCCGCAGCTCCGCCCAACAAAAACCAGAAAGCGATATCCGGCTGGCTGGAGACGACGGAAGACTCCACAGCTTTGGCCATCTGCGGTTCCATCATCGCCAACGAATCGACAGCAGCCTCAGCCATCGGTGAAGCCTGCATCACCGGATCCCGCGCAAAAGTTGCGGTAGACGCCACTTTCATCACCGCGCTGATACCAAGTATAACCAAACTTACGGGCAATATCCCTTTCAACTTCTCTCGTAGTCCAGATACCTTCTTAGGAGCGATGATGATATACTTGTTCGCCAACTTGTAATGGTTGATCTCCCGTCCTTTCTGGCTGTAATGATATTCTTCCACGACCACCAGACCAGCTTCCTGCAATTTTTGCAGATGGTAATGGACGGTAGAGATAGGGATGTTCAACGATTTCGCGATATTCTGCTCAGAATCTTCCTTCTCTGTCAAGAAGTTCAATATCTTCCTGCTGGTATCTGAAGTTATCGTCTCAGCCAATTTTTTGGTCTTGGACTCGTTCAGGTCCACTAACAGGAAGTTGGTCTTGGCCATATCTCCCAGATAAGAACCAGATTTAAATAGGTTGCGATAGGTTTGAAGGAAGTTGAAGTGATCATAGAGACAAATATTTAAAGGACGTTTTCTTTCTTATTAAGATGAACTGGACACCAATAGGTATCAAATGTATCAGACAGTCTTTAAAAGCATTGAAAAACATAAAAAGAGTGGAGATTGTTAAAGATCAGGTAAATGTCCAGACAAATGCTGACGTAATCGCCAATGATACCATCATCAAATCTCTTAAACATGAAAAGATATCCGGCTTGATCCATTCCGAAGAAGAAAAGGAGACAATTATTTTAGGTACTGGAGATAAAAAAATCAACATTATCCTTGACCCCCTTGATAACACTCATCTTTACTTACGGGGAGAAAAGTCATTCTGCTCTGTAGCGATGATGGTTATAATAGGCAATCATCCTGCTTATGCCTTTGTTGGAGATATCGCAACGGGAGACATCTATCATTGTGATTTGAGAAGATCCTATAAAAACAATAAAGCTATTTCTATCCCCAAGAAGATAGAAGGAAAAAAGATAATATTAGGTTGGGCCCCATATTTCCTGAGATTGAAGAGGTTCTACGAAGGGATGAAAAAACTGGCAGCAGAAGATTATTATGTTTACAACTATGGCGGCCAATTACAGACGGCTAAAATTATCACAGGGAACTATGATGCTTACGTGGAGGTTAGAGCAGAAACATTAAACGAGTTTTGCGGAGCGTTGATCGTTCAAAGGGCTGGGGGGATTATATCCAGATTAGATGGGAAACCGTTGAGATGGAATCCGAAGCAGAAACAGACCCTCGTCGTTGCTAGGAATAAGGAGATTTGGCGCGTGATTGTAAATCAATTTAAAGCTAAATCAAAAACTCAAAAATCCACCGGAAAATAGATCTGCCGGAACAGGAGATACATAAAGAAGAGAGCGATCAAGACAAAAGCTTCCCATCGGCCTAATTTCTCTTTTCTATAAAGGAAGAAGAACAACAATCCCGCGATCCCGATCTTGACCGGCAGATCGTAGAGGAAGATGACATTTGGTACATGATACCCGGAGATAAACGCCCCTAAGCCGATACCGAGGAGAGGGTTAGTGACGTTGCTGCCGATAAGGACGCCGGAAGAGATCTCTTTATTGCCCCTGAACACGCCGATCAATGCCGTAGTCAACTCCGGCAAGGCCGATGCCACCCCTAACAATATCACGCCAAAGAACGAGGCGCTGATGGGAAGCTGCGCCACCAGGACGGTAGAAGCTTTGATGACCTGATTGGCGGTAAAGCCCATAATCACAAAAGCGCCAAGGATGATCAGGATCTCTAATGTTATTCTTCCTTTGCTCAAGCGGCCGCTGTTAAGCTTTCTCTTAGTGATCTTCTCCAAAGAATTGGCCCTCTTCTGCCTTTGTCCAAGATAGAACAGGTAGCCGAGGTAAGTCCCCAGCATGATGAAACCTTCCAGCCGGTTGATGAAACCACCCAAAGCCGCCAGCAGCATCAGGACGGCCCCCATTATCAGCGCCCCCAGTTCTGAGAGCAGATCTTCTTTTATGACAGTGATGGTACCGATGATACCGACAACGGCCAGGATGAGGCTCTGCTGAAAGATATCTGAACCGACATTAGTGCCAAGGACCAGTCCAGAGATGGTGTCTTTCATGGCCTGATCCCTCAAGATATCGATACTACCGATAACCGCAGTCATGATTTCCGGGATGCTGGTGCCGATGGAAAGTATCGTCAATCCTACAAACGTGGCAGACCAGCGAAAATGCTTGGCCAGACGCAGCGATTCACGGATGGTGACATCTGCGAGAAAGAGGATTATGACAATGCCTATCAAAAGGGTGACAGCCTCAGGGACCATGTGATGGCTAAAGTATAATCATAGATAAAGGTTTTGGCCACAATCTTTATAAAAGAACCACAGTTCTGACTAGCTATACCAATGACTCGGTATGAGGAGGTATCAAGGATTCTTCTTGAATACCCTATAAACGATAAAAACAAAGCGAGGTCGAACGATAATGGCTGATGAAGCAAAAGTATTGGAAGCGGTTGAGATTGCCCGCACAACCGGAAAGATAAGGAAAGGGTCTAATGAAACTACCAAAGCTATCGAAAAAGGCACTGCTAAACTCGTAGTTTACGCAGCTGACGTCAACCCTAAAGAAGTTGTCATGCATCTGCCGCTACTCTGTAAAGAGAAAAACATCCCCTGCGCTGAAGTATCCAAGAAAGAAGATCTTGGTGCTGCTGCAGGACTAGCAGTAGCGACCGCAGCCGTAGCTGTCGTCAAGGAAGGAGATGCCAAAGCGATCATAGAAAGCATGAACAACAAATAGGTGAACTCCCATGGCTGATGACAAAAAAAGAAAAAGAGACGTGAAAGAAACGTCTGAAAGCAGAAGCGAAGGGGAAGTTCAGTTCACTGAAGGCATCCCTGCTGAGGTCAAAGAGATCGTCGGCAGAGCAGGAAGCCGCGGCGAGCTTACTCAGGTGATGTGCCTGATCCTCGACGGCCGCGACAAGAGCAAGGCCATCAGGCGCAACGTTAAAGGCCCGGTCCAGATCGGCGACACCTTGATGCTGTTAGAGACAGAGATCGAAGCGCAGCGTCTAGGCGGCGGACGACGGGGCGGCCGTAAATAAAACAACAGGTGATTACCATGCATAACAATGACATCATAAACGACGCCAGAGGTGCTTACCATGCCTAAATGCTCTTTTTCAGGAGAAGACATTCCGGAAGGTACCGGGATCATGTACGTGCTCAAGGAAGGAAAAGTCCTTTTCTTCAAGAACTCAAAGTGCAAGAAGAATTACTTAAAGCTGAAGAGGATCCCCCGCAAGGTGCGCTGGACTGAGTTCTTCCGCAAGGAAAACCGAAAAGGAGAAGCAGGAGAAAAAAAAGAAGCTGCTGTTCCAAAGGTGAAGAAAGCTGCTGCAAAAGAAGAAAAGCCGGCAGCCAAGAAAGCCGTAGAGAAGAGCGAAGCAGGTGAGGAACAATGATGGAACAGACTTTGGTCCTTATCAAACCTGATGGTGTACAGCGAAGTCTCAGCGGCAGAATCCTGCAGCGGTTTGAGGATGCCGGACTAAAGATCGTCGGCATGAAGATGAAATGGGTCGATCCAAAATTCGCTAAAGAACATTACAAAGCTCACGTCGAGAAAAAGTTCTACCCTGGACTGGAGAGCATGATCACCGAAGGTCCGGTCGTGGCTTTCGTCCTTGAAGGACTGCATGCTGTTGAGCTGGTACGGAAGATGGTCGGCGCTACCGAACCGAAAGCGGCTCAGCCGGGAACAATCCGCGGCGATTTTGCGCATCATTCCTATGCTTATGCTGATCAGAAAGGGATCGCCATCAAGAACCTGATCCATGCTTCCGGCACCGTTGAAGAGGCCAAGATCGAAGTAGCTTTGTGGTTCAAGAAAGAAGAACTTCACAGCTACCAGACCGTACATGAAAAGCATGTTTTTTAGGTAAAGTATCCTAAGCAAAATCAAGAGGTATAAATCAACATGGCAGAAAAAATGGTTGACAAGGTGCTGCGGCTGATGAAAGAACCGCAGCAGATCCGTAATATTGGAGTTTGCGCACACATTGATCACGGCAAGACGACATTCTCTGATAACCTATTGATGGGAGCCGGCATGATGTCTGAACATCTTGCAGGAAAAGCCCGAGTATTAGATTTCCACGAGGACGAGCAGGAAAGAGGCATCACTATCGATTCCGCGTCCGTCTCCATGGTCCACGCCGTGGAAGGAAAAGAATTTCTTATCAACCTGATCGATACCCCGGGACACGTCGACTTTGGCGGCGACGTCACCAGAGCGATGAGAGCTGTCGACGGTGCTATCGTCTTAGTCTGCGCTTCTGAAGGCGTCATGCCTCAGACCGAAACTGTCCTGAGACAGGCTTTGAGAGAAAGAGTAAAACCTGTATTGTTCATCAACAAGACTGACCGGCTTATCAAAGAGCTGAAATTAACACCGCAGCAGATGCAGGAACGCTTTGTCAAGCACATCACCAAAGTCAATTCGATCATCAAAGGCCTGGCTCCTGAAGAGTTGAAAGAGAAGTGGCAGGTCAGTATCGAGAACGGTTCTGTCGCATTCGGTTCAGCGTTTCATAATTGGGCGATCAGCCTGCCGTACATGCAGAAACATAACGTAAGTTTCAAAGACATCATCGACGCTTACACTAGTGATGACCCTGAATCCTACAAAGTGCTGGCCAAGAAAGCGCCACTGCACGAAGTCATCCTTAACATGAGCGCTAGGCATCATCCGAACCCGATCCAGGCCCAGGAATATAGGATTCCCCGCCTCTGGCAAGGCGACATGGATAGCGCTGATGGAAAAGCTCTTGTCAGATGCGACCCTAACGGGCGAACTTTCTTTGTCATCACCAAAGTTGTTGTCGACCCGCAGGCAGGAGAGATCGCTGCCGGCCGCCTGTTCGGCGGAACTATGCGGAAAGGAGCAGAAGTATTCCTAAACATGGCCAACGTGCCTGGAAGAGTGCAGCAAGTCTACATCTATAACGGCGCCAAGCGGGAGATCGTCGATAACGTTCCTGCTGGAAACATCATCGGTGTCGGCGGTCTACGAGCTGGAATCCCTGGAGAGACTGTCACCACCGGCGGCAAGACTGAACCTTTCGAAAAGATCACTCACATCTTTGATCCGGTCGTCACCAAAGCGATCGAAGCTAAGAGACCAGGCGATCTGCCAAAACTTATTGAAGTCCTGAGACAAGTCTCTAAAGAAGATCCTACCGTACTGGTCGAGATCAACGAAGAGACCGGCGAACACCTACTTCATGGCATGGGAGAGCTCCATCTGGAAGTTATCGAGAACAGGATCATCAAAGAGAAAGGCGTGGAAGTCAAGACCTCTCCGCCGATCGTCGTCTACCGGGAAGCGATCACCAATGAAAGCCCCGAAGTAGAAGGAAAGTCGCCGAATAAACACAACAAGCTGTACTTTAAAGTCGAACCTTTAGAAGAAGAGATCATCAAAGGTATCAAAGACAACAAGCTTCCGAACGGCCGATACAAGAAGAAAGAAGAAAGCGTCGTCTCATTCTTACGGGATGAATGCGGCTGGGACACCAAGACCGCCGGCAATGTCAAAGCTGAATGCAACGGTAACTTGTTCATGGACCAGACAAGAGGTATCGTCCAGATCAACGAGATCATGGAACTGGTATTAGACATGTTTGAAGACGTCATGAAAGCAGGCCCTCTGGCTAAGGAACCATGTGTCAACATGAAAGTAAGCCTGATGGATTGTACTTTGCACGAGGACGCTATCCACCGTGGTCCAGCTCAGATGTACCCTGCCGTCCGTGAAGGTATCCGAGGAGCGATCATGCAAGCTCGCCCAGTATTGTACGAACCTTTACAGATCATGAGGATCGAGGGTCCAAACGAATATGTGGGAGAAGTTTCCAAGCTGGTATCCTCCAAACGAGGCCAATTGCTAGACATGGGACAGGAAGGCGACATCACCGTCATCACGGCAAGAATTCCGGTTGGTGAACTTTTCGGTTGGAGCAACGATCTTCGTTCAGCTACTGCTGGTCGCGGCAACAGTTCTTTGATAGACCAGGCCTTCGAAAGGCTGCCTGGTGAGCTGCAAGAGAAGATCAGAAAGCAGATCGTCCAGCGTAAAGGCCTTGGTGAAGGAGAACTAGGAGCTTAGATTTTCTTTTCTTATCTTTTTTTTATCTTTTTTTAAGAATTTTCTTCTTGATATGAACGGAAAAATTTTCTGACGATAGAAGTTAACCTATTTTTTACTTCGGACGATTCAAGAACCGCTTTAACTTCTTCATGACTGGTCGCATTGATCCCATCTTCTGTAACAACGTTAGTGATACAAGAGAATCCAACTGCTTTCATCCCCCTATTTCGGGCAATTATCACTTCAGGAGTAGTGGACATGCCGACAGCATCGGCTTTAAACCCGTCCCTAAAAGCGATAGCCTCAGCTTCGGCTTCATACGTTGGGCCTGTGACTGCCATGTAAGTGCCTTCATGGACATGACTATCATGACTAAATCCAGCATCTCTAAGCAGAGAAGTTAGTTCTTTATCATACGCTCCATTCATCGGCTGGAATCTCCAGACCTGATCCTGGCTGCCAACTCTTTTAAAATCATGATGACGACCTAGAAGAGGGTTGGGCATATGGTTGATATGAGAAGTGATGATCATAACGTCTCCTACTTTATAATTTGGATTCAGACCGCCAGAAGCGTTGGTGACAAAATAATTTTCAACACCTAGACTTGCCAGAACATGGACAGGAAAAACTGTCAGTAACATCCCGGTATTTAGAGGTCCATCAGCCACTTCATAGAAATGCTTTCGACCTTTCATCCCGACGACCGGGACGCCTTCCAATGTTCCTATGAACATTGTCCCTTCATGACCGGGAACGGTTGTCATTGGAAAATTTGGAATATCACTATAAGGTATCGTGACGGCACCTTCTATCGATCCAGCTAATTCACCAAGTCCAGAACCAAGAACGACTCCGAAAGCAGGCTTTAGACCAGATAATCTCTCTTTGATATAATCAGCTGCTTGAGCTACTTTCTGCTCGTAAAAAGCCTGAAAATCCAACGCTTTTTGCAGCCGTTCTAAACTCATTATGTTAGTCGGCATAACTGCCGATTTATAATACTTCTGAATCTAAAATACAATCACCGATACAACAACGAGAGAAGAACTGCCGTAGGCACTCTAGGAAGGTTTCTTTGAGCGTTTATGGCCAGCCGGACGTAATCCTGTTGGTTCATCCACGCTCTTCTATGATGATCAACATTTTCGGCACCGACAATCCTTTCCAGATTGACCATACGACCAGCTGGTCCGATTCTTGGTAATGGAGATCGTATCGGCTGGTATCTGGGCATATGATGCTGTTTCTTTCCGTAGATCACCATAGACATTTTGCGGAAACTTTTCACTTATAAAGATTTCTGTACAGCGCTCACCAGTTCTTACAGCACTCAACCACTTTTTTGACAAATGAGTTTAAGACTGGATTGCGTTGGAAGAGATAAACCCCTCCAAACAGCATCCATAATCCAGCCAAGGAGGTGATGATTAAAAGTAGCTGTGAAGGAATACCTAACAGCAGATAACCGCAGGTAAGAAGCGTCAGGTAGAACGGCAGGCGGAAAAACCTCAATCTCTCGGAAACCTTCTTCTCGACAAGATAGAATATTCCTAAGATAGTATTGCCGACCAAAAGCGCGATAATCCTGCTGTCGTTGAAATAACCCAGCTTATACGATACAAGAAGAGACACCCAGGTAAGAGTTACCGCCGTGCACAAAACACAGAATTTCACATTCATCTTACTTTGA
This sequence comes from Candidatus Woesearchaeota archaeon CG10_big_fil_rev_8_21_14_0_10_45_16, assembly GCA_002762785.1. Lineage (GTDB taxonomy): Archaea > Nanobdellota > Nanobdellia > Woesearchaeales > GW2011-AR9 > PCXY01. Next base: position 479,483 of record PCXY01000005.1, on the reverse strand, counting down.
AAGATCTCTTTGATCATCAATAACAACAAGAACAATCCAAAGATCCCAGAAAACACAGCGATAATCTCATTCATAGTATCACCTGCATAAGCGTCCCTGCGACTATCAAAAGGAACAACGTCAAGATAACTCCCTGAAAAGGAAAGACCTTGCCGCCTGCACGCAGGGAACTGATCTTCCTGCTCAGCCAAGGTGTTGAAGAGACGATAAGGCCGCCAAAGATGCTTCCCAACAACGAGGTATTGATCAGATAGATACGGTGCAGCCAGGAACCGTACTCGCCGACAAGCGAGAGGTACAATGGATACGGCTGACCGCTGATGACAGGCAATATCGGAAGGACTGTCAGAAGGAAAGAAAGGACGACGATGATCGTCTTCTGGAATGGCACATATCGTTTCTTGATCCAGGTGGAAGCCCACCAGCCGGTCGAGACAGCGAAAGCGCCGACGAACAGCGAGACGACAACTGGGTTAACTCCAAGATAGACCGCTCCTCCGGCAGCGACCGCCGCGCCGGCTGTACAGAGAGGACAGTGAGCCTTGACTACTGGAAGCGACAAGAGAAGAGAAAGTGGAAAAAACAAAACTTTGCTCAAACTTAATGATCTGATCTTTTTAGCTGCCATCTCTACCAAACATACCTCCTTTCATGCTGTTCTGGGATGCCTTCTATTACGATGGTGAACTCATCGGGGTCAACGTTTATGTCAAATACCATCATACCGGAAGCATGATGTCCAGACAGACCAGAAGCCTCAACTGGCTTAAACTTCTTTCCTGCTATATGAAGAGTGGTTATCTCTTTTAGGTCAAAATCGCCCAATTCGACAGAATGAGTATCTATCGAAACGTCAACTTTCATCTTTCCATCGTTTACACCATGCGGAGATAGCTGGATAGCAACATCGCCCATGGCTGTAGTGCCGGTCGATTTTGTTTCAAAACCTTTTGCCCCATCATCGACAGGATATGTCTGGTCCTGCAAACCGATCCCCAGATTAAGGACTATCAACCAGATCAGTAGCCCGCCGACGATGATGCTGGATCCGACAAGGATTGGTTTATGCATTGTGTCGCCTCACCTTCCGTATTAACACCTTCTCCCGGATATAAAGGAACAAACCCAACACAGTGATAGTCCCCCCAAATATCCAGAACAGATCCTGCAGCGGCTCCAACGAGTGAAACGGTGTGCCGGCAAAGATAAGGCCCATGTTGACAAAGAGAAGATTTTTGGAGACACAGCCATGCTTAAAGTAAAGATAAAACATCAAGCCGAGCATCAATACTGCCAGGATCCAGAGAGGTAAAGCGATTCCGGTCAAAAACGCCAGCGGCATGCCCGTCAAACTTATCCCTATCAAACCCAATACAGATATCAGACCAAGGCAGACGCTATGGCATATCTGCCAGGACCCCATGATGCTTGCGGCCCCTGAGAGGCCGCCGGCTATACTGGCTGTCTTTCCTCCAAGTTCTTCAGGAACTTTCTTTGATCTCTGGCAGTGGCTGGACTCCATCTTTCCTCACCTCAGATCCTCATAAACTCGCTGGTCGAACCGTCGTTGTGCACAGCGTAGATGATCCAAGGCCCTTGTTTCGATCCGGGCATCCCTGGACTGCCTGAAGGCATCCCAGGCATAGCGATCCCTTTTATGTCCGGCTTTTCCGTCAGCAGCTTGTCAAACGCTTCAGCCGGGATGTGGCCTTCTACAAAGTAATCGCCGACGATGGTAGTGTGGCAGCTCTGCAGTTCCGGCGGTACGCCATGCTCAGCTTTCAGCTGTTCCATCTGTTCATTATTGGTTACGGATACATCAAACCCTTCCCGGCCCATGTACTGAGAGAAGATCCCGCAGCAGCCGCAACTGGAAGACTTGAAGATTGCCAGCTTGCTTTCCGGGAAACGGGAAGGCGCCTCTTCTTTTCCCTGACAGCCAGCCAGGTAGATCATCCCTGCCAATAGAGACAGGATCAGAAGCATCTTCATCAGTCTCATCTTAACAGCCTCCGACCATCGCTGGCAGAGCTTTCGGCGCCAGGGAAGAGGCAGCTCCTACAGCGTTGCCTGCCGTTCCCTGCAGACCAAGCAAGGTGAACGTCTGGTAGACGGCCAGGATCAGGACGATCGCCACCACCCCGATAAGGACGTAGGTGATAGTGGTATTCTTGTCCCGGCTCTTCTTTGCAGGGGTATGTTCTTTCATCATTTCCATCTCCTCTAATTCTTTCATTTTAGCAGCCTCCGACCATGCCGCCAGCGGCCTGGCCTTGTTCTATTCCTCGATACTTGTTGCTGGCAAGGTTGATGTAGTTGAACTCGATACCTTGTTCTTCAAGCATCTGCGCTTTCAGGCCCATCTGGCCTGGGAAGAAAAGCGTCTTCCATTTTCCAAGCTCCTCTAAGATCTCCGCATCGCTGTACTCACTGCCGTGCTGGGTCAAAAGATATTTAGCAAGACCCCTCATGGCGAAACTGTGGGCGCAGCCGCAGGCAGGTTCGCCGTTCTCAAAGATTATAGAACGCGCGCCGCAGCAATACTCACAGGAGATGCCATTTTCCATCTTGTAGAGGATGTTGATGTAACGATCAAGACTTTCGCCTTCCAGCTGCAACCCCATATCGTATTGCGCGAGATAACGGATAGCCGTATCAGCCCGTTGTGGATCAGTCGGTGAAACATCATCATAACGCAGCCCGAGTTCTTCACCATAGATGAGTGGAACTCCTGTCGGCACGACGTTGGAATATGTTGCAGGCTCCGCCGGTAACTCTAACGAAGCGATGGCTCTTCCCTGCGCCGCCAGGGTTGTGTTTAATGTTATCACCAATGCGGCGGCGATTATCAGCACTATCAAAATCTTATGTGAATTCATCATTGTTCTTTTCCTCCATCTACGTCACGACTATGTCTCCCATCTTACTTCCCATACTGCAGGTGAACGGGAAGGTTCCGCTTCTTGTCGGTGTAAATCTTAAAGTTGTCTTCCCCAGCGCCAGCCTATGGGCAACACCATACTCCGGTATCACCATAGTCCCCATACAGCCGCCGATCTGCAGCTTAGTGTCGATCTCCCATTCCACTGGAATGCCTTTCTTGACGACCAAGACATTAGGGTAGAACCCTCTCTCGCGGGAAACTTCCATCTGGATCTTCTGGACGTTGCATTGTTGATATTCAGGATTGCAGGCTGGTGCCGCCTCTGGTTTAGCCAAAGCGTCGGAAGTTGGAACAGCAACCTCTGTATTTGAAACAACTTCAAAACCAGCTCCATACGTAGTCATGCCCATAGTGCAGGAGAATGAGATTTTTCCTGCTTTTTCAGGCACAAACTCGATGGTCTTTATACCGCTTGGTGGAACAAACTCAACCTTGTTCAAAGAAGGGATCGAAATAACTTGAGCGCAGCCTTCTGCTTTGCTACCGTCCACTCTCCATTCCACTGGAACACCCTGCAGCACTTTGAAGTTTGAGGGGTAATAGTCAAGACCGACGATCTTCATCTCCACGATCTGTTTTCCATCGATGATCTTGGCCATATCTCCGGCATCTGAAACTGAAGCGGTCGCTCCGGTCAAAGCCAGACCGTTCGGCACATTCACCAATCCCAGGATGATGACCAATACTGCCGAAAAAGTCATGAAATGCTTCTGGGTACGGCCTTTAGCGAAGCTGGAAAAAGCGCCGATACCAGCTAAAGCCGGAAGTGTTCCCAGCGAGAAAGCCAACATGGTCAAGGCCCCCGTAAGGAAATCGCCCGTACCTAAAACATATAATTGCAAAGCCTGGGTAAAGCCGCACGGCAGGAAGAACGTAAGACCACCAAAGAAAAATGAGGTGATCCTGCTTGACTTCTGTTCTTTATCATGGCCGGCTGCATAGATCTTATGCGCGATAAACTTCGGCATCTTCAGTTGGATCCTGTCCAGTCCGGGGAAGATCTGTAGCATCTGCAGGCCCATCAGGATCATCAACAGACTGGCGCCGACGGTGATAAGACCAGTTGCTTTAGGCGAGATGGTAAGTACAGAACCAAGCATGCCGATAAGACCGCCAAATAAGGTGTATGACACGATACGGCCAATGTTGAATGAGATATGCGGCTGAAATTTCTGCCAGCCTGTCAGGTTAGGATGGCGCTCATTAAATTTGCCAGCAACTGCCAGTAGTAATCCGCCGGCTACGGCCAGGCAGGTAGAGGTAGCTGCCACCAGACCGATCATAAAGATAAAACCATAACTCATAGAGTCGCTGATGCCTAAACCTTGGGGAAGGATATCAAACTGTTTCAGGAGAAGATAAGCGCCGATTATAAACAAGAAAACGGCCCCTATCTCTGCATATCGCCTCTTTTTCGTAAGCTGCTGGGTAGAGAGAGTATAACCATCTCCCTCCAGCGCTTTCTGCAAGTCTTCTACTTTGATATCTTCCCGGCATTCGATCTGGGCTTTCTCTCTAGCCCGGCTTACCTTGACCTTTTTAACGCCAGGGACTTCCTGGAGTTTTCTTTCTATCAGCACTTCACAGCTGGAACATTTCATCCCTGACACACATAGTTCTAGTTTCTTCATAGGCTTCATCACCTGCTGTGGTCTACGGGTGAAACGCCTTATTAAGATAATGTTGAAACTAGTTTCAGTGATCAGGAATCGGGAATCAAGAATCAGATTCAGAACCACTATTAAAACCATTAAGATACAAAGGCAAACTCTTCCGCATCTGCTCTTTGTACTGCTCTTCAATCTCCAAAGAATCAATTTCATTCTGCCAATCGACACTAGAACAATCGATAAGATTACTTACAAAATCACGGCCTTCATCTTGTATAAGATCTGTCACCATCGCTGCTCGAGATGTGCCAAACTGCTTGGTAGCTGGAAACTTGGTGATAGCATTAGCCCCGGCTCTCATCAGATACCCGACTTCCTCACTGCGTCGTAAGTTGGTGCCAGCTATGATTTCCAATCGAGGGAAATTTATCCGCAATAACGCAATCCACCTAACATACTCTTCCACAGACGGCCCTTGCGTAAACGCTCCACCTTTGATCGGTTTCAAAGCATATAACGTGATCCTGTCCAGATCATGCTTCCGGATGAAATCAAAAAGATAGTGCATATCCTCAACCGTATCTCCTAAGCCGACGATCACAGCGATACTCTTCTTGAAACCAGTTAAAGTAGAAAACATCTTATCGTACGGCTCTATCGGTTTGCTGGGACAAACCTCTTTATGGATCTGCGGATGCAAGGTTTCCATGGAAGCACAGATGCCCTTCACGTAAGGTCGTAGTTCTTCCAGATGATTTGGGGAAATAACCCCAATATTTAACCAGATCTTCTCGCCATAGACCGTGCTGACATTTTTAGCAAATTCCAGCAGCTCAGGAAAAGGCATCATCCCATAACCACCGGTAAGGAACTCAATCCGCCAATGGAAAACCTTACAGAACAAAGCTTCCAGCAGCACCGAACCCATGGATCGTTTCGAACCGGCCGGATGCTGGATCTTATGCTTCTGCGTGGAACGGAAGCAGAAAGTGCAGTCGCCTAGCGAACAATACCAGCTTAAGAAGATGCAGCGGCCGTACCAAGTGCGGCCCGAAAAATTATCAAGATAGACTTCCCGAGATCTCTCCAGAAGTTTCTGGGTATCATCTGATAATTCGATAGAATCTACTGAAATAAAAGTATTTGGATCATACGTCTGCATGACCATAATTTAGGCTGCTTTTTTATAAATCTGATGCTCACTTCAGCACAACAATATTGGTCATGCCCCTTCTCTTCCGCTCTATCGCCAAATGAGTATGTTCTAAAGAATCAAGAACCCTTGTGACTTTGACCTTGCTCATCTCTAAAGCCTTGACAATATCACTCTGGTAAGCTGAACCGCCTTTCTCTTTCAGAAGATCATACACTTTCTTCTCATCACTATCGAAAGCAGAGAGATCAGCTTTTTGAAAATGCTTTACAGTAGTTGTCTTCTCCGGCAGCAGGAAATAGACGCCGACAAAGAAGATCGCAGCAGCGATGACAAACGCCAACGTAAGCAGCCAAGGGGTGGAACTGGTATGGGCTGGACAATCCTCCATGGTCAGGACCGGATTGGCTGCTACCGCTTCGCAGAGAAAGACTGCTTCGCTGTCAAAGTTAAGCCTTACAAAGATAAGGATCCCTAACAGGAAAATAGAAAGAATGATAAAAAAATACCCTGCGTTCCGTTTGGTTATCTCCATCAGCTTTAAAACACCCTACCTATTTATTAAACTTATTGTAGAGCCAGACCAGCAGATACGCCAGCACGAAACCGATGACCGCCGCTTCGATCATCCCGGTGATGATCCCCAACACGTCCAGGGAAAAGAAAGCGTGCCATTTGATCATCTGCTCTACAGCCCCCATGTAGATGTTAAGGTTCCCTAATATTCCCAACAGCAGCATGACTGCAGCTGAAAGAACAGCCGCCGCATACCCTGCAGCTAGCTCGTTGCATTTTTTCGTCGCCATAATTCACCTCTTTTTTGTTTTCCTACCTTTGTTCTTCAATAGGACCATGATCCAAAGCCAGACTAAGACGACCAGGCCTATCAACAGCAGAATATACAAGACGTAGCTCAGGCCATGCCACCATCTGTAACCTGAATAGGCCCAGTTGGCCCCTCCCATCATGCCGCCGCGGTACATCATCCCCGATGAATAACCGCCCATCATGCCGTAACCTTGAGATTCACCGCAATAGAACCTCCTCGCCATGCTGAGATGCACCTGCTTTAAGCTCTCGGAACCTTCGCCGCCCATCATCGCATCCATGTATTCGTGGGCAACGCCGGGATGCAGCTGCTCCATATAATAATCGCCGATCATCTCTAATTGATCCTCGCTCAGGTCATCACAGGAAACTTTGCTGTCGATCAGCCCAGCTGCCTGCGTGAAATCTTCATCACCATCTGCCATTGCGAAGACAGACATAAGCATCAAGAACAACGATGCTATCAAAAACAACACGACCATTCTATTTTTCATCATACACCTCTTTTTTTTCATAATTTCGGTTTCCACCGTTTCATCAGCAGGGAATTGCTGACCACCGAAACTGAACTGAAAGCCATGGCCGCTCCCGCGATGATCGGACTGAGCAGCCAACCTGTAAAAGGATACAATACTCCGGCCGCCAAAGGGATGCCGGCTGTATTGTAAAAGAAAGCCCAAAACAGGTTCTGCTTGATCTTCTTCATGGTGTAGCTGCTTAATTCCATGGCTTTGACGACATCTCTAAGGTCATCTCTGATAAGGACAATATCCGCCGATTCGATAGCCACATCTGTTCCGGAACCGATGGCGATGCCGATATCAGCTTGTGCTAAGGCCGGCGCGTCATTGATGCCGTCGCCGACCATCGCTACTTTCTTGCCTTGCGACTGCAGTTTCTTGACCTCACTGGCTTTATCTTCCGGCAATACTTCAGCTAAAACTTTCTTGATGCCAGCCAGTTTAGCGATAGCTTCACCAGTCCGCTGGTTATCACCAGTGATCATGATAACCTCTTTTCCCATCTGATGCAGGATCTCCACGGCTCTTGGTGAATATTCTTTGATAGTATCAGCGACAGCGATGATGCCGACAGCTTTCTGATCAACAGCTAAAATCATCGCTGTCTTCCCTTCATTTTCCAATTTTTGAAGTTTCTCTTCAATATTATTAACCGTTATCTTCCTTTCTTCCATAAGTTTACGGTTTCCAAGAAGGATAGTTTTTCCTTTGTGTTTGGCTTCTAGTCCTCGACCGGTGATTGCTTTGAAATTAGTAGGGTCAGCCAATTTTATCTTTTTCTTCTGCGCTTCTTTGACGATGGCTTCCCCAAGGGGATGTTCACTTCGTTTTTCAGCTATGGCAGCATATTCTAAAACTTCTTTATCAGAAAGACCACCCATAACTATAATATCAGTAACTTCAGGCTTGCCTTTCGTCAATGTTCCCGTCTTGTCAAAGACAAGAGTATCGATCTGATGCGCTTTCTGCAAAGCTTCCGCGCTCTTGATGAGGATGCCGTTCTCAGCTCCTTTACCAGTGCCGACCATGATAGCCGTCGGCGTCGCCAATCCTAACGAACAAGGACAGGCGATGATGATGACCGCGACGAAAGCAGTAAGAGCGAAAGAGAGACCCATACCAAGAAGATACCATGTCAAAAAGGCGATGATGCCGATGCCCAATACTGCCGGCACGAAGTAAGCAGAGATAGTGTCCGCCAGCTTCTGAATCGGCGCTTTACTGCCCTGCGCTTCTTCAACTAATTTTATGATCTGGGCTAAAGCAGTTTCGGAACCGACATTGGTCGCTTTGAAGACAAACGAGCCGGATTTGTTTAGAGTAGCACCAATAACCCTGGCCCCTTTCTCTTTCTCCACAGGGATACTTTCACCAGTGATCATGCTCTCATCTATGGAAGAATGACCTTCTGTAATGATGCCATCGACCGGGATCTTCTGCCCCGGCTTGACGATTATCAAGTCGCCAGCCTGGACTTCTTCGATAGGAACTTCAACCTCTTTGCTTCCCTTTTTCACCAAGGCGGTCTTAGCCTGCATCCCGATCAGTTTCTTGATCGCTTCCGACGTCTTCCCTTTGGCTCTTGCTTCCAGGAAACGACCCAGCAGGATAAACGCGATCAATAAAGCAGCAACTTCATAATAAAGATGGACTTCAGTCGCTTTTCCCGTCCACAATAATACAGACTGGATAATCGAATAGATGAACGCCGTGCCCGTACCGATGGCGACTAATGTATCCATGGTAGCAGCTTTGGTCTTGAAGAAAGCTAAGAGGCCACGGGAGAAGAACACCGAGCCAGCAACCATCACTGGAGAAGCCAATAGCAGCTGGATCACAGCAGTATTATCACGGATGAAACCAGCTAAGGGCAAACTGAAGAAAGGCGCGATCATCGCGATGTACAAGAGAGGTAGTGAAAAAATTACAGCAACCGCCGTTCTTTTTTTCAGGATCGTGATCTCACGTTCCCTTTGTTGTTTCTCTGTATCGACAGAAGCGGTCTCTTCTAATGGCTTATAGCCGAGATCACTGATAGTCTTCTTGATCTTTTCCAAGCTTACTTTCTGGGGATCATAGCTGATGACTGCCTTCTCTGTTACCGCTAATTTCTTCTCTTTGATGCCAGGCAGCGACTCCAGACCGCCGTTGATAGTGCCGACGCAATGCGGATTGTCCATGCCGATGATCTTTAACTTTACTGTCTGGATGCCGGCCGGCTCTTTCTTAACTACATTATAACCAGTATCCTCGATGACACTTTCTATTTCTGTAACAGAAAGTTTCTTCGGGTCATATTCTACCATCGCTTTCTCTGTAGCAAAATTGATAGAAGCGTTCTTCACTCCTTCCTTCTTCTTCAGGGCATTTTCGATCTTAGCCACACAGCTAGCGCAGGACATCCCGGTTATCTGGATGCTGACTTTCCCGTCTCCTACAGGATCCGCTTTCTTCTGTTCAGGATGCTTCGATGTTTTCCCCTCAAACTGCTGCTGGCAATGAGCACTGCAGAAATAATATATCTTTCCATCTTTCTCTGATTTAAATGTCGCTTTCTTAGCATCAATCTCCATGCCGCAGATAGGATCTTTAACTTTGCTTGTCTTTTTCATGCGCAATCTCCCCCCTTCACGATGTGCCGGCAGTACTGGTTGGTGTGCTTATCTATCAGTTCCAGCAGCGGCTTGATCGTCTTGTTGTTCAATGAATAATAACGGTTCTTCCCTTCTTTTTTGACAAAGACCATGCCGCATCTTTCCAACCGTCTCAAGTTATGCGAGACCATGGTCTGCTCAAATTTGAGGCTTTGCGATATCTCCGTGACATTCTTCTCGCCTTTCCTTAGAAGGTTGATGATCTGTAATCTGTTTGGGCTGGCTAAAGAGCTGAAGAAGATCTTGTAGACCTCTGAAGTATGTTCCATATATGATCTAAATATCATATGATATATAAATCTTATGTTTCTTGCTTCAACACGTCTCCCAACTTATACTTCCCGGGAAAAGCCATCTCTAAGATATACTTGGCCTTCTTCTGAGGGAACCAGAAACGGAACGGTCTAAGGTTGCGGTAGATTTCCACCACCTTACGGTTCTTGTCTAACAACAAAGCATCTATCGGATAGAAGACAAAGAACATGTGTAAGGAAACTTTCCGCTCTTCCGGAAAGGTCATCAGGCAGTTCTGCCGCTTCCTGAACATCAGGCCCCTCATCTGTGACAACGACGTCGAACAGACTCTTTCCTGCTTAGAGACAAGGATGTTTTGGGTCTTATTGATTATCATTTTTCCAGATACTATCTCCAAAGTAATGGATGTTCTTTATAACCTTGCCGGAAGACATCTTCTCCATCTCCGCCGCGCCATATAAAGCTATTCCCACAGCCAGTGGTTTCTTATTATTCACGTCGATGATGGAAATCACTCCATCCTTCTTTATCTTAGGATCGATAGCGACGATCCCCGGCCGCATGATGTCAGCCCCGTTGACGACGAACTTGACAGCTCCCATGTCCACGGTGATCGGATCAAGGACATTCTGCTCCAATAAAAATTTGACGGTAGGTATGACCCTCTCTCCATAATAGAAGAAACATGGTTTCTTATTGACCAGTATCAGCTTATGCTCGCCTTCCTGTAATTGCACGGAATCCTTCTTAGAGAATGAAAGATGATATTGCTCTAGCAAAGCATTAAGATCCTTGCTTCGTAACTGTGTGACTTTCATTTGTTTCTAAGAGGGATCCTTATTTCAGCTTCTTATAACCCAGCCACAACAAGACGGCCAGAGCTATCCCTAGCAGGATAAATTTCAGGATGTTGCTGGCCAGCTGCCAGTAGCGGATAGTACCGTACAAGATTATCAACACACCGCCAGCTAAGATGCCTGTGGAGACCGCATCCATCTTCAAGACTATCCCTAAGATGATGGCGATAAGACCAGCGATGATAGAAACTATGAAGACAACTTTGTTATGTTTAGCAGCTTCCTGGCTGTACTTTTCATAAGTATCGCAATACCCTGTTTCCAGATCTTCTACCGCCCTTTTCGGCGTTTCCTGCCAGGAGAAGCCAGCTTGTTCACATTCTTCCTGAGTAAAGAACGCATCCCTTGGCTGGTCAGGAGCAGCATCAAACACCTCGATACCGTAACCTATAAAAAGAGCCAATATCAGCGCGATAGCGATAGAGAGGATGGTCTTTTTACTGAACATGGGCAAAATGGGGCTTTCCAGCTTAATAAAGATTGCTGCTTTTGTGTCCCTATCTACCAGTAGTCACAATACGAAAGGTATTTAAATCAGCGATAGAATAAGAAGAGATATGGTAGAAGAAGTAAAAGCGCATATAGGACGATTTGGAGAACTTTATGAAACAGATCCCCATCAGTCATCTGGTTTTTTCAGCAAACTTTATCGACCAGTCAGAGAAACACGAAAAGTAGCGCTGCTGACCAGGATAACAATCGACAACAACCCAGATAGACTTCCGGATGCAGCCCTCCCCATGACCCCGGTTTCATTAAGATATGCTGGAGAAAGAAAAGATGGTTCAACTGTATTTGAAGTTACTTATAATGATTCAGTGTTAACTCAAAATGTACGATTATACCGTGATGCTGATCACCCATATAAACCGGGGCAGAAAATAAACCAACCGTTGGTGCTGCAGAATATGTTAGCCGCAGGAGCCGCTTTGAAAAAGCTGCAAGGTTCTCCCAACATTGTTAACCTCATAAAACAAGAAGTTGTTAATGTTGGTGGCCTTTGTGTCCTGACAGTTATGGAGGATGCAGGTCGCCCTCTTGGAGATGTCTACACTGCTTTTTCTTTCAACCAAAAACTGAAAGCGTTAAGAGATACTATAGAAGGAGTCAAAGCTATCCAAGAACAAGGGATGTGGCATAGAGACTTGAAACCAGATAATATTCTTTACAGTCGTAGAGAAGAAAAAGCTTGTATCGGTGATTTTGGCCTTGTTTATGGATCTTATCCAGAGGATGAGAACCTTAGAAGTTTCCTTTGCCAAGTTTATCTGGAGGACGACCTGATTGCCGGAACGCCGATGTACATGGCTCCTGAACAGGTAAGAGGAATCGATAACTTTCCAAACCCTGACCGTTTCGCAGTCGGTCTGATAGCTTACGAATTATTTACTGAAAAGAGAGATTTTCCGTGGATAGATCCTGAGAATCCAACGAAATTAGACCTATACCTTCTAGAAAATCATCTGATGGATTATGACGTTAAAGTACAAAAAACTTTAGCACTTAATGCATTTACAGGAGCAATAGGTCTTGCAAGTCAAAGAAAATATCCCGTCAATTTTTTGGACGGTCTTTGTGAGGTCCTTAGTTCTAAAAATAGTCCCCTAAGTCCTATCCCAAACAGACGGAGTTTTGCTGAGTTAGAAGGATTAATCTCAGAATTTGTCATCGCAGATCAGAGAGAAAGAAATACACTAAAAGTACAGCCAAAAGCTCCTGAAGAAGAAGACCCAGGTTACGATCCTAAAGAAGCACCACCGATCGTCTTGAGGAAATGATTACTCCGCCACGATACCTGCCCTTCCAGGCATGGCTGATCTAGCTTTCAGATTATCAGACTCATCTGCTTTGACAACCTCGACCGGACAACTAAACTCTGCTTCTAAGAATCTTTTCGCTTCCTGAAGAACTTGCAGCTCCGCTTCCTGAGAAGTGACTTGTGAAGGTAGTTTACTAACATCTTTCAAGACAGAAGTGACGATCCTGCTAACGTCTTTTCCTTTAACTTTAAAAGGCTCATGCTCCAAAACTGTTCTCATGATCTCGCCAATATTTCTTGTCACTTTTATCTCTTTAGATAAGACTAAAAATAATTCATACAGCCAGGCCTCGGCAACAAACAAAGTAAACTTCTGCGGTTTCTCTACTTTGGCCAGTTTCAGGACCGCGCGCATACCGTCCATGCATTCTTTGACCAGCTCTTCGCCGGCTTCAGCTTGGCCGCTGATCTTCTCTTTATCGACAGCCGGCCACTCGCTCTCAGATGCGAAAGTGTTTCCTTCATACAACTCCTCGCTAAGATGTGGTGTGATCGGATTCATCAGCCGGCACCAGATGGAAAAGACCTCCTTGATGACAGCTTTGTTCTCGCCGCCTCTCCGGATATACCAACGAAGATCATCATAGAAAGAATAGTACACTTCAGAAGCAAGAGTACGAAGGTCATACTGCTTCATGGCCTCATCAACAGCCTGGATGCGCCGGTTGACTCTTGACAGCAGCCAGTCATCGATAGATCCTTTCTTACCGTCAAGCTGCCGGAGATCCTGAGCGAGAGTATAGATCCTCTCTAAAGCGTTCTTGTAATTGATGACTGTCTCTTCCGTCCAGACCACGTCCACATGCGGACTGCCGATATGCGCATAATAAAGACGCATAGCATCCACGCCGTACTTTTCCATGGCCTCGGGGATCGGTTCCGCGCCGCCTTTGCTCTTAGAGATCTTACTGCCCTTGCCGGTAACCCACCAGTTGATGAAGATGCCTCTCGGCCATTTCTCTTCAGGCAGGATGGCGACGTGATTCATCAGGAAGACAGGAAAATGGACGGTCTTGTGCTCTTTTCCGCCGAGATTGATGTCAAGAGGATAGAAATAATCGAACTCCTCACGAACTTCCTTCCACGATCCTTCACCTTTGCCTTCTCCCAGGAAAACATAATCAAAGAACTCTTCAGTCAGATCATCAGCTTTCAGTTTTCCTTGGTTGACGAACTTGGAGACGATATAATAAGCAGGATACAAAGTAGAATCACTGATAGGCTCGACTGTCCAGCGGTCATCAAACGGAAACTTACTGCCCAGCCAATTGCCAAGCCTGGCACAGGCCCTGTCGCCGAACCAGTCCAGGACGGAAGGCATGTTTTCAGCATATTCCTGAGGAAAGATGCGCATCTCCTTCGCCTGTTCCTTACTCCTTTCAGTCAACTCTGGATCAGAATAACGGATGAACCACTGGTCGTCTATACGGCTGATGACAACACGTTCTCCACAGCGGCAGATGACCTCCTCGCTGAGATCATGGAAAACATCGGCGTTCCCTTTACTGATAAGGTCTGCTTTCATCAGCTCTTTGGCTTCTTCCGTGCGCTTGCCGGCATACGGCCCGCAGTTTTCTCTAAGGATTCCAGTATGGTGGCCGGCTTTGTAGATCTCTTTGGTCGCTTCTTCCAGCTTGGGATCGTCTGCCGTCTTTATGTTCATCTTCTGCACGATCTCTTTCGCTGGGAACTCGCCATAGCCTTTAGAAGTGATGATCGGTATCAGACGGATATCCTTGACAGCTTCTATGTCCAGGCCATATTTACGGCATTCATCTTCATCATCCTGTAAAGTCCGCAAAGCGACATAATCATAGGGAGCATCCCCCGGAACGGAGGTGACGATGCCGCTGCCAACTGCCGGATCGACAAAAGATGCCGGCAGGATGAGGATTTCCCGCTCGATGACTGGAGCTGCAGCAAACTTTCCGATCAGCTTTTTGGGGTCAACATCTTCTTTAAGTATGACATCATCTTTCTGAAATTTTAATTTGTCGGCTGCCAATCTGCTCATGATCCAATCTTCACCATCGACGGCAACACGAACATAATGCCCCTCTGGATTGATCCAGAGATTGGTCTGACCGTACATCGTCTCTGGACGCAGGGTAGCAGCAACAAGGCGGTCATTTCCAAGCTTGAACTTCAATAAAGTATATTCATTCTTCTCAGCATTGCCGCCTTTAGAAATATCTGTCTCGGAAGGGTCAACGGCGACGGGACCGTGGACCGGACAGGCCGTGGCAAAATATGGTTTCTGGGTCAGAAGATCTTTCCGCTGTAGTTTTTTAAACTGCCATTGGATAAATTTTTCATAGTCTGGAAGAGTAGTACAAGTAAATCTATCCCAATCGCATAAGAAACCGAACTTCTTCCAATAATCGTTAATGTAAACTTGATTGAAGTACTCAATAATTTTATGAGGATCTTCTAACTCTTTGATCTTCTCTTGCGGACAGCCGTTTCTCAGAAGGTAATCGATCCAATCCTTGTCGTTGTTCTTGACCTTATTGGCGAAAGCGATAGCCTGATTGCCGGAAGCGTGCGTGCCCACTGGGAAGAGAACTTCTTTTCCGTTTAATCGTTCGTAACGACAGATAGCATCAGTGTAAGAGAAACCGCGCATATGGCCGACGTGTAGGAAGCCGGAAATTCCAGGATAAGCGAAGATCATGAAGAACTTTTCTTTATCCTTCTTTATGGAGGCTTTGCCAAGCTCTGCCTCAGCCCACTTGTCCTGCCACTTCTTTTGGATGGAACTCCAGTCTACTGCCATTGGGAGAATTGAGGGAAGGTCTTTTATAAAGCTTTTGAGGTTACTCCCCATACATCGGAATATACTTCTTTATCGCTTTTTCAGCCTGCCGATGGTCGCCTACGGGAATCTTCCGTAATAACTGCTCATCAATCTTCCACGAGACAAATTCCTTGCTCTTATGTCTTAATTTAGAGATTAAAGTGCGGCAGGAAGCACCGTCTATCTGGTATAATGGACCAAAGACATGTTTGAAGATAAACAATGACCTTGGTAGGTGATAATCGCTGGTGATGACAAGAATGTTTTTTCCGAACTGTCTCTTCAACAAAACCTTCTTAGAGAAAACCGCATTGCCGATAGTTTCTAATGATGATTCTTCTAAGAACAGTTTCTGTCGCGGCACTCCTTTCTTTATCAGATAATCAGAGAATAATCCAGCTTCAGAAAGTTCCGGATTTTTATGACTAGTGTGACCACCACTGAGAATAATTCTATCTACTTTCTTTTGTTTAAACAGTTGAAGAGCTTTCTTAGCTCGTTTCCTGCCGCCATAGGAAAGCTTTCCTCTGGGTGAGATGCCACGACCTAGCAAGATACCAGTTACCATTACTAAGATAAAAGTAAAAAAACATATAAACATTAGGGTTCTTACTCCACAAGAGGTCGATATAATGAAAAAAAGTATTATCTTCACATGTTTCATGATTACAGTTTTTCTTGCAGTTGGCTGCGAACTCCAACAGCCGCAGGCTGAACCGGCGCAGGAACCAGTGTCCGAAGCCATCGTTCCGGAACAGCCAGCTGTCATTGAAGAACCGCAGGAAACAGCTCCCGTAAGCTGTGTCTATGACAACGAATGTCCGCAAGGCGACTTATGCATCGACAGCTCCTGCCAGAAGCTGGACGATCTTTACGCCGGTAACTGTGAGAAGAAATGCAGTTTCAAATCAGCTACCTTATTGACCAGCGACGGTGAGACTTTGACCCTGAAGAAATCCCAAGGAAGTTATACTGCCGCCGGAGCCGTAGAATGGAAAGTTATATCATTCCCTGATTACTGCCCAGGAAGTTTTAAACTGCCGGTCAAGGTGCTGATGAAAAACGCCGGCAAAGTCCTGGGAGAATACGCCCTACTGTTAGATGAAGGCCAGAGCAGTCAAGCCATCAAGCATCCCACCATCTCACGGGTGAATTTCCAGCTGACGTTGACGGATGTAGAAGAAGAGTGTTGATTATTTTTTCTTTTTTACTTTTCTCTTTTGCGGAGGAGACCGTTTGTGAGGATGTTTCTGGGGAGTTCTTTTAACAGCCCTCTTTGAAACCTTTTTAGTATGCTTAGTCTTGGTCGATCTTCTCTTGACAGTCTTTGAATGTTTAGAGTTTGCCTTTTTGAATGACACTGATCTCTTTTTAGAGGCGTGTTTTGCCTTTCTAACAGCCGGTTTCTTCTTCGATGCTTTCTTTTTAGAAACTCTCTTGACGGCATGCTTCTTTTTCACTGTCTTCCTGACAGCTTCCTTCACGCTGCGTTCTATCAGCTTATCCTCTTCCCGATAGATCTCATTGAGGTTGATGTACTTCGGCACCTTCTTATGATGCCTTCTCCACATGCTGAATAGTCTCCTAAACTTCTTCTTGAAAGAATCCTGCTCTAAGTCCAGCTTCTCTTCTGCCATGATGTAAAGGACGAGATTAATCTTTTTAAATGTTACTGGTCGCAACCTATAAATATAATCCTATCTTTCCTTCCGTCATGAAAAACCAGCTTATCGCCGGTATCCTGAACAATATTGCAGATATTCTAGAATTACAAGAGATTCAGTTCAAGCCGCAGGCCTACCGCAAAGCGGCCATGTCCATAGCATCACTGCCGGAAGATATTGAAGACATCTATAAAAAAGGAGAATTGGAAAACATCCCCGGCGTAGGCAAGCATATCGCAGAAAAGATAATAGAAATTCTTGAAACAGGCAAGTTGAAGTATTACGAGAAACTGAAAAAACAGGTCAAGATCAACGTCGAAGAACTGAACCTCATCCCCTCATTAGGACCAAAAAAGATCAAGACCCTATACCAAAAGCTGGGTATAAAAGACCTCAAGAGCCTTCAGGACGCCATCAAGAAAGGAAAGATAAAGGAATTAGAAGGTTTTGGAGAAAAGACCGAACAGCAGTTAGCGGAAAATATTGAAGTCGTCAAGAACCGACCTAAACGATTTCTCTACGCCCAGGCTATCCCTATCGTCAACAGTATCATCAAGCAGATGGAGAAACAGGTGAAAAATATCGAAGTGGCCGGCTCTTTCAGAAGAGGAAAAGAAACTGTCGGTGACCTCGACTTCCTGGCCGTCTCTGCTGATCCAGAAAAGGCGATGAAAGCCTTCACCGCAATGAAAGACGTCAAGAAGGTCCTGGCCAAAGGGCTGACGAAAAGTTCCATCATACTATCAAATGGCATGCAGGTCGATCTCCGCGTCGTCAAAGAAAAGGAGTTTGGTTCTGCCTTGATGTATTTCATCGGCAACAAACAGCATAACGTTGAATTGCGGAAGTTGGCCCTCAAGAAAGGCTTGACCCTAAGTGAATATGGTTTATTCAAACTTAAAGGAAAAAAGTGGGTGGCCGGCCGTACTGAAGAAGAGATCTATCAGAAGCTGGGCCTGGATTATATCGAACCAGAAATACGTGGTAACATGGGCGAGATTGAAGCAGCGCTGAAGAAAAAGCTGCCAACTTTGATAACGAAAAAAGACGTGAAAGGTCAGTTCCATAACCATTCTACCTGGAGCGATGGCGACAGTTCCTTGTTAGAGATGGCCCAGAGAGCAGAAGAACTCAAGATGAAATTCATCTCGTTCAACGACCATTTCGGACCGATCGGCATCACCAACCCCCTTACCGAAAAGAGATTGAAAGATTATTTGAAAGAGATAGAAAAAGTCCAGAAGAAAGTCGGGCTGAAAGTGTTCTCTGGTGTGGAGATAGATATCCTTAAGGATGGAACTTTGCCGCTGCCTGCTTCAAGATTGAAACAACTCGACGTCGTCATCGCTTCAGTTCACATTTCTACACGTATGGACAGCTCAGTAATGACCAAAAGAGTCTGCTCTGCTTTAGAAAACTATCCAATCAACATCCTAGGCCATCCTACAGACAGATTACTTAATGAACGAGAACCTTTGAGATTAAACTTAGAGAAAGTCTTCCAGACCTGTAAACAGCAGGACGTGTTCTTGGAAATCAACGGCTCGCCGAGACGGATGGACCTCTCCGGTGAAAATGTTCAGGCAGCGAAAAAAAACGGCTGTTCTTTCGCTTTAAGTTCAGATGCCCATGATGCCTCACAGCTTTCCGGTTCGCTAGCCTTACAATTAGCCAGAAGAGGCTGGGCAGAGAAGAAGGACGTCTTGAACTGCTGGTCTCTACCAAAGATAGAGAAAGCGTTGGAGAAGTGAAACCACCTCACATACTTCTAGCTACAAAAGCTACAAAGAATGATAACATGAACACTGCTATAATCAATCCCAGCACCACATACGTTATCAACGGAGCGGCAGCCCGCAGATAAGAGATCTTATGCATCTTGGCGAAACCGACAATCTGCAGATAGTAAGAATAGAATCCTAATAATCCACCGCCGATAATAAAGAAAAACATACCTACTGCGGAAGGAAAGACAGAATATATCTGTGCCCTATACGTATCAAGATAATTCCCTTGAGCTCCGGCAATCTTCAGGATCAGATGGGAAACTCCTGCGACGATGAAGTTGAATAACACAGTGATCACGGGAAGTCCGACAACGAAAAGAGGAACTGTTAAACTGCCAAAACTTAGGAAGGTGAACAAGAACGAATAGAATAATGCCAGCGGCAGAAGACCGACAAACGACTGGACCGCATCAAACAGCAATGTCTGTCCTAAACTCTTCTCTGGCGCCACTTGCGTAAAGAAGTCAGCTGGCTTGATGATCAGCATCTTCAGCTGTTGGAAGAGAGATAATTCCACCGCAGCCGGCTTCTGTGAAGCTTTAACTTTGGTCGAACCTCCAGACACTTTTTTTGCCATACTCGACAAAGACAGAATTATTATATAAATATTTGTAAAAAAAAATCAGATGATATCTTCTTCAGCGACAACGATGTAATCACCGCTGGCGATGACGGCTGAGAACGGGATCAATATCTCATTATCTTTGGTCTTCTCCAATTCCAGCTTGTCGATGTACGAAGTAGGAGCCTTCAGGACGATATGGATCAGCTCTCCGGAACCGACCTCAAAAATCATGTCTCCGACCTCACCGAATTTCTTTCCTGATTTGGAAACGACAGTCTTGCCCACTAGTTCTTTAGAATAAACCTTATCTTTCTCATTCATGATGACTCACCCTCACTTTTTAAGATGATTTGTGGAGAGGGAGAGACTATATAAAGTTTCCGGTAATGCAAAAGATTAATATAATCCAAACTCCAGGATAGATTTCTATGTGGGTATACAAGCTTGATCCGACACTGCTGCACCTTGGTCCGTTAGAGATCAGATGGTATGGCCTAGTCTATGTTCTGGGTTTCTTCCTAGGATTATGGTGGCTCCAGAGACATCGCGAAGAAGTCGGCCTGAGCAAGGACGATGTCTGGGACCTGCTGTTTTACCTGATGCTAGGCCTGATCATCGGTGCCAGGCTGTTTGAGATCTTCTGGGAACCGCAATATTACCTTTCTAGCTTCACCAACATCTTCAAGATCTGGCAGGGAGGCATGAGCTTCCATGGCGGATTAGTAGGTTCGTTCACCGCCGCCTGGATCTACTGCAAGAAGAAAAAGATCAATTTCTGGAAAGTGGCAGACATCCTTTCCGTTCCCGGCATCTTTGCCCTGGCTCTTGGCCGGGTCGCCAACTTCGTCAATGGCGAGCTCATAGGAAGAGCTTGGAACGGCCCCTGGTGCGTGGTCTTTCCAGATTATGATGACCTATGTAGGCATCCCAGCACACTCTATGCGGCTGCCAAACGCTTCGTCATCTTCGGCTGGCTGCTGTTCCTGCAGTCAAAAAACAAACTCACTACGTTCAAGCCAGGTCGAGTCGTTGGCACTCGTGACCTGTCTCTCACTACGTTCAAGCCAGGCTTTATTTTCTTGAATTTGGTCTTCTGGGAGGGTCTCGGCCGCTTCATAGTAGACTTTTATAGGCAGGACATCCTCTACTGGAGCCTTAGCCTGGGCCAATGGTTCAGCCTGGCCATGATAGTGGCGGCCCTCTGGATCTTCCTAAAGCATTATAAAGGACAATTAAAATTAGGGTGAAAGAGAACATGGACAAGCATACTGATGATCGGAAAGTGATTGCGATCGTTTCCTACATCACTTTTGTGGGTTTGATCGTAGCTTTTATCCTGAACCAGGAAAAGAAGGATCAGCTGATTTCCTTCCACGTAAGGCAGTCGCTGATGATCCATCTTACCGGCATCGTGATGGGAATCGTCCTGACGTTCAACTTCATCAGGTTCCTGGATACCATCTTGTGGTTTTTGTTGACCATCTTATGGCTGATGGGCCTGATCTACGCCATCCAGGGAGAGATGAAAGAAGTGCCTGTTCTCGGTCCGTACGCTCAACAGTGGTTTAGAGGAATGTAGGAGGAATAAAATGAAATATATCACAGCAGTATTGTTGGTGATAGGTGTTCTATTAGCAGGCTGCACAGTCGAACAGACGCAGCCGCAAACTGCTCAGCCGACCGCTGAGATGGTTGATACATCCGTTACAGAAAGCGGACAGGTTTACCAAGTGATCATGGAAAGCGGCCAGTTCATGCCTCGCGACCTTGAGATCAAGGCCGGCGATACCGTTGAATGGGTCAATGTTGATTACCGTGAAGAACAAGAGTTTGACGACGTCGAGAGTTACGAAGGCTTTGGCAATCCAGACAAGATGGATGACCAAAATCCAGAACAGGGCGTTCATCACACCGTAACGTTCAACGATGGCCTGGTAGATGTAACCTTACCTACCGGCGGCATGGTCAGCCACACTTTCACTGAGAAAGGTGTCTACAGCTACTACGACCAATACGATCCGGCTGTCCAAGGAAGCATCATCGTCGGATAAATTTTTTCTTTTTTGTTTTTGGTGATTGGAGTGAAACAGAGAGTAGGAGTGATCGTCAACAACAATGCCACTAGAGTCAGCCCTGCCTTGATCGGGGGGATGTTTCTTATCTCTGATCAAGATTCATTTTATGTGACCAAAAGACCCAATGATCTGCCGGAAATAGTCGAAAAGCTAGTAGAGATGGACACCATCTTCTTCGTGGGCGGCGACGGCACCGTCACTTCTGGCATCCAGGCTTTACAGAACCTTAGAAAAAAGGAAAGTCTTGACCGACTGCCACGGATTGCCTGCGCCAAAGCTGGAAACGGCAACGCTATCGCTCATGATCTTGGAGGTGCCCGCCCGTTGAGGATGCTGGAATATCTTTTGAAAACAGCAACAGCGGACGTTCCGACATTGGACGTTCCTTTGTTAGAAGTCAAGGCCGATGGAGATACTTCTTATTGCACCTTTGCCGGGATGGGCTGGGATGCAGGTATTATCAAGAAATACGACCAACGCAAGAAAGCTGGCAAGTTTCTATCTAGGGGATTATCCGGCTACCTTATGGCCGCTCTTCTAGAAGGCGTCCATGAACTTTGGAACAATGAAGCTATCCCGATCGAGATGCAAACTAAAGGAAGACTGCGACACAGACGAGAGGATGGATCTCATGAAGATGTAACAAACATAGATCCAGACTTGTATTCAAGAGTCATCGGCATCAATGTTATGGAACATTACGGCTATGGTCTGCGGGCTTTCCCTTACGCGGCGGAAGCCAGAGAAGAAGGTCTGGCCCAATTACGGATTGCCCATGGAGAATCAAGGTTACTACCTTTACGATTGGCTTTCAACTGGCGCAGGATCTTTGCCGGAACCTATCAAGGTTTTGAAGATTATCGGGCAGACCACCTTCAATTTTCCGCAGATAAACCGTTCCCGGTCCAGATAGCCGGCGATCTTCTTCCAGATGTTTCTTCTTTAGAGATCGAGGTCAGCCGGGAAGCAAGAGCGCAATTTGTAAAATATCAGCCATAATACCAAGAATTGATGTCGCGCTGTTCTCTATCCTTAACTGAGCCTGGCTTATTGATCCTGGGCCGTTTGCTGACCATCTCCCGCCGCAAGGTGATGCCTAACTCCCGTAAGAAAAGATTCATGCCTTCTTCCATGTTGAACGGTCCTTTCAACAATCCTTCTTTAGCCGGCTGGCCGGAGAAGACGATCAGCCTGTCAGAGATATAATCGAGGAACAGCAAGTCGTGATCGACAACTAAGATAGTCACATCCCGTTCCTGCACCACATTGTTGATAACCTTCGAGATCAATAACCTTTGCTCGACGTCAAGATACGCAGACGGTTCGTCTAATAGAAAGAGTTCCGCTTGCTGCGACAGGCATTTAGCGATGGACACCCTCTGTAGCTGACCACCAGAAAGTTCTGACAATTTCTGCGAGAACAATGATTCCAGGTTCAGCGGTTCTACCAGCTGCTTACCGTAATGAGCAACGGCTTCGATCAGGAACTCGCCGACAGTCATCTCAGAGTCTGTTTCCAGATACTGCGGCTTGTAGGCAACTTTTACCGTGGCATCGATCACACCTTCATCTGGCTTGATCAGGCCGGCCAGAACTTTGATAAATGAAGTTTTGCCGATACCGTTCTCGCCGAGGATACCGACCACTTCGTTCTTATGCAATTCACCGGCTTCCGCTCGCAGCGTGAAATTTCCCTGGACTTTCTTCAGCAGCGGCCAGGATATCAAAGGGACAGGCAGTGCGCCTTTGTTCTCTCTGGTCTTCTCAAACTTGATGTGATGGTTTCGGAAACGCACGTTTTCTTCTTTCAGATACCCTTCCAGGAAGGCGTTGATACCTTCCCGTGATGACTTTACTCCGGAAACGATACCATACGCTCCCTCATGACCATACATGATGTTCAACAGGTCGGTCATATAGTCAAGGATAATCAAGTCGTGCTCGATGACTAACGTGGCCGTATCATCGTTGGCTAACGAGCGGATAAACTGTGAGATATTGACCCGCTGCTTGATATCCAGGTAAGAAGACGGCTCGTCGAACAGGAACAGGTTGGCGCCTTTCAAGACGGTTGCGGCGATAGCCACCCGCTGCAATTCTCCCCCGGAGATCATGCTGATGTCTGTATCCAAGAAATGTTCTAGTTCTAGTTTTACGGCAATCTCAGCCAGTTTCTTGTTCTGGTCGATCTTCTCTAACAATTGACGGACTGTTCCTGAAAACTGTTTCGGGATTAGATCAACTTGTTGCGGCTTGTAAGAGAGATGAATCTCATTCTTATGCAGTTTCTCCAGGAATTTCTGCGTCTCCGTGCCTTTGAAATAATTGATGACTTCCTTAAAATCAGGAATTTCTTTCCATCTTCCAAGGTTCGGCTGCAAAACATTGGCCATGATCTTCAAAGCCGTAGATTTGCCGATCCCGTTCTTTCCTAAGATGCCTGTAACCTGTCCAAAGAGAGGGCTGGGCAGAGAATAGAGTTCAAACATATTCTCACCATACCTATGGACCGGATCCTTGTTAAGGGTCTCCGGCAGGTTGATGATACTGATGGCCCCGAACGGGCATCTGTTGGGACAGATCCCGCAGCCGGTACAGAGAAACTCATCGATCCTGGCTTTCTTTCCCTGATCATCTCCCGGATAGATGCAATCAGCTCCCGAACGGTTGACGGGACACAATTTAGCGCAGAGATAATTGCCGCACTCGTCCGGATGACACTTGTTGCGATCGATGACCGCGATCCTTTTTCTCATTTTACCTGTTAAAATGGGAAGAATTTAAAAAATAAACCTTTTCTTTACAAGATATGAGCAAATGCAGCATCTGCAGCAACAAGATTCCGGAACTGTTCTTAGAGAAGCTTAAAGGCACGATCATCAAGAAAGCAGGCTCTTCTAAGCAGTATCCGGTCTGTTTCGAGTGCCAGAAGAAGTTTACCACGAAGGAAGAGATGGTAAAAAACTTAGGGTAAGACGCTATCACAAAGAGTAGCTATATCTTTTCCATCGGCCCAAGGAAATTTTCCTGATACTGGATGATAAATTGCTTCTGGTCTCCATATTCCCCCATAATAATGGGATAATAGACCAAAAAGAGCTCTTTCTTCAGACGCCTGAAAGATTGCTGTTCTCATCGGATTTATATGATTGTGATCGTTGTGCGTCAAGTCGATAGCCAAATATAATCCATCAGTTATAACCAGACCAACGCTATGGAAATCACCATAATGTTTATTGAATGGGCCATCACTTCGTAGTTCTAGATATCTTGCATCAGGAAAATCTGCGAAGAGTTCTTGTTCCCGAAGAACAGATCCAAAAACTCTTACCGCTTCATTACAATGATTAAGATAGCGACTCTCTGTTTTGGTATCGCTTCTAAGAACATCCCCTTCCCTACGATAGAAAGCTGCTAAAGAGTAATCGAGAGCTTCAGCGAGGTCTTCAAGATCATCGCCTAACTCTAACGGAGCTTTTCTGCTTCTTCTCAAGAGATGTATTTTTACCGGTTCTAAAGTTATCGGCCTTTCTACTTTATTCATAGCATAGTAAACAAGCCTTTTTTATTTAAATTTATCCCTTAATAGTGATTACCGGTTTTGGTAGAGATACTTTTAAAAAATACGGCCATTCCTTGCGAACTTATGCCTCTGTGGCTTAGCGGTATAGCGGCGCTCTCGTATGTATCCCAGAGAGAAGCGCAGGTCGAGGGTTCAATTCCCTCCAGAGGCTTCATTTTTTTGATGACCCAATCTTTATATACTCAATTTTATTTTGCAGTAACATGGATACCGTCGTCGTCAAGAACCTAAAGAAAACGTTTCCCGGAGTCACTGCCGTAAACAATATCTCATTCAGCGTCAAGAAAGGCGAGATCTTCGGACTGCTGGGTGTGAACGGCGCCGGCAAATCCACGACCATCAATATCCTCACCGGCCTGCTAAGACCGGATTCTGGAAAAATAACCATCTTTGGCAAGGATTTCTTCAAGAACGAAGAAGAGATCAAGAATCGTTTCAACGTGGCCACAGCCTACTACAGCCTAAGCACCAACCTGACCGTGAGACAGAACCTGGAAGTCTACGCCCGCATCTACAATATCAAAAACAGAAAAAAGAAGATCGAAGAATTATCTGAGAGATTCATGATATCTCACCGCTTCAAGACCAAGGTCCATTCTTTAAGCTCCGGCGAACGGACCAGAGTAGTATTGGTGAAAGCGCTGCTCAACGATCCGGAACTGCTGTTCCTTGACGAGTGCACCGTGGGATTAGATCCTGATGTGGCAGAGATCGTCAGAGACTATCTGCGAAGATACAATAAAGAGACCGGCTGCACCATCATCTTTACCTCCCATTACATGCAGGAAGTTGAAGAGATGTGCGACCGCATAGCTTTCATGTACGACGGCAAGATCAGCAATCCGGGGAAAGCTGAGGAACTGCTGAAAGAACTGGAGACACAGACCGTCAGGCTGCATTTCTCCCGCCAGATCAACAAAGCCCAGCAGATCCTCAGAGAGAATAACATCAGCTTCGAGAAAAAGAAAAATATCTTGGAGTTCACCATCCAAAACCGAGAGAAGATCATCTACCCTCTCCTGGAACAGTTCGTGAAGAAAGGCGTCGCTTTTGACGATATGCATCTCAGCAAGCCGACGCTGGAAGATTATTTCATCCAAAGATCAAAGAAAGATCAAAATCTTAACAGTACCAAAGAGACAGGTATCGAAAAAAGATGAAACTCCATAGAATAAAAGCGTTGATCCTGAACTATTATTATTTTTCGATAGATAGTCTGGACCGGCTGTTTGATGTCTTCTACTGGCCGATCATGGACCTGTTCATCTGGGGATTCATGACTTTCTACATCCAGGGATTGTCTGAGTATAATGTCCTTAACACTATCCTCGGTGGCATCGTACTGTGGATCTTCATCTGGAGGTCCAGCCAGGACATGGTCGTCTACATCCTGGAAAGTTTCTGGTCGAGAAGTGTCTACCACCTGTTCTCTTCCCCGGTCCAGTTCAGCGAGATTGTCGCCTCGTTGTTTTTCCTGGGCATCATCCGGTCCTTAGCAGCTTTCCTGACGATGGCTGTAGTCAGCTTTCTGCTGTACCAGTTTAACGTCTTCGCTTTCAACCTGCTACATTTCATCATGTTCGTCAGCATCTTGTTCCTCTTTGCCTGGGCTGTCGGCCTGCTGGTAAGTTCCTTCATCTTCCGCTACGGGACAAGGCTACAGGTGTTAGCCTGGAGCACCATCTGGATCATCCAGCCTTTCAGCTGCGTGTTCTACCCGCTGAGCTCGCTGCCTTCCTGGGCGGCCAAGATAGCCATCCTGCTGCCGACTACCCATGTCTTTGAACAGCTGCGGGCCAGCATCGCCGGACAGCCGATCGACTACTACAGCCTGCTCTATTCATTGATAGTGAGTATCGTCTTCCTCATTGTCGCCGCTTTTATCGCTGCCAGAGCCTTGGAAAAAGCGAAAGTATCCGGATCACTGGCCAAGGCCGAATAGGGGTTGAATACGTTTCCATTAATTTTATAAAAGAACCTCCAGCCGTCCAGACCATGAAAACACTCCTTATCGGCAAGCTGCACCCGGATGCAGAAGAACTGCTGCAGAAGACAGGCTTGCAGCAGATGGAAAATGAACAATTCTACCAGCAAGACTCTTTCCCCGAAGTGGAATCCGTCGTACTAAGAACATTTACCCGGTTCAAAAAAGGAGAGATAGAGAAATTTCCCCAATTAAGATTCGTCGTCAGCTGCAGCGTGGGAACGGATAATATCGACCTAAACGAATTGAAACAACGTAACATTGAACTGATCCAATGCCCCGGCAGCAATGCCAACAGCGTCGCCGAACATACATTATATCTGATACTCTCATTATTACGTGAAGACGTTAAAAGACCGTTTGCCGAAATCAAAGGCAAGACCATCGGCATCCTCGGCTTCGGGATGATCGGTAAGATAGTAGCTAAAAAGTTATTAGGTCTTGAAGCAAAGGTGATAGCTTTTGATGTCATCGAACAGAGTCCTGAAGTACTGAAAGAACTGAACGTGGAGATGAAAACCATGGATGAGGTCCTGAACGCTGATATCATCACCGTCCATGTTCCGCTCAACAGATACACTCAAAATCTGGTCAATAAAGAAAGTTTCAGCAAGATGAAACAGGGAGTTTTCTTTGTGAATACGTCCCGAGCTGAAATCATCGAAGAAAATGGCCTGATCGAAGCATACCAACAGGGGAAATTCCGCGGCGTCGGGTTAGACGTCTATTCTGATGAACTCAAAGCAGAACTGAAAGAAGGCAACATCATCCTGACCGAACACGTAGCTGCTCAGGGTGAAGATTCCTTCCGCAAACAGTGCGTCGATCCGGTAGAGATGCTGCTGAAGAAGATCTCAGAATAAGTTCAGCTGCGCCCCTTTCATCGAAAGGCGATAGGCATAAGTAGGAAAACCTTCTACTTCCCCCATCTGCTCCCGTTCTAATCTTCTCTCTCGATAACCTTGGGCCAGATAGAGATGAACATTCAGCCGGGAAGGATCAAGATCTGCTTTTGTCAGTTCATCCATCAACATGGCTGGCGTCTTCCAGGCCCCCCGTTCCAGACGGGCTTCCAAGTCTTCAATAGTAGCTGATCTCATTTCCGTTCCAACTTGGCATAGTACTGTTTCAGTTTCAGTAATATTTTCTCTTTCAACAGATTATCGAACGGCAATCCCGCAACTTCTTTTTCCAGATCCAGCTCTGGCAGTGACGTGAAACAGCCTTGCAGTTTCCTTCCAGCCTTCCGGCAGCCTTGTTCTAGTTCAACAGCATATTCCGAATTAAAATCGTTGAAGATCATGAAGCGGCTGAAACCGTTGGCCCCAGCTTCCAGATATAATGAGACATCGCTGATGCGATCCCTGACTAGGGCGACTTTGATGATGACCTCAGGACAGGCAACACGGATACGGGCGATCCACCAAGCCATGTAATCAGGGTTAGGAGAAGGCACTTCGTCGAATATGGTATTCTCCTGCGGCTTGAGGAAACATAGCTGGATCTTCTCGATATCATATTCTTTTATCTTCTCGATGACGATATCGACGTCGCTTTTCTTCTCGCCGATGCCTAAGATGATGGTGATCAGCTTCTGCAAGCCTTCTCTCTTGACGTTCTCCAGAAACTTCAGAAGAACACGGAGGGGCTTGGACGGACAGATGAAATTGTGCAGTTCTTCATCAAACGATTCGATGGCCGAACCCATCCCGGAGACGACCGGTTTCAGCTTGTCGATCTCAGAATGCGCGTAAGGGCCGAAGTTCATCATGATCTTCTCCCCGTTGATAGCGTTGATCTTGCTGATAAGGTCTTTCAGGTATTCAACTGATTCTACCCGCAGACCGCCAGTGATGTAACCGATCTTCCAGCCCATCAGCCGGCACAATAGCACTTCCGCCAGGATCGATTCCTGACTGCGGACAGCTTTGGCTTCCTGCCTGGGATCATGTTTCGGCTTGGTAGAAAGGTAGCAGTACTGGCAATCGGCGATGGCGCAGGTCCAGTTGATGAAGACGGAACGCTCAAAATTGGCTTCTAAAGAGAAATGCTGGCGGAAAACTTTCTGCGCTTCCATCAACAAGGGCTCCAACTCTGCTTTACTCACTACATGAGTAGCATTATTATCTCTGATCTTTTGCAGGAAGTCCATACGGCTCTTAGCAGAGGGCTGTTTTAAAAAAGTAGCGGAGAAAACGAAGATGGAGCAAAAAACCACAACCTTCTTAAATGGGTCCGGCTTAAAACAGAAGATGGACGATATCCAACCAGGACTGGTCGAAGAGACGCCTCAAGACCACAGCAAAGAGGACAGCAAGAAGCTGATCTGGACCTTG
This sequence comes from Candidatus Woesearchaeota archaeon CG10_big_fil_rev_8_21_14_0_10_45_16, assembly GCA_002762785.1. GTDB lineage: Archaea > Nanobdellota > Nanobdellia > Woesearchaeales > GW2011-AR9 > PCXY01. Next base: position 450,051 of record PCXY01000005.1, on the reverse strand, counting down.
GTAGTCATCATCGGCTTGTTTGTCCTGACTTTCGCCGCCTTCAAGCTGTACAATGCGTACGCAGCACCGGTGCCGATGACTTTAGAAGAGCTTCATCAAGCCAATCTTGAAGGAAAACTACCTGAAGAACAAGGCTACCTCTACAATGGATATAGTTTCGTCAACATCGACGGTTTATGGTGGACAGAAGTCACCAGAGCTAATAGAGCAGTCAAGTTCCCTCTTCACTTTAGTCCACGCGATCTGGAAGATATCCCCGTATCAGGTTCATTAGAGGCTGAATTCTACAAGAGTGACGACCTTTATATCGCTACAGATCCGATGGTCTTCGACAAGTATTACACGCTTGCCGTCGGTGAGTTAAGCATGAACGTGGCTCAAGGTATCGGTATCAGGCCGATCGGTTCCTGTACTGAAGAAAACGGCATCTGTGACAACCGCACCATCGTCAGCTGTGAAAACACGCAAGGACTTCCCGTGGTGGAATTTGTATTGGGAGAAGAAGCAAGGATCGACTTGAACGGCACCTGCATCAAGATCACCGGACAAGGGTATGACATCACCAAAGCTGCCGATCGGGTCTTGTACCAATGGTATCAGATCATGATTTAAGTTTATTTTCTTCCTTAAACTACTCCCTGAAGCTACTCCCGGAAGATAACAAACCTTTAAAAAGTTCTTTTCTTTAAGAAGCCTAAAGTAAATTCAAAAAAAAGAGGTTTGTAAAAATGGGTGTTAAAAAAATAGCAAATAAGCTTATCGCCTGGGCTTTTACGGTAGGCATCGTTATCGCTCTTGTTTTGGGGATCGTCTCTGCCCAGCTGCCAGCCAGCACAGTTGCGGTACTGTTGAGCGTCTTGATCGCTGCAGGTATTATCGTCGGGTTTTTCAACATTACGGCGAAGGAGCAGAAGGATTACGTGCTGTTCGTGACTGCTTTGATGATCGTGTCATGGATCAGCGGCGACGTTTTTGCTGAGTTGCAGTATGTAGGAGCATATCTACAGAGCATCTTCAGCGCGATCATGGCTTTTGCCGTGCCGTCTGTCGTAGTTGTTGCCGTGCGAGCCGTGATCAACCTGGCTAAAGATTAATTAATTATTTTTTATCTTTTTTTATCGATGGTTATTTAAAACCGTTTTAGATCCGTTCTCTTAATATGGCTTGCCGTTTCCTAAGATGGATTGCTGTCGTGATAGTGACAGCCTACCTCATCCTCCTCATCCAGAGCAGAAATCCTCTTATCGTCGATGACGTCCATCCATCGAACAGCTGCGATGGGTCGCTTCTCGAAAAAGCAGACGTCCTCTACGTCACCCCCAAGTTTGGGGATGTTCCTTTGACAGAGTTCCCAGAATGGTGTGAGACTATCAGGAACAGCAACAAGACCGTAGGACTGCATGGGATCACCCATAGCTATCACGAGTTCGGCGGGAATATTTCACAGGAAGAACTCAATGAAGCCATAGGGATGTTTGAGCAGTGTTTTGGCAGTAGACCAGAACTGTTCCGACCGCCGTATAACTATATCTCGGAAGAGAACCGGCAGATGGTAGAAGAGGCCGGCATGACCATCTATACGGAACGGTATTACCAGCATCCTTACTGCCATTGCAATCCGCACGGCTGGATGGAAGTGCTAAACGATATCATCTGGTGCTAGAACAAGTACTTCAAAAATAACAAGAATCGCGGCTCTTTCAGTACTGCTTTCGTCAATAGCGGTATAGGGTTATCTCGAGTATATCTCTCGAATAACGACCTGATCTTAGGCTGGTTGACATATCGTATCAGCCGATCCCAGTCTTTATCAGAGAACTTCTCCATGATCTTATGGATCTGCAGGTGCGTCCACATCTGTTTCCGCAAAGGCTTGACTTCTGCCTCATACTCTTTCTTATGGACGATACAATCGACCAAGATCTGAACCTGCTGTAAGCCCGGGACTAAACCGCCCAGAGTAGTCGCTTTCACATAAGTAGAGGCATCGCCGACCAGATAGCAGTTATCTTTTTGCAGCTTCTGCTTGGGTTGGTAGATCGGAATCGTCCCTGCCTGCATCTCTTTAGCTGTAAAGCCATGTTCTTTCATGAAGCTGTCGAAGTGCTGCTTGCTGTTCTTGGTCGTTGCCAGACCGATCCTAGCCAGCGTAGGCGACTCCGGCGTGACCCAGGCAAATAAGCCGGGACAGACTTTCCGGCCGAAGTAAGTCTTGATGGTATGCGGTTCAAAACGGCCTTCCACTACCGCCTGCACCCCAAAGTAGTTCTCTCTCTCAGGATGATAAAAGCCATAGGCTTTGGCCGTCGGTGACAAAGGACCATCAGCGCCGATGACGATATCCGGCTTTACACGCAGTTCTTTATCCTCGGAAGAGTTTTTGATGACCAGAGTGTCGCCTTCTTTCCTTTGAAATGAATGGTTCACAAAGATCTCAGCACCTGCTTTTACAGCCAGATCCGCAAAGAAATTGTCAAACTTATGGCGGCAGACGATATAATCTTTCTGCTTGACAGCCAATTTTTCTTCAGGAGAGAAGACTTCGATCGAATCGATGGTGTTTACCAGGAAGCTGTCGAGAGGGAAGCCTAGACGATCAAAATCGGACGTGATGATACCGGTGCACTGGATAGGCCTGCCGACCTGCGGATGGTTCTCATAGACCGAGACAGAATGGCCTTCTTTCGCCAGCTGATAAGCGGCGTAACAGCCGATCGGTCCAGCTCCTATGACTACTATTTTCATCTTAGATCAGCGAAGAAAAGGCTTTAAAAATGTTGTTAAAAAGAAAGTTGAAAAAAAGTAAAAAAGAAAAAAATTTGGAGGAAGAGTTTATACGTACTTAGTAGTACGTTTGCTCTTCTTCCTCAGCGTCGTCTTTTCGTAGTCTGCTGAAGCCGATGATCAAACCGATGATCACGATCAACACTACTAGGACGATAGCGGCGATCTCAAAGCCGTTTCGTAGGCTGACATTGCCTGCTTTTCCAGCGCTTGGAACAACATTAGCTCGTAGAGCAACAGTTTCCAGTTCGTCAGATCCTGATCGGATGACAAGGGAAACCATCTGTTCGCCGACTGCGCCTTCAACAGGGGTTACGTCAACACGGACAACTTTGTTTTTGCCTGGTTCAAGAACTACTAGGTTTTCACTTAGGGTTGCTTGAACTGCGCCATTGCTGACAACTTCCAAGATGTATGCTTTGGATTGTCGACCAGCGTTGGTCAAGGCTACGCCGTAACTTGCAGTTGTACCAGCCATAATGGTCTGTGATTCAGGACCAACAGCTAAAACTAGCTTGTCAGATTCTTGGAACATTAAGTTCTCAGTCACATGAACATTGTAGGTTTTGGTAACGGTTTCTCTCAAATCGTCATACTGAGCAGTAACGACAACTTGATAGTCACCAGTTGCAGTGGTTGCTGGGATAGCTAAAAACATTTCTGGAACGTCTTCGTAGTCTACGTTGTGGTTGTCGGTCTCGACTTTATCAACGTATTCAGTTGCGCTGACGCCTAGTTCTGGCATAGCGACTGTGACTTTGACGTCTTTTTCGTCTTTATCTCCGTAGTTTTCAAGCAAGACGCTTGCTAGGAGGGAACGACCAGCCTGCACGGTATTTCCTGGGGAGAACGCAACATCAGCGATGTCTAGGCCGTGGCGTTGAGGTTCAACCTGAAGAACAACATATCGTACTAGTGATGGGCTGTCTTTGTCTTCAACAGTCAGGCGTAGCAAGTATCGATCATCCTCTAGTCTGTTTGGCAGATTTAGGGTCAATCGAGCGTTTTTTCTCGCTGCGGTGTTGGTTCCATCCAAGTCATAGATGTGAGTGCGGTCGGAGATGTCTTCATAATCGTCATATTCGTATCCGCGAATCTCTGCTTCTACCTGGATATCTTCCACGTTGGTAGTTGATTCAAGAAGCACTCTGATGTTCAGTTCTGCTCCTTCTTCGACAACGAAGCCTGCTTCGCTGTCAACATTACTATTCTCGATGTCTGCCTGGGTCAAGAGGTCTACGCTAACGTCGTCGATCTCAACTTCGACAATGTCAAGTTCTCCCGGAGCAAAAGCTGCGCTCACAAGAGAGACGCTCAAGAGGCTCAGTACAAACAAAGCCATTAAAGCTGTTAATTTTCTCATTTTTCTTTTCTTCCTCCAAATTTTTGGATCGTAATTTTCAGGGAAAACACCCCGTATTTGCCCTCTTAAAAGAGAGGTCATTTATAAACTTTTCGTTGGTTTTAGTATTTCAAAGTAGTTACACAACATAACCACTCTAAAATAATCATCCCACTACAACAACCTGTCTAAAGGCTGTCTCATGGAAGTGATCATCTTTGATCGTCACCTGAATCAGGTAGACGCCCGGTTCCGCGTAGTACGGAAGAGGCAATACCAGATCGAAACTTTCAGGGTTCAGTTCATCCAGGACGAAATCACCTGAGGATGCGAAAACCCCTAGTTCAGGGATCATCGCGGTCACTCGGAAATCATCCAGCTGGCGGTAGCCTTCGTTGTCGATTATGACTCGGACGAAGACGTCATCGCCGGCAGAGACGTACTCTGAAAGTACTGCGACGTGGGAGAGTTCTGGTTCTCCCGTAAAAGATCGTACACGCAAGTTGTATTCCTGTCTGGCCTGAGCAAGGCCGTCTGAGACGACGACTGCAACATGGTAGATACCTTCATCAGCAACCCGCCAATCGACCAGACCGTTAGGGGTCATGGTCATGCCATCAGGACCGTCGACTAACCGGTAAGTAAGGAAGTCACCGTCTGGATCGACAGCTCTGACTTGGTAAGTATAATCGTCACCGACACCAGCAGTTTCCTCTGGAACGGAGATTATCTTTGGAGGTCTGTTGCCGACAGGATTAGGCGGAACTATGCCTTCTTCAAAGTCACAGACGCCGTTATTGTTGAGGTCATCACAGGAATCTTCAGGGATACCTATGCTTTCGATAACATCATCACAAGCGTCACCGATACCATTGCCGTCAGCATCTGCTTGATCTGGATTGAAGACAATAGAACAGTTGTCAACATCATTAGGAACATTGTCGCCATCCGTATCTCCATCACAGACATCGCCGATACCATTACCATCCATGTCTTCCTGACCAGGGTTAAAGACCAAAGGACAGTTGTCTCGATCGTTTGGAATGCCATCAGCGTCTGCATCTACATCTGCATCTGCAATATTTAAGACATTTATCACCAGATTATGTCTAGTGATGGTAATACCATCAGTCACGCTGAAAGTCATGAAGTAACGGTCAAAGTCACCGGCTGGTGTAAACTGGAATTCCTGTGTAGCAGGATTAAAAGCTCCAGGCAAGACTGGCCGGCTTAGCATGTTGTAAACAAGATTATCTTCTTCATCTGCATCAGTCGCATGAAGATTAAGTGAGACTTCTCTTCCTGCAGGGATGTTTAGCTCATCAGGAAGATTTTCATCAAAGACAGGAACTTTGTTCTTATCATTTACTGTGATAGTAACTAGTTTTTCTTGAGAAGTCTGTCTACCTGCACGTACTGCAAAGACTAGCTCAACAACTTTCTGACCTTCTTGATGAGTTACAAAATTATTATCTGGATTGAACCTAAATCTGCCAGTATTATCGTCAAAGGTTGCACCTTCTGGAAGATCGTAATAACCTGCTGCGGAAGCTAGTGCTCTTAAAATGTTTCTGGTGAAACAAGCTGCACCTTCTCCTTCACAGTTTTCTAGGATTAAATAATTAATTTCTTCTCCTTCAGGATCACGACCATTAATTGAAAAAGCAATAGTCTGACCTTCGTTGATATTGAAGTTATCTCTGATTGGATCTTCAATTACAGGTGGTAAATCAGCAGGAGGTAAGTCTTCTTCAGAATCACAGATTCCGTTGTTGTTCAAATCAAAGCAAACGATTATTGGACCAGGAGGTACTATTTCAACTGGACCAACATTACATAAGTTTCTTGGATCGTTAGGACAGATATCATCCTGGTTTCTAACACCATCGCCGTCTCTGTCAGAATCGCAAGCGTCGCCTCTCGCGTCACCATCTTGGTTTTCCTGGCCTGGATTCGCTGTAATCGGGCAGTTGTCAGCTCCGTTGCCGATACCGTCGCCGTCAGCATCTCTTGCTTCATCGGGATCGTTGGGGAAGGCATCTTCATCATCAGGAGTGCCGTCGCCGTCAGTATCGTGATTAAACACTTGAAGCATTAGGAAGCTTTCTATAAATTCTGTCGCATCATTGTCATTTCTGACAAGAACTCTTATAATATGATTTCCATCAGCAAGATCTGTAGTATCGACCATGTAAATATTCTCAAAGACGCCGCCAACATTCTGTACTTCATCAAGTCTTTGCCGCAGTGCACCGTCAGAATTACGAAGGTCAACGTAAACATCCATCAAAGCGCCTTCTCCGGCTGAGGCCACAACCCTAAATGTGGCCACGTCTCGATGGTCAACATGCAATGGATCTTCATCAGTGCCTTGCCAATTAATGAAAAGGTTTACATTTGGAGTAGTATCAGCTAACACCATAGGTGTTAAGATGATCAATAGTATAAGAGGTACGAAATATGCTGTTCTCATTGGTTGTCCTCCCCTTGCGGGATATTGAAGCGAGCACCGAGTCCTAACTGCCAATACCAGCTGTTGCCATCTTCAGCAAACTCAGGTCCGGTTTCGAAAGACGGAACAAGGTAAAGATCACTACCTAAATGGATAGGGACAGCAACTTCAGCATTGATATCGAAACCAATCTCTCTTGGAAGGTCAAATCTTTCAACACGTGGAGAAGCATGAAGCACCGCTTCTAGACCAGCTTCAAGATTGAGTTCTTTTTTCCTGGCATCGAAGAAGATACCAGTTCCAACATCGAAACCCCATTGGAAAGCCTGAACTCTAGACGTGTGGATATTCTCTGGTTCTTCACCTAATTCTTGCGGGCCTTCTCTCGCAGAAGGAGTACCATTGATAATGTTAGTCTCTTCAATAAGTTCGCCGGTTTCAACACCGCGGGAGAGATATCTTGCGTTTATACCTACTTGGTGCCCAAGCTTCCAATTTGGTGATAAAGGATTTTCAAGTAATAGTTGAAGATTTACTTCTGGAACAACATAAGCATTGGTGTCTCTTTGCCAGTCTATATGATCTCGCTGAAGGCCATCTCCTTCGGAGAACCTGCTTGCAACAAACTCTTCTTGACCAGGAGTTCTGGAAACGTTGCTTTCTTCAGGAACGAACAAAGCGCCGACGCTAAGTTCAGCGCCAACATTTGTGGCTGAGGAACTGCCGGCAACATATCTACCAGAGGCAGTAACGCCGCCAACCAGATCTTTTCCGAACGGTACACGATGACTCCCGATAATGGAATCTAAGCTTACGTCGAAAGTATCATCTACTTGAGCATCTGGATTTTCAGATTTAGGCAAAGCTGGAAAAACAACGAACTGCTTTGTGGCAGAAGCTTGATTTCCGTTTAGATTATCTTCAACAACGAGGTTTACAGTATATTCTCCAGGTGAATTAAAACGGTGAGAGGTATTTTTGGTATTGGCAGAACTCCCATCCTCAAAAATCCATTCGCGGGAGGCAATAGAAGCGGTTCTATCAGTACTTGTCTGATCTACAAACACTAATTCATCTCCTGCCCTAATGATTCCGCCATTGATATCAATTATACTGAAATCAGGATTTGGCTCTTGATATACGACAGGATTAATTATTGTAGTCTGGCCACTGTTATAGGTCTCAGTAGTAGTTGCTTTAACTTCGTCCACTGGCCTTTGAGAAGTATAAACAGTACAGTAAAGGTTTCCCGGGCAGACGGCTTGTTCCGGCCAGATTGTTGGTCGGTAATCTATCGCGTTGTATTTTTGACCATCGATAGTGACCTGGACTGCAAAGTTGCCGTCGTCTGTTCTTAGACGTCTATTAAGCGAAGCTTTCTGATTCTCTTCCAAAGGATAACAGACAGCTTTGGCATCATCGTAATCTTTGAATTTTTTTGTAGCCTCAGGAGTGGTCATGTACTCATTACATCTTGGAGATGCTTTAGGAGCGACGTAAGCTCTGGCTTTTGGCTTTGGTTTTGGATCTTTGTCAGTTTTTACGCCTTCTAGAAGTTTGACCAAACCTTCTGTAGTTGGAGCTGGAGCATCTTCGTTGGCAGATCCATTTTCTTCAATGATGACAATATCAGGAGTGGTAGCGGTAGGAGCTTGCGCATAGGCAGGAGAGATGGCCAAAGCGCCGACGAGACCTGCTGCTACTTGGTATTTATTAATATCGATATTAGAAACGCGTCCAACATACTCACCTAATTTCTGTAATAGTTCCATAGTATTATATCACCTTAAGTGTAATACTACTGCTGAGTAGATACCACTTTATAAATCTTTCGGGAGTTTTTGCTAACTAAGAGTAGTGATAGAATTATTCTTCAGAAGGTTGATGGCAAGAGATGTATGCATGACCTTTTTTTAATTTATGAGGAAGAGCTTTTGTCAAAAGTTCAACAAAAAGATCCCTGACAACATCCTGCTGGGGAGATTCAGGAGCAAGATGATTGAAGACCCCTCTGGCAAAAGTTTTAGGAGCAGTATTATTACCTGCTTTGTATTGTGTTTCACCACAATGCTCTTCAGTAAAAGTCCTTAAAGCTTTCGCCATCAGATCATACCGTCCTTTCTGGGCAGCTGGTGACTTTCTCATCTCTTGCATGAAACCGATCAAATTTTCATAGAAAGTTGGTAACTTTGTTTCAATCGGTTCAAATGTAAGGCTATTATCTTCTAACACGTTAGGATGATTATACATATTATCCAAGACAGAGAAGGTTTGCGTACCACCATATTGTACACCAGCATCAACAGGAGTGGCATCTTCTGGTGCCATCGCATCTTGGACATAAGCATCTATCGATACCCGATCAGGGAACAGTTCCAATGTTCTTTTAGTATCTACAGATGCATCGGGATCATAATTCCTTGCAGTAACAACTGTCGCATCGATGGAGGCGTCAGCAGTAACTGGAACTGTTGGCATGCCTCTATCGTAGGTAGAGATAGCAGCTCCGATAGAGCCAATGATAGCGACGATACCGGCGCCGACCAAAGCGTTCCTTCTTTTTGTATAGATCTTTTGAGGATTGACAACAACCGTAACTTCTTCTTTGGGACCGCCACCGTCAGGACCTCTCTCAGGAACAGGAGTTGCACCGATAGTATAAGATCCGGAACCGGTTCCCTCTGAACCTAAAGTAACGCCGGCTAAAAGATCTGAAGGAGGAACTTTTTTTCTCAACGGTTTTACACCAGTCACCAGCATATTTGAATATGATCCATCGGGATTTTTATCTCGACCAAAAGTGACGAAAACACTCCCACTGTTGACAAGATCACGTGAATCTTCAGGCTTTAAATTTTCATCCATCTTTTTGATAAGCACCATATTAGAAGTAAAATACTCATCTGAAACTGTATCCAATAAATGTACTAAACCTTCAGCATCACTAAAAGCTGGAAGCTGATCATTATTAGTATACTCTTCCAAGGGCCTATCTTCAACTCTTCCTAATTTTCCATCTTTAAGATGATAAAGGACTTCCTGACCGTTTTCAATACGACCGATGTAACCCTCTTGAACAAACTCAAATGCAGATTTGAGATTAGGGAAGACCTTCTCATAGACGAGATCACCCATTCCAGCTAAAACTTCTTTTTTCCTAGCTTCGGACATTTTAGTCCTAAATTCTTCAAAGATTTCGTTTACTGTTTTTTCACTGGAATCACCTGCAAGACGGCGGCGTACATCAAGAAGGATATCTTCAATAAAATCCGGGTCATTGAACGACTCGTCTATCAGATCGTAGAACATTCCTGACCTAGATTCAAAAAGATCATCACGAACTACATTTTCCTGGTCTACCCCATGGACTTTGCCATCAGTATCTTTTCGGTAGTACACGACCACAGGACTACTTAAGAAAGGGTCTTCTTCTGCTGGTTCAAACTCAAACGGCGATCTTTCAAAGATGCTCACTGGAGCAACAACTGTAGCAACAGCACGCGGTTCTTCAGGAAGAGGAGTGAGTGTGTGATCGTCTTCTAGATCCGCCACTTTGTATCCAACTATCCTTTTTCCATAAACTTCACGGAACTCGTCACCCCAACGGAAAAAGACACGGGCATCCCCAGTATCCATCGTAAGTCCATCGATACTCAACAATGATCTTGTTGGAACATCAACCAGAGATCTGACTTCTTTCCCATCTTTTCCTGTCTCCAAGAAATCATACCAATCGCCAGTAGACGGATCAGCCATATCCAAATAAGTCGTTTTTCTCGTTAAAATGTCAGCAGGAAATGTTTTTGGTTCGAAAACATGCATCTCTAATTTTTCGCCAGGAGTATACGTAGCAGAATTCAAAGAAGCATAATTTTCTCTATTCTTTCCTAATGGAAGGACAACAACTTCAGGCTCTGCTGTGCTTCCGATATTTCTTAATAGATACGCACCATCGATCGCGCCGTCAGGGTGAAAGACCAGGGCGTCGCTAAATCCATAGCCACATTCATCTCTACCTACTGGTTTGGGAACGGTGTCGCTAGGCATCAAAAGCCACTGTGTATCACTAAGGACCAGCCCCCTGATATCATCTCTCTCGGTCCTAGCATCTCTCCACAACGTATTAGTAACATCTTCCAGATCAATCACAGGATCATGCCGTACGGCTGCCGGAGGATCAGAACGTGGTGGAGGTGAAGAAGATTCTGGTAATTCATACGGAGGAGGAGTTCCAGGTCCAGGAGGGATGCTACTTTCAGGAAGACGTAATTCTACAACCGGCGGTTCACCTGCAACGAATTGCGGGACAGGTGTCGGTTGAGAGCCTATTCCATCAAACTGTAATTCGCCGCTCTGAAGAAGATTTAAAGGATCAGGATCTTGACTAGTACCAGAACTCTTTGCTCTGGGATCAATCTGTCGTGGTTTCTTCGCAGCAGCCATAATACCACTTGATAGTGGTGCAGTTATATAAATATTTCGCCTTTAAAATAAGGTCTGCCATAATTCGCCGATGACACCGATGATGAACATCAGGATGAACAAAGCGCCTAAAAGATAATGATTCCCCAAAGAATATTCTGGCTTTCTATCACCCAACTTCTTGGCCCGCCAATAGATGAAGATGATCAGGATCGTCTCGATGCCGCCGGCGACGGCACCAGTTATCCCCAGGATCTCGATGAACGTCGCCAGGTTCAAAACTGCTATCACCAAAGGGATGCTTAACGTCAGGAACAAAGAAACCCGACGGGAAAGACCATAATCATAATGATACATCCCCACTAAAGCCAAAGATATGGTCAAGAAAGATGTCGACATCGACAGGAACGCCAGGATGTTGGCTAACACGCCTAAGACTGGATGCGCATACAAACCAAGGGCGATAGTGGCTATCCGTTCGTTGGCCGAAAGAAGGTTGAAATTATCGACGCCGACCACGCCGACGACGATGAAAGCGAAAAGGATATAGATGACGATCGGGACAAGAGATCCAAGGATGATAGCTCTCTTCATCTGCTTTTTCTTCTTGTGCAATATTTCCTGCATCTCCGGGATGGCCATCATCCCAAAATAAGCGAAGATTGCCACGCCGTATGGCAGGAACAGATAAGCCGGATTGAACTTCATGAAATTAATGACATGGATCCGGTCATACGAAAAGATGCCGATGATACAGACCACCAAGACCAGGAACAGTATCAGCAGCAGTTCTGCTTTCCCTGCCGTCTTGACACCACGCCAGACGATGAACGAGGCGACCAAAAAAAAGAGTACTGTGAACAATAACGGCGACCCTACACCGAACAAAGAATATAACGTCGCGCCTTCACCGATAAGATAAGCTATAAGGGCGCCGTAGAGGCTGAAGATCATCGCAAAGAACATGACTGCTTTCGCTTCTTTTCCAAGATATTTTTCCGTATAGCCGGGAAGCTGATGCTGCTCTTTCGTCCGCAGGACAAACTCCCCGGTAAAGAGATTTATCAGCAGATAGACCAAACCGATGCCTAACAGGATCAAGAAACCATAGAAGACGCCGGCTTTCGCCAAGGTGTAAGGGATGCCTAAGATTCCGGCGCCGATGATCGTGCCTATCAGCGTGGTAGTGGCTAAAGCCGTCGCCAATCCTCTTTTTTCAGACATGCTCTCGAAGATTATTTCTCTGTTTATATATCTTTAGAGAACTTTGCATAATTCAATAATTTACCTGCAAAGTTCTGAAGAGACTTTGAAATAGTCGTAATTTTGACACGAAAATCAGATTCAATCTGCAAAATTCCTATTTTTCAAAGTTCTCTTTAGAAGAAGAAAAAAGTGGGGATGCTGGGACAATCAAGCTGACGCTTTCGGTCGTTGCCTCGTCGTCAACTATTTGAACCCAGATCTAAGGCTGACTTCAGGGAAAGTTATTATCATCGCCGAAGCTCAAACTTCCATTACTGGAGGCCCCTATTCTGCCAGGTTATACTACATCCCCACAATTGATTCAAAAACGGCTTCGTTTTATTAATGTTTTTATGAGGAAGGATAATTATTATAAAGAATCGATCTCAAACAACACCCATGATCTTCCTTGACGGTTCACATGGAGAAGGCGGCGGCGCTTTGATACGCACCGCTTTAGCTTTCTCTGCCTTGACCGGCCTTACTTTTGAAGTCGACAACATCCGCGCCGGCAGACCCCAGCCGGGATTGAAAGCACAGCACTTAGCAGCTATCAAAGCTTTGGAACAAATCTGTAACGGCAAAACCAACGAAGTCAATATTGGTTCTGAGAAACTTCGTTTTGTTCCTGGAAAAGTTAAGAGAGGAATCTATGAAATTGAGATTGGTACTGCTGGTAGTATCTCCCTAGTACTACAAGCGATAATTCCACCTTGCTTATTCGCGCCAGGTAAAATAACTTTAAAGATTTCCGGAGGAACTTGCGGTAAATGGCAGGCTTCCGTAGATTACATCTCCAACATCTTGTTCCCGCAGCTGCGAAGGTTCGTGGAAAAGATAGAGCTGAAAGTTCTGAAAAGAGGGTACTATCCAAAAGGCAATGGTCTAGTAGAAGTAGAGATCGTTCCCCGATATCACAGCTTTGCCGAATTCATCGAAAAAAGACATGATTTACGTCTTTATGATCTGAAACAACAAGGAACTTTAGAACATATCAAAGGGTTCATCAACCTCTCCAAAGAGCTGGAAGAGAAAGAAGTTGGCCGCAGGATCAACGACAGCATAAAGCCATACCTTAAAGATCATGATGTGCCCATCACCATCGACGTGGAATATGCCGACAGTCTCAGTACCGGAGGAGAAGTCCTGCTGTGGGCTATCTTCAGCCGGGATGGACAAGCTGATTACGAGAACCCGCTGATACTAGGCAGCGACGTGCTTATCGAAAAAGGGAAACGGTCGGAAGACATAGCCAAGGAAGCAGCTGATAAATTGAAAGAAGAGATCTCTTCCGGTGCGGTCGTCGACCATTTCCTGGCTGACCAGCTGATACCGTATCTGGCTTTACTGCCGGGATCGGTCATGAAAACGGGTAAAGTCAGCGATCATGCTCTCACCAACATCCACGTTGTAGAAAGATTCCTGCCAGTAAAGTTTGAAGTGGAGAAAGGTGTTGTTACCGTAAGACTTGTGTGAGTATATCATCGACATACTCCATCCCGCTGTCATCGGTGATAACAACATCGAACATATTCAGATACTTCTTCAGAAATTTTTCTTTGTTCTCATTGAGGAAGCCGATCTTGATGATGACGTCATGCTCCAGGCCTTCTGACATCCCCAGGTCGCCGAGACTGTCGCCTAACAAGATAACATGACGTCTGTCCTTGACCTGCTGATAATAAGGGGTTTCCCGAACGACCACCTCGTTCTTGTTGAAAGTGTGGATAAACGGTTCTTTATATCCGTCGGCCAAGCCGTCAGCAGAGAAAGTGAAGAAATTAGAGATTACATGAACATTGGGCGTATCATAACCATTCTGTTTCAAAAACTCAGTGATGATATCACCCTGGCCAGCTGAAAAGATAAGGAGAGGGATGTTTTTATCAGCTAAAGAATGGAACAGAGCAGAAGCTCCAGCCCGCAGACGCAACTTGCCGCTCCTGATGATGTCCTTGATGACCGCTTGACTGAGTCCGCAGTCCACCATCATCTGATAATGCTCTTTCCACCAACGGACCATCATGGCATTACGCTCTTCTTCCATGAGATCGTCAGCCGCCTCATACGGATGGTACTTATCAAAAAGAGCATGCGACCTTTGCACGTACTCTGGCGAGAGATACTTGCCGTTGCGGATGAGAGCATAGGTAGACTGCACTTTCTCCCCATCGACAAAAGCAGTGGTAAGAGTCTTGTCAAAATCCGAGATGACATGCAGTGAAGAAATACCATCTTTCTTGATACGATCGATCTTCCGCTGTAGTTCAGCTCTATCTTTTATGTGAACAGTACCCATAATGCTCCTGAAATAGACTGATTTTTTATAAGTTCTTGGTTTCAGGTAGCTCCTGCTGAAGGCAAAGATTTATAAAAAGGACATTGTTCGGGCAGGGCATGGAAGCAAAATTATGCAGTGCGACGAAAAGACGGGTCGATAACGACTCTGGCGCGGTCAGTTTCAACTGTCCACAGTGCGGTCAGCATGAGGTTGTTCGCAGCTCTTATGCAAGAAAGAACGCTATCAAGTACTCCTGTCCGGGCTGCGGGTTTTCTGGACCAAATTAGCATAAGAGGTAATATATAATGGCAAGAGCAGTAGTCACGTTTAAATTGATGCCCGTTTCTCCGGAAGTCGATCTGGAGCAGATCAAGGCCAAAGCAAAAGATATCGCCAAGGAAGCAGGCGCCATCGGTGAGATGCTGGTGAAAGAAGATCCTATCGCCTTCGGCTTGAAAGCCGTCCTGGTGATGGTCATGTATGATGTCGACAGCACTGATTTTGAAGGGATTGCCGGCAAGATGGCTGAAATAGAGGATGTCCAGAGTTCAGAAGTGGCGAAGATGGACTTGGCTTTAGGATAAATTTTATTAACTCTCTTTCTTTTTCTTAAGATATGTTCAAAAAGAGGATAGTGTTTGTTATATTCGGTCTCTTGCTCATTTTGGGTTGTTCTTCCGGGACGCAGGAGATCAAAGCAGATGAGGAGGTTATGATGATGAAGTTGACAAGTCCTGCTTTTGCAGAGAATGACAAGATACCCAGCCAGTACACCTGTGACGGCGATAATGCTAATCCTGCTTTACAGGTTGAAGATGTTCCGACTGAAGCGAAAAGTTTGGTCCTGATCATGGACGACCCCGATATTCCAGATGAGGTAAAACAAAGCAGAGGCATCCAGGTGTTTGACCATTGGCTGATGTTCAACATCCCGCCGGGGACGAAAGAGATCACACCGGCTGCGGGAACCGCTGGAAAGAATTCGGCCGGAAACAGCGCTTATACCGGTCCCTGCCCGCCGACACAGTACGAACCGAAAGAACATCGTTATTTTTTCAAGCTGTACGCTTTAGATGCTGAACTCAGCCTGGATGAAGGGGCTACGAAAGCCGAGGTCGAGAAAGCTATGGAAGGGCATATCATCGCCCAAGCCCAATTAGTTGGAAGATATCAAAGAAAAGAGGTGACACAATGAAAGAAACCTGCGCAACCTGCGACTGGACCGCTGCTGATTGGGTCTGGGGCGTCGTCTCAGAACTAGCTTTATACGGTCTGTTCTGGTATGGACAGCTGCTGTTGGGAGTTACCGGCAACCTGTATGTAACATCACTCATACTGCTGGTACTGACCAACCTAAGCTTCTTCGCCTGCCCGATAATCAGGAAACATTTCCTTTAAGATTTTTTTATTATTTTTATTATCTCAGCCGCTTTTTTTGTGGTCTTTATCCCCGTCGGCAGGAAATGCGTCCGGGTCCCTTTCAAACTTTTTAACAGCCCTTCCAGCTTTGGTATCTCCAGCCTGTAAGCCTTGGCCAAAGCGTGGATGTCATGGAAACCGACGACCGGCAGTTCATCCCTTAATATTTCTAAAAATTTCTGTTCCTCCGGAAAAGGGTTGTTCTTGCACATTTTTTTCAACAATGAGATATCAGCTAAAAGACCAGCCCATAACGGCCCGATGTAAAGATATCCATCTTCTTTGTTATAGTCAGAGATCTTGAAATCAAGAGTTTTCCCGTCAAAAAGAAGATACTTGTGCTGTTTAATGATCTGGTCGCATCTCTCCTTGCCCTTCTCAGAGCGGAAATAGACGCGGAAATAATGATCTTTGTGATATGCCAATACTGGCGTCAAAGCTTTCTCGAACTGGATCCCTTGCAACTGGATTTTCCGTATCAGTATCCGCAAACCAGTCTCATGCATCAGATGATTTTTCACCGATGTCCCCCAGTATTTCCTTTTAGTAACTTTAGGATACGTTCCCGTCAAGGCTGCCGTGTCCGTAGCCGTTATGGCCAATATCCCTTTTCTGGAAATCCTGGCGATAGCTGCCGCCAGGAACGGGTTCGGCGAACCGAACGGATCGATGTCGATATAATCAAAACCTTCTTGATGAAGCATGAACAAGGTAGCGTCTTCATTACTGATGTTTGCTTTGGTCTTGTCTATCTTATTCAATTCCAGATTTTTTGAAAATATCTCATTGAAATTATGCTTCTTATCGTTGACGTATAGCTCTTTGATCTTGCCTTTCTTCAATTCTTTCAGGAACCGGAAAGCTCTGATCCCGGAACCAGCTAGAGGCAAGGCCAGCTTCATGTTCTTGTTAGGGATAGAGTTTAGTAAGACCACAGAGACGTTTCTGTTAGAGACCATCAAAGGATTGTAAAATACATCCATCTTGGCATTGACATCGCCTTGATACGGCTCTCCTGTGATGGCTGCTGAATGTTCAGTGATCATTAATCATGGAAAAAGAGAAGGTGTTTAAAAAAGTGTTTGAAAAGTTACGACAACTCCCTATACATCTGGATGAACGATGACAGCAGCGCCAGTATCAGCGGGCCCAGGAAGAATCCTAACAAGCCGAACACCTGCAGGCCGCCGATAACACCCAGAAGAATCCAGAATGAAGACATCTTGATCTTGTCGCCGATCAGTTTCGGCTTCAGGAAGGCATCGATAGAACCAAGCACCAAGACACAATACACGATAAGGATAACGCTCTGGAGGATGTTTCCTTGCACGAACAGGATCACCACGGCTGGCAGCCAGATGACCGCCGGACCGACGGCAGGGATGAACGCCAAGATAGCCATCATCAGCCCCCAGAAGAATGGTGAAGGGATGCCTAAGATGAAGAAGATCAATCCGCCGGTAAGACCTTGCAGCAAAGCAGTGCTGATGTTGCCGCCGATCACCGCGTTGATAGTATCTTTCAATCGCTGGAAGATCTGATTCTTATGTCTTTCCTGCAATGGTATGAGCTCAAAGATATTTTTCTTTATCTCCTCGCCATTTCCCAGGAAATAGAAGATAGAGTAGACCAGGATGGCAAAGAAGATCAGAAGAGAGACGGCGCTGGAGATCAGACCGCTGACGCTTTCAAAGAAAAAGGAAGATGCTTTCTGTAATATCTCTTTACTTTTCTGCCTGAAATCAGTTCCGGAGACAAGCTGCTGCAACTGCTGAAAAGCCCGGCACTGCAGTGATCCCGGCTGGACGCAGGCGCTGCTCTCATCCGACAATTTCAGCAGGAACGGCTCCGACGCTTTGTAGAGGGTTTGAGTCTGAGAAGCTAACGGAACAATGATAACTGTCAATAAGAGAGCCAGCAAGATGATACTGCCGATAGCAAGTATGATCTGGGCCAGCAACGGATAACGAACCCATCTTTTGAGCTTAAGATAGACTGGGTAGATGAAATAAGTGATAAGCGCGCCGATGACGATAGCCCCCAGATAGCTGCGGATGACAAAGGTAGCCAGAGCCAGCAGGATAACAAAAAGAACTACAAATATCCACTTTTTTTGGTTCTGGGTGAAGGCCATAAGAAAGAGAAAGAAAACAAGTTTTTAAATCTGACTATTCCGCTAGCGTATTCACCGGTCAAGAAGTCGTTGGCTGTGACACCGCGAAGAGATTTTCTACAGAGCCTCTCGAAAGAGAAACTTTAAAAATAAGCCTGCTCCTCGTAAGTTTATGACAACCAGAAAGGTTCTTCTCGCAACTCTAGGACATGTCGATCACGGCAAGACTTCTTTATTAGATAAGATCAGAAGGACAGTCGTCACGGCCGGAGAAGCCGGCGGCATCACCCAAGCTATCGGTGTTTCCATCATCCCTATCGAGACCATCAAGAAGATCTGCGGCTCTCTGCTTGACTCCATGAAAGGAAAATTGACCGTTCCTGGACTGTTAGCTATCGACACCCCTGGACACGCTGCGTTCACTTCTCTCCGGAAACGGGGCGGTTCGCTGGCTGACATCGCCATCCTCGTCATCGACATCAATGAAGGCTTCAAGCCGCAGACCATCGAATCGATGGAGATACTGCGGTCGCATAAAGTACCGTTTGTCGTCGCTGCCAATAAGATCGACTTGCAGCGGGGCTGGAAATACGACCAAAAGAAGAACCTTATCCAAAACATCAACGAACTTGATTACCAAAGCCAGGGCGATTTTGAGAAAAAGATGTATGATATCGTCGGCAAGTTCGGTGAACACGGCATCCAGGCCGAACGGTTCGATCGGGTGCAGGACTACACCAAACAGATCGCCATCGTCCCCATTTCTGCCCACAGCGGCCAGGGTATCCCTGAACTGCTGATGGTGCTGACAGGGCTAGCTCAAAAATATCTCGAGAAAAAATTAGAGATAGAAGCAGAAGGGGATGCTAAAGGGACGATCCTGGAAGTCAAAGAAGAACAAGGGCTGGGGATGACTTTAGATACCATCATCTATAACGGCAGGCTGAAGGTCGGCGACACGCTAGTCATCGGCAGTCTTGACGAGCCGTTTACTGTCAAAGTAAGAGCTTTGCTGGAACCAGCGGAACTGACAGAGATGCGGGAAAAGAAAAGCAAGTTCAAGAACGTCAAGGAAGTTATCGCAGCTACCGGAGTCAAGATTGCCGCTCCTGGATTAGATAAAGCCGTGGCCGGGATGCCGATTCGCGCCTGTTCAGGGAAGCCTGAAGAGATCGAAGCGCTGAAAGAAGAAGTCCAGCAGGAGATCGGCGAAGTTATCAGCGACGAGTCAGAAGAACAAGGTGTGATGATCAAAGCCGACACCATCGGCGGACTGGAAGCCTTGCAGACATTATTGAAAGAGAAAAATATCCCCATATCGTCCTCATTTTTGGGCGATGTGAGCAAGAAAGACCTTTCTCATCTAGAATCATTAAAAGAAGCGGATGAGTTTACCGGAGTTCTTCTGGGATTCAACATCAAAGTTCCAGCGGACCTGGATGAGATCATCAAAGCGAAAAACCTTAAGCTGATCACCCACGATGTCATCTATAAGACCATCGAAGATTATGAAAAATATGTGGAGAGTCTCAAGCAGCAGATCGAACTGAAAGAATTCACTTCTCTGGTAAGGCCCTGCAAGTTCGCCGTGCTGAAAGGCTACACCTTCAGGCAGAGCAATCCGGCTATCGTCGGCGTAGAGATCGAGATCGGCAAGATCAAGTCAGGCGACCCGATCATGAACATTTCTGGGAAAAAGATCAGCAGCGTCAAAAGCATGAAAGACGGACAGGAATCTGTCTCCGTCGGTGAGCAAGGCAAACAATTGGCCATGGCCATGGAAGGAGTGACCGTAGGAAGACAGGTCAATGAAGGAGATTTTCTCTATGCTGACATCCCAGAAGAACATTTTAAGAAACTGAAAGAGCTGAAGAAGCATCTCTCTAAGATGGAATTGGAAGTGCTGAAAGAAGTGGCTGAGATCAAACGAAGAGATAATCCGGTCTGGGGCGTGGGCTGATGCAGAAACTAAATATCCTCAATACAAGAGACGTCAAGAAGATCAGGGATATTGTCATCAAAGAGTTCGGCTGCTTCCTACAGAAAGAATATGCTTTCCTGCAAAGCGACAAGAATAAAGTTTTCATCGTCAATAAAGATGTCTCAAGGATCGATCTTGATAAGCTGCGTCTTGACCGTCTGGGGCTGTATTTTGCAGAAGTCAAACCAGATCACGTTCGGTTAAGCAAAGAAGGAGCAGCTTTACTTGTGCAGGAGAACGAGGATGTTAAAAACACTGTGATTTTAGAAGAGAAAGAAGTAAAAGCTTATTTTGCCGGCGTTGATCTTCCTAAAGATTTGGGTGAAGAAAATCGATTGGTAATTTTAATGTTCAAAGATAATGTTCTAGGCTGTGCACAATATAAAGATAAGAAAATATTAAATTTTCTGCCTAAGATACATCGGGGAGAAGTTATCGTCTAGGTCCTTGTTGAGTTTCTCTTAAAATGTCTTGCAGATTCCTAGCTACTTCACCGCAGAAAGTCCCATGAACATTTAGTATTCTCTTTGGAGTCAATTCCACCGGTCTTCCATAAAAATTAGTTGCGCTAGCACTTATCGTTCGAGCGTATACTTGAGCAACATGAGTAGCATCAATTTCAGCAAAAGACTGCGCTTCTCTACCTTCATACTCAAAAGGGCTTGTATTGCCAGGTACCCAATGCGCTCTAGCTTCTTCTACATGATACTCTTCTCTCATCGGAGCCCAGAGAGGAATCGCAGAACCAGTATTATAGATTATGCCTATCTTTTCAGAGGGAACCACGGCATTTCGTCTCAGAGAAAACGGTGGTGTTTCGATTTCAGCAACAACAAATTGATAATGAATTGGTTTTGGTCTTCCCATACCCTCCGAGGCATATACGGTATATATAAACTTATCGTTTTTCTAGATATTTTTACTACTGGGAAGTAAGCCCAATGCGAAACATTTATAAATAAAAGTATTTACTAACAAGTAAAAACATTTGAAGGTATACCCAAAATGATCAATAAAACCACCAGCGTACTTATCTTAGGGATTTTGCTATTAAGCCTTGTTGGTCCATCCGCTTTGGCTGTCCTACAGCTACCGAGCGGAACCAGTTTCGGCGGAACAAACAATGAAGCAAACTCTACAGAACTTCGTACAATAGACTTGCCATCAAACCTAAAAGATATCTTTACTTCTTTAGGTCAACCAAAACCGGTAGAAGAGAATCCTGATGACCAACCTTCAACCGACGTCGTTGATCCTGTCGATGTGACTCCGGTTGTCAACGATCCAGCTCCTCAAACAGGTGATGAAAATCCTGATGACCAGGAACAGCCTGCTGATGAGAATCCTCAGCCAGAAGAAGACACCAGGACTGAAGAAGAGAAAGAATTTGACAATCTTAAAGAAGAGTTCAGCAACATCGAAGACGACTTCAATACTGCTGAAGACGACCTTCGGGACGCCCGCAGAGACGATGACGAACGCGACATCGAGAACGCTGAAGATGATCTGAAAGATCTTCAAAAAGACCTTAAATCTCTTGAGAAAAAGGTTGATAATCTCGAAGATGACGTCAACGATCTTGAACGCAGCAACCTAAGAACTGAACTTAAAGATGATGTTGATGATCTTCAGACCGATATCCGTGATCTAAAAGAAGACATCGACCGCCTGTTGGGAAACAAC
The DNA here is from genome assembly GCA_002762785.1 of Candidatus Woesearchaeota archaeon CG10_big_fil_rev_8_21_14_0_10_45_16. Classification (GTDB taxonomy): domain Archaea; phylum Nanobdellota; class Nanobdellia; order Woesearchaeales; family GW2011-AR9; genus PCXY01. The sequence goes on along the minus strand of PCXY01000005.1, from coordinate 428,329 downwards.
ACCAGTAATGTTGTCAGCGGCAATAGTGTTGCCAGGACCGTAACCGCTCCAGCACAGCCTAAAGCAACATTGCCAGACCCAGCTACCTTCGACTTCAGCTCTTTCCAGATGCCGGCTCCTGCTCCACAAGTTGAGCAGAGCACTTCATGGGAAGACATCAGGTTGATGGCATGGATCGGCGCTGGTATCGTTATCCTGCTAGCTGTCGTGATCTTCATGATCGCATTGCTAGTACGTTAATCTTTTATTTTTATTTTACTTTTTCTACTGACAAATCTATGATACTGGTTCTGATTGCATCAATAATCCGAAAAACTCTATAGAATATCCTCGATCGGCTTCTTGCCTTTCAGAGGTTTGGCCGCAGAACCTGATCTCTTCGCTTCAGCTACCAAGTCGACCCCAAGGTCTTTCAGCTCTTTGATGTGCATCTGCATCAGCTGCTCTACGATCTGTAGGATCCGCATCATCTCTTCCCGTTCCTTGCTAAGAGTTGCCAGGGAACCTTTATGGAAACCGATACGCTCCTGAGAAGAAGAATCATCTTTAGCTGTCTTTTTTGCCATGAAATTGAGAATAGAACGTCATTTATAAATCTTCTCAAAGCAAAAAGATTTAAAGCCGAAAAGTTTCCTTCTCTTATCATGGGATTTTTCAGCAAGCTAGGTTTTGGCAAAAAAGAGGACGAATTTGACTTCGACAAAGCAGCTTCCAGAGAACTAGGAAGGAATTCCGGGCTGGAGATGCCTCATCTCGGCCAGGACGATCCAGCTTTATCGACCCAGTTCCCGCTTCCACAGCAGCAGCCATTATTCGGCCAGACATCCAGTTTCTCACAGCCGCCATCACCGCAGTCGTTCCAGCAGCAGCAATCGTACGGTAAAAGCCCCGATCTGGAACTTATCAACAGCAAATTAGATACGTTGAAAGCGATGCTGGCATCTCTCGACCAGCGCCTGGCCCAGATGGAGAGAACCTCTCACTCTGAGAAGAAGGAACGATTATGGTAAAGAAAAATCTGCTTCTGTTTTCTATCATTTCCTCCCTTGTCATCCTCATCGACCAGCTGACCAAGATCTTGATCTTGTCATGGAAACCGCAATGGGACCTAAAACTCCTTACGATCCATCTTATCACCAATACCGGTGCCGGCTTCGGCATCTTACAGGATCAGGTGGTCTGGCTAGGAATCATCTCTTTGATAGCAGCCGCAGTTATCATCTATCACTATCCGAAGATATCAAAAGAAAAACTTCCACAGGTATTATTTGCTTTATTATTAGGCGGTATCATCGGCAATCTTGTCGACCGTCTGGGAAGACGGTTTGTAGTCGATTTCATCGACTTCTCATTCTGGCCGGCATTCAACATTGCTGATGCGGCCATAACCATCTCCGCTCTGGGATTGATCTGGTATTATTGGAAAAAATAAGATTCAAATAAAATTCACTTCTTGTTGAAACCGCTTCTTTGAATATACTTATAGATCTCTTTTCTATGTCCAATGAGCACAACAGAAATACTCTTTTTGAGATCATCTATATCGATTAAAGCAAGGAAATCACCAATCCGCAGCTTATAAGACCTAATATCGACCAAGGTTTCAAGATAATGCCTTGGATCATCAACGATGCTATTAACTTTTTTTATAATCCTTCGAGACTCATCTTTGTGAATCTTTCGTAGAAAATCTCTGACTTTGTCATCCCAAAGGATCTCGTAACTCATTCTACATCAAACTCTTTAAGAATATCGTCATTGGGGACAAACTAACCTTTAGCCATACGTTCACGAGCTTCTTGAACTTGTTTGATAACCTCTTCACGAAACTCGGGTTCTAGCCTGATTACGTCTTTGATCTCGGCCATGTCGCGTTTGAGCGATTCCAGATCCTCATGGATCTTTACCAATACATCTGTTTGAGCCATAGCCTTATTTATATCGAAGCAGGGTTATATACTTTGCTAAGAAAGAATAAGATTCAAGAAAGGCAACTGTGGGCCCTATACCCCTGTTTCCAGGCCGATTCTTTATCATTGAACCAGACCCGCCGTTCTTCTTTGATACGTTTAGCCCAATCACAGGCTGGTGCATGGTAGCGGTTGCTGCTCTTACTCGCCACTAGTTTCCCTGGAGAGAACTCTTTCTTAGGATTCTCATAGACCATACTGTGCGGCTCTTCCTCAACAGCAGCTGGAATCTCCTTCGTCTTTGAAGACCGTCCCTGTCGTGGCTGCGGCAGAGAGCTGAAGAAACCTATCAATGCCAATACTGAAAGAGTGATAAAGATACGGCCTTCAAACAGCCAGACCACTACCAGGTTAGCGACATAAAGTAAAAATGCTAGGAAGAAGACGCTACGTCCCCAAGGTTGGCTGAAACCGACCATACCGATAACTGTCAGCAGGGCCAGCAGCAGAAAAACAAAGAGCTCTCCTTGAAAAAAGAGACCGCCTCTCGCAGCAAACATAGTCACCAATGCGACTAAAAGAACACCCATCAGGATGGTGTGAAAAAATAATCTCGTCGTGGAAGTCATGGATCATTCGAGAGAAACCAGCTATATAAGAATTTCTATGCTCAAATATATTAAAACTCTTCTTCGATGTTTTTGAGGTACCCTTTCTTGCGTAAGAATTCGATCTCAGCTTTGTTGCGGTACTTATACATGACGTCACCTTTCTCATCGCCGCCTAATTCCCACGGCTGGACGATGACGATATCATTTTCACGCACCCAAAGAGCTCTTCTCAGCCTGCCAGGGATACGGCAGATACGCTCTTTTCCATCAAGACAAAGAACTCGCATTCGACTTCCCCCCAACCGCTGCTGGACGACACCTAAAAGTTCTGTCCCTTGTGGGATACGCACTCTGATCACTTGCGGTTCGTCTGAATATTTTTGGGGCTTGGCCATCTGATGCTTTAAACTCGAGCCCTTTTATAAAACTATCTTCAAACTTCCAAGTACCATCCGACTATCTTATCGTAAGGATTCTCTTGCGTCTTACTAGTAGTCTCTATGAAGAAACTTTCGGAGGCAGTTTCTACTTGAACCAGAACATGATTTATATTTTTAGGATTGATAGGATTATTACTATCCATGTAAACTAGACTTATTTTCCAATTTTTATTAGCTGCTTTAAGCATACTAGCTAACAGAATAGATGTATCCTCACAATCTCCACCACCTGATAAAAGAGTCTCTAATGGAAATTTAGGCGTCTCTTTTATTTCTAAAGAATATGTTGTTAATTGAGACAGGATATACCAAAGCTCGTGTATGAATTGTTGATCATTTCCAATTTCGGCATATAACTGAGGGATTATGTTGGTAAAAGCGACTTTATCTACAAAAGGACGAAAATCCATCACGGTTATTGCATTACCATTATTCTCCAAAGAGATATACTCCTTCCCTTCTTTTTTGATTTCAGCTAAATTCTGAGTGAAGAAAACAGCGATTTCATCTTGTTCCTTTTGAAAACTCTCTCTTAAAGAGCTACACCCAGCATCACCACCCCCACAAAGACTCATTAAAATTTGATAATTGTTACACATAGTAATCTGACTATTAAAACAGACATTAAGAGTATTTAACAATGTTGAAGAGTAGCGAGAATGTAGGGGCAAAAGTTCCTCATCGATAAACTCTCTTTTAAAAAAACCTCGTTGCAAGTCATAGTTTAAAGCCGTGAATGGTACAAACCATTTGATTACATTACCATTAGATTGGCGAAAAGCGATATAGACATTCTGATTATTTATGTAAATGTAGGGAGGAGTAATAGCGGTACTAATGGTCTCTTCCGTCTTTTTCTGGTAATTTTGATAATTATTGGTAATTTTAACGTTATCTGATTCCAAAGAATTATACTCTGATTCCAACATCACTATTTTATTCTGAAGAAAAATTACGGTCAGAATCAGGAGACCACACAGAATAAAAGAGTAAGTAAGGGGTTTCTTGGAATCACTTTCTTTCATTTGGTCCTTATTACGATGTAGATATATATAATTTATCAAAGTAGGAGATCATCCAGACAAGAAAAACATATAAAGCAATGGTTGTCCCATCCTAAAAAAAGAGTTGGTTTCTATGGCTAAACGTGTCGAATCCCCATCATCATTGAATACCTTCAAGCAGTGCAAACGTAAGTATTACTATCAATACGTCGAGAAACTGCCGACGTTACCGAATATCCATCAAGTAAGAGGCAACATCGCCCATTCCTGTCTGGAAGATTTCTACGATCTGGACATATCAACGGTAAATGAAGATGGTTTTGAGATGCATTTCAAGAAAGAGATGCAGAAGATGCTCTTGATGCAGTGGATGAAATACAAGCCGCGGCTTCAAGTATTGAAACTCAACAAAGATCAGGAACGGTTCTATTTTGAGGAGACGATGCTGATGCTGATGAACTGGACCGGCCACTTCCTTAATGATGTGCAGAACGAGATGGAGAAAGGAAAATCATTACAGGAAGCGTTCAAAGCCCTGACACCAATACGGGAGATGCGTTACCAGTCAGATAATTATTCAGTCCAGGGATTCATCGATGCGATCCATCACTTGGAAGACGAAGTTCACATCGTGGATTATAAGACTAATGCCAAATTTGATTTTAAAGACAGCATCAGGCTGCAATTAGCTATCTACTCCTTGCTTTATTTTGAGAAACATGGCGTACTTCCTTCAAAAGTAGGGATCTTTTTCCTTCGCCAGAAGCTGAAGATGATCAGTGTTGATGAAGAACTGTTAAAATTAGCACAGCGAGAGATAGAACTGGTGCATGCTCACACCTCGATCACTGAAAACATCTTCGACTACCCCCGCACCATCACCCCTTTATGCAGATGGTCGACGGGAGAATGTGATTTCTATAAGACCTGCAAGCCGCACAATCAGAAAAACTAACGGATAGCCTGCATACTCATCCTGATGATCTCTTGATATGTCTGCACATTGCCGAGAACCCAGGCTTCGATAGCAGCTCCCAAAAGGAGAAAGACTAAAGCGAAAAGCAGCAGGTAAAGGTTGAAGCCGAACACTTCGAAGAACCTGTCAGACGCAAATTTTTCTAGCAAGACATCTTTAGAGATGACCGATCCGGATATAGCCGCCAGGAAATATGCCAAAGCTTCCGTGATCATATGCGGAAAGACGATAAGCATCACCATCAGGAAGACCAGGAACGGATTGCCGCCGGAAAAGATAGCCGCGCTCTTAGCAGTAAGACCAAAGATCGTGCCCCAGACAGACGCGTTCCAGGTGATCAGGAAGATCGCTCCATCACCTGTCAGCAAGGCTAAGATAAAACAAGCCAACATGACTAAGAAATTGTTGCTGAGAAGATCGATGAACAAGTTGCCGTCGAAAACTCCTAAGATCGCATTGCCAGAAAAGCCTTGGCCAAAGCGGATCTCCAGCTGCTCACGGAACAGAGTGTTGGTCTGGAAATCAGGCAACAAGATGGTGCCGACGGAATACGTCAAAAGGATGCCCAGAAACAAGAAGACATAGACCTTGACGACGCTGATGTCATCTTTCCAGAGGCTTTTCATGGAAACTTTCTGCTCTGCTTTTTCGAGACGCTCCTCAACGGCGAAAATCTTATACAATTCAGGCAGGAGCAATAAAGAAGTGAACGCGACAGCGACGAGAGCTGGATCGCCGGGAAACAATCTCCAAGCGATGACGATACCGATGATGGAATACAACACACCCAAGAGAAACGCATAGCGGCCTTTGCTCTCCAGCCAGTCTTCAGGGAATATGTGTTCCAAAACCATGATCGCAACCTCTTTTTAGGAGAAGTAAAGAAAGATGGTTTATATAGTTTGCTGTTGACCTAACCTATATCCTCAAATACATAAGTTTTTTAAACAGCAGAATCAATTTATGAACAAAACAAGGAGGCACATATGGTATCAACACTAGTTATCGGAATTATCGCTGCTGTCGTGGTGATCTTCGTCATCTACGTCTACAACAGCCTGATCAGGTTACGGGTTCGTGTCAACAACGCCTGGGCGCAGATCGACGTCCAGCTCAAGAGAAGATATGATCTTATCCCAAATCTCGTGGACACGGTCAAAGGGTACATGAAACACGAAAAGGGTGTCCTGGAAGAAGTCACTAAAGCCAGAACTTCTTTGATGAGCGGCTCCCTGGAAAAAAGGGCTAAAGCCTCCAACCAGATCACCGAAGCGTTGAAATCAATCTTTGCCGTCGCTGAAAATTATCCGCAGTTGAAAGCCAGCGAAAACTTCAAGATGCTCCAAGAAGAGTTGTCCGGCACTGAAAGTAAGATTGCCTATGCGAGACAATTTTACAACGATTCCGTGATGCAGTACAACGAAGCGATCCAAGTCTTCCCAAAGAACTTTTTCGCCAAGCTGTTCCATTTCGTCCAGAAAGATTTCTTCAAGACGGAAGAGGCTGAACGGAAAGCTGTCAAGGTCAAGTTCTGAGAGCCATGGGAATCTATGAGGAAATCGCTGCCAACAAGAGGCGTTCGGCAGTATTGATCTTTTTCTTTTTTGTCTTAGTTATCTTTCTCGGCTTCCTGATCGGCTTCTTTTACGGCAGCAGCTATTTCGGTATCGGTCTGGCTGTCTTTATCGGCATAATCTATTTCCTGTTCAGCTATTACGGAGGAAGCGGCGCCATCCTGACCATGACCAGAGCTAAGGAAGCGACGAAACCGCAATACACCCATCTCATCAACACCGTAGAAGGACTGGCTATCGCTGCTGGACTTCCCAAACCACCAAAAGTATATGTCATCGACGACAGCGCCCTGAACGCTTTCGCTACCGGCAGGAGTCCGGAACATTCTTCCGTCACCGTCACTACCGGCTTATTAGAGAAGATGAACCGTCTGGAACTGGAGGGTGTTTTAGCACACGAACTATCGCATATCAAAAATTATGATATCAGGGTTATGATGCTCGCTTCAGTTATGGTCGGACTCACCGTATTATTGTCAGATTTCCTGCTTCGCAGTTTTCTCTGGGGTGGACGGGGGAGAGACCGGGACAGCAACCAGCTGACGGTCGTCTTCATCATCGTCGGGTTGGCTCTGGCCATCCTCTCGCCATTGATCGGTGAATGCATCAAGCTAGCTATATCCCGAAAAAGAGAATTTCTGGCAGATTCTTCTGGAGCTTTGCTCACAAGGTATCCAAAAGGACTGGCTGACGCTTTAAAGAAGATCAAAGACGATCCAGATCCGTTGGTGGATCACGCTAACCGGGCTACAGCACATCTGTTCATCTCTACGCCTTTTAGAAAAGAAAAGAAATCATTCATGCGGAATCTATTCAGCACTCACCCGCCGATAGAAGAAAGGATTGCAAAATTAGAAAAGATGTAATTATTTTCAATTATTTTTAAATAATAATCTTTTCTGAAACTTTTCTTTATGTGACTTGATTTTGTCCATAAAATCTTCTAACGCTTTCGGTTGGTCCGAATTAAGATAAAGTAATTCAGAATCTATCAACTGATAGACTTCTAGCTTAAGGTTATGTTTGATGACTGCGTCGTATTTTCTAAATTTACCCTGGTATTTTTCTCGCTGGGCTAGATGACTATGTACCGTACGACCAACAAAGATCATCGCTTTTTCGCCCTGGTCCATGATCCGCTGCGCTTCATTGATACCAGCGCCGGCGATGTTATTGTTGCCGTTGACATCGATAACTTGGTTGTCAGTATTCTCGTTCACTCCGATACGCACGTTGAACTGCCGCATCGGGTCCTCTTCAGAATTATTGTGCTCGTAGATGCCTTTCAGGATAGACAGGGCCACTTCAAGATGGATGTCATACGGCTCGTTGATATTCAGTAAAGCGATGCAGATACCATCACCAGTCGGCAGTAGGATACGTTTGGTGTCAGGTATCTTAAGGTTTTTCAGGGTCTTGCGGACGATATCGTTCATCACCGCGATGATGTCGGTCTGCGCTTCCACTGTCCGCTTGTAAGAATAGCTGATGATGTCCAAGAATACGTACTTTGCCAAGACAGTCTTGATCTGCGCCATGGATCGCAGAAGAACCAAGTGTTATTTAAACGTTTTCTATGTTTGGAGCGACTTCAACTGCCTTTCGTAATCATTCTTCCTTTCTTTCAGCGCAGTCGGACTGCCGCCGCCGTGCCAGGTGAACCTTGGTTTCATCTGCACCGGAAAGATCCGTTCGTTGGCATCGTCAAAGATGACTGCAGAACCTTTAACCCTGGGCAGATGGTCGATCTCATCTACGAGGCCGTGTTTCATGTAACTCTGGGTCAGCTGACCGAGAGCCTCCACATCCATCCGGGCCGTCAACCGATGGGCTAACACCGTGTCAGCTTGAGTCATCACATCCGTATGGATCTTAGCCGGCTGCTGCGTCGCCAGGATCAACGAGATTCCCGGCTGGCGGCCTTCGCGAAGGATAGTTATCAAAGCGTCAGAGGCGGCGGTCTTGCCGTCATGCGGCAGCAGTTCGTGCGCCTCGTCCAGGGCAAGCCACACCAACGGATCGCTCATCTTCTCTTCCACTTCTTTTGAAAAATAATGCATAGCGGCATCGACGGTCTTGAACTCTTCCGTCTTTCTGGCCAGCATCCTTTGCTGGAACAAAGTCCGGGAGATGATGCCAACTACCAAAGCCTTGATCTCCCAGCCGGACGACATCGTCGCATAAGGAGAAACATCCAAGACCGTTACCTGACCGGGAGCGATGATGTCTTTCAGCAGCGTGCCTTCTTCTGAAAAGATCTCCCAGCCTTTGGCTTTCTCGAACTGGTTGACGACGACGCTGACGGTGACGTGCTCGCTTTCTTTGTCGTTCCTGACGGCAGCTATCAGCTGGTCCAGACTGTAGCTCTGTTTCTTCTTGTTAAAATCCTGGACGACCCTGGTTATCAGGACGCCGGCAGCCGAATTGGGATCAAGATTAAAAGCATGACACCAGTCATAAGGGTCGACGTCCAACGGCCGTAATGAGAACGGAAAATCAGTAGGGATCCCTTCATCCCGATACTTATAGAAAAAACCCGTCGGCGTATAGATCTTGACATCCAGTCCTTTCGGTTCGATGCCCCATTGTTTCAACAGGTCGGCATCTTCATAATTAGGATACTTCATGGTCCAGTAGATGCCCATGGTATCCAGCAATACGATGGAAAGGTTCTGTCTTACTTCAGTCGGCAGGTCGGCCAAGCCTTCGGCGATAGAACCCATCGTGTAGGACTTACCTGATCCCCTCTTTCCGACTATAAACACGACGTGCGCTCCGGCTACATCAAGATAGACATCGTTAGAAAGCGAAGTGGTCTGGCCCATCTGGACATACTGCCTGGCGATGAAGACCGTACCCTTCCTGCCGAACTTTTCTACCTCTTTTTTGCTTCTGCCGATGATAACATCAAACACCATGCAGAGATCGAAAGAAAAGGATATAATAAATCTATCGAAAAAAATGTTCTGAAGCTAAGAAAAAGTTGAAAGAAAAAATAAAAGATTACAGCTGGCCATCAGTGACGATGTTCACCCGGCGGCTGTCTTTGACTTTGCTGTCACTGGCCGCGACATGGGAGATACCGTACTTCTCTGCCGTATTGACCAGATCCTCATCGACAGTTCCATCTACGGCGATAGCATAGATGCCGCCTTTCAGGCTCTTGATGGTCGTCTCCAGCTCGCTCATCGGCACTTTTCCCAGGACATTCAGTTTCTCGTCAAAGATGCAGGCTCCCCTTGTTCCCAGGAGATCTTCCATCGTCTGCTTGAGTTTTTTCTTCTCATCGACAGAAAGACGATCTCGCGGCGGTCTGCTAGCGGCCGGAGCACTCTCCCGCTCGCGTGGACTAGGGCTGCCGCGTGGCTGCTGGAAAGAACGACTATTTTCCGGGCGGCGCTGCAGTTGCTGCGGACGCGCTGGACGGTTGTTATTGCCAAGACGAGGACGCTGGCTTAGGGAGATGTCATCGTTCTTTAAAGAACCGTCATCATCGATACCCATGTCCAACTTGGCCTGTTCAGCTGTGATCTTACCGCGAAGAGCTTTATGGATCTCTTTCTTGGTAAGCTCTTCAACCTCTTTTCCGTCGGGAGCCTTACAGACAAAATCAATCTCAGTGGTGCTGATAAGCTCGCGGATGATAAGATTTCCGCCTCTATCACCATCAACAAAGACGGTAGCAGTCTTATGCTTAGTCAGCTCTTTGATGGTAGCTGGACAAGAAGTGCCGTTCATAGCGATGGCGTTCTTGAAGCCGTGCTTCAGAAGATTCAGTACGTCCGCTCTACCTTCGACGATAACGATCTCGTCACCTTCCTCGATAGCTGGACCAGCAGTAAGTTTTTCCGGACCATACTCGACTACTTCCTGCATCCTGACCGACTGAGATACTTCATCAGAGATCTCCTGTGAATCCGGCAGCGTATTTTCAGTAAGGATCCTCAAAAGCTCTTTCGCTCTCTGGACGACGAACTGTCGCTTGCTAGTACGGACATCTTCGATCTTATCAACATGAATCTTAGCATTACAAGGGCCGATACGCTGGATTATCTCCAAAGCTGCGGCCACGATAGCCGTCTCGGTCTTGTCTAAAGAACTGGGGATGATGATCTCTCCCTGCGTCTTGCCTGAACTGGTGCTCATGTTCACTTCAATCCTGCCGATACGGCCGGAACGCTGCAGTTCGCGCAGTTCCAGATCGTTGCCGAGCAATCCTTCAGTCTGGCCGAAGATGGCCCCGATAACGTCAGGACGGTCGACGATCCCGTCGATGGTGATGGTCGAATGAACAATATATTTTGATGCTACTGGGCTTATTTTAGCCATCAGAAATCACCTCTTGGCGATTTCTGGAGGTTCCAAAAAAAGCTTTGTTTTTTTGATACCATTTTTATCCTCCTGTAGAAAGAGCAGATGCTAAAAACTATGACATGATGTCAATGACTTATTCACGATGTTTCGTACGGGTGAATTCGTGAGGTATGATCATGATGTGATAGAGTTAAACTGCTCTTCCTTCTGTTTTTTTTGAGTGGGAAACTTCCCCACTTTGTTGCTAAATCGTAATAGGTATGATGCCCGTACCACTAACCCCCATGTTCATGGCTTGGACTTGCCGTGGGCTCCCACAGGTACTCTCGTGACGGGCTTTTTTTCTGGGGGAGAGCTCCATTTATAAATTATTCGGTCTTTTATTCAGAATATAAAGTGCCGCGCTTTAGGCAGATACCCAAAATGAGGCAGTTTTTATGAAATCTCAAAACCACAAGAAAAAGCTCAATCTTACTTTTAATTTACAAAAAAAAGTGAAATTTTAGGATTATAAAAACCCCAGTAAACCCGGAGGCTTACTGAGGAAAAGAGGTGGTTTTGAGGTGTTTACTACTCAATTGTAGTGCTTATATTTAAACCTTTCGGTGGTTTTGTTACTGGGCAGTAGTTTCTAATCTAGGCAGAAGTATTAAAAGCTCATACATAAAATAAGAGACCATGACCACTTTGACCTATCAAGAACGGTTCAAGACCCTGCAAGGCGTCTTCGACGAGTTCACCAACCGCACCATTTTCACCCTGCAGAGCAAAGGCGTCTTCGACGAACTGGTATCTCCGCTCAAAGTAGGAAAAGAAAGCAACGTATTTGTCGCCGTAAAAGGAGAAGAGAGAGTCATCGTCAAGATCTACCGTATGCAGAACTGCGACTTCAAAAGGATGTTCGGCTACATCAAGAAAGACCCCCGCTATGAATTTCTCAAAAGCCAGCGGCGGCAGATCATCCTTTCCTGGACCCAGAGGGAATATAAGAACTTATTACGAGCAGATAGAGGCAAAGTGCGAGTGCCTAAAGCATTGGCCTGGCGCAACCACATCATCGTTGAAGAATTCATCGGTGGAGAAGAAGCTGCGCCGCCTCTGAAAGACGCCCCTCCAAAAGATCCAGCGGCTTTCCTGGAAGATCTGCTGAAAGAGATGAGAAAGATGTACAAAGGTGGTCTTATCCATGGAGATCTGTCTTCTTTCAACATCCTTAATCTTGATGAAAAGCCAGTGATCATCGACTTTTCACAAGGAACTCTGATAAAAAGCCCCAATTCACAAGAGTTGCTGGAACGAGATATCACCAACGTCCTACGCTTCTTTGAGAAACAAGGAATACATAAAGATAAAGAGAAAGTATTTAAAAGGATTACCGGCTCGAAGTAAGAATGGAAGAAACCTTCTCCTACGAACTCAAGATTCCCGAAGAACGGGTAGCCGTACTTATCGGTACAGACGGTATCACCAAAACAGAGATCGAAGATGCTACCGGCTGTTCGCTGGACATCTCTAAAGAAGGCGACGTTACGATAACTGGTGATGACGGCATCATCCTTTACACGACCCGGGAGATCGTCAAGGCCATCGCCCGCGGTTTCAACCCAAAGATAGCTTTATTCCTTCTTAAGACTGATTATGCGTTTGAATTGATCGACATGAAAGACGTGGCCGGCAAGAGCCAGAACACCATCCAACGGCTGAAAGGCCGGGTCATCGGTAAAGGCGGCAAGTCCCGGCAGGAGATCGAACGGCTGACTGACACGAACATATCTGTCTATGGCAAGACCATCGGTATCATCGGCGAAACACAACAAGTGGCGGTAGCCAGAGAAGCGGTGGCGATGCTGCTGTCAGGTTCCATGCACAAGACTGTCTACCATTTCTTAGAGAAGAAGAAAAAAGAGATGATCTTCGGATAGCAACGTTTTTATATCTCCGACCGTTTACTGGTCCTGTGGAACGTGAAAGTGTAAATGATCTTAAAAGGGCTGGGATGATGTTTCTTGTAGTCATCAGCGTCGTCGTCTTCTCTTTATCGGCTCTGGTCGGGAACACTGTTGATAATTCTAATGGTATCACTGGCGCGGTTATCGGCGGTGGATCGACAGGGACGGGAGTGTTGGCTTTGCTCTCTTTGATAATCCTTTCATTAGCAGTATATAGTTTAACCCGGCTTAACCGTTAACCACAATTTTTATAAATGCATCATTTCCTTCTTTGAATCATGGAAAAAAAGAGCGCCGAGGAATTAGCCAAGAAACATCGTGAGATTTCTATCGCAGAATTCTTTGAGAAGAACAGACATCTCCTTGGTTTTGACAACCCTCGAAGAGCGCTGATGACCGCAGTAAAAGAGGCTGTCGACAACGCTCTAGACGCCTGTGAAGAAGCCAGGATCCTGCCGGAGATTAACGTTGAGCTGATCCAGTTGAGCGAGACCCGCTTCAGGATGGTCGTTGAAGATAACGGACCAGGGATCATCAAAGCGCAGATCCCAAAAATTTTCGCAAAACTGTTGTACGGTTCCAAATTCCACAAGCTTTCCGCCACCAGAGGTCAGCAAGGGATCGGTATCTCCGCAGCAGTATTGTATGGACAGCTGACAACTGGAAAAGCAGCCATCATCACTTCTAAAACGGCAAAGGACAAGCCGGCTACCAAGATAAAACTTAAGATCAACACGACGACCAACGAACCGCAGATCATGGAAGAGACTGAAGAAGAGTGGGCAGTCAAAGAACACGGGACAAGGATCGAGATCGACATGGACGGCAGCTACAATAAAGGAAGACAGTCTGTCGATGAATACCTGAAAGAGACGGCCATCGTCAACCCGCACTGTACCATCATCTATACTAATCCTGAAGCAAACCAGATCATCTTCCCCAGAGCTGCAGAAGAATTGCCGCCAGAACCGAAAGAGATCCAGCCGCATCCATACGGTGTGGAACTGGGAAGATTGATGAAGATGCTGGAATCGACAGCCGCAGTTACCCTGCAGCAATTTTTGACTACCGAATTCGTCCGGGTCGGACCAGGGACGGCCAAAGAGATCTGCGCCAATTCAGCTTTACTGCCTAATACCAAGCCGAAGAAGATGACCCGAGAGATGGTCGAGAACCTTTACAACGGCATCCAAAAGACCAAGATCATCGCCCCGCCGACAGATTGTATCTCGCCGATCGGCGCAGAATTATTAGAAAAAGGTCTGAGAAAAGAAGTCAACGCAGAATTTTACTGCGCGACCACCAGACCGCCATCAGTCTACCGTGGAAATCCGTTTATCATCGAAGCATCATTAGCATACGGCGGAGAACAAGAAGGGGACAAGACTGTCAGGATCATGCGCTTCGCTAACCGTGTTCCGTTACTATATCAGCAAGGGGCTTGTGCTATCACCAGCTCCATCCAAGGAACTAGCTGGCGTTCTTATGGATTACAGCAAAGCAAAAGTTCTTTACCTGTCGGCCCTTGCATCATCGTCGTCCACATGACTTCCGTCTGGGTGCCATTTACATCAGAATCAAAAGAAGCGCTGGCCAATTATAATGAAATCACCAAAGAGATCAGACTGGCTTTGCAGGAATGCGGCCGAAAATTGGCATCATTTGTCAACAAGAAACGCAGGATCAAAGAAGAATCTAAGAAACGCAGCTACATCGAAAAATATATCCCTCACGTGGCTGAAGCACTGCAGGAGATAATCCAATTGAGCGATATCGACAAGAAAAAAGTGGAAGACAACCTCTGCGAGATATTGGAACATACTCGGGGAGAGTTAGAAGAGATCAGCGTCGATAATCCAGATTACGATCCGGAACTAGCTAAGATAGGCCGGGATGACGAAGATTACGACAGCGGCGATGAAGATGAAGAAGATAAGAAGTCAGAGAAAGACAAGCAGACAACCTTAGATGACTAAGACCATGGCAAAAAAAGACGATAACAATCCAGTTGTACTTAAGATCAAAGATGTAGCGAAGAAGATCTACAATACCATCCTGCTGCAGAAACAGCCGCAGCTGGAGATGCCGATACGATCATTGAGCAACGTAACATATAATGACAAAGATGGTTATTTTGAACTGCTAGATAAGACTAAGACCAGGACCCTTACTGCTTCCACCATCAAGACTTTCGCCCAGACTTTACGGATGATGCACCTTTCCAAAAATCTGGTTGAAACGGATGACATCGCTACTAAGAGGGAAGCATATTATGTTTCTAAGAACTGGGGCGAAGCCCGTTTCAAAGAACAACCAGAATCAGATGCAGTCATGGACGATATCGAAGCGATGATGGCCGTCAACCGGGAACAGATCGGCTTCATCCCGGAAGAGAAAGGCGGCGCCGTGGCCGGTGAGTTGATTGTGATCGATAAAGATCAAGATACCGGAAAAGATTTAGAGATTGATTGTACTAAATTCGGTTCAGGTGCTTATTCAGTTCCTTCATCAGTAGAGCATCTGAAGTTTAAGACAAAGGCTAAGTTCGTGTTAGCCATTGAAACATCGGGTATGTTTGAACGGTTGAACAAGCACGGCTACTGGAAGAAAGCCAACTGCATCTTGATCTCCATGGGTGGGGTTCCGACCAGAGCATGTAGAAGATTTATCAGGAAACTGGCTGACGACCATAAATTGCCAGTGTATGTATTTTGTGACGGAGACTTTTATGGTTACTTCAATATTTATAGGACCCTTAAAGTAGGTTCAGGAAACGCTGCTCACATCAATGAATACTTCTGTGTTCCGCAGGCAAAATATATCGGTATCACTCCACAAGATATCATCGATTACAAGCTGCCGACACATCCGTTGAAAGATGTCGATATCAAACGGGCGAAGGATGCCTTGAAAAATGATCCTTTCGTACAGCATTACAAAGAATGGCAGAAAGCAGCTGACCAGCAGATCAAGATGAAGGCCAGGGCGGAGCAGCAGGCTTTGGCTAAGCATGGATTAAACTTCGTCATCGACAAATACCTGCCCGACAAACTGAAAGACCATAAGACCTGGCTGCCGTAGAAGGGGTTATTTCTCTTTTAGTTTTTTTCTCTTATCTTTAGGATTATCAAGATAGTTCAGAAAAAGAATGGTGAAAAAAAAGATTAAAAAAATCAATACGCTAAACAGCTGCACAACTTGTAGCCTTTGTTCAACGCCAAAGTCTTGGTCTTGAAGATCACACGTTTCTTGATCTTCTGCGCATGCAGGCAGTTAGCCTGATGGACTTTCTTGCCGGTCTCTGACGCGACAAACTGTTTCTCGACAGCAGCCGGCTGTGAGCTTTTCATATTAAGCTGTTTCAGGTAATCCACTTCAGCCCGCAATACTTTAACATGCTCGTAGAGAGCATAGATATCGCTTTTCGCAAGCTGGAATGATCGTTGTACGTTTTCCATATTTTTATCTGTGAACATTTTTTTTGTTCCCCCTATTGTTTTACACCGTTGATGAGAGTTTCTAAGAGACGTCTCTCTCCATCGACATCGTATCCGTATTTTTCTAAAGTGACTTTTCGGACCCCTTTATCATAGCTCAAGTTAGCTTGAGAGATTAAACGGCCTTGGCTATCGTATTGACTGGTTGCGATCATCTTTTTTCCGCTTTTATCCACAGTAAAAGCCCGTTCTTCTTTTCTAATATCTGAACCTGGATGATAACCAATCTCGACAAATCCATTGACTGTCCTTCCATCAGGATCATACATCTCAGAAGTATCGATAGACCCGTCATTTTCCTTATCTGTGTCGACTTTTCTGATGTTGCCGTTAGGATAGTAACTGAAGATTTTGGCCTCGATACTTTCAGGGCTCTGGATAACGGCTCTGCCGGGCCAGCACCTCTGGCTTGCTAAATCTTCAGCGGACCCGTACAAAGTTGCAGGATTGCCACCAATAGTGGTATTAGTTGGATATTCACATTTAGGAGTAGACGCAGCATCCGGTCTTGCAGCTGTAGGAACAGCGACGGGAGCAGCCGTTCTTCGTTTAGATATCGGTGTGCCAGTCTCTAGGCAGCCTGTGCCGGAAAGAGCCGTTGCCAACGCTAATCGTGAGAGATATTTCATTTTAAAGCTAAAAATAGACCCAGACTTATAAACTTTTTGATAATTTTACCACTATTTAGTAGTTTAATGTAATCGGCAAATATAAAAAGGAGTTTTCTCCCATCAGCAGCATGAGACCAAGCAAGTGCTTACGCTGCGGCAGTACAAAACTAGACCAAGGCTTATTGCCTATCCCGTTCAACCTGCATCCGGTCAACTACAAGTCAAATAATCAAAGAAAATTATCCAGCTCAGCCACCGTAGAGGCGACGATGTGTCTTGACTGCGGACATCTTGACCTTTACTGCGACCCGCAAGAAGTCAAGAGGAGATTAAAATGAAAAGATACCTAGCGATACTGTTAATACTAAGCATTTTCATCACATCATGCGGAGGAGGAACAATGAACAGGACAGCAACAATAGAGACAAATATGGGCGTCATCAAGATTACGCTCTTTGAAGATAAGATGCCTATAACTACAAAAAATTTCATCGACCTAGCTGAGAAAGGCTTCTACGACGGCAGCAAATTTCATCGCGTCATCGGGCCTGCAAAAGCTCCGCCATCAGGCTTCATGATCCAAGGTGGCGATCCTCTTACTAAAGACGACAGTAAGAAAGCCATGTGGGGTACCGGCGGACCTGGCTATACCATCCAGGACGAGTTTGTGGAAGGATTATCCAACAAGAAAGGGACTATCGCCATGGCCAATACCGGTCAAGCTAATTCCGGAGGTAGCCAATTCTTCATCAACCTGGGAGACAACTCGTTCCTTGACTTCAACAAGCAGCCTTTGCAGAGCAAGCATCCGGTCTTCGGAGAAGTTGTAGAAGGCCTAGATGTCATCGAAAAGATTGCCAGGGTAGAGACAGATAGACAGGACAAGCCTGTGGAAGATGTGGTGATCGAGAAGGTTACGATCAGGTAAAAACTTTTTTTTATACATTTTATATAACGAAATATTTAAAAGTCATCTGTCGTTCGGAGGAGATACGGGCCCGTAGCCTAGCCTGGATAAGGCGACAGCCTTCTACAAAGCCAGTCTTTGACGAGAGCTGTAGATCGGGGGTTCAAACAGATGTCACGTCATCTGAGAGACGGAGCGGCTTCGCCGCCAACTCATAAGATAGCGTGTATCCTTGAAAGTCCCCTCGGGCCCGTTTTTTTACAAGATGGCAGATTTAAAATATACAGCTGCAGAGTTGCGTGTTTCTGATATCAGGGTTGAGGGCGTCCCAAAACAGATGAAACTTCGTTACGACCCAAGGATCAATGCTATCGAGATAGGAGACACAATAATCATAGGTCAGTGGACTTATGTCCGCAACGGCTGGGGTTTTGAAAGAAGAACATTCGGCTTAGTAGAACATGTCCATGTCGTCACTCCAGATGTCTATCAAGAAATAATGGATCATTGGGAAAACGTAGCCCGTCCTGGAAGAATATATGCAAATATACTCAGAAGAACAAGAAGACTTCCTGAAAAAGAAGTCTCTCCTGTAACCCCCTGGATAGGCCAAGTTCATGACATCTCAGATTTAGTAGAGGAAATAAGAGAATGAAAAAAGGCATCGATTTCCCAGGGGTAAGTATCGTCTTCTTGTGCCACGATGGTCAAGGTAATTTTCTGTTCGCCAAAAGGTCGAAGAACTGCCGGGATGAACATGGGCGATGGGATGTCGGCGGCGGCGGGCTGGAATTTGGTTATACTATCGAAGAAACTTTGCGGAAAGAGATTAAAGAAGAATATTGTACGGATGTCTTTGAATATGAATTTTTAGGTTATGGAGACATCTTCAGAGAAAATAACAATACTAAGACTCATTGGCTGGCCATGTTCTTCAAGGTTCTGGTAGATAAAAATAAAGTTAAGATCGGCGAACTCCACAAGTTTGATGAGATCGGCTGGTTCCGCTTAGATTCTTTACCAGATCCGCTGCATTCACAGTTCCCTGGTTTTCTGGAAAGGTACGGACATAAGTTATAGCTAAAACCTATAGCTAAAACCATAAGCTTAAATAGAAGTTCTAGCGTCGGAAAAGCATCATGATCGACATTATCATCCTGGAAAAGTCCCTGCTTGTTTTCACCCTAGCTTTGGTTTTCGGCCTGACCCGGCAATGGCAGCATAAGCCTATCGGCTTCGGCACTTTCACTTTTGTCTCTCTAGGAGCCTGTGCCTTAGCCATAACCGCGCTTAACCTAAACCCCGGCGAACCATTGCCCCTATTAGGCTCTATCGTCACCGGCATCGGTTTCCTGGGAGCTGGAGCCCTGATAAAGACCACTGACAAGATTTCAGGTTTTACCTCCGCCGCAACCATCTGGCTGTTTGCTATTTTCGGACTTTTGATCGGTGTGGGCGAGTTTCTGGAAGGGTTCATCCTTTACGGCTCATTGTGGGTGGTGATGATCCTTGATATCTACCTGGAGAAAAGAGGCCTTGGCTCTTATCAGAAGAAGATAACTATCAAGACCAACCGTATCATCGAAAAGGAAGAATTGGATTCCGCTTTAGGGACAAGGAAACCTAAGCTTAACAGTCTTGAATTTAACAGGAGAGATGAAGTTCTCACTTTTAGTTATTTTGTTGAAGGCACCAAAGAAGAGCTCAACCAGATCCCTCGAAAGCTCTCCAAAAAAGATTGGTTTGATTCTTTCAGGATCGAGTAGGGATCATATGACTAGAAAACTATATAAAGAATCCATCTAGGGAGATTGCCAAGCGCCCATCGCCAAGCGGCTAAGGCACACGCCTGCAGTCGTCCGCTATGAAGAGCTCTCATGAGCGATGAAAAAGCTGATAGCGTGCATACGGGGGTTCGAGCTGTGCTCTGCGCACGAAACTCCCCCTGGGCGCTTTTTTTTCTTATTTTCCAATATCGGTGTTCATGATGTCCTCGAGGATTTCATATTAGCCCCCAGCATAATAATCTTAATATAGGGTGGTCTATTCGGAAACAGTATGAAAAAAATAGCTGCGTTACTTGTATTTCTCATTTTTATATCTTCGGTCTCAGCCCTGCCTACACTGGTCTATACTGAAAAACGCCCCATAGAATGGATGTGCAGCACCCATCTTAAAGCCCAAAAAACATACACGGCCAATGCCACCATCATCGAGAACGGCATCGTCTGCCCAAAAGATGCGCAGGTCCTTCTCTATGAATGTCTAGACAACTCCTGCGGGATGAAAGCAGGCGCCGGTGAAGGATACAAAGTAAACGGAAAACTGCCGCGATTCGTCAATTTCGTAGTCGACCAAAATTACTACTACGAATGCTTCACCTGCCGTGATCCGGCTTTGAATAAAGCTCCAGCTATCAGCGTACGGAAAAATATCATTGTGATGGAAGGGAATCCGGTCGAACTGAACGCTCGCTGCAACGATCCTGAGGGAGATTACGTTGAACTATCTTATGACGGCTGGCTGGGAGCTGAAAGGAGAGACACTGGTTTCAGTGACGCCGGAAGATATCAGACTACCGTAAGATGTGTGGACGAATTTGGTTCAGTAACAACTGAAAGAGTGACGATTACGGTTAGAGATAACAACCGAGCACCGGAGATTCTTGGCGTAGTTAGGGAACGGTAATTATTTAAACGTGAACTGTTTCCTTAAGCTTATGGTTAAAAAAGAGGCCGTATCCCAGAACAAGATTCTTTCCATCGTTGGCGGTGTAGTTGTACTGATCCTGATCATCGCCGGGCTGTTTCTTATCGGCAGGAACGATGAAAGCGTAGCGGGGGAAGCTGTCAAAAGGTTGAACGTACCAAATCCGCGACAGTATGCTGCCCAGCAGCAGGCGCCTGCTTTCAACCCGGCCAGTTTAGTAGTAGTACAGTTGTCAAAAAATGCCATCCAGCAGCTTAAGTTCATTGACGGTCCAGGGGGCTTGCACGACCAAATTATCATCACTGGCAGTTCTTTCGAGGGAGCTTTAGCCAACAGTCCAGGATCATTCCAAACAGTACGCCAGCCTTTTGAGATTATTGTATCTAAGGATTATTTCAACCCAGCAGAATTTTCATTGACGCCGATAGAAGTCATGAACGATGAAGAAGCTATCCGTAATTTCTATTTGACGGCTCAGGCATCAAACACTATCAAGATAGTGGTATATGGCTGTCACACGGCCGCGCAAACAGTCTCTTGTTCGTCATTCTTCCAACAGAGTCCTGAGTTCTGGTCCTAAATTTTTCTAAAAGTATATAAAACAGGGAAATAGTTACCACCTCATGCCTAAAAAATCTATCTCCTCGCTCGAACTAGCTGCTATCGTCAATGAGCTGCAGCTTCTGGTGCGAGGCAAGGTCTCCCAGATCTACCACCAAGATAAAAAAGAGCTGTTATTACAGCTGCACGCTCCGGGAAAAGGGAAAGTTCTGCTGAAGATCATTCCAGGAAAGTACGTCTGCTTGACCGAGCAGAAAGATACGCCGTTAAGACCCACTGGCTTCTGTATGCTCCTGCGTAAACACATCAACAATGCCATCATCCGGTCCATCCAACAAAAGGATTCGGAACGCATATTGATATTTGAGCTGGAGAAAGAAGAGAAGTTTTCTTTGGTGATTGAACTTTTCTCCAAAGGTAATGTCGTTCTGCTGGATAAAGAAGGTATCATCATCGGCACTCTAGAATGGCAGCGCTGGAAAGACCGCATCGTCAAGCCAAAAGAGAGATACGTTTTCCCTGAAGCGGCCTTCGACTGGAAAAAGATGAGTGAGAAACAGCTGCAAGATCTTTTCTCTAAGAGCGATAAGAAAAGCGTCGTCGTGACTTTAGCTACCGAAATAGGTCTCGGCGGCCTTTATGCAGAAGAGATCTGCCGGCTGCTTGGCATAGACAAGAGCATTTCCCCACGAGAGATAGACCAAGGGACGATAAAGAAGATCAACAAGACCATCAAAGAATTCTTGAAACACATCGAAACGCCGCAGGGATATATCTATGAGGAAGAAGTCACGCCGTTCCCATTGCAAAGCCAGGAAGAAAAGAAGAAGACAGAACTCTACAGCCAGGCTCTAGACACTCTCAATCCTTTCCAGAAAGTATCACCCTATGACCAAAAGATAAGAACATTAGAAAAGATGGTCGAGGGACAGGAGAAGGCCATTGAAGAATTACAAGAAAAAATTACACTTAATGGAAAGAGGGGAGACACCATCTATGAAAGTTATGCCAAGCTGCAGAAACTTCGTGATATCGTAGACGAGATGAAGAAGACGGCCGGCTGGCAGGAGATCGAGACGGCTCTGAAAAAGGAGAAGAAGATAAAGACAGTTGATCTTAAGAACAAGCGGGTGTTGATTGACCTCTAGGCAGCCCTAAATAAGTTATATTGTAGTAAGATTATAAAAAGTTATAAGATTTTCTGCTCTCAGGAAAGATTAATAAGTGTTGAGCATAGTTTACAGAAGAAAAATGGGATGGGATGTAAAAAAAGCTAAGACCTATGGAAAGTGGGCCGTCGGCCTTTTCTTCCTGCTGGCACTGGTGACGTTCTACGTCAGTCCGCGAAATATCTTTGCTCAAGTAGTCTACCTCATAGCGCCGTTGTCGACGCTCCTGGCCGGCATCCTGATCACCAAGAAGTATTATCCTGGCGGTTTTAAAGGCGTTGTCTATCTCTATTTTACTATTGGTCTCGGTCTCTGGTTCCTGGGAGAATTTTCTGAATTTGTCTTCGCTCTTGACACTTTCAGCCACATTGATCCTTTCCCGTCGGTGGCAGATGTCTTCTACCTGTTAGGGTATCCTTTCTTATTCATGGGAGCCTTCGTATTGTTGCGTCAAGGAGAAGGTTACTGGAACAGCTTTAAAAGAGGCAGTTATGCCTTCGGCCTTCTCCTGGCGGTCGCTCTTTTCGCGTACTTCGGCATCTACCTGGCTTATGATGCTTCGGTGCCTATGATCGAGAACGTCATCACCATGCTTTATAACATCGGTGATTTTATCTTAGTCATCTGTGCCTTGTCGCTGATATTCGTCGCCCATAGCAGTCCTGATCTCAGCGAGCATGCCCTCTCTCGTTGTTGGTACACTTTTGTTGCCGGCTTTTTTTTTACTCTGGTTGCAGACATATTATATTCCTATTTCCAACTGCAGTATGAACAAGAGCTGATGCCGTTCGTCCAGCTAGACTTGATCTGGATCGCCGCGTATCTGCTCTTTACCTATGCTTTTTTCTGCATGTTTCTTAGAGTAAGATCAGTAGAGGAAGATGTAGGAACAAAGATAAGCAGTTGGAAACGCTCCAAGAAAGTTATTTCCCATTCCTGATGATCAGACGATCTTTCGTCTTTCTGGAAAAAGTGCGTTCACGTAAAGAGCAGACTATCTGGCAGCAAGGTATCAAAGACTGGAACGATTTCCTAAGGGCAAAAGAAGTAAAAGGGATCAGCCTTTCTACAAAGAGCTATTATGATCGGCAGATACGAGAAGCTCAGAAAGCATTAAGAGATGATAACTCTTCTTATTTTATCGGAAAGCTGCCTCAAAAAGAGATGTGGCGGCTGTACGACCATTTCAAAGAAGAATGCTGTTACCTTGATATTGAAGTTGATTCACACGGAAAAGTGGTCGTTGTCGGCATCTCTGATTATTACGACACCAGACAGTTTGTGAAAGGGGTGAACCTGGAAAAAGGTCTTCTTGAGAAAGAACTTCAAAGATACAGGATAATGGTCACCTTCAACGGCTCATCGTTTGACTTGCCGAAACTGAAGAAAGAGCTTAAGATAAAGATTGACCTGCCTCACATCGATCTCAAGCCCTTGTGTGTCAACCTCGGCTTTAAAGGAGGATTGAAAGAAGTGGAAAAGATTCTTGATCTCAAAAGACCGCCGCATCTTTACGGCAACCCGGTTGACTTATGGAAAGCTTTCCATGCTTCACATGATAAAGAGTATCTTGACCTCCTGCTGCATTATAATGCCGAAGACATCGAGAACCTGAAGGCAGTCATGATAAAGATGTATAAAGAGATGGTTAAAAAGATATAAATAATCTGGAGCCTTTCTCTCCCAAAAAGAGGTGATAGTGATAAAATGGCAGAAAAAAGTGTGTTGGATTGGATTGCGCTGGTCCTGGTCATCGTAGGCGCAGTAAATTGGGGTCTCGTCGGAGCATTTGGCCTGGATCTGGTCAACCTGGTCCTCGGCTCGATTACCTGGCTACAGAACCTTGTCTACATTCTGGTCGGTCTCTCCGGATTATATCTGATCTGGTGGGTAAGCAAGAATTAATTTTTTCTTTTATTTTTAGATTAAACTAACAAAGTATTTAAATCACCAGATAAACCTTCTTGACAAGATGAAACAGAAAGTCACGCCATGGGAAGTGCAGGGAACTATCGATTACGGCAAACTGATCAAGGAGTTCGGCCTGAAAGCGATGGCTGATCTTCCTAAGCAGTTTCAAGAGTCTGTTTTATTCAGAAGAAAGATAATCTATGCCCACCGTGACTTCGAAAAGATCTTGGAAGCAGTAGAAAAAAAGAAGCCGTTCGTGATGATGACTGGCCTGATGCCTTCCGGCAAGTTTCACTTTGGTCATAAGATGGTGGCCGAACAGATGATCTTCTACCAGAAGCTGGGAGCGAAAGTGTACGTGACAGTAGCGGATATTGAAGCGTATAATTCCAGAAACCCAGACATGGATGAACTGCGGAAGACCGCCATCGAAGAATACCTGACAAACTACGTCGCCCTCGGCCTTGACCTGAAAAAGTGCGACTTCTATTTCCAGTCAAAACGATCTAAAGATGGCATGAGATCAAACGCCTATTATTCCTTAGCCAGTTTGCTGGCCAGACATGCCACATTCAATGAATTCAAAGCGGTCTACGGAGAAATTTCGCCCGGAAAGATGGCTTCTTCTTTATTACAGGCGGCAGACATGCTGCACCCTCAGTTGAAAGAGTTTGAGGGAAAAGCCCTGCCGATAGTCATTCCCGTGGGTGTCGACCAAGACCCTCATATAAGATTAGCTCGAGACATGTCGCAAAGGATCAAGCTGTTCAACTTTAACCAGTTAAGTTCTACTTATCATATGTTCTGCCCAGGATTAAAGAACGGCAAGATGTCGTCGTCAGATCCACTGTCCTATATCGCTTTAAGCGACACGCCTAAAGAAGCGGCGGCCAAGATCAACAAGTATGCTTTCTCAGGAGGACAGGCGACGGTTGAAGAACACCGTAAGAAAGGCGGCAACCCCGACGTGGATGTGGCTTTCCAGATGCTGCGGTACGGACTAGAACCAGATGATAAAAAATTACAGAAGCTCAGTGATGACTACAGGTCTGGCCAGCTGCTCTCGGGGGAGTTGAAAAAGTATTGCATCGAGAAAGTGAGCGCCTTTCTGGAAGAACACCAACGGAAACGGAAAGAGGCTGAGAAGATTGTCCTGAAATTTGTCAAAGATAATGGTTTTTGAAGATAGTTTTATAATATGGAGATCGGAATTCTGGTCAAGATGAGTATCGATCATATAGTCCAGGGCGGCAAGCCGTTGAAAGGAGTAGAAAGGATTCAGCCACTACCGATCCCTAAACGGTTGATAAGAAATAATGATGAAAAAGCAATAGTGAGTGCTCCTTCTTATGAACATCCTTTATTACAGTTATTAGGATATATGGAAAGATTAGCAGGAAATATACGAAGAAAAGACAGCAGCATCCCTCCTCAAGAAGTGCAAGCCGAGCTCTACCCACCACATCTTGGTTACTAAGGCTAGGAAAACCTTTAAAAACGTCAACCACTTTCTCCAAGACAAAAGAGGCGATAGATAGTCATGGCAACAAAGAGACGATTTTGGGCTAAACCTGCTCCATTGAAAGGCAGTTTCATGGTTTTTGCTATGATAGGGTTCTTTGTCAGCGCATACTTAGTCTATCCGGAAAACATCAATTACGGGATAGCTCTGATGCTGGTCTTCGCTTTGATGTTCATCGCTTCATTGATAAGCATGAGCAAGGCTCCGGTGGTAGAATAAGATGGCAAAGACGACATTGCAATGGACTTTCCCGCGTAATTTCCTGATGCGTATCGAGATCACTTTTCTGGCCCTCACGGCAGTTTTGGTCTTCATCTTTTCTTATTTTGAGCTGAATGAACAAGTGTTGCAGACCATCATCTTTACAGCTTTCTTCGTCGGCCTCTATGCTTTGATATCATACTTAGTGATGATGATCAGACAGGCAGAAGAGAAGTATCATCTCACATCTTCACACTTAGAGATTCATAAGAAGAGCCGCAATAAGCGGAAAAAGCATAAAGTCCCATTAAAGAGTATCATCCAGCACAAAGTGGATCATTTCTTCTTAGGCGGTTATGTCATCACTAAAGATGGTGAGAAACATGTATTGTTCTTCAACACCCGTAAAGAGGTAGAAGCTTTCGACAAATTCCTCAGGAAATATTCTAAGAGCAAGAAGCGATGATCACTTATACTGTTTATCAAATTTCTCTTTAGTCTTGCTCTCTTTCCAGAAGACCACGTGTGATGCTCTTTTCTCAAATAAAGCGATTGCCAGCGAGACTTGATTCTCATCGGTGTTGATACGGTGCTTGATACCCAGCGACTTGGCTTCCTCCAGACATTCATCCAACAGCTGAAAGTTAGCCCGCCGGCACTCTTCTTCCACCTGCTGTTCCTCTTCATCGGAGAGACGTATCTCTTCCCAGACCGGAGGCGCGTTCTCCATCACTTTCCGCGGAAACGTCTTCGAAAAAGCCATATCCTCATCTTTGGAAGGAATGTTTATAAATTTGTGTATACACCAGCCGATAATGCCTTCTTTCTGGCGACACGTCAACAAGGTCATGGACATGGCCGAAATCATCATCGAAGTGATCGATGCGCGGATGATCGAAGAGACGAGGAACGAAGAGATCGAGAAGAAAATCAGGGCGAAAGGCAAAATCTTACTCTACGGTGTCACCAAATGCGACCTGGTCGATGTCAGCAAGCTGAAGAAAAGGCTGCAGTCCTTAAAGCCGGCTGTCTTCATCTCCGGCAAGGAAAAGTTGGGAACGACCATCCTTAAGAAGAAGATTCTTGAACTATCGAAGGGAGAATCTGTCGTGGTCGGTGTTGTCGGCTACCCCAACGTCGGAAAATCATCGCTGATAAATGCCTTAGCCGGAAGGGGAGCAGCAAGGACTTCTTCTGAAAGCGGTTTCACCAAAGGGATGCAGAAGATCAAAGTAGACAATAAGATCATGGTCTTGGATACTCCCGGCGTCTATCCTCATATGGAGAAAGATGAGATAAAGCACGGACGCATCGGCGCCATCGGCTATAGTAAAGTAAAAGATCCTGAAAGCGTCGCTCTCAACCTGATCGAGGAGATGCCGGAGAAAGTTAAAAAATATTATGGTGTAGAAGGTGAAGATGCTGAAGAGATATTGGAAGCGGTCGCTTTCAGGCTGAAACGACTGCAGAAAGGCGGCGAGCCTGATCTGGAAGCAGCCAGCAGGTCTATCTTGAAAGACTGGCAGACCGGCAGGATGAAGTGAAGTTACTTCTTTCACTTCTTTTCGTATTTCTTCTCGAACATCTCTACCAGTAAAGAAGCTGTCTTCTCGCCAATGCCCTCTAGAGCGACCAGATCTTCCTGAGACGCGTTCACTAAATTCTTGACAGAACCGAAATGCTCCAGCAACCTCCGAGAAGTTAACGGGCCGATCGTCGGAAAGGCCGACACGATAAATTCCTGCTGTTCTCTGGCAGACCGTGGTTTGGCTGGATGATAAGTAAAATCGGAATCTTTATTCTGTTCGCGTTTGGCCATCACGGCTAGTAACGAAGCAGTATCAAGAGGGCTTTTGGTATAAAGGATAGGAACGCCGAAATCCAGCACGATGGAGGCCAGCATCCCCCTGATGGCATTAGCATGGACCTTACGCAGAGCATAGATATCTTCTTCTCCCTCGATGACCAGGACCGCTTTCTCAAAACTTCTTTTTAGAACACGTACCTGTTCTAACAACCTCCCGTCTATTATCGAAGCTACAAAATCAGGAACTTTCTTCAACTCCACACCGACTTTTCCGGAAAGGACGTAATCGGCGCTTTCCAGCTGTCCGGTCTTGACAGAAACCCCTAGGTCGATCAGCTCTTTGACGATACGATTATTCTTCTCGCGATGATCCGCCAGAACAGCCACCACTGTATCCCGAGGGATAAATTGCTGCAAGGTCGTCTTGGGTTTTTCATGAAGGAAAGAAAATTCTTTCTTCAGTTTTTCCAGGTTGCGATACATCCGTTTTTCCTTGTGGTGAGAAGCCCATCGATACGCTTCATCTCTGGTACCTTTTGTCAATAGCACTGTCACCTGACCTTTCTCCAGCCTTCCAGTCCTGCCTCGACGCTGGATAGCCCGGATGGCAGACGGCACTGGCTCGTAGAACATGACCTTGTCAACTTTAGGGATGTCCAAACCTTCTTCCGCGACCGAGGTAGCTACCAATACACTAAATCCGCCGTTGCTGAACTTTTCCAAGATCTCTTTCTGTTGTTTCTGAGAGAAGCCGACGCCGTTCTTCTTAGCTTGGCCAAAAAATACATGGTTGCTGATGCGCAGTTCGTCCAACTTTCCGACAATAGCCTGGGCAGAATCTCGGAACTGGGTGAAGATGATGATCTTAGCATCTGGCATTTCACGCAGCACTTCGAGGAGTATCCCCTGCATCCTGGCCAGCTTCGGATGATGGATATCTTTATTGACGATCTCTTCCGCCAAGAAAAGCGCCTCTTTAAACTTTGGATCCATCACCAGGTTCTTGACGGCCTTGACCTTGCTCGTCAGCGATTCCGCCTGGATCTTCTTAAGGTAATCAAAAGTCTGCTGGATACCTTGTGATTCCAGCAGCTCAAGACCATGCTCCACTTTCAACGCTTCCGCAATCAACGAGATAGAACGTAAAACGGCAAAATCTCTTTCTCCCTGGGATATCTCTCTCTGCAACGCTCCCTGTAATTGCAGCAGCTCGCCTTTAGTACAGTCAGCGCTGCGGCAGTGACCCAGAGTCTGCGCTTCCAGCAGCTTGCTCTTGCGGCATTCCTGCAATGACTTCTGCACCTTTTTGAATTCTTCCGGAAAATCAACTTCTTCCCATTGCACATCCAGTTTCTGAACATACGGTGCCACATCATGATCTTTGTCGGTGCGGACTTCCACCCGTTCGATGTGCAGGTTCTGGCAGACTTCTTTTATCTTCTCCATGTCGCTGCCGGGAGACGCGGTAAGAGCCAGGATGCGAGGAAAACGGCAGACCTTTTCATAATATGACGCCAGCCAGACGTAGGCATACTCTCCCGTCGCATGATGCGCTTCATCAAAGATCAGGCAGCTGACCTCTTCTAATTTTACTCTTTTATTGATGGCATCATTCTCCAGCCCTTGCGGTGTGCTGACGATGACAGCAGCTTCTTTCCATAACTCTGCACGCTTTTCCGGCTTGACGCTGCCGGTGAACAAGACGATCTTCTCTTCGGGGATAGTAAGATGTTTCTGCAACGTGACCACGTGCTGTTCACACAACGGTTTGGTCGGGGCCAGCATCAAAATTTTAGAATCAGGATACTGGCTAAGCCTTTGGGCTGCCATCAGAAAGGCTAAAGCGGTCTTTCCCATCCCCGTCGGCAGCACCACCATAGTGTTTTTGCTGGCGGCCGTGCCTAAGATAGTCTGCTGATATAAGCGAGGTGAGAAATCGCGGATCATCTTCTTTCAAGATTCGCTGGATTTAAAAGATTTTAGCTTGCTGAACAGAACACCACTCTAGAGTAATTACTGAGAAAATATTTATAAAGAAAAAGTCATTTGGTGTTATCATGTATAGAAAACCAGAACCACAGCAAGTGGGATTAAGCCAGCTTGTCAATAGAGAGATAGCTGGAAGGCCTTATGTTAGAGTTTCTGGTATCTATGTGCCTCGTTCTCAATGTAGGCATAATAGGGGATTGAAGTTTCTTGGGAGATTGGAAGAAAATGGCGTTTTCATCGATACTGAATATGTTCGCTCTCCAACATCCACAGCAGAAAATCCAAACCCCCACCGTCTCGTAGAAGCAGAAGGGCTCTGGCGGCCTCATGCAGATATTGGAGAGAGATATTTTCTGAGAGTTCAACAATTTAGAAATATCGGAGATACAATTATCGTCAGAAACGTAACTTTACAAGATCTTTGGAAGAAAACTATTCTTTACAACACACCTATAGAAGTTGAGGGAATGGTCAATCCCGATAGGATAGATCCTGACGACAGGAACCTGATAGGGACTATCGGATCTTATACTAGGGATGTCGAATTCTGGTGGACATATAAATTAAGAGATAAGGAGATGGATCCCAATATTATTAGATTGATCGAAAAAGCGCGAAGCAGACAGCGAGGAGAAAAACCGGGACCCTCATTCATGAAGATTCGAGGGATCTACACAGAATCGCCAGGAAGCCATTGCGGTTCTCTTATAAAAGTATTGAGCATTACCAGAGCCGGCGATTCGCTAGGGACTGTAATCACCGGAAACGGTTTCAGTCGCTAGGCAGATCTTGTTTTCCAGTAAGGGTCACGATATCTTTCTCTTTGGCGATAGTTACCTTCTTAAGGTTGTTGATGACAATATCGTTCCCTAAAAGGTAATAAGAGATATTACGAAGCTCATGGATACGCACCTTCTCCACGCCAGGGATGTCCAACACTTCAAAAGGAGCCTTACCTTTAAGATGGGGATTGTTTTCATCAAATAAGCCGATGAATGCGCTCCAGGGGCCGTCACGGTCCTTGCCCGGCTTGCGGCTTACCACAACGCTTTTGGCGGAGAAAGTTTTTTCCATTACCTACTTAATGAAAGACTTACTTTTAAAGATTGTGATGATTTTTTTCAGATGTAGATAATATGACAGTCCAAAACCGATCAGGAACAACAGCAAAGCCAGGAAGCGATTGGCCCAGATAGAGCCAGCCAGGTAGCCGATGAGGAAACCGATGATCAACAGGATGAAGGGCAGGATCGGTTCTTTATAACGCCGCATGTAAAATCCCCTGGCCGCTACGGCGCCGGCAAAAAAGATAGTGATGTAACTGAATGCAGCGCTCCTGACGAAGACCGAGATGAGGAAACCGAGCACTAACAGGAAGAACGTAAACACTTCCGGCCATTGATCTTCCCATTTGATAGCTGTCATTTTTCAGAACTCACCAGTAAAGTTACGATACTGACGATGACGGCGATGACTACAGCCGTTATCAACCCGAATTTTCCCAGTCCAACCTGAGGCAGGAGCCATAGCAATATAACTGACAATCCGACGGCAATGATCATCACCAGGTACCAAAAACGAGAACCAAAATAGACTGATAGGCCGTCAAGCTGCGGCAGCGGGATCAAACTACAGCCGGCCATGATCAAATTGAAGATCAACCCTTTATGGAAAAAATAATTCTGCGGCAAGGCATAAGCACCGATAGCGAAGAAGATAGCCAATATCAAGTTGCCTAAAGGCCCCCACATGGCGATGATGCCGTTCTCAGGATAGCTGAAACCATATCTGAACTCCCCCAAGCGCTGACGCACCATGAATGAAGCGAAGACGCCGCCGATAAGCACTAAAGGGATGTAACCAAAGCTAAAGAAAGCGAAGATCAGCGAGATGAACAAGCCTGTCCACCATAAGCGGAACTCCACCAGATAACCTTGGCTTAACCCGTATAGTTTCTGACAGGAAAGATGCACCCAGAAACTTAAGAAGGCGATGGAAAACATCGTAAACAGATGGATCAGACCGATGACCAGATCAAACTGCTGATCACCCCAGTCGCGGAACGAGAAGATAAAACCAGCAAAGAGGACCGCCGCCAACAGACCGATAAGCTCCTCTTTAGAGAAACGATAAAAGTCAGCGATCCTGGCGCGAAACTCTACTGGCGAGACCATATCTATAAAGAGAAAAAACAAGTATATAAAAGATTTGGTCTGGCGTACGTGCGGTCTAGCGTACGTGCGGTCTGGCCTCTAGCGTTTTTCGAGCAGCCAGTACTTATGGATACTGTCCCCCTTCTGCAGAAGACCTTCTTCTTTCAGCTCGAACTTGTCAGAGATAGAAAAGCCAGCCTGTTCACGAGCTATCAGTAGCAGCCGGCCCCCCGACTTAAGAACATAAGAAGCTTGGTAATAAATCTCGTTGATACTGTCCTCATCTTTAGAGGTGACGTGAAAGATAGCAGAATCAAATGAATCTTCGCCGAAGCGTACGTCGAGATCTTCCAGCGACAGTTTCTGGACATCTATCTCCTCATGCACAGCGGCTAGCTTGGCGTTTTTCCTGGAAGCAGTAACATTCTGGATGGAGTGGTCGAAAGCGGCGATGACGAAACTTTCCTTTACCTCGTCTTTTCTTGCCCCATCCTTCGGCCCCTGATAGAACGGCAAGTATGACAATGAAGACACGTCCGTAACTTGTTTCCCTGATGCAAAAAGGGCAGCTTCAATAGCCATGACCCCGTCCTTAAGGAAACCCACTAGTAGTTTGCCATCTTTATTGAAACCAGCTTTCCTGACAAAGAAATAGGCAAAATCGCCTTTGAACGATCCCGAATGCGGGAAGATACGGTAACCACGAGAGTTATGTTCTTCCACTGTATGTTGGATGCCGACGAAATATTCTTCGCCGTTGTAGAAGACGACCACTAAAAAGTCAGGTCTCTTCAATTCCAATTTGCCGTTTATATGATTCTTTTCGAGCAGTGGGAACAGCTTGCCGCCGACCTGTTTGGCGATCCGAAAGCGATTGTCCTGGCCTTTGACGTTCTCTACTTCAATCTTGAACGATCGGCCCTCTGGAAATAAGTTTTTCCAATCAACATCAGTAAACGAGAACGTTTCGATGTTCTCAGCACGGCCAAGAGCCGCCAGGATCCTGCGGGGTGCCTGAGCGTGAGAAAGGTAATGGCAGAACTCTTGGTCTTTGATCTTAAATGAGATGACGGACGGCGATACATCCACTTTAGCTTTGCATAACTCCTCCACTTCAGCAGAAGCCAACTGTTCTATCCCTGGATTGACAATACCATACAGTTCCATAACAGAAGCCATTTGAAAGCGGTTTTATAAAAATATCTTAAAAAAATCTTAATAATTCTTAATAATTTTTATTCGGACGGTTCCCGCTCTTCATCATCCTCTTCATCAGGCAGATCATCGTCAACGCTAGAATCTTCTTCTCCAGCATCACCATCTTCCTCATCATCCAGAGGCTCTTCTTCCAGCTCCTCATCCAGCTCCTCATCCTCACTTTCAGCCGAGGGTACTTCTTCCAAAGGCACGGCTGGAGATTCATCGCCTTCTTCGACAAAGATCTTGGCAGCCGCAGCCAGCTTATCGCCGTCATTGAGGCGCATCACCCGAACACCTTGAGTAGCCCTGCCGATGACGGAGACGCCGCTGCATCTAATCCTGATAGCGATGCCCTGCTGAGATACCAGCATCAGCTCTTCTGAACCGTCGACTACCATGACCGTCTTGACCGGCCCATTTTTTTCAGTGATCTTGATGTTTGTTACACCTTTGCCGCCACGGTTACAAAGGCGATAATCGGCGATAGGTGTCCTTTTACCATACCCCTTCACGGTCAAAGTTAATATTTCAGTTCCTTCATCTACGGCCAGCATACCTACAACTTTATCAGCGGAATCAAGACGGATGCCCCTTACCCCGCGAGCCGTCCGGCCCATCGAACGCACCGCTTTCTCATTGAAGCGATTAGCACGGCCTTTCTCAGTTGCCAGGATGATCTCCTTGTCGCCAGTCGTGTATTTCACGCCGACCAGGGAATCATCATCATCAAGAGTGATGGCCCTGATGCCGCCTTTTCTTGGCCTTGAAAAGTCCTGCAGTTCGCTCTTCTTCACGGTACCATTGCGGGTAGCCATGAACAGATACCCCTCTTTAAAGTCACGGACCGGGATGACGGCAGTTATCTTTTCTCCTTCAGCCATCTCCAGCAAGTTGGCTATATGTTTGCCTTTTGCCTGACGACTGCCTTCTGGAAGATAGTACACTTTCTGCCAGTAGACCTGGCCTTTATCCGTGAAGAACAGCAGATAATCGTGAGTGGAACTGATATATAATTTCTCAACGAAATCCTCATCTTTCATGCCGGCAGCGCGGACGCCTTTGCCGCCCCTGTTCTGGGTCTTGTAAGTATCTAACGGGATGCGCTTGACATAGCCGGAATTGGTGATGGTGACGATGACTGTCTCTTCCTCGATAAGCTCTTCCAGATCGATGTCTTCATCCTCTCCCTGGATGATCTGAGAACGGCGCTTATCACCATAATTGGCTTTCATCTCTTCCAGCTCTTCTTTGATAAGGTCAAAGACTTTTTGGTCGGAAGCGAGGATCTCTTGGTAAGTCTTGATCTTTTCCAACAGCTCTTGGTGTTCCTGCCTGGTCTTGTCCTGCTCCAGGGCCGCCAGCTTCTGAAGACGCAATTCCAGGATCGCTTTAGCCTGGATCTCACTAAGAGAATATGTTCCCATCAGGAACTGCCGGGCATCATCGACGGTGCGGCTTTGCTTGATTCCGGCGATCACGGCATCAATATTGTCGATAGCGATCAATAACCCTTCCAGAACATGGACTCTCTTCTGAGCCTGGTCAAGTTCATACTGGGTACGGCGTCTGATGACAACACCGCGGTGATCGATATGATACTGAAGCAGTTCTTTAAGGCCAAGAAGCTTCGGCTGGTTATCTACCAGCGCCAGAAGATTGAGACCGAACGTGACCTTTAGACGGCTGTGCTTGAACAGTTGGTTCAGGACAACGTTAGAGTCGGTATCGCGTTTGAGGTCGATGACGATACGGATACCTTCTCGGTCTGATTCATCATTGATGTTACGGATACCCGGAATGGTCTTGTCCCTGACCAGGTCAGCGATCTGTTTGATAAGATCTTCTTTATTGACTTGGTATGGTATCTCGGTGACGATGATGCTGTCACCTTCCATGTTGGTGACGGCTTTGATGATGACTTTGCCACGGCCTTTGGTATAAGCATGGAGAAGGCTGTTGCCGGAGGTCACCTGACCGGCCGTCGGGAAATCAGGAGCAGGGATGATCTGCATCAGCTCAGGGACAGTTATATCTGGATTATCGATGAGAGAGATGGCCCCGTCACAGACCTCCACTAGGTTGTGCGGCGGGATGTTGGTAGCCATGCCGACAGCTATCCCAGAAGAACCGTTGACCAGCAAATTAGGGATCTTGGAAGGAAGGACCTTCGGCTCTTTCAACGAACCGTCGAAGTTGTCCTGAAAATCAACCGTCTCTTTTTCGATGTCTTTGAGCATCTCTTCAGCGATCTTGCTGAATTTTGCTTCCGTGTATCTCATAGCTGCCGCGGAATCACCGTCGATAGAACCAAAGTTTCCCTGCCCTTTGATAAGAGGATAGCGAAGGCTGAAATCCTGAGCCATCCTAACTAAAGAATCATAGACTGCAGTGTCACCATGAGGATGATACTTGCCGAGAACTTCTCCGACGATACGGGCCGACTTCTTGAAAGGCTTGTTGTGGAACATGCCCAGTTCGTACATGGAGAAAAGGATACGGCGATGGACCGGTTTCAGACCGTCCCTCGCATCCGGGAGAGCCCTGCCTACGATGACTGACATGGCATAATTTATGTAAGCGATCTTCATCTCCTCTTCAATCAAGCGAGGGACGATCTTGTCGTGTTCAGGAGCAGGATTTCCTGCATCGGTAGGTTCCATCTTTCAATTGTATAAAATATCTTTTATCGACGATAAATCGTCAAAAATTAGAGAATCTGATGCTTTATAAAGATATCGGTAAAAGAGAGTAAATATGGCTTTGTATCAACGCTTCCCGGAAATCCTCAACACGGCCTGCAAAACTTCCGGCAGCTCAAGACAGCTTTGCTCATCGTCGACAGGACCGGAAAAATGCTTCCTGTCATGAAGTATAACGGTCTCTGCTGAAAGATTTTTCTTGAATATCTCGGCATGTGTCAACGGCACAAAAGGGTCATTGTCAGAATGGATGGCGATAAATCGAGAACACCGGGAACGTATCTTTTCCCAGTCCAAAGGCGTCTGAAAATAGTTCTTAAGCTCTTCAAAACCAAGGTTGTCGCTAAAGCCGGCGACCAATATCACGCCAGTGATGTTCTGATCTTCTGGAAGAGTTTCCAGATAACGCAGGATCGTGATGCAGCCGATGCTATGGCCGATGAGTATCAAAGGCTCATCAGACTGGCCGACAACTTGCCGAAGTTTAGGCACCCACAGATCTTGCTTAGGAGCTTCCGTCTCCGGCATCGCGGGAACTTTAACAGAAAAATCATTGGCCTCTAACTGTCTTTTAAGCCAGGGATACCAGCAATAATCTGGTTGACCGTCCCAGCAATGGATCATGATAACCCTCGTCACTTTACCCTTGAACACCTTTCATCGCTTTCTTGATCTCGTCTTTGCCGGCAGCTTCTTTCTTCTCCAGCTCTATCAGCCGTTCTACCTCATCAGTCTCTTTCTCGACATTCTCAGCTTCTTCCAGGATCTCTCGAGGCACGTTTTTGATGAAAGCCTGTTTAGCCTCATCCGACGGCAGATCAAAGTATTCAAAGAATTTCTTGGTCAGCTTGACCTGATATGTCCGCCCGAACCTCTCCTTAGCGATAAAGCCTTGCTCCTCTAAAAGGCGCATGTGTTCGTAGGCAGCTGGACTGCGCAGTTTGATGATCTCAGATTGGACGATCGGATATTTCCAGGCGATGACAGCAAGAGTTTCCATCAAGGGTTTCTCTAATTCAGTAGAAGAGACAATGTTGCTGACCAACGGCACAAACTGGTCGCGGACAGTCAGTTTCCAGCCGCTGTCTTTTTGGACGATCTGCAGGGAATGGTCCCGCTGTTCATATTCTTGCTGTAGTTTCTTGACTATCTCTTCAACGACAGGGATCTCTAAAGAGCAAAGGCTGGCGATCCTTTCAGAGGTGATCTCTTTGCCGACGGCAAACAATACAGCTTCCACCTTCTTCTCATTGGCTTCCATTAGTCTCCTTAAGGGAATAGTTTCCTTCTTTTAAATCTATTTCTCCTTTGTCGATCAGCTTGTCCAGGAAATCGGCCAGATCGTCTTCTTTTGCGACACCAGTAAGCTGGCAAAGCTGAGAGAGAGTGAGCGTCTTCTTTCCAAGAAGGATCCGGATGACGTTCTTCAGCATGAATGCGCTGTTGCGTTTAAGATGATCGTTCTCCAGCTTAAGCTGTTTGGCGACCATATCCACCTGATGCAGCCTAGTCTGAAGGTCGTTAAGGAAAGCAGAAGTCTCCACATCCGTAAAAGGCAGTTCTTTCGGTTCCAGGATCTCGATCAAAGAAGGCATATACTCAAAACAGAACTGGCCGAGGTTCTCCAGCTTGTCGGTCTGGACCTCAAGCTCGGCAAAAGTCGCCCAGAATTCCTCCTTTTCCTGCTTCTTGGCTGGAGTAACCTCTTTGTTAAGGATCTTGAACTTGCTGTCTTGTTCCAGCTTTTCTATGTAGCCCTGCAAGGCTTTTTCCACGTGTTCCTGGGGCTTGCCGATAACCTCGATAAGAGCCCTAAAAGTGATTTGTTGTTCCATGGATTTGATGAACAGGAAGGGCTTTTTAAGTGTTGTGGATGAAAAAAAGTAACTGATAAAAAACATCACAACCGCCAGATAAGAACAGCAGACAGCAGACCAAGACCCAGCACAAGAAAGAATGCAGCCAAACCGAAGGCCTTACTGCTGCTCGATTCATAAGAGACGATACCAGGCGTATCAAGGCGATGGCTGGCTTGCAGAGGATCAGCTGAGAAACCAGGTGAAGCAGCGGTATCCAGTCCTGATTCGGTATCCTTCTCTTCCAGTAAAGGTTCGACGGCCACAGTTCCCGTCAATTCTTTAGCTGTCTTCTGATCGTCTTTGATGATCTTGACCTTGACATTATAATCGCCTTCATCCAGAGAAGTGTCCAACGGCAGGAGGAAATCGACTAGTCCCACTTCGTCCTCTTTCAACGTTACCTTTCTGGCGTTCTGCTCTCTTTCTTGAGAATTATCTTGGCAGGAATAACATCTGCTGCCGCGGTAGACGTAACTCCAGACAGTATAGGTGTGGGGAGCATCATTAAGGATCTGCACTTTCAGTGGTAATCGAGACCCGGGAGAGGTTGACAAAGGCATCTCAGTGATCGAGAACTGTTCATCTTTCTGCTGCTTAACTTGGTCTTTCTCCAGTTCTTTCACGTATGACAGATAATCACGGCAGACTTCGCTGTCCACGCCTGCTACTTTGATCTTCTCCTCCTGCCGGAGACCAAAAGCTTCGACCACCAGATCGTAGCTGCCGTCGGGAAGCTTGTTGTTGCAGTTAGGCTCCAGCTGGATCGGCACCGTCAACGGATAGAGTTTGTACTTATCATAAAGGTTGATCTTGGTAGTCTTGCTCACTTTCTCTCCGTCATCTTCCAGCCAGATGTTGACAGCAGTCCTGGTCTCGTCACCTTTGTAGATGTTTATCTTGGCAGTAAACTGGTCGCCCCATTCAGCTTCCTCGTCACTGCCAAGATAGATGTTCTCGATCTCCAGGCTGGATTCAGTCACTTGATATTGCGGATTGACCGCCGTCAACGTCTTCACATCGTTATTTCCGAGGTTGATATCGTTGCAAGCCAGGTCTTCCAGCCAGAAATGGAGCTGGTACGAACCATCCGGCAGATTTGGTGAATAGTCCTTACTGTTGTGGTTGACGACGGCAGCGTCGGTCCATGGTTGGTATTCTTTGATGACCTTGCCGAAAAGATCTTCCAGTGTTCCCTTGACAGAGATGTTCTGGCTGATGCCGGCTACTCTCTCTACGACAACGGTAAAAGCCAGTTCATCTCCTTTGAAGATAGAATTTGATTGTTCGATACGCAGCCGCCAATCACAACCGGCAGTATAGATGTTGGCACTGCTAGGGGTCGGCAGTGTCCGAAACCAGCCTTCCGGAAAACGGCTGAAGCTGGATCCTTCCACCGCCTGCGAATAACTCAGGTGATCGATCAAAGCATTTTCTGAAACAGGGTAACCGGTGAACAGCCTGATCGTGTCTTCAGTCCTGCTCAGGTCGAAATCGCTGTCGCCATTGCGGAAGACAGTAGTGTAACAGCCGGGACAGAGCTCCATCTTTTCTGTGTTGACATCAGTGATATACAGTTCATGGGAATCATCTTCGTCGAATAAGACCAAGCCGCCGAGGTAGATGGGCTTATCTCCTTCGTTGTAAAGCTCTACCCACTCACCGAAAGGTCTTTCAGCTGTGTCGTCACCAGACGGGTCGGGCATGATCTCAGTGATCTTCAGACCCTTGAAGTCAGCGGCGATGTTAAAGATGCTGTTGGTCCGGCCGGGAGTTCCCCCGGCGATGATGTTTTCTTTCCACTCACCGCGGCTGTTTCTTTCTAATGTAAGGTCATTCTTGTTGGCTAGGGAACCATCATAAGAAAGAGTTTCGGTAAATTCGGGACATCCTAGGATTACCGTGTCGCCGCTGTTACTAAGACCACGACCGAACGAAGCAGACTGGAAGGGGACATCGTTCCCGTATGATGAGACGAACGCTTCAGGATCTCTGGCCAGGACCAGATATGATGAAGCTGGAACAATTCCGGTGAGATTCTTCCCCTCAAAGAGGCAGTGGGCGAGATCATAACTTTCATTGCCAGGATTAAATATCTCCAGCCATTCGTTGCTGGAATCAGAAGGGGGAGCATACATTATCTCCGTGATACTGGGCCATGAGAATACTGAAGGCAGCAGCATGAAAAAGACCAGCAAAAGCGCGAATCTCATAGTGAAATGATTACTAGGAAGGATTTAAGCTTTTTCTCTCGGGAGAGAAAGTTACTATTCCCCAATACTAAACAAAGTTTTTAAACGTTATTCCCCCGGATGTAGATAATGGGATGGTTATTTGGAAAAAAGAAAGTACCTAAGGTTCCGCTTCCTGAAGGGCACCTCGTAGATGACAGAGCCCTAAGATTCCCATCTTCTCCAACTTCAAGAGAAAGGGTTATCGAGCCTGAGAAAGTCAAAGAAGCTGTCGGTATCGGCAGCAAGCCAATGATGAAAGAAGAGTCGATATTCCCGACAGCGGCTCCTGCGCCTATGCCAAAACCGAAGATGAGCAAGATGCCGCCTATGCCCAGGCCGATGGTGAGTCGAAGGCCGGTTCCTGAACCGATGATGGAAAGAAGCCCCATGGAAAGCATGAGTATGGAAGGGCCGTTATTTGTCAAGGTTGATGTTTACCAAAGAGTGCTGGGAGAGATCGATCAGGTCAAGGAAGATCTCCAGCAGCTGGGACATCTCAGCCGGGAACTGGAAGCATCCGGTTTCAATAATGAAGACAACTTCACTAAATTAAAACGAAGCGTCAAGAATATGCACGATAAATTATTGTCCATGGACAAAGTATTGTTTAAATCACAAGGTGACTAAAAATGGAACGAATGCCTGTTTTTGTAAAGATCGATGAATACGAGGAAGTTCTCAGCCTGCTGAAGACGGTACGCGGCAAGCTGGATGACGCCAAAGGAACTCTGGCTAAGATCCACGAGCTGAAGAATGAAGAAGACCACCATCTGGAGATGTGGCAGAACTCCCTGGAAGAAGTAGAGAAGAAAGTCGACTTCATCGACCACTCGCTCAACGAGCCTGAACGTTACCAATAGATATAACTATGGCAAAGAAAAAAGCAGCGGCTAAGAAGCCGGCTAAAAAACACATTGTACGGAAAAGTATCCCCAAGAAAGCTCCTGTAGAGAAGGTTCCGGAGTATATGGTCCAGATCCATGAACCAAAGATGATCCGGAAAGATGTTCTGGAGTCGCTGCGCGAGATTATCATCTTCATGCAAGGCTACGAAAAATTCAGGCTGCTGCAAGAAGAAAAAGTCACCCTGTTTGCGAAGCTGAAAAGAGAGCTGAAAGAGATCGAAGTGATGATCGATTCAAAGTTACGGCATTACCTGCCGAAAGGAAAGCTGCATCCGGTCACCAGAGAAGATCAGAAGAAGAGAGACGAGAAAGAGGTTGTAGACAGCATGAGCTACATGGAAGAGAAACCGGTGCCAGTGCAAGTCGTAGCTGCCTCGCCGATGCCAGTCGGGAAAGTTGTCCCTCCCAAGAACGAGTTGGACGATCTGGAATCACAGTTGAAAGACATCCAGAGTCAGCTGGAAGATTTGAGTTAAGTTTATAAAAGAGCTATTTTCTTATGTTTTTACATGTGGGTGTGCCGGTAGACAAAGGGAAAACCTTTGAACCGTCCACCAACATTACATGTGGGTGTGCCGGAGTGGTCAAACGGGATAGACTCAAGGCATTTGGAGGATGAGTGCTCGTCAGAGTGCGATGAAACAAACCATTCGTAAGTCATCTATTGGCTTAGTGCCTACGCAGGTTCGAGCCCTGCCACCCACATTTTTTTCTTAGGTTGACGGTAAATTTTTAAAGAAAGAAATAATGGTTCTCCCATGCCTATCGAAATATGCACCATCGGCGGATTCTCACGGACAGAAGGCAACTCCGTAGCCGTCAAGATCGATGACGAGGTTATCCTGCTGGACATGGGCCTGAGCATGGAAGATTACATCCGCTACACGGAAGATCGCGAAGATACCAGCGCCAAGACCTATCCGCAGCTGCTCAAAGTCCATGCCGTTCCCGATTACCGATTCATCAACGATTGGAAAGATAAGGTAAAAGCCATCGTCCCCAGCCATGGTCATCTTGATCACGTCGGCGCTGTCCCTTATGGCGCCACCTTATTCCCAGAAGCGGCTATCGTCTCCACACCCTACACCATCGAGATCCTTAAGAGCATCCTTTGGGATGATCACATCAAGCTACCGAATGAGCTGGTCAGCATCAACCTTAATTCTTCATACAAAGTTTCAGATAAGATCACCGTCGAGTTTGTCAACGTCACTCACTCCATCCCCCATACGGCTATCGTCGTCCTGCACACGCCTTACGGCAAAGTTGTCTATGCTAACGATTACAAGTTTGACCAGCAGCCGATATTAGGGAAAAAACCCAACTATCCACGGATAAAAGAACTTGGCGACGAAGGAGTGAAAGTGCTGATCGTCAACTGCCTTTATGCTCATGAACATACGAAAACGCCTTCAGAATCAGTAGCTAAAGAGATGCTCAAAGACGTGATGCTCGGAGTACAATGTGAAGGCAAGGCCATGATCGTAACTACTTTTTCATCGCATCTGGCCCGTCTCAAGAGTATCATCGAACTGGGCAAGAAATTAGATAGAAAGGTGGTATTTCTGGGCCGCTCTCTGATGAAATACGTGAAAGCAGCGGAACGGATCGATCTCGTCAATTTCACCAAAGATGCAGAACTTATCAGCCACCGCGATAAGATCGAACGGATGCTGCGAAAGATCGAAAAGGAAGGACGGGGCAAATATCTTATCGTCTGCACCGGACATCAGGGTGAACCGCGGGCGATATTATCAAGGATAGCTCGGAAGGAGCTTGATTTCAAGTTTCAGGACGGCGATGTCGTCGTCTTCAGCTGTAAAGTTATCCCGGTCGAGATCAACCGTGAGAACCGCGACAAGCTGGAAAAGAATCTGAAAGCACACCATGTCCGTATCTTCAAAGACGTCCATGTCTCCGGTCACGGCGCGTTGGAAGACCACCGAGACTTATTACAATTGGTGAGGCCTGAACACATCATCCCCATCCATGCTGAGAACGCCAAAGCCGAGATGCTCAAAGATTTCGCCGCTACTTTAGGATTTAAGAACACCCACGTTTCTCAGGATGGCAAGCGGTTTCAGTTTTGAATGTAGTGCTATCATCAGGTCAAAATGCTTTCTTCTTAGATAGGCTAAGACGTTGCTGGGGATGTGAATCTCAAGAAAAAGAGGATCAAAGAGAACCAGGTGCCAAAATAGGTAGAGGGACCACCATTCCAATCTTAGAAACCCTTATTTCTAAAAAATAGACTCAAATTTTATTGAACTTAACACCCAATATAAGTCTTCCATAACAACAAATTTTATAAATAGCCCTCCATCCGAAACTTCAGGTGAGGGGCATTGAAATTAGTATTAGCTGAACCACGATATTTTAAAGATAGTATCAGTATCATCTCAGACCTAGTCACTGAAGCAAAATTCAAGGTCAACAAAGACGGATTAGAGCTTATCGCCATGGATCCGGCAAATGTGGCCATGGTCGTATTCAAACTTCTGAGCAGCGCTTTCACCCAGTATGAAGTCAAAGAGCCCGAGACGGTAGCGATCAACCTGAACAATCTTAAACAGATCCTGCGCCGGGCCAAAGGCGACGAAGTCCTTACCTTGGAGACGACTGAAGACAGCAAGCTGAAGATCCAGATGAAAAGCGGCAGCACCCGGTCCTTCTCCATCCCTACTCTTGACCTTGATGACAAAGAGCAGAAAGTTCCTGAACTCAAATTTCCTCTCACCGTCAATACCCAATCTTCCATCTTGCAGGAAGCCATCGACGACGTTTCTGTCGTGGCCGAATCTGTCACCTTTCTGGGTGAAAAAGAACAACTCTCTGTGAAAGCGGAAGGCGATCTTTCCAAAGCGTTCATCGAAGTTAAACAAGACGACCAGACCACCATCAAGATGGATTCCGGCGACAAGATCAAGGCTAAATATTCTTTAGAATACCTGAAAAAGATGATGGGAGGCAGCAAGCTGGCCGAACAGGTAAGCCTGCAGTTTAATACCGATTATCCTTTAAAGTTGGAATTTAAGGTCACTGACCGGTTGTTGTTGAGTTTTATCCTGGCGCCAAGAGTCGATAATGATTAAGGTTTATGCTTTTTCTCGATCCATCTGATATTAGATTTTATCGTTAGGATAGCCAGAATCGCGCCCAAAATGGTCACTACCACATCCCAGAAACCGTCCCACCAGAAGATGTCGATCAAGTAGGGTGGATTGTAAAAAATTAGTTCTTGCAGCGTCTCGAACAGTTCCCAGATGAAAGCGCCGACGATCGCCAGAAAGAAAGTGAAGATCCCCTTCTGCTTGACCTGGTTCAGGGACACGATCCAGAAGATGCCACAGCCGAGAGCCGCGCCCCCCACAAGGTGACTAGGAACATCCACAACTGGAACCAAGCGGTAGAGATTATAGATACGGATAGTCACTTCCAGCAGAAGATAGGCGATGAACGTCAGCAAAGCGATGATGAACAGCCGGTTGTTGGGACATTGGCAGCGGTTGACCGCTCCTTTTATCCTGCGGATACTCTGCTTTCTGACGTTGGTAATCTTCTTCTGTATCTTCTGTATCTTCTGGACTTTCTTCTTCATTGTCTTTTATGGTCTAAAGTCCAAGCATCAGGACCTTGCAGGAATAATGATAGTGAAGCTAGAGCCAGACCGATGTCACGTACGGCGATATCGTTGTAGCCAAGACCTAGGGCGATGCTGAGAAGATGGACAATAGCGAACGCAGCGACGATTCTGGTATAAAGACCGAGTACCAGGAGAAGACCAAGGATAGTATCAAAGATGCCGTTGATGATGATAAAATGTTCGGGAGTTACTGGAAAGTTAAACACAAAACCAGGAAGGTAGCCCAGAAACAACGACTGGTCAAGCA
Source organism: Candidatus Woesearchaeota archaeon CG10_big_fil_rev_8_21_14_0_10_45_16 (assembly GCA_002762785.1). GTDB lineage: Archaea > Nanobdellota > Nanobdellia > Woesearchaeales > GW2011-AR9 > PCXY01. The sequence continues at coordinate 383,730 of PCXY01000005.1, read as the reverse complement.
GCTGGCTTATGCCAAACCAGAAAAAGAGCAAACCCAGCCCTAAGCGCAGCACTGCCGGCGCGTATTTCTTGTAACCATCTATCATCCCATTTATGAAAATTAGAGAGTATATAAAATTATTCTTAAGACCTGATCTTGTATCCAATCCTGAACAGATACACTGACAGGAAGAAGAAGACCAGTGTCAATATGGTGACTACCAAGACTGAATAGAGCAACGGCACGTCGCTAAATCCTAAGAAACCGTAGCGGAAACCATCGACCATGTACAGGATAGGGTTAAACTTAGCGACCGTCTGCCACAACGGAGGCAGCATCGATATCGAATAGAACACGCCGCCAAGATAGGTCAACGGCGTTATCAAGAACGTAGAGAAGACGCTCATCTGGTCAAAGTTAGTCGCCCATAAAGCAGTGACGATTCCGGCAAAGGCAAACAATAACGAAGTCATGATTATGAAAAAGATGACGATCCAGACGCTGTGGATGGTGATCGGCGTAAGCAGTAGGCTGACGACCATGATTCCTATGCCGACCAACAAAGATCTTAACAGGGCGCCGAAGGTCAGACCGAAGATGATCTGCCAGTACGATATCGGTGCCAGCAACAGTTCCTGGATGCTTTGATGGAACTTCTGGATAAATAATGAGAAGGACGTGGCGGCGTAAGCGCTCATGATAACCCCCATCATCAGCAGGCCGGGAATGATAAAACCGATGTAGGTTGTTCCAGCGACGCTCTCTATCCTTGATCCGAGGGAATAGCCGAAGATCAAGATAAATAATGAAGAAGTCAAGATCGGCGGGATCAACGACTGCGTCCAGATGCGCAGGACGCGCGCTGTCTCTCTCCTGGTGAGTGTCCAGAGGGCCATAAGATTATTGGTTGTCATTGGTCGTCAGATGAGTAAATACCTCTTCCAGTTTTGCGTCTTTACCGTGAAGTTTTAACAAGTTTTGTTTGTTGTCCAGCTTGATGATCCGCCCTTTATTGATGATAGCTATCCGTTCACAGAGAAACTCAGCTTCTTCCAGATAATGGGTGGTCAACAATATTGTAGTGCCTTCCTTGTTCAATTTTTGAAGATATTTCCACATCGATTTTCGTGTTTCCACGTCAACGCCGGCCGTCGGTTCGTCTAAGATAAGTATCTTGGGATGATGGATCAAGGCTCGAGCGATCATCAGTTTCCGCTTCATGCCGCCGGAAAGGAACCTGGCTGGAGTAGATCTTTTTTCCCAAAGCTGCAGATCTTTAAGGATGGTCTCGATACGCTGCGCTCGTTCCTTTTTTGACAGACCAAAATAACCGCCGTTAAAATCGAGGATGTTGTACACTTTTTCAAAGATATCAAAATTAAACTCCTGCGGGACCAGGCCGATGAGACGCCTGGCTTCAACATAATTTTTCTCAACATCTTTACCGAATAAAGTAACTTCTCCTGAATCCCTATTTACTAGACCGGTAAGAATTCCTAAGGTAGTGGTCTTGCCGGCACCGTTAGGTCCTAGGAGGCCGAAGAATTCACCTTCTTTGATCTCCAACGACAAGTTTCTGACGGCATTGACGCCAGGATACTCTTTCACCAAGTCTTTGATGGAGATAGCTGAAGGCATGGCTGTTTCGGGAAGTTGATGGTTATTAAAGGTTGCGGTTTTGGTGTTGGCTTGGTGGATCATATAATTAATAGAGAAAATCTATAGATACAAAAATAGATACAAAAATTCCGGGGATTTTAGTTCATGCACTTTTATCTGGTGAAGCATAAACCTTTTAAACATTCAGGTAAAAAGAGACTACATGGTCCTCTACGCTGAAGGCATCTTCTGGTACGTCTTGGTCTTAGACTGCTTATACTATAATTATAATGTCTGGATCAGCCGGAAGAAAGGATCGCACTGGCTGTCTGCTCAGTTCCCTTATACGAAATTCCTGGCGTTGTGGTACTTGGTGCTTACGGCCTGGCTGGGATATCTTTTGGTAAGGATGCAGCTGTTGGGGTTTTGATCTCTTTTAGTAACTAAATCTTAATAAACGGAAAGTGTCCTGAAAATAAGATGATCCTTGGGCGCATCGTCGGAAAAGTCAGCACCACTCACTTCCAATTTTTGGTCACTGCCGAAAAGACCAGAAAATTTCAGTTCATCCAGATCCAGCATCCGGAATATGGTTTTGTTCTCGGTCAGGTGATGGAATTGCTAAGGACTGAAGAAGAACTGACGGCGCAGTGCACGATTATCGGCTATAAAGACGAAGACGGCCGGGTCAAAAGCATCAGGACGCCGTTCGCTCTCTCCACCGAAGTGCTTGAAGCTGAGGATGATTTTATCAGGTCCATCGTCGAGATCGGCCGGGAAGGTGCGTTTATCGGCAACCTGGAAGGAAAATCCATCCCTATCACCATGGATCTTCAGAAAGTTCTTACGCGACATCTGGCCATATTGGCCAAATCGGGAGCAGGAAAATCGTATACGGTCGGCGTTCTCTTAGAAGAGATCATGGAGAAAAAAGTGCCGGTGCTGATCATCGACCCCCATGGTGAATACGCTTCATTAAAATTTCCTTCTGAAGAATCAAGAGAGAAACTTATGCAATGGAATCTCGAGCCGAAAGGCTACAGCTTTAACGTACAGGAATATGGAGACATGAAGCTGAAACAAGACCTGCGTCCGTTGAAGCTGGACGAGAAGATGAGCAGCTATGAATTGATGAAACTGCTGCCGATCCAGCTTAGCAATACTCAGGAAGCGATGTTGTTCTCTGTACTGAAAGATCTTACGGAAGTCACTTTTGATAACATCGTCATCGGACTGGAAAATCTGAACTCATCGGCGAAATGGGGACTTATCGACACCATGATGTATCTTCGCGACCTGAAATTGTTCTCTTCAAACTACACGCCGCTGCGGGAATTGGTTGCCCCGGGAAAATGCGCCATCATCAACCTTAAAGGACTTACCCCGGAAGTACAGAGCATGATCGTCTATAAATTGTTAAAAGACCTGTTCATGGCCCGAAAGCAAGAGAAGATACCACCGTTCTTCTGTGTCATCGAAGAAGCGCATAATTTCTGCCCTGAGAAGGGTTTCGGCAAAGCCGTAAGCACGGAGATGATCCGGCTGATAAGTTCAGAAGGAAGAAAATTCGGGCTGGGATTATGTGTTGTTTCGCAAAGGCCCGCATTGGTGCAGAAAACAGTTCTGGCCCAGTGCAGTTCCCAGATCATCATGAAAGTGACCAACCCTAACGATCTTAAGGCGATCACCGGCTCGCTGGAAGGCATCACTCCCGAGACCGAAGACGAGATCCAGAACCTGCCTGTCGGCTCAGCTTTGGTCTGCGGTGTCGTCGACAGACCGCTGGTGGTCAACATCAGGCCAAGACGCAGCATGCATGGCGGTCAGGCTGTCGACATCCTAGGCAGCGTGGTGGAGATGCCTGATGAAGAAGATTACCAAAAGAATATCGTTGAAGAAACGAAAGAATATGAGGATAAAGGGTTATTGTATGTTGTCAAACCCAAGTTAAGTCTTAAAGATATTCAGCTGATGTCCACCCAGCCTATCAGGAAGGTTACGACATATCTTATCCCCGCAGTGTTCTTTAGTTGTAGATTCTCAGGCATGGATATGAATTTTTTGGTAGACCAGATCAAAGGCAAGGTTGTCATCGATCCTGACAGTGATCAGAAATGCGAGATGTCACAATTATCTCTTGATTCCGCTTTTCTACGCAAGCCAGTATTTGAGAACATCGAATACGATCAGATGTTGGAGAGATGGATAGAGACAAGTGATCTAAAGAGAAAATTAGAAGAGCATTGCCAGGTAGATGATTACAAAGAATGTTATATCGTTTTCAGAAAAATAGAATATTAATAAAAAAATTATTTATTTTCTTGCTCTACCGAAGCCGCCGGCTGGCAGGCTACCAGGAGCAGTAAAATACTTAGTAAAGCAAAAGTAAGAATTGTTCGTCTGTTCATCATATACACCTCTGTTTTAATGCTAAAAGAAGTGTCTTGATAGATATAAATGTTACTTAAATCAAAGGACTTTCTTCAAAGCTAACGGTAAGGGGATGATACTAAACCATGACTGCAGGTAGGGATTAAGATTCTCTCGCAGCCAGTCGTAAAACGCCTTAGCCCCATAGGCAACGAAGAGTGCGCCTAAGACATCGATGGAATAATGGACTTTCAGCAGCAGGACGCTTGCTCCCATCAAGAGCGTTAATCCCAGCATGATGTTCTTCCAAGGCTGCTTCTTGATCAGCAGATACGCGATGAACGGTGTACCAGTATGTCCTGAAGGAAACAGGTCTTTCGTGAAATAAAGGCTGCCAAAAAGGCCGTTCAGGAAAGGAACGTCGTCGATCCTGACTGCTGGCGCTCCAAAACTTGTAATGGTTATGAAAAGAGAACGGAACAAGACGAACATACTATACACTTTAATGGCATATGGCAGCTCTTCAGGTTTTTTGCTTATGAAATATCCCCAGAACAAAATCTGGACCACAATAAAACCAAATGTGGAGATGAACGTAACATCCACCAAAGGAATACTACTATGGATCAGATCAGGAAGCGCAGGAGCATCGATACTTTCAGCTCGCAGACCGCTTAACTTTAATGTAGCAGCAGCTATCAGAAAGATGAAGATACTCACAACTAGATTGAACCTATATGATCGGTCTTTAAGCAGCGTTTTCCACATATAATATTCAGAAGAAGCCTCTTTTATAAACTTTTCCTTTGTTTGTTACTAGTGAGTGGTTAAATCACCAATAGGATCCCGGCAACAATAGCCAGGATGATTCCTGTTCCTTTCAGTAGCGATAACTCTGAACCAAACAAAAATACTGAAGCGATAGTGATAACGGCCAGCTGTAGGCTGATGATTGTCGCCGGATAACCAGCATTCGGAGCTACTGCTATCGACTTGGTATAGAACAGGTTGGCTAGGTAGCTCAAAAAGGCAGCTATAATGATAAGAACCAAGACAGAACCATTAACTTTGGCCGCCGATCTAGTCAAAACAACATGCAATGTATAGAAAACTGTCAAGAAGATAGCGACAAACAGCATCAACGTAGCTGGAGTCACTCCCGATAAAGTGATTTTCTTAAACAACAAGATCATCCCTGAGAAAAACAACATCCCCAGTAATGCATAGATCAGCCATTCCATCTTCATGATCGCTCCTCTAATTCCACATAGCTGAACAGCACTTTGAAAGGAACACACCACACCAGCACTTTGTTATATTTAGCCGTATCAACTTCAGCAGGAACTTCATAATTTACATTTCCTTTGGTGGCTTTGATAGGACCGAGATCGATGTAATCCTGGCTTTCCAGATCAGCCGACAGATAGATGTGCAGGTCCGGTCCGTTGATAGTATCAAAATCTTCCAGACGGATGACTCTCCCTGAAGCTGTCTCGATCAGCAGGGCTTTACCTTCTACTTCGTGAGCACCAGCCTGAAAAAGACCCTCAGACAAGACCGAAAGCTGTGAAGGCATGGCTTCGTCGGTCTCTATCGGCAGCTGCTCATCGAGTTCAATGGTCTGGAATGCTGGAGATATAAGATACCAAGCAGCCACTAAGATCACCACAAGTACCAGCGCCCAGAACAACTTTTTCATGAGAGGTAGGAGTCTCTTGATAGATATAAATGTTGCTTAAATCGGAAAATGATGATCGACTATTTTTCTTTCTTATTTCCAAAATATTAATAAGTAGACGGCCATTCTAAAACAACATGAACAATAAAAAGATAGGTGTACTGCTGTTGATCCTGTCCATCGTCCTTCTAGGCTTGTTCATCTTTGCCATCAGTATCCTCAACAAAGACATCGAAGCTATGGGTTGCTTCCAGAATCCAGGCTGCGGTGATGTAGAGAACTCTCTCAGCATCGTCCACGCGGCCTTCGGCATCTTCGGCTTCCTCTTTGCCCTTGGTTTCTACCTGATTTTTTTCTCTCAAGGAGAGAAAGCGGTGATCCAACGCTTGGAAGCAGATACCAACAAGAAACTGAACGAGGAGAAGTTTGCCATCCTTATCAAAGGTCTTAATGAATTTGAGCGGGAAACACTGGTTGCCGTCCGTGACCAAAGCGGGATCACCCAGAGCACTTTACGATTAAGAGTCAAGATGTCGAAAGCCAAATTAAGCCAGACCCTCAGCGAACTGGAGAAGAAAGACCTGATCGCCCGGGAACAAGAGGGCAAGACATTTAAAGTATATTACAGCTTCGAGGAATAGTGGCTTTTATGCTTTTTTCTGAAGATGAACGTTCTATCCCCCAAATTTTGAGGTTTCAGCCGTTTTGAAGCTCTTCGTTTTCACCCAAAAGAATATATAAACAAGCTCGTATCTCAACCCTAAAAAGATTACAGAGGTTATTACCATGGAACAACATAATGACGTGAAAGGATCTTCTGGTCCAGAAAGACTTCACACGATCTTAGTAGTAGGAGCTGTCATCCAGCTATTGCTGCTGGTCTTCGTTGCTGTGAAAGTATCAAACTTAGAGACTGGCACCTTGCCGACGGGAAATGTCGTAGCTGGTGATCTACCGGCTGCAGCTGCTCCTACCGCAGATGTCAGCGCTGATGATGATTATGTCTTAGGAAATCCTGATGCAACTGTTACTATCATCGAATTTTCGGACTACCAATGTCCTTTCTGCGGACGCTTCCACCAGGAAACCCTGCCTTCGATAAGAAGCAAATACATCGATACCGGCAAAGTTAATCTGGTCTACAGAGACTTCCCGTTAAGTTTCCATCCGATGGCTGAACCAGCCGCTATCGCTGCAAATTGCGCCGGTGAACAAGGCAAGTACTATGAGTACCATGACTTGATCTTCGCCAACCAGGCAGTCCTTAGCGAATCGGCTCTCGGTCAGTGGGCGCAGCAGCTTGGTCTGAACACGGCTGACTGGAACACCTGTCGAAACGATCCTGCTCAGAAAGCAGAGATCCAAAAAGACCTGATGGACGGTACCGCAGCTGGCGTCCAGGGAACACCATCGTTCTTTGTCAACGGCGTGATGGTCAGCGGCGCTCAGCCCTACCCAGTCTTTGAACAGTTGATTGAGCAGATGCTCAATTAATTTTTTTCTTTCTTTTTCTTATGAGATTCATCAAAGATGCATTCAAGGAAGTCTTTAGTAACAAGAATTATGTAATACTCGCTGTCATTTTCAGCATCGTTATCTACTCATTCAATGTCCTTCTTCACAATTATCGGCTGGTGGCAGAATTCGACCTAAAGTTAACTTGGGCTCTGCTGATAGGCTCTATCCAGAGTATGCCTCTGCTTTCTTATCTTTACCTATCGACAGTATCGATCTTGACTGGAATTACTCTGAGCCTAGCTATATATCAGATCAGGAGACAGATAAAACAAGCGGCCGGCGCGGGTATGGTCGCGATCATTATGGGCGTCATCGCTCCAGGTTGTTCATCTTGTGCTCTCGGCTTGATCGGTTTTTTAGGGTTAAGCAGCATAATCGGTTACCTGCCGTTTAAAGGATTAGAGATAGGTGTGTTAGGCATCACTTTGCTAGGCGTATCAATAATCTATCTTTGCAAGAAAATAACGACAAAGAGCTGTAAAGCCTAACTTATCTCTTCTTTCTAGCCAGAAAACCAATGATCAGGCCGCCGATAAAAGTTAATGATGGTAAGAAGAGATCAGACCCTGTTGATCCAGCCAAACCTTCTACATTCAATGTGAAATCATGCTCGGCCAGAACCTTGTTCTTGATGAAGCGGACCGTAAGCGTGTACTCTCCAGTTTGGGGGAAGACATAATTCAAAGCGGCATTTCCTGCTGTCGGTTCAATGTTGCCGGCGAAATAAACAGTATCGGCATCAGCGATCCTGACCCAGACCGTGTTAAGATTGACGAATTCTTGCGACCCTTTGTCAAGAAGGCTGAACGACAATGACACAGGTGAACCGAGAAGCGGCTGCTCAGGTGAATAGCCGAAGTCGATAGTGTAAAGATCGGTCTCTATGTCCACCCCGCCGTCAAGATGCGCCAGCGAAAAAGGCAGAAGCAACAATAAAAAGAAAAAGAAGATAAAAAATCTCATGGTAGTGAACACCCTGAGATCTCTGCAAGCCTTTCTAACGGCAGGACGCCAGAGATACGGTTCTCCCCGTTCGGACCTGTCATCTTACGATTTGCAAGATCAAAAGGGATCTCCATGTCCTCCTGGAATTCCCATACAGGGTAGGAGGGGATGCCTGCTCTTGCGCAGACTTCGGTCTGACCCGACCTGTCAGGAAGAGAACATTCAACGTAATTGACATACTGGAAGCTGTCAGAGAACATCCTTTTCTGATCAGCGCAGTGAGGGCACCAGAAAGCGCCATATTCTTTGACGCCGCTGTCTGCAAGGCATTGGGCAAAAGCATCATATTTTGTAGAGTTACATCCTACTAACAAGAGCAGGAGGATGACAAGACCTATCGAAAATATCTTAGTTGATTTTGATTTCATGGTATGTTAAGAGTCCTCACATTTAATAAGGTTTTGAAAAAAAAAGAAAGATCATTCCACAACCAGCGTTCCTTTCATGGACCTGTGTCCGGAACCGCAAGGGACGTTGCAGAAATAGGTATAGGTTCCTGCTTTATCTGCGACGAACTCGACAGTATGCTCTTCGCCCGGTTCGAGACGCTGGAATACGCCGAATTCGGCCAAGGCAAAACCATGGGCAACATCAGTACTTTTGATAGTTATCCTGACGGTGTCACCTTCATTGACCTTTACGCTTGAAGGAGAGAACTGCCATTGCTCAGCAGTCATGGTAAATTCTTTGACGGCAGATGTTGAAGGTTCTTCAACGGGAGCAGCCTCCGCTTCCGAGACTGCTGGTTCTTCCATGACCGGTTCAACGTCTTGTACATCTACAGTGGGATCATCTGTCTGTGGAATTTCCTGCGGCGAGCAGGCTGTTACAAACAAAGCCAAGATGGCCAATACTATGATTGTCGTCTTCATCTTATAAATTTAAAAAAAATTAAAAGACCTCCTTATTTAACAGGACTTTTTCCAGGCTCCAGGCGCCATTGCCCATGACCAGAACGATCAGGAACGATGCAAAATAGACCAAAGCCAATTCTCCGCCGTTAGCTAAAGGATTCCAACCGTTTGGGAAATGGACCATGAAAAATGCTACGATCATGGTGATCAGACCGCCGAGCGCACTTAACCTGCCGAAGAAGCCGAAGAAGATTCCCAGGCCTGCAAGAGTTTCGACGACGCCGGCAACTCCCATCAAGCTCATCAGCTGCTGTGCTGAGCCGCCAAACCAGCCGAAGAGTTTCATGGAACCGTGCATGAAGAACATCAAGCCCACCAAAAGCCTAAACAATACGTATAATCCTGACTTGTATTTATCTGCATATTTTTTGATTGTCATATAGACACCTCCAATGTAAGACCGAAGAGTAGCTTTGTCTTAAAAAGCTTTATGTTTTACGGAGGATAACTTCTTTGAGAATACTGCTCTTGTGGCTGGATATCTTGTAAGGTTTCATCCTTTCTATCTTAGGATGAAGACCGAGTTTCGCCAGTTTTCGCTGTAATTCTTCTTCTTTTATTGGATGATCATAACCCAGACAGAGGATATCAGGCCTCTTTTCTTTTATTATCTTAAGATGATCGTCAGGATATCCTAAGACCGCTTCATCGACTATTTTCAGGCTTTGCGCCAGCTCTCTTCGTTCTTCTTCCGAGAAAGTCGGTTTTTCTGCTTTGCCGGCATCTCTGGCGATGACGATGATGAGCTTATCACCATATCTTTTGGCCTGCTTGAAATAGTCCAGATGTCCTAAGTGCAGGATGTCGAAGGTGCCGAAACACATTACGGTGGTCATTTCTCCATCAACTCCGCTTCTTCGATTATTAATCTTCCGGAACAGGCAGAATCCATCTCTTTCCGCGTCTTCACCAACTTTATCTTTTTATGGAACAACGGAGAATCAAGCACCAACGATTCGAACTCTCCGCCTTCACCGGCAACATTCAAGTTCAATTTTTGCAGATCGCTCAACATCTTTTCATCCACTCTGCGACCAAGCCATGATCTATCGAAACCGTCAGCGGCGACGGCAGTTATCACTACTTCCAACTTATTCCCGATAACTTCTTTCATGTGCTGTTCCTGCGGCTTGTGCCATAACGGAGAGAATATTTTCAGGCCTAATTTATCACAAATTTTTTCTATCCGATCTCTCTGATACGTCGAAAACAAGGCGCCGGAAACTATCCCCTCAACTTTATACTGTTCTTTCGCTAAGCTGATGGCCTTCTCGAGATCCTGCAACTCTAACTCTTTCTCGCCGGCGGTTTCCACTTCAACCAACGGCAGGCCCATCGCTTCCGCCTGTAACTCGACCAGTTCTGTTCCGGCCGTCTGAAACATGTACGAATCTGGATTCTTTGACTTTAACGTTATCAAGCAAGCCAAACCGTAATTTTGTTTTTGCATGATGTAAGCGGCAGACAAGGAATCTTTCCCTGAGGAGAATAACACACCCAATTTCAAGTTGTGTGAATGATAGAAGGTTCTCAGATAGGAAGACTTTGAAGAGAAGCTATTTTGCCGAGCTAACTTCCCCAGAGCATTATCAAACCTGGAGCCGTACTGGGCTGCGGTCTTTTTACGGAAGGCAAACTCATGAGGTAAACCTTTCCCTTCGGCAATATCTCTAAGAATATATTTAGTCACATCTTCTTTGATCTTATGTTTTTCAGATATCTTTAAACAATAATCAACCAACTTTTTGTCCAGGAACGGCAGCCGCAACTCCAGATTATTGTCCATGGTCAACACATCATCCCGATAGAGATCCCGTTCATACATCTTCAGCAATCCTGAAACACATTCCTGGTTGATGTTAGCTGATCTCTTATGCCGTTCGTAGCCGGCGAAGATCTCCTCGCTGCCTAATCCAGAGAAGATCACTTTACAGCCGTCTTCCTTTGCCATCTCACAAGCTAAGTAAAAAGTCAAGGCCACGCCGACTTTCACCACATTAGAATCTTCGATCAACGGTACTATCTTCTGGAGATAGGCTGGCACATCTTCTTGTTTTATTTTCTTGATCTTCAGAGTAAGACCCAGTTCTTTGGCAACTTTCTGTGCTGATTCTAAGTCTGACGGAACTGTCTCCGATTCCAACACAGCAGTATAGCAGGTGAAATCATAACCTTTGTCTTTGAAATGCTTCGCCAAAAAGGTGGAATCGATGCCGCCGGAGAACAACAGGCCGAATTTCTTGTTGGGAATCCTCTTTTGGATAGCTTTTTCTAAGAGTTCCTCTGTCTTTTCCTTTATTGATCCATAACTTTCCGTATGTTCGGGAAGATGGTCAAAGAACTTCCTTTTCTTGACTTCCAGGTTGTTATCTTTAATATTGTAAAAGAGGATACTTCGTGGATTTAATTCTTGAATATCAACATGACCCAATTTCTCTAACGCTTTTTTCTCCGACGCAAAGGCAAAACCATCTGTCGTGTGGACTAACCAGAGCGGTTTAACACCGAGAAGGTCTCTTGCTAAGATCAAAATATTATCTTTAAGATAGCCGAATGCAAAGACCCCGTCTAATTCTTCAATCTTCTCAACACCAGATCTGTCTAAGAACTGTAACAGTAGTTCGGCATCATTCTCGGCAGAAAAGCCGTACTTCTTATTCAGCTCTTCCCAATTATAGATCTCGCAGTTGGCTGTCAGGATACCTTCTTTCTTGATCGGCTGCAGGACATGGTTGACGACAGCATGCAGAGTATGACCCAGAACGTTCACTTTATCCAACGTGACGATATTAGAACCATCCTTTCCTCTGTTCTTAAGGATGGCTAAAGCCATTTCAGCCTGCTGGACAGCATCTTTATGATTGAATACGCCGATTATACCACACATAAGTGGTTATTTTAGAAGAGGATTTATAAAAGTTTCACCGTAAATGTATCTCTAAGACATCTCCATCCTGCAGGACATGCGGCAGCATCACCCGCTGCGCGTCAAACTTGGCTGACTTGCCCCAAATTCGGGCAAACTTAAATTTCTTGATAAAATCTTTATGTAATTTGCTGCAGACATCGTTGATAGTAGAATCACGCTGGATTATCAATGGTTCGTTCATGTCGGCTTCTTTCCGAGGCTCTTTCATATAGACGCGGATAAAGTCAAGTTTCTGGAAGATCATCTCTTTCAATGTTTCAATGTTAACATCCTGCTCTGCCGAGATGGCTAAGTCCGCATTCAGCTCTTTCTTCACTTTCTGCACTGTGGCAGCAGAGGCAAGATCAGCTTTGCTGACACAGACCAGCGCCGGCACGTATTTTTTGTTGCCTTCGATACAATCGATGAAATCATCAACATCGATGGGACTGCGGATAAGGACATCAGCGCTGACGACCTTGAACTCGCGTAACACCCTCCTCAAAGTCTCATCATCAACTTCTGTGGGGACAGTCTTTCCTATCTGGATGCCTCCGTAGGCTTTCTTCTTGATGAAAACTTCCGGCTTGGTCTTGTTCAACCTGATCCTGGCCTCCCATACCTCACGCAGGATTGCTGGAAAATGTTCAGGATGATTGACATCAACCACTATCAACACCAAGTCTGCGTTATGGATAACCGTCAGTACTTCCCTCCCTCTACCTTTACCGGAAGCGGCGCCGGCAACGATTCCTGGAACGTCGAGGATTTGGATCTTAGCCTGCTTGTATTCCATCATCCCAGGGATGACACTAAGCGTGGTAAAGGCATAGGCCGCAACCTCCGACTTGGTGCCGGTCAATTTGTTCACCAGCGTCGATTTCCCAGCGGAAGGAAAACCCAATAATAACACGGTGCCGTCACCAGATTTTCTGACAGAATAGCCGTGCTCTGATTTTCCTGTTTTCTTCTGGCTGCGCGATTCTTGTTTCTCTTTCAGCTGAGCGATCTTGGCCTTGACGATACCGATATGACCTTGGGTAGCTTTGTTGTACTTAGTCTTCTTCAGTTCATCCTGCAAAGCCTTGATCTGCTCTTTATAATCAACCATACAGCCATATCTGCGCTCCGGGTTTTTAAGGTTTCCTAGTTTTCTATCTAAACTGGTTCAACGTAATATTTATATAGCCTAAACCGGTAAAAGTATCATGGCACCAGAATTGCTGCAGGAAGCGCAAAATTATCTCTACACGATAATCAGCAGTGTGGTAATCCTACTGGTCGGCTTCGGACTAGGCATACTGGCCAAGAAATTCCTTTCTAAAGTGCTGAAAGAAGTAGAGCTCAACAAGATCATGAGTAAAGTCGGAATAACATCTAATGTTGAAAAAGGTATAAGCACCATCGCTTCGTATGTGATCTACTTGGTGACGGTCTTGTTTTTCCTTGAAAATCTGGGCGTCACCTCCTACGTTGTATATCTGGTGGTCGGCGGAATGCTGATGCTTCTTATCCTGACCCTGCTAGTAGGTCTGAAGGATGTCATCCCTAATTTCTTCGCGTGGACGATCCTTCGTAGAAAGGTCAAAGAAGGCAGCCGCATCGAAGTGAGAGAGATCAGCGGCCGGGTCGAACGTGTCGGTTACTTGGAGACCGAGATCAAGACGGAGAACGGTGACGTCCTCTATGTGCCTAATTCTTTATTCGTCAAATCAAAGATGTGGGTAAGAAATTAGTTCTTTGCCGTTTCCAGGATGCTGATGATGCCCCAGATCTGGGTGCGATGGTACGATGAGATGTCAGAGGAACTCATCTCTTCTAAAGCGTCTAACGCTTTCTCTACGGACAAGTTAACATCGCTGTGAAGGATCTCGATTATCTTCTCTACTTTTTCCTTGCACTTCTTACTGATATCAGAATCTTCCATAAGAGCAGTAAGGTTTTCGACTGCTTCTTCAATGATCTCATTGCCCATCTTTCTTCATCTCCTCCATGACCGCTTTCTGCGCTTCTTGGAGATTCTGTTTGATCTTCTCTTCCTGCTTACTGAAGTTGTTGAGCCTGATCTTGACCATGTCTTTTTTCTCCTGCAGCTCTTTCTGCAGCTTGTCTTTCGAAGCTGCGACCATGATCTTACCGATGATCCGATACGATTTTTCTGTAGAAGAAAGCTCTGAGACGGCCGAATCAAGCTCGACCAGCTGTGATTGTAACTGTTGTTTCTGCAGTTGGATGCTCTCTAGATTCTGCTGCAGTAATTGAAGTTGGCTTACGTTTGCTGAGGCCATGGTACAAGAAGTGATCAGCGCGCCTTGACGGTCACGACGGTGCGTCTGTCTTTATATAAGATCTTGCCGCCGCAGTAAGGGCAGCGGACCTTAGTCTTAGTATATTCTTCGTCAACTTTTTTACCGCAATCGAAACAGACATAATACATTTTGAACCTCATTTAGGCGTATAAGCCTTGCCAGTGAATTTTATGCCGGTCTTGGTGCAGACCCAGATACCTGCAGCGATGCGTCTCACGCTCATCTTGTTGCAGAAAGGACTTTTATGTTTAGCTCGTTGTTCTTTTTCGATCTTGGCGAACTTGGTCTTTGGCTTGCGCCCGTAGCGAGCACCGAAACGTTTCGTTGGCATTTTTGATTCCTCCTGAATGAAAAGTGGGGCTGCCCGGATTCGAACCGGGGTTCAATGGTTTTTTTGTTTTCCGGTCATCACCGAAGCTCACCCAAACCATTAGTGATAGTTACCTCGCAGGCAACCTCAGAAAGCTTCCCGAGGTTTCTCACGGCCAGGCTACACTACAGCCCCGTAGCGTATTTATAAAGATATCGGCATTTTTTGAGAAAACGCCGAAATCAAAGACAGAATGCTAATTTCGGGTTTATTTTAAAAGGTTTCGCTATTCTCAGAACTTTTCCACCACTGGCAATTCCTTGGAAGCCGTAGTCAAGATCTTTACTCTCCCATCAAAGAAGACCGTGTCCTCGATCCTGAAGCCCATCTTTCCGGGAAAATAGATGCCGGGTTCGATGGTAAAGACCGTATTCTCTTCAACAACTGCTGAATCTTTGTAAGAAGGCTCCTCGTGAACTTCCACGCCGACGCCATGGCCTAGAGAATGGATATAGTTCTTGGCATACTTGCCGAGCTTCTTGCGCACTTCCCCGTCAATCTCTTTAAACTTCTTGCCTGTAGCGATAAGAGAGATGCCTAGCTCCTGTGCTTCCAGAAGCAACGCGTAAAGCCCCCTTTCTTCTGCCGACGGTTTTCCTAGAAACACCATCCTGGTCATGTCAGCACAATAGTTGTTATAAGATCCGCCAAAGTCACAGAGGAGAAAGCCTCTTTGTAACTTGCTAGAACCAGTCTGATGATGCGGAATCGCTGCATTCCTGCCCATGGCAACGATCGTAGGAAAAGCCAGGCCGCAGCTTTTCTGTTTCATGAACTTCTCCAGGAAGAAAGCCACGTCCTGCTCAGTTTTCAGGGTCTTTTTAGGCAGTTCTTTGATGAGAGCCTGAAATGCCTTGCTGGTGATCTGGCAGGCTTTGGCGATATGTTTGATCTCTTGTGGTAATTTCTGTCTTCTCAGGTCTTTTAAAACAGCAGAAACATCCGTAAATTTTGCTTTAGGGAAGATTTTTTTCAGCTTCTCCAGATTCCCTAAAGTAAGAGATTCTTTGTTGATACCTATCTTCATGAATTTAGGTGGAAGCTCTTTTTCCCAACCTTTGTTCATCGCCTTTACCGTAAACGGTCGTTTTGGCGGCTTGTCTAAAGGAGAGACGTAGAAAACGGCTTCTTTTTGGCTCACGCAAAGAAACCCTTGTGACGGCACATATTGGGTGAGGTAGGTCAAATTAGGATCGGGATGGAAAAAGACGGCAACGTCCAGCTGATCTTGTTTTAACTTTACTTGAAGAACAGATAGTTTCATGGGGCATGGTAGTTCATCCTACTATAAAATAGTTTGCCTGACGCTTCCGCTGCCGATCTCCCATTCAAAACTATTATAAACTGGAAAAAAATCATTCCAGTATGCAAAAGATCCGATTAGCCAACGGTCTGACCGTATTGTACGAGAAAAAGAAAGGTAATGCCGTTGTTATAGAGGTTATGATAAACGTCGGTAGTAATGATGAACTGCCAGAAGAGCGGGGTCTCTCCCACTTTCTGGAACACGTGCTGTTTGAAGGGACCGCTAAAAGGCCGACTAACCAGCTGATCTCCAACGAGATTGAGAGCCTCGGCGGCGATTTCAACGCTTATACGACCAACGAACGGACCATCTATTATGTTAAAGTAGTCAAGAAACATTTTGCCAAAGGAGTAGAGGTACTGGCCGATATCCTGCAAAATTCCCTTCTCAAGGAAGAACACATCGAGAAGGAAAAGAAGATCGTCCTGAAAGAGATCGACATGATCGACGATGAACCGCGGTATTACCAATGGCATCTTTTGCATCGCACTTTATACAAAAAACACCCTTGCCGCTTCCCGACCTATGGAGACCGCAAAGTCATCAATAATCTTACCAGAAAACAGATCCAAGCGTACCTAAGCAAGTATTACGTTCCCGGCAACATGACTATCGCTATCGTCGGCGATATCAAAGGCTGGCAGAAGACCATCAAAGATAATTTCATGTTTCCCAAAGGAAAAATTCCAATCAGGAAGAAGATCAGTGAACCGGCAGCCAAAAAGATGGTTGTCGCCAAGGAAAAGAAAAAGATCACCAACACTCATCTTATCTATGGCTTCAAGACTATCGGACAGCCGCATAAAAACACTTATGCCTTAGAGGTCATCAACGCCATCCTGGGACGAGGACAGAGCGGTAAGATGTTCACCGAGATCCGCAGCAAACGCGGCTTGGCCTATGAAGTAGGTACGGAACATGTAGCGGAAAGAAGTTTCGGCTACTTCGCAGCGTTCGCCAGCATCGACAAGAAAAACCTGGCCACGACCCGAAAAGTCATCGAGCAGGAACTGGAGAACGTACAGTCGACCACTGAAAAGGACCTGCAGGAAGCTAAGACCTATCTGGAAGGTGAATTTCTCCTGGACATCGAAGACGTGCAGAAACAAGCAGACCAGTTGTTGTTCTGGGAGCAGGTCGATGACGCCAAGAGGATGAAAGAATATGTTCACAATATCAGGAAAGTTACTCTAGAGCAGGTCAAAAAAGTTGCCAAGAAATATTTCAAGAATCCGGCTGTAGTGATCGTAGAAGGCCGGTGATCAGTACGCTTCTTCTGCCAGTGTTTTCGCTTTCTTGCCGTCGAATATTGATAATAATGAACTGATCTCCTTGGCGGTCGCGTTCTTCAGGTCCAACGGATGGATTTTTTTCTGCAGGTAGGCTTTCTCCAGTTCTTCGTAGCTTTTAAATTCCACGTTCCCGCCAAATTTTTCCGGCCGTTCGATCACGAACTTCTCCTTCCGGTCCTGTTTAAGGACCATGACCACATGTTTCAGGAATGCCAGCACACCGTTGTCGTCAACCTTGCCTTCTTCACAGTAGGCAGAACGCAATTTCTGCTGTACGGTCTTCTCATCATCAAGCAGATCTACCTTCGATTTAGGGTCGGAAGCGGACATTTTCTTGCCCAGCAATCCTGGAAGCAGAGGTGTCATCACTTCCACTCTTGGTCTATATCCGACTTTAGGCAGGTTCTCTCTGGCAAACATCAGGATCTTTCTCTGGTCCACGCCGCCGTATTGGACGTCTACCTGCAAATACTCTTCATCCAACGCCTGCATCAACGGGTATAAAAGACCGCTTAACTTGGGATTGTCACCGAACTTAACCACTTCCGAACCGGCCCTTTTAGCATCATTGATGGAAGTGAACGTCGACATCTTCAGAAGGTCAAGAGTATATTTCTTATCAAGCTGGTAGGAAGAGCCTTTGACTATCTCTAATGATTTGGTGTCTGCGCCGACGGCCTTGAACATCAGCGGGATAACTTCGGAATAATACTTATATCTCTTTTCAAGAACATCCCAGGGGCAGTTGTCAAGAGCGCCGTGAAGATCGGCCAGCAATAATTTCACGGTAAATCCAGCTTTGATAAAATCAGCCATCTTCAACACCCAAACAAAGTAGCCGATGTGCGGCCGGCCGGTGACGGCTGTTCCCAGATAGACGACCGGTTTTTTCTTCTGCTTCAGTAAGTTCAGGAGTTCTTCCTCGGTGACGATCTCCTGCGTGTTGCGTTTCAATAAAGCGAGCCGCTCTTCTGGTGTCATCTTCTTCAGGAAGGGAAGCTGGTTTAAATATTTACCTTTCCTGGTGATGTTCTTTGCGCCAGTCACATAGGATCTGGTAATGATCAAACACGAAGCGCTCTCTGTTGCTATCTATCTCAGCTGGATCCATCAGAAATACCCTGGTCTTGCCTTCTTCATTGCGGATGGTTCCCGCCGCCGTTCCATATACCACATCAGAAATCTTCGGACCTCGTGGATCTCTGCCAGGATTGTCGTACGTGCCAAGAAAACAGTCTATCGTCAATATCAATCCCGTTTCCTCTTCAAATTCCCTGATTGCACAGACCGCGACGCTTTCCAGTTCATTTCTAGCATCCCTGTCCCTGCGGCCGCCAGGTATAGCGATACCTTTTGGTTCAGAAAGCCGTTCGATAAGAACAAGTTGACTTTGATACAACGCGATAGCATCAGCACAGTATTCCAGAACCATACCTTTCTCGGAGGTTGGTTTCTATATAAAAATTTCTCTTATCAACCAGCTCTGTAGAAAACGAAAGGTCACCGCCTAAAGACGAGCGGTGCTAACAATTTGTGATGGCAGTTTGCGACAGGGGGAAGCGCAACAGCAAAAGAGCGAGTTGGCTGTGACCCCTCAGAGAGATTTTCTACAGAGCCCTATCGACCGCATTTTCAGTAAAATATAAAAACAGATTGTCCCTAGCCTGTTTCGGGGGGGATATATATATGGTAAAAGCCATAATCTTTGATTTTTGGGGTACGCTAGTAGAGAACGGGGTCTGGAGCCCAATAAAACAGGTCAGGAAGATCCTGAACATCGAAGTGCCGTTCTCAGAGTACGTCGTAAGGATGGAGCGGGCCATGATGGCCGGCAAGAATAAGACTTTGCGGGAAGCGTTTGAAAAAGTCTGCAATGAGTTCAGGATCAAGGCAGACGAGCAGAAGATACAGGACCTTATCGGCATGTGGAACAAATCATGGATGTTGGCCCGGCCGTATGAAGAGGTAGAAAGTGTCCTCAACGGCCTTAACCAGAAATACACGCTGATACTAGTCTCCAATACCGATCCTTTCTCTATCGACAACGTCTTGGAGAAATTCAAGCTGCGGGATTATTTCAGCCACATCTTCCTCTCCTATAACCTCGGCCTCTTGAAGACCGATGAAGAATTCCTACGAACAGCTCTGGCAAAAGCTGATCTGAGACCGGAAGACTGCATCTTGGTAGGAGACAGCCTCCAAAGCGACATGCTGGCTGCTCAAAATGCCGGAATCAAAGCCATCCTGATCGATAGGAAAGACCGGCAGGATTTTAAATCGAAGATACTAAACCTTAGAGAACTGGAAAACGAACTATGACTGAACTATTATTCCTAGGGACCGGGTGCATGCAGCCTACCAAGATGCGCAACCACGCCGGCGTACTGCTGCAGTTTAAAGCAGAGAACATCCTCTTCGACTGCGGCGAAGGTATCCAACGGCAGATGCGGATGGCCGGGATAAAACCAGCAAAAGTTACCAAGCTGTGCATCAGCCATTTCCATGGCGACCATGTTTTCGGCATCCCTGGACTGATGAGCAGCATGGGAGCGGATCAGTTTGCCGGCAAATTGCATGTTTATGGACCGAAGGGAACCAAAAAATATCTGGAGAACCTTTGGAGATCATTTGCGGCCAAAGATATCATCGAACATGATATCACTGAAGTGGAATCGGGAGTTATCTTTGAGAATGATGAGTTCCTGCTGGAAGCGCAGCCGTTGAAACATTCGGTGCCCTGCATCGGCTACCGCTTTGTCGAGAAAGACAGAAGGCGGATCAGAGTAGCGGCAGCCAAGAAGCTGGGGTTAGAAGGACCGATCCTGGGAAAGCTGCAGCAAGGTAAAGATGTTGTAGTCGGCAGCAGGAAGATCAAAGCAGACGAGGTTACTTATCTGGTCAGCGGTAAGACAGTAAGCTACGTTACCGATACCATGCGCTGTGACGGCGTCAACACGTTGGCTAAAGACTGCGACGTGCTGGTATTAGAAGGAACTTTGATGGACGACCTTAAAAGCAACGCTGTCAAGACCAAACATCTCACGGTCAAGCAGGCGGCCTTGATCGCCTCTGAAAATAACGCCAAGAAGCTTATCGTCACCCACATCAGCCAAAGGTACAAGACCAGTTCTCAGCTGCTGGAAGAGGCGCAGCAGTATTTTCCAGACAGCACCATCGCAGAAGACTTCATGAAGATCACCATCTAATCGCGCCCCATCAGTTCCTGAAAAGTAAGACCCCTTCTCTTCGCCAATTCTACTGAAACTGCCTTACAGACTCCAGTCTCCTCCAGATCCTCCGGCATGATGAAATACCAAGGATCGTTGGGGAACTTGACTCCGATCCAGCTTTCGGCGCCGAATTTCCTGGAAAAAGTAAGTAATTGTTCGATCTCGGCATTCTGGAAATACTTCTTGCCATCTTTAGTGACTTTACACTCGATGGCCAGCCTCCTGATAGCATTAGCAGCCAGGATGTCAGGAGAAGGATACCTACTGGATCCAGAGCCGGCGGACCTGATAGCCGACCAGCCGGCTTCGTTGAAGAACCTGATGAGGTCACGTTCTCCTTTGGTCCCTTTGGCTTTGCGGTTGATCCCAGGCATGTAAAGGAGAAAGAATTCCCTGCAGGTTATAACTTTTACCTCTGCACACCGAAAGGTTTAAAAGTGTTATCACTCATTGTAAATGGATAATGCGCCTGACCCAAAAGAAAATCGAAGAGATACTGGTCTCTATCCTTGGTGAAGAAGGTCTTCCGCTCATCCAGGAACTTAACGGCAAAGAAAATGTTTCTGAATTTGACCTCGCTAAGAAGATCAAGAGCGACATCAAAGTCGTGCGTAAGATGCTTTACATTCTCTACAACCATAATCTAGTCGGTTTTAATCGTAAGAAAGACAAGCAAAAAGGCTGGTACATTTATTATTGGACCTTGCTGCCAGACAGCGTTAGGTTCAGCTACTTCAAGATGAAACGAAACGTCCTGGAACGTCTAGAGCACCGGCTGGAACAGGAAGAGAAAGAGCTGTTTTTCTCCTGTCCTAACAGTTGTGTAAGGCTGAATTTTGACCAAGCTATGGACTTTGAGTTCCATTGTCCGGAATGTGGCGAACTGCTAGGTCAGGACGATAGTGCCGAGAAGGTCATCGGTCTGAAGAAAAGGATCGGCGAGATCAAAGAGGAGTTGGAGAAACTTCAGGAACAGCGAAAAGAACGCAGAAGGGTAGTCCGGGAGCGAGCCAAGAAGGTAGCTACCAAGAAAAAAGCGGCAGTCAAGAAGAAGGTTGTAAAAAAGAAGACAGCTGCAAAGAAGAAACCTTCAGCAAAAACAATTTCTGTGAAAAAGAAAGCGGTAAAGAAAACAACTTCCGTCAAAAAGAAGACCACCGAGAAAAAAGGGAAAACAACAGCGCGGAAAAAAACCGTAAAAAAGAAAATATAAACGACTTAGCGTCGTTTTCTGTTTTTGGAAATTTTTCTTTCGATAACGCCTTCTTCCTTCAGCACTTTCGCCGTCATGCGCTGGATGTTCGCTTCCATACTGGCTACCCGCCTTTCTAACGCAACGAGGACGCGCAAGGAATAGATTATCGCCAGTAAGATCCCAAAAAATACTGCGAGAGTAAATGCCGCAAATTCTAATTCAGCCATCGTCAACACCTCTTTTTGTAAGTAGTTGAAGGGTTGCTTCTACACTATATAAAAGTTGCGGAAAGTTTCCCACGCTAAACATTTATAAAAGAGGCAGTTTCTTTTACCATAAAATGCCAAGCTACGAAGAACTTCTGGAAAAAGCTCAGGGAGAGCTGCCGGAGCAGACGCAAGGAGATCAACGCTTTACTATCGAGAAGGTCAAAGGCCACCTGGAAGGTAACAAGACCGTCCTGGTCAACCTAAAGAAGATAGCGAAAGATTTACAGCGTAGTCCGGAGCATCTGTTGAAATACCTTTTACGTGAATTGGCAACGCCGGGGAAATTTGTCGGAGAAAGGACTATCTTCGGTACAAAAGTCGCGGCTTCCATGATAAACAAAAAGATCAAGAAGTATGCCAGTGAGTTTTTGTACTGTTCTGAATGCAACAAGCCGGATACAAAACTGGAAGAGGAAAAAGGCGTCACTTACCTTAAATGCCAGGCCTGCGGTGCCAAGAAGCCAGTGAAGAACCTATGATGTTTACGATCTCACAAAAACAAGGCCCGCATGGATCGGTCCTTGTGGTCACTGACAGCGACATTCTCGGCAAGACTTTTGAAGAAGGAAAATTACAGCTTGACCTCAGTAAAGAATTCTATAAAGGTGAAGAAAAGAACAAGGAAGAAGTTGTCGCCGTGTTGAAAAAGTTCAGCCACCTTCATCTTACCGGAAAAGGCGCAGTAGCCATCGGCGTCGAACAGGATTATGTCGATCCACAGAAGATCCTATTTGTGCAAGGTGTGCCGCATGCTGAAGTGGTAGTGGAAGGGTAGGGATAGCGCCGCCGATCCCCTTGCCTTGGGACTACCTGCCGCATTCTGATCTGCATCGTGGATACGAGCTGCTGGTCAAGAGCTGGTCATCACCCCATAAACTCTCCCAATCCTACCTGCTTCTCTTTCTCACGGCCGAAGATATGGTCAACATCGGCCTGCAGCATGTTCAAGGTCTGTTTTAGATACGGCGAGAAGTCGTATTTCTCAGCCAGCATCAGCGACGGCCCGAGGTACTTGATGACCGAACCGTGCGATATAGTGAACAGCAGACGGCCGCCACAGGACAGGCAGGCAGAATTCAACGGCGGACGACGGTATTTCTCGTTGCATTTGACGCAGCGGAACTGCTGCATGGAAAACTTTCTAAGGTTGCCTTTGATGTCTTTCAGGAAATGTTTTTTTATTACCAACTGAGCTACGTCATCCATGTCAACAGCCCTCACTTTTTTTGCTATCTCCATCTGACCTACCAGCTTTTCTGCCATCGACGGCAAAGTCTTGTAGGCTGAGCAGCAGACCCCTTTGTTGAAATTGTCAACGTGGTGCGTGAAGCCGAATCCTTCATACTGTTCTGGTTTGCCGAGACGATGGCTAAGCTGCTGGATCTTCCTGCCATTGTCAAAAGTCACTTCCCACGGCCGTTTCATCTCCATCGCCGCTTCATACAGCTCCAGTGGATAACGCCACTCTACATCTATCCCATGTACCTGATCGTCAACTTCGGTCGGGTCCAAAAAAGAGGTAAGCACCAAAGGAGAGTCCATGGTTGAACCGCGGCTAGTAGGAAGGAACTGTCTGGAAAAATTGATCAGTCCGTCTAGCAGCAGCAGCACTGCAGCTTCGTCGCCGTCGCAGTCCCGACGCAGACCGGCATGATACATCGGATGGGCCAGCAGCCCTTGCGTCTCTGAAAAGCCGACGATCCTTCCCACCAAGCCAGCGGAGATATGAGGAGCCAGGCCGATCACCAGATGGCCGACGAGATCTTCTTTTTTTCTGATGTTGTAAAAAGGAGGAAGCCCATAGAACTTCTGCAGTAAGTCATCGATAAACTTGGCTACGTTCATCAACACTTTTGGAGCGGATTCTTCCAATGAGTCGAATCCTGGAAGGACAATATCCTGTGGTTTCAGTTCCAAAAGTTGATTGTCGTCGGCTAGCTCTTTGCCTTTGATATCGTGAGTGTAGCCTATCGAACGCAATTTCTCTACGGAAGTGTTGACTTCCTTCGGCTTGAAATGGGTCAACGGAAGCTCGGTGCAGTCGTATCTGGTGGTGCCATCTTTATTGACATAGATAGTATGTTTGGCCCGCAGCAGGCCTTTGGAAAGATGTTCGACAACATGATTCCTGTTCGATGTTCCTCGGATACCTTTTATCAGGTTCGGAAGCGATTCGTCCACGCGCTTCTTCGCTTTCTTGATGTAATAATCGATATCTATCTCCTGTGTCTTGAAAGAACTGGCCGGCCCATGTCGGCAGCTGTCTTTGTTAAGGTCGCCGCAGATCCGGCAGTGATAATTCTTGCCGCAATCACGGCCGCATTCTTCGCATGATGGATAGATAGAATCGGTCTTGCATTCCAGACAATAAAACATTGGAAAAGAGCTGGTGACTTTCTTGGCTTCCAATGCTGACTGGAAGCTGCGCAGCCGCCCGCCTTCGTCGCCGACGGGAAACATCACCTGCGGACTTCCAGTAAGATGGCGCATCTTGGCTTTCTCTGGTCTCCCCATGCGGGCGCCGACGAATGTTCCGGCCTTGTCGCGGAGAATGATCGTCGAGACCTTGCTAAGCGCTTCCAGCGCGTTCTCCCCGTCCGGTATCTCTATCTTCTCCGGCTGACCAAGATGGAAAAGGTGAGCCAAGGCTTTCGCTTCTTTGCGTTCCAGCACAACATTCTCTTTAGATACAACTTGATGCGGCAGGCCGATGTTCTCAAAGATGCTTTTCCCCAGCAAGTGCTTTTCTTTATGAGTATTGAAAGGAAGGATTATCTTTTCCGCCCCTTCGGTAACTTTGGCTTCCTGCAACCATTCTTGTAGAACCTTCAGATCTTGAGCAGAAGCCAGCTTCCAGTAAGCGGTGTAATCTGGATGCAGCGGCACTTTCAGATTCTCGCTGATCGACAGCGACTCTTCCCAGGTCGGCACGATAAACAAAGGCTCGTCGAGGAAAGAACCCAGACGTGAAACTTCAACCTGTAATAATGCTGCTGCCTGGTTCCTAGTGTCTTCTGGAAACTTCTCCTTGCAGGCCTTATCCAGCTCCAGCGACCACCACTCCGGACAATAACCAGGAGGGACCAGCGCCTGGCCGTTCTCTGAGAAGTCGCCGTAATTGAAGAGGATGTCTCCCAGAAAAAGGATCGACTCTACTTTCTTGTTGTGTACTTTTGCTTCCTCCTCGCTGTTCAGTTTCAAGACCGTCCCGTCTTCAAGCCGTACGATCGGCCCTTCCAAGGTGTCGCATAAAGTTACGGTGGCCGCTTTCCCAGGACGTTCCATCTTCAGCTGAGTGCCGACGGCAATAAACCTGTCAAGGACTATAAGGGTTGCCGGATGTAAAGCTGTGGCTGAGAAACCAGACGTCCTGTTTCTTCCATAACGAAGGCGGAAGCCGCCTGCTGCTAAAGGATGGGTCAGGATCGGACGTCCCGCGACAAGATCCATGATAAAAGTATTATTAGCCTTGACCTGCTTCTTCTCTTCCTTGCCGTCAGCTTCTTTTTCATTGCTGGAAGAAGCAGCGTGGATCTTCTCTTTCAGTTCCAGAAACTCTTTTAGGAAACCCCATTCCAGGTCGAAGTCCTTGCCCCATTTGGAAAGACGTTTCCAGAGCTTGGGTGCTTTTTGGCATAAGCCTTCTGCAAGAACCAGTGCCATCCCCCCTCTGATGAGGTTTGTCTCGATACGCGGCAGGTCTTTATAGTTAGAAACTTCGAAACGCTCAGTCGGATCGCCGTCGATCTCCACCGGCACGTGCGAAACCATAAACTTCAGCTCTTCGTCAGAAGGGTGGTATTGCAGGTTGGTGACCCTTTCATGATAATCGTGAACTTCGGCAGTGTAACGGCTGACTTCTTTATCATCAGGATCGTACGGTGCATAACCCATCTTGACCCTGACGTAATCAGAAAGGATGACTGAGGTAGAAGCGGCTGTGCCTCCTGCTCCCCTGATCGGGCCAGCATACTGCAATGCGAAGTATTCCTTGCCATCGTGCCTTTTCTTGATCTTGATGCCGATAAAACCCTCGATCGGCGCCGAGACGATGCCCAAAGTTAGATAGGCAAAACCGACCCTGATGCCGATCTCCAATGCCTGCTGTTTGTTCTCAAATTTACAGAACTTTTCCTTAGCTACCTCTTCGGCGATCTTGAGAGCCACCCGCCAGTCAAGAAGACCGTATTCTTTTTCGAGCTCACTGATCCTTTCTGTAACTGTAGTTTCAGTTATCTGCGGATAGACGACAGACACTAGACCGACAACCCTTTCAGCCATGTTTTTAGCCAAAGGGATGGAAACTGCCTTGTCTGGATCAAGCCCCTTGCTCCGGGCGGCTTTCGCTACCTCGTAGCACCTTTTTATCTCAGTGTCCAGGTTCTGGAAGTACTGGTTTATCTCTGGGGAAGCTATCATCATGCACCTTTATCATCTTGGCCGACTGCTGCCTTAACCAAAACGCAGGATCTTTATCTCCCGGGTCTTGAGGTTGACCACTGGAACTCGGGCGGGCTCCGGCTCATGACCAAGCTTTTCCTGGAATGAGGTCTTGGCCTGCCAGCAGCTGCCACTGATCATCGTAACCCCTTTATAGTTAGCGACGCTGGAGTAATGGATGTGACCGGTGATGAAAAAATCGGGGATCTTCTTGATAAGTAAGGGGTCTTCGTCGTGAGAAGGATAGTATGGTGTGGAGGTAAAAGACGGAGCAAGATGTCTCCTTTTAAGAAGGAACTTCATTATCAAATCAGAGCGGTGGTAGCCGCCGCCAGTTCGGATAGAAGAGACGTTGGCAACATAGTAATCAAAACTGTAGCCGTGGTAAAGAAGAACATCAAACCCTTCAAAGCCTTCTTTCTTGCCGATGTTGACGATAGCTGGGTTAGTGACGGCCGTGACGTTGGGCAGCGTGAAGAGGTCTGGAGCAAACTCTTGGTAGAAGACCGGCTGCGGTTCTGCCAGATGCACACAGTCGTGGTTCCCGGGACAGAGGATGATCTGCTTGTCCTTTGAGATCTGAGAGATAAGTCGAGCAAATTCGGCATACTGGCCTTTTATGTCCGGTATCTCTAACTCCTCTTCTTGTGAAGGATAGATACCGACGCCATCGACCAGATCGCCGGCTACAAAGATATATTTCACTTTTCGGGCGATCTGCTGCTGTTCCTCCGTGCCTGCAGTACCGTTGACCCAGCTGATAAACTTACCAAACTCCTTGCCAAGGAACAGTTTAGAGCCGACGTGAACATCAGAGAGAAAAACCGCATATTCCTCCTCCGGCCCTTTTTTAAGGACGTGAGACGCAGGAATGTCGGGCCAGACAATATTGTTGGCAAAGATGATGTTGTCTCCTGAAGTCCCAGAGACACCGATGACTTCGTCAACGACCAAGTCTTGGGAAAGGGCATACAGGTCTTTCTTGTCTTTCATGATAAGGATCTTGATGCGTCCAGTAGGGTCCTCTAAAGTGAGGATCACGTTGCCCTTGGCCGTCTCATTGATCTCAGCTACTAATCCAATAACTGAGATGTTTTCTTTCTCTTTTTTGGCGGAAACCCGGTTTATAGACAACGTATTTTCTAGTTCCTGGCGATGACGGAGGATACCTTCGATGAACCGATAACGACTCATGAAAAAGGTGGCAAAATCGTCCGGTGCATATTTTTTAGGGATGTTTTCATACGAAAGGACAACCGTGACGGCTGAACTCACAGAAGGGACAAACGCGCCGCCTTTTTCTTCCTCGACAACAGAAGAGGTTTCGGTCGAAAAGCTGCTTGCCGGCGTCGATACGCTAAGATCGGCCTCTATGCTGGACACTTCAAATGTGACTTTCTCTATCCCTTCTTCATCCTGCTGCAACGGTACGACCGAAACTTGCGACTTCTTGAAATGCTGCAGCTGGGCTTGATATAGCTCTTCGTCGCGTTCTTTCTCGGCGGTGACCCTTTGTTTGTCTACCTCGTACCAGTCCACCAACGACGCTTGTTGTTCTATAACATCAGCATAATCGGAATTGATGACGATAAGGTCTGACTCTGTTTCTATCTTGTCTAAAAGAGTGCCTTCTAGATTGCGCTCGAGAATGTCTTCGCTGACAAGCAGCCCTTTCTCGAACAGCTCCTCTATCCTTGCCCTCTTGTCGTCGTTTTTTGGATCTTTCATAGTAATGATAAAATAAGGTGCTTATGCCAAGCCCAGTGATTTTTCCAGAACTTCACGCAGACGCCGTTCCAGGCCTTCTTCCAGCGAAAGAGAAATTTCCCGGGTGCGCCCGTATCTACCTTTGGAGATGATCTTGGCGTTGATGATGCCTAACATATCAAGTTCTGCCAGGATATCGGAAACACGACGCTGGGTCAGCACGTTAAGCCGACATTTGCGACAGACCCCTTGGTATACCTCGTAGATCTCACCGGTAAAGAAGTTCTTTTTCTGTGGAGAGACATATAACAACGCATAAAGGACACTCTGGAACTGTTTGGGTTGGCTGATGGTGGCATTGATGATGCGGTCTGATTCCACTTTTCTCTCTGCTTCATCAAGATAAGTTATAGGGATAGTCTGCGAGCCGGCACGTTCGGCTAATTCGCCGGCCACCCGCAAAAGGTCTATGGCTCTGCGGACATCCCCATGTTCGCGCGCAGCATAGGCAGCACACTTCTCTATCAGACCGGCCTCAACGGCGCCTTCCTTGAACGCAATCGTTCCTCTTTTACGGAGGATGTCCTGGATCTGCAAGGCGTTATAAGGAGGAAAGATCAATTCTTCCTCCGAAAGACTGCTTCTCACACGCGGATCAAGATTTTCTGAGAATATGAGGCTGTTGGAGATGCCGATGAGACAGATCTGTGAGTTTTTTAGCTCGGCATTGATCCGAGTCAAGTTGTATAATATCTCGTCACCGATCTTCTTAGTAAGCTGGTCTATCTCATCCAACACCAGAAGGACCACTTGTTTCTTCTTGTCAAGCAAGGTGTAAAATATATTATAAACCTCATCTGTCGGTAAGCCGGTGGCCGGAACTTCTTCCCCAAACTCTTTGATAAGCCGGGCGATAAGCCGATATTCGGTGTCGGCAACCCTCTTCAGCTTGCAGTTGATATAGATCGAGACGATATTGATGTTGTTTTTCTCAGCAATCTCTTTCATCGTTCGCAGCAGATATTTCACAGAGAGGGTCTTGCCGGTGCCGGTCTTGCCGTAAACAAAAAGATTAGATGGTTTCTCTTCCCTAAGGGCAGGAGCCAGGATATTGGCCGCTTCCTGGATCAGGTTTTCCCTAAAGATTACTTCTTCGGGCATGTAGGAAGACAAAAGTACGGACTTGTCGACAAAAAAAGAGTCCTTTTTCAAATAATTTTCAAAAAAATTACTTATCCCCATACTGCACCCCCTTCATTTCGTATGGAAACAACAACCTTGTTGTGGTTTTGTTGTTGTCATCACTCTGTCCAGACCAAATTTATATAAACTATGCTGAAATAGGAAATAACAATCGTCAGCTATATACCAGACACCCTTGTTTCTGGTGGAGCTTCTATAAATAGTTATCGTTGAATTAGTAAGTAGTGACGACTTTCTCTCAGGAGCAGCCGTAAAGATGCACTCTATTTTAACATTAGGTACTGTTCGTTGAAAACTGTCTGAAGTAGTCAAGATTCTCTCTTTGAGTAAAAAGTATTTTGTTTTTTATTATATATATTATATATTATTTTCAATATAGTAAATAATAATAATAAGATTAAAAAAGAAAGGCCGGTGATTGATTTTTTTGATGGTTGATGAGATGAAGAGACAGAAGAAGAAAGAAAAGGAAAAGAATAGAAGAAAGAAGAAGAAAGGGAACAGTTAGTTATTTGGACCGGTCAAAACAATTTTAAGAACAGTTCTGTCTCATATTTGCAGCACCACTATCGTTGATTACGCTTAACATCTTATTTTTTCTACCGGAAATTGATCGTAGTAAATCTTTTCTATTGTCTTTTTGGTCTTTTTTTTCTCTAAAACTAACTCCCACCAACCTTTTTCATCCAATAAAAACAAAAAACCAAGCCGTCAGAATACTTTTTTCTTCTGAGAAAGACTTCCATCGGAAACCAAGGGGGCAGGAAAAACCGGGAAACCCTTTAGTAAGAAATGTTTATATAATGAAGAACACTTTGTGTAGCTATGGTTTTGGAATCGCTGCTTAATCCTTTCGCTCTTAAAAGAAGGCCTTGGGAGATGTTTTTCGCAGGTTTCTTCAACTCATTAGTCGCCGTCTTACTGTCAAACGTTGTCTTTAAAGAAGGAGCCAGTCTGCTGCTGGTCTTTCTGATCGTCCTTTCTTTGCTGCCGATGCTTTACGTAACTATCAAAAACGAAGAAGAGCTTGATCTCGACCTTAGCTATCAAGGGGAGTGGAGCCTTCTTAAAGAGCATTCCAAAGTGTTATTGTTCTTGCTCTTCCTTTTTTTCGGCACCACTTTGGGCCTTACTGCCTGTTATGTTTTCCTGCCGGAAGCGACGGTCCAGACCACCTTCGCTTTACAGGAGCAGGCCATCATCAGTGTCAATAGCAACCTTCAGGCTAGTCTTACGGGTGGCATCACCCGGCTCGATTTTTTGAATAGGATCTTTATGAACAACATCAAAGTGCTTTTCTTCTGCTTAGTATTCTCTTTATTATATGGTACTGGCGCCTTGTTCATCCTCACTTGGAACTCTTCGGTCATCGCTGCGGCGTTCGGCAGTATTGTCCGTAACAATGTTTCCGAAGCTATCAACCTTACTGGTGCCACCACCTTATCTGTCTATTTTTCATCTGTGACCCATGGTTTCTTCCGCTACATGACCCACGGCATCCTAGAGATTGCTGCATATTTTGTTGCAGGGTTGGCTGGGGGCATCATCTCGGTGGCTTTGATCAAACACAATTTTCAAGAAGACCGGGTATTGATCGATGTGTTAGATATGGTCCTCATCAGCCTAGGCATCCTTTTCGTGGCTGCAGTAGTTGAGGTGTTTATCACGCCGGCATTGTTTGCATGAGAATCACAACAAGATCACAACACTTTCACCCGGCCGGGCTGGCATTGAAAAATCTCGCCGCTCTCCATCATCTTTTCTAGAATCTTTTCAGTATCTTGTAAGGGCGATTTCTCTATAATCTCTTCAATCAGAGCGCCGCTGCCGGCGTCCAGTTCTTTGATAAGATTATTGATCTTATCGTGAGGCAGCTGCAAGTTCTGTTGCGGCAGATCCTCTATCTCTTCTTCCTGCTCATCTGTCGGCAACTCTTCTTCTGCAGCCGGCTCTTCTGCCGCTCCTTCCATCTCAACAGGATGTGGGCACTCGAGATTCCTTACTTTCAGCCAGGCCACATCAACTTTCTTGACGATCTCCGGAGAAAGATATTTTTCTTCATTGTAGGCTCGAACCTTGCCGATACACAGTACGGCTTCGCCGACCTGCAGAGATTCAATCGCCCGGCTTTCTTCGAACGAACGAAGGATGATACGTCCGCTGCCGTCATCAAGGAGCAGGTTGCTGATAGATCCCACGTTTTCTTTCTGGACGACAACCGCAACAACATTAAAGCGGTAGATCTTTTCCTGCTCTTCAGTCAAGATATAATTTGGGTTCTGATCGTTCTCCTGGACGAAGCGACCTTTAATGATGGAACGTATCGTCGTCTTCACTGCAGGGTGCCTAAGATAATTTGTCTTTTCCATCTTTATCAAAACCTATAGTCTTTGGATAAAACCACGTTTTGGTTCGAAGATATCACCAGAGCGCCGTAATTTTTCAAGAGCCTCTTCCACTTTCTCCTGGCTTAGGCTCTTCTCTTTAGCCGCCTCAACAATATTTTCGATCGGGATGATCTTTTCATTGGTCTGCTCTTCGAGAGCATGGATGATCTCTTTGATGACGCTGATGCCCCCTCTCTGGGAAGCAGTCATCCTTCCTCCGAGGCGGTCGATATCGATCTGTCCGGTTTCCGAATCTTTGGCGATCTGGTTAAGGCAGTAATCGACCAGCTCGATGGCTTTTTGCGCATCTTGTTTCGTCACCTTAGTTGAAAGCCGTACCTTGGCCGCAGCTTCAGAAAGACGTACCAGTCCTTCCAGCTGCCGGGCCGTGATGGGGATGCTTTTCATTCCTGCTTCTTCGCCTTTTCCAGAATTACGCATGGTGATATAATAATTTTTGATCTCATCAACTGCGGTGTTGGTCATCTGCGGATGCATGTTCTTGCGAATGTAGGCAAAATATTTTCGCATCAGTTCTGAGGGGATATCGGCCACTGCCGATTCAGGACTTTGGTGAAGCTTCAATATGAAATCAGCCATCTTCTCGTCTTTCTCACGGTGCGGCAGGTCCTTTACTGGGAAGATCAGGTCGAACCGGTTGATCAACGTCGGCGGCAGGTTTATCTGATTAGCGACCAGATCGTAGGGATCAAAGCGGCCGAACTTAGGATTGGCTGCTGCCAGCACAGTCGTTTCGCAGCGCAGCGTAGCTTGGATGTTGGCTTTAGCGATGCTGATAGTCTGCTGTTCAAGCGCCTCGTGTAAGGCGGAACGGTCTTCTTTTCCCATCTTGTCTAACTCGTCGATGATCGCGAAACCGCGGTTAGCCAAGACCAAAGTACCTGCTTCTAAACTCCAACCACCTAAGAATTCGTCTTTAACGACGGAAGCAGTCAGGCCAGCCCCCGTGGCGCTCTTTCCACTGGTGAACCTTGCTTTCGGCGCGATGGCCGTGATTCGTTTCAATAATTGTGATTTTCCTGATCCCGGATCTCCAATAAGGAGCATATGCATATCTCCTCTGGTTACAACACCGTCGGGTCTCTCCTTACGACAACCGCCAGCTAATTGCAATACTAACGCTTCTTTAATTTTATCATGCCCATAAATAGACGGAGCCATGCTGCTGGCCAGCGAGAAAAGAGGGTTTTCTCCTTTAGCGATCTCTTTGATCTGTTCCAGCTCTTTTTCAGTGATCTTAAGATCAGCAGAATCATCCTGCAAAGGCAGCAGATAGTTGGCTTCCAGGACAAGGTCAAACTTGGTGGCTTGTCCGCCGGTGCGCAAGGTTATCGGTACTTCCGCCAGCCAGCCGAACAGCTGTACTTTCGAACCAGGGCTGCTTTTCTTCTCAGAGATGGGCGAAACCAAGTCTCCTTTCAGAAAAACGTTGATCCTCTTCGGCTGTGATCCATCGAGATCGTCCGGCGATTCTTCCAACACTAATCCTTGTCCGTCGACCAGCTCTTTGGAGATCTCTCTAAATTTCCCCTTGCGCCCGCAGCCGCAGCGCGTCGGCTCTTTATATTTTTTGTCAAGTTGCATCACGTTAAGGATGTTGCCGCAGGAAGGACATTCAAACTTGGCGACCGTAACGTGAGGCCGCACATCCGACTTTTGTCTGACGATACCCTCGGTCCAGACAAACTTGTTAAGGTGCTTGCTACGCATCTCGCCGATAAGGATCTTCTGCGAATCAGGAAGGTTAAAGAATCTAAGGGAGAAACGGGTGATCTTTCTTGGCAGGTCAAATTCCTTGACGGCGATCTCGCCGGCTTTTAACACCTCTTCTGGTGTTTCCAGCAGGTCTTCCACGATCTCGGTATTGAACTTGACCAGTTCCGCAAAATCAAGAACCAGGTGGCTTTGTCCTTTACGCACCGCTTCCAGCAGTTGAGGGTAATAATTCTGCTCGATGAATTCCTGAAATATCTTTATTTGCTCGTCAACTTCCATGAGAAACCCCCGATCATGGCAGGAGCGCAAGGCCTTTATATCTTTTTGTATACAGTACTGGCATCATGAAAGAAGCTTGTTTATGGTCTCACTTGGCGTTTTAGAGCACATTTACGCCATTATCAGACAAACTGTAGTCTGTCGATCCAGACTGCTATGAAAAAGATAAAAAAAGAAGAACAATCAAGATAAAAAGAAAGCAAAAAGCTTATTTCTTCTGGAGAAGTTTCTGAAGGTTCTCGATAAGCTTATCGGTGGCTTCGTTAACTTGCTCTTCGGTCTTGGTGCCGGTACAGACGATCTTACCGTTGCTGAACAGCAGGAACGTTGCATTGGTGCCTTTCAGCTTGTGGACCAGGCCCGGGAACTGTTCCGGTTCGTATTCCGTGTTCGGCAACTTGATACCGAGGACGTTCAGGTTTAAGTCCATACCGATACTACCCGAAGCAACGATGTTCTGGACGGTTATCTTCGGTTTGATGGTAACATTGATATCCAGTTTCTTAAGGCTTTTGATGATGCTCTGGATGCTTCTGTCGACTTCTTCCAGTGTTCTGGCGCCGGTGCAGACAACCTTACCGCTGGAGAAGATAAGAGCAGACGTCTTAGGCTCTTTTATCCTGAGTACAAGACCTGGAAACTGCTCTGGGTTATATTCAGTGTTAGGCAATGTCGCTGCCATCTTTTCTAATGGGATGTCTTTTTCTAATGCAGTAGAAACAACAATATTTACGATACGAATGCTCTTTTTACCTTCTTTAACTTTTTTTACTTCTTTTACCATTGTGACCCCCTGTTTTAAGTAATATTTTATTTATAAAGCAGCCACCTCTATTTAAATATTGCCTTTATAAATTGCTAAATTTTCAGAGAAGCATATACTTTATATATGGCACCCCCCGGTTTCCGGTGGAAATAGCGTCGGAAGGTTTTTAAAAGAGCCTCTTTCCAGGATACTAATATGTATACTCACGTCCTGCTTCGCTATGGAGAGATCTTCCTGAAAGGGAAGAATCGCAGCGTCTTTGAGAGACGGCTTCTTAATAATATTGAGAAGATGACCGGTCAGCGACCGCGAAACATCCGCAGCCGTCTTTTGCTGCCGTATTTTGAAGAGCACCACCTTCTCAAGAGAGTCTTTGGCTTAGTGTCTTATTCGCTGGCAGTCAAGACGCAGCAAGACATAGAAGAGATAAAACAGGCAGCCGTCCAGCTCCTAAAAGGGAAAACAGGCAGCTTTCGGGTAGAGACCCAGCGCAGCGATAAACGTTTTCCACTCAAATCACCTGAGATCAATTCTCTTGTCGGCAAATATATCGAAGAGAACAGCGATCTTCGTTTCGGCCTGAAATCTCCTCAGACACTTAACGTTGAGATCAACCAGGATGGGGCTTTTATCTTTGTGGACAAGGTCGTCTGTTCCGGGGGATTACCGACGGGTGTGGAGGGGAAAGTGGTCTTGTTTTTGGAAGAGGAAGCCAGTTTGCTGGCCGGATTACTGTTCATGAAGCGGGGCACCGATATCGTTCCTGTATCTGTCAAAGACAGAGACATCAACCTGCTGCAAAAGTTTAGTCCCCGGCCGCTTTTACTTCATATGATCAAAGACGCAAGCGAGATCGAAGATCTTGCCGTCAAAGAAAAGGCTAACATTGTCGTCAGCGGCCAGAATTTTGAAAAATATGGCCGATATGAGTTTTCCCTTCCAGCGATGCGGCCGCTTATCGCGTATGGTGACGAAGACATCAAGGAACAACTCTCTAATTTCCGACAAGCCTAGAGTAGATCGACAAGGCCTCTTCTTTGGTCTTAGCTCTTACCAAAGCTCTTCCATCTTCAAATAAGGTGATGCTGCCGAAACAGATCATCTGTCCATCACCGTAGACCTTGCCTATCTTACTCCATCTTTCTTTGATAGATCCTAAGTCTGGCTTGTTTCCCCTGATCTGAAACTTTCCGGCGCTGCAAAACCTGACTAAAACAGCAGTATCTTTCTTATCAAGATATTCAAAAACACCATTACAGGCGGGACAGCCAGCTTTCTTGGTGATCATCAATTTTTTATGTTCATCATTCCAGACATCGTGATATGACAAGATCGGTTCAACATTTTCTCCCAGCAAGATTTTCAGGGCCAAAGTTGCTTGCTCAGCGGCGATGATGGTCGTTACGGTATTTAACACACCAACAGTGTCACAGGTTTCTAAGTTAGCTTCTTTCAGGAAACATCTTAGACAAGGCCCTTCAGGAACGATCGGCATGACATAACCGGAGGTCTTGATGGCCGCTCCGTAGATCCAAGGGATCTTCTGTTTCCGGCAGTGATCGTTTACCAAAAATCTAGTCTCCAAGTTATCGGTGCAGTCTAGTACAATGTCAACGTCATCTAGCATTTTGATATTCTGATTATCAAATTGGACAGGTTTTTCCATGATGGTTATTGAAGAATTTATTTTACTTAATTTTTCCTTCGCCGCGATAGCTTTGCTCTTCCCTACATCCTGTTCATCAAACAATAATTGACGTTGCAGATTACTTTCCTCAACTACATCCCGGTCTATCAACAATAGCGATACACCGGCCCTGGCCAGCAGTTCTGCCGCTACTGTACCGAGAGCCCCGACTCCGACGACCGCAGCCGTCTTGCCCTGTAAGATCTTCTGCTTCTCTTCTCCCAGGAGAAGTTTCTGGCGGTCGTATCTATCCATGCTGCAGAGCCTCCTTGATCTTGCAGGCATTGCAGATCTCATTGTTAGCCGGTTCTTCACACTTTACGCAGCGCTTGATCTCTCCATATTCCTGAGCCTGTTCCTTGAGCAGCGGCAATATAGCCAGGAAAGAGTTGATGATACCTTGTTTCGTCCCTTTGTACTTATGTTCGAAGTCGTTGAGCATGTCCCTGACGTGCGCCCTGAATCCTTCCGAAGCATACGGACATTCGGTGAAATCAACCTGGAACTCCATCAGCACAGTATACAGCCTCGTCTCTTTCTCACTACAGAAATATAACGGCTTGACCCTTTGCACGAACAGGTCGTGTTCTTTAACACCGGAAACCGGGCCGAGATTTGCCGATAGTTTAGTATTGGCCTTGAAAATATTCATGATGACGGCCTGCGCTTCGTCATCCAGGTTGTGGCCAGTCACCACTTTCGTCGCTCCATGTTTCCGCGCATGCTTGTTCAACAGATAACGCCGCCAGACCCCGCAGATATTGCACGGCTTCTTGTTGGAATCTTTGTTGACGATCGGATACGCTTCATCTAAAGTGTGGCCAAACTCTTCTTTGTTGCTGACGATCTGCAGCGGTACATCATGCTCCTGGCAGAACTTCTTCAGATCTTCTAAGGTTGTCTGCCGATAATTATCGATCCCTTCATCAATAGCTAAAGCCAGCAGGGTTTCTTTGGGTATGTTATTTTTCTCCAGATATTTTCTGGTCAAGTATAGGACAGTGAGGGAATCCTTGCCGCCGGAGGTGGCGATGCAGATGCGGTCGTCCCGGCTGATCATCTGGTACTTCTGGATGGTCTTGAAAACCTTCTCTTCAAAGTAGCTTAGAAAATGGTTCCGGCAAAGAGCCCCATGCTGAAGGGTGATGACTGCGCTATTTTGACACTTGAGACACCGCATCTTAGCCTCCGGAAATGACGCTCAGGATCTGGAGGTTGTCGTTTTCGGAGAGAATTTCATCTTCAGTGATCACTTCTTTGTTCCTGACTACCAATACGGTTTCTGGATTTATCTTCAGCTGTTCAAGAAGATCATTTACAGAAGTCCCTGTAAGAAGGATATCCTTGGTGGTTTGTTCTTTTTCGAAGTGTACTGTTATGTTCATAGTTTTTCTCCCAACCGTCTCCAAATGAGGCAACTGTTTGAATAGGTCTTTTTTAGGGGGTATATTTATAAAAGTTTTTACTATTTTAATCGCTTATGATGAACCTCTTGCTGATGAAAAAAGACCCAGATACGGAAAAGTTATCTGGCGAACTTGGTTTTACTGAAACCCTGTTCAGCAATTCTGATTTCGCAGTGGTTGAAGCAGTTACTACTAAAGAACTGCTCAAGAAGACCAATGAGGCTAAGAGAAAAAATCTGTTAGTGGTTTTTCGACCAGCTACTGAAGAATTACTTCGGTTTGCTTTAGAACACTCTAGGGTGGATATCATCTTTGGTCAAGAGATGATCAATCCTAAAGATAGTTTTCATTACTTACGCGGTGCTCTAGACCAAGTTACCTGCAGGATTGCTGCCGAGAAGGGCAAAACGATCGCTTTTTCCTTTGCCGAGATCCAGGATTCCGATAAGAAAGGTCGATTACTGGGCCGGATGATGCAGAATATCAAGTTATGCCAGAAATATAAAGTCAAGATGCTCTTTTCTACATTTGCCGATTCCAAAGAAAGATTGCGCTCAACGCAAGATTTAGCTGCTTTTTGGCGGGTTCTGGGCGGCGTCAAACTGGAAAGCGGCAGGTAAGCCTTTTTTTCCAGTCGGTAATTTTATAAAGAAAGAATGATTCTATTTCCTCTGATCATATGAACAAAAAAAGAGGGATGTTGATAGCTGTAGTTCTTTTGCTAGTTTTGAGTGCGTTGGTATTTGCAAAGTTAGAATATGAGGATGGCGCTCCCACAGAATATGATTCTACTTTTTATGATTCCGATGGCAACGATGATAGTTTCGATGAGATTTTCTTTGATGATGCCGGAACTTCTTTTACCTATGCTTTAGGTGTCTGGGGCAATGACGACGACACTAGCTGTGATGTCGATGACGTGATCAATTTTAACGTGCTGAAAACTAAAAAGATAGGCGTTAAGTTGGGTGTGGCCTTTCCTTTTTTTAGCTATAATAATCCTCTTGGCAATACCTTTAATCGCATCCCCGCAGTGGGAGAAGAGATCAACGACAGGTACCAATGTGTTTGGGATGATCTTCCGCTGACCAATACAGCCGGCTGTTATTTCTTAAGTGAGGAAGAAGACGGAAAATCAAACGATGCGCCAACCCCCAACGACTGTGCCGGTTTCTTTATCCCAGAAGGAACCGTCATCAGAAACGATCCTACTGTGGCCGGCATAACCGGAAAGAGCCTTTTTGGCGAAGAAGTCCCCCCTGAAAATACGTTTGGGCGAGTTTTCGGCAGCAACAAGCTGCAATCAATGCTCGTCTCTGGTGAAGCCGAAAAAAATTACATTGATAATGAACACTCAATTTGCGCTTTTAATAACCATCTTTTTCAGGCTCCGGTTGACCAAACTTTTGTCTGCTTAAAAAGAGAGGACGAATTCCGCTGGTATGTTTGTGACGCCGATTCGCTTGGAAAATCGTTCATTGTCGAATCAGCCGATGCTGAGCAAGAGTCCGTGCAGCCTTGGGTCTGCAGCCAAGATGATACTGGTTACATCTGGGAACAAAGAGAGCTGACTTGCGAAGACGTCGATAACTGCGAGCAGGACAGGGCAGCTTGTATCGGCAGCGGCAATGACTGGTTGGAAGATGCGGAAAACGGCAACAACTGCTGCGGCAACAATCCCGGCGACCTGTTGGACATAACTACTGCGAGAGGAAGTCCACTGCAGCAAGTCTGTCTTGATACCGATCTTGTCGAAGAGACGCTCCCTGGAGAAAGCGAGCCGTCTTCAGAAGATCCTCAGACAACTGCCACTGGCCATTGGCAGTGGATAGATGCCGGCAACACAGATCTCCAGATTATTTCAGTAGACAATAGAGACGTCGTCTCAGACAGCGTCAATTGGCACATCTGTTCAGCAGAAGCGGAAGGGACGCTGGGCATCAGTTCCGAGATCTCGCCGCGAGTTACCGATGTAGAAAAAGCGACATCATTTTACTGCTACCAGCAAGGCCAGCGATGGAGCTGGGCTGAATGCCGCGCCGACACCGAGACTGTCTCTCAGGAAGGATCCTCATTGCCAAACAAAGTCAGGAAAGCCGGGGACGGATTGTATGCTTTGTCACCGATTACCGGTTCACATGACGTCCTTAACATCATCCCTGAATCAGAATATTTTGATTTCTCCGGCTACAACCAGATGGACATCTTCTTCGGCTATGTTTCAGATGAACAACCTTCTGAACAACCACCTGCAGAAGGAGAAGCGGCTGCAGCACCGGCAGAAAAATATATCACACCAGAAGCACCAGCCGTCTTGACCTTAGAGATCATCGGCTTCAACAACCAAGTGATCTATTCCCGCAGCATCCTTTCAGATGTCAAGAACCAGCTGTTCTCACCGACCTCCGCGATGCATGCAGTCGTGCCCATCCCAGAAAACTTAAGAAACGTCGAAGCGGTCAAGCTTACCAGCAGCCCTTCTGAAAATAAGATCAGTGTCAGCAACGTCTATCTCAACAATAAAGAAAACCCGACTGTATTATGTTCAGGAAAATTAGATGCGCAGAAAGGAGCCTGGATAACCGATTATGATGTTCCTCAAGGAAAAGATCTATGCATTGCCCATTTCGGCGAAACTGCCTGGTTCGAAGAGACCAGCCAGGATAGCGCTCTCTGTTGCGGCAATGCCGACAACGAGTATTATGCCGGCTCATCTGTCAACGGACAAGGCTGCTGGAACTCGCAGGTGGTACAGGCCGGGCAGACGGTAGCTGATGTGGAGTTTGAAGTGACCTATCAGGAAAGACCGGCAACGATCGACATCGAATATCCCGAAAGTGATAAGATTGGGTACACGCTGACTTATTTTCTTGAGAGAACAAAACAAACTAATCGATCACAATATGATCTTACCATCGATAACTCCGTCTATGGCAGGGAGGGGCAGTTCATGGGCTCACATCGTTTTGCGCTTGACCCAGACCGCGAACACAAGTTATGGCTGGGAGACATAAGACCCAAAGGGGGTTCTACTGAAGAATTTTCTAATGTCTTTCTAGAGCAAGGCTTTGATTTCTATTTTTACAATCCAAGAACCGGAGGCGAATTTTTTGTTGATAGAGGTCAACCGCCGACTGTCACCAAAACACAACGGGAACTCGGCCTGAAAGAAAATTACGATCCCATAGAAGTAAGACTTAGAGTCCGTCCTGAAGCGATCAGGGTCAGCATGCCGGAAGCTTCGCGATTACCAGGGACTTTCTCCTACACCTGCGCAGAAACAGAATGCCTGTTCCCGCTGCCAGGAGAAGGGCCGTATGTTATCAGCAATCCTCATCCTGAACTATATGAATTGTGGTTTGTCAACGAAGCCGGACGTCAACCTATCAGCGCCGGACCTTTTGAGGGACCAGGAAACGTCCTGGCGACAGCCGTATCCCAACAGGTGCTTTTAGCAGATACTGAAAACGAACGCGGCTTCCGCGGCTGTAAAGCCCCTGCCTTTGTCGGTGCCGGCGCCGGAACTTGGTTCAGCAACACTAACTCTTGTTCTGTCTACGGCAGTCTTTTCTGCAGCCCTTCAGTACGGCAAGACGGCAAGACCATCGTCAACTCCTGGGTCAGCGAAGCTTTGACAAAGATCGGTTCCGTCGCGCCGGAAGGAGATATTCCTGAAGACCTTACTGAACTCTATCTCGGCGTGAGAGACCTAAATGTCAATGAGATAGATCTAGAACGAGACAATCTTACCTCCATCTTCCCCGGAAGAAACCTTTTATCAAACGCTTTATTCAATAGGCCAGGAGGAGATATGCCTTATTGGGAATTGATTTCCAACGGCCAAGTTCTGAGTGATGTTAGACAAAACTTTGCTGATAATTTATTACATCTCAACGAAGGCGACACCCTTCGTTCCGAGCGTATTGCCGTGGATAATTTTGACCTCCATTTCTCTGCTGAAGGAAGCTGCCGTCCGATTTTTGTATTGTTAGGTGGTATGCAATCAAGAGAAGTCCAAGAGTTAGAGTTCAACACTGGCGATGCTTCGGTCTTACAATTAACTTTCAATGGGCCTTGTGACATCAGCAAACCTTATCTGCAGATCGTGGAAGCCGGATTCCCATCGGCTGAAAATTTCCGAGAAAGAGATTATGAAGATCAGCTGGAGAACAACGATGCCCGGCAGCCATTAGCCTGCTGTCCTACCAATTATTGTTGGAACGGCTTTGCCTGTTCTGAACCGATGAGCGAAGCTACCAATATCGGCGAAGTCGTGGACGAAGGGCGTATCTACCGCTGCGTCCAAGGTGACTGGAAGGCTCTTCCGGTCCGCTGGAACTGGGATCATGATGAGTGGGGTTTCTGCTCAGCTAAAGAACAATGCCTGGTCTCTGGAGACGGAACGGCAGAAGGCACAGCCCAAACCATCTACACCGGCGATGTTCCTAACTGCGTCGATGACAACGAATATGTCTTCGACCACCTTTGCGAGAACGGCGAATGGTCTTCCAGGACCAAGTTCCTGGCCGGCTCATTGTTAGAGATCGCTGGCGATAGGGACTACCGACTCCTCTGCGGCAATTATCGGGATGTTCTGAACGAGCTTGATAACAGTGAACAGTTTATCGGCGGCGGGATCTCTGCGGCGCCTACTGTTGACCAAAGCGAACCGTTACAGGAAGGACTGCAGAATATCCAGACTTGTTTTGGCGGCGAGCAGTTCTCAGGAGATGACCCTTTAGTCCCTCCAGAAGACAACACCTGCATCAACAACGTCTGCCTTCTCCAATATAAAGATGGGAACGATTTCAAGACCCTGATGGCCACCTCTCTGAACATCGATATCAACGATCCTAATTCATTTACTCAGGCTTTAAACATCCCTCCAGAACAGGTCAACTGTCAGGAAGGGGGAGATTTCGTGCAGTGTGACATCGGCAATCGCGATGAGTTCCTGTGGTATTCCAAAGATCTTAATTCGATCATCTACGCTAAAGAGAACTTTGAACGCGGTTTCTTCGGCCGGGTGGCTGATGTCATCGGCGGTTTTTTCAGCAGCCTCTTCGGCGCTGAGAACGTTCTCGATACGGAAGACAACAGCAATTTCATCTCCGAGTCCCAGAACCTTCGCGACGTCTATGTGCTGAAAGATCAAGACCTTGGCGTCAGGGCGGTGCGAGAGATACAGGGAGAAAAACAGACCTTGATAGCCGAATATGAGAACTTCGACACACCGGTCTGCGAATATCTTAAGCCGGGAAGATTGGTCACGCCGACAGGATTATCACAGAATATCGCGCAGGAAGGCGGTTTTGTCTCTCCTGATACTTTTGCCTGCACCGAGGACGAGAACCTCCAGCGTATCGAGGCCACTTCTGGAACCAATTTCCTCTGGCCGCAGCTGACAGCAAGATTACGGCCGAGCATCGAGTAGGTATTCTTCTTTCTCTTTCCATCAGATTTAAAAAGTTACAAAATCTACGACTGTCAGATGAAAAAAAGAGGACAAGTCACCATATTTATCATCCTGGGGATCATCTTGTTATTTATCGCTATCATCTTTATCCAGTTCAGCAGCAGCCTTAAGAAACAGCAGCTTCTCTCGCAGCAGGAAGAGCTGTTCGGCGGTCTTGTGACTAAAGAAGCGGCGCGCATCTTTATCCAAGACTGTCTCAACGACCCTCTGGAAGAAGGTCTCAAGACTCTTGGCCAGCAGGGAACATTATGGGAGGACCAAGGTGGTCGTGATGCTTTTACCGAAAACGAGAATGGGATAACCTATCAAAATGTTCCCACCTTCTATGCTATCCGGCAGTCTTCTAGTTCCGAATATCCTGAAGCATTTCCCTGCCAGACAGCAGACGATCCACCAGCTTTCTGTCAGTATCGATATCCCCAGGAAGCTTCCTTCGGCACCGCG
The DNA here is from genome assembly GCA_002762785.1 of Candidatus Woesearchaeota archaeon CG10_big_fil_rev_8_21_14_0_10_45_16. Classification (GTDB taxonomy): domain Archaea; phylum Nanobdellota; class Nanobdellia; order Woesearchaeales; family GW2011-AR9; genus PCXY01. Next base: position 340,256 of record PCXY01000005.1, on the reverse strand, counting down.
TATCTGACTTTGCGGAACATCCAGGCGAACCTGCAGAGATACGTCTCTCGTGAAGTGCTGGAGTGCGTCTCCAAGTTTACCGAAGAAGAGATCTCTGAAGAGGCCGAACTGCTCACGGAACAGATCGAGGTTGACGTTTCCATGGATTTCAACGGTCTGGACATCAAAGCCGATTTCCCTTTGGAGTTCAGCCTTTCTGGCGAGAATTATTTTCAGCTGACCAACTTTGAATTTTTCTACGAGACAGATTTCCCCCGGTTCATGCGGGCAGCTGTCCTGAATCCGATCATCTGGGATTCCCGCTACGTTGATTATGATTATTCACAAGGCAACCTAGAACAGCCGACGTTTTCATTTGCGGCGCCGGAAGCCAACCCCAACCTGGTCTGTCGTGAGGAGAACAACCTCCAGATCTGCGACTTCCCTACTATGGAGGGTTATGATGAGATGAACATCCAGCTGGTAAAAGCGAAGGATGACGAAACTGGTGACGAGATCTTTACATTTACCGCTCCCGACGTCTATCCTTTCGGCGAGTACAGCTACCGCTTTGCCCGGCAGGATCGCCCTCCTGCGTTGGATTATATCTCCAGAAAGGAATGTCCAGCCAAATTTGATTATTTAGTAGTTCCCGGGGATAACAGCGATCTTAACATCCTGTTCATCTCTCCCAAGGCCCATGATGCCGACGAAGATAAACCTATCGGTGATGGTCCCGAGAGCCAAATCACTTATTCGTTCGAACAAGGTACTAAAAAATTATTTCCGTCAAGAGATATCCAAGACTTTGTTTTTCCCTCAACAAGCGATATTCCTGAATTAGAGATTAAGAACGACGCCCTTCCTTCAGTTGAACCAGGACTTTACAACATCATCGTTACCGCTTCCGACGGCAAGAAAGAAGACAAGCAGGACGTCCGCATCTTCATCGACCGTCCTTTAGATATCGATCTTAACGTCGACACTGGCTATACCATCAAAGATGAAAATGGCAATCTTATCTCCTACAGCGGATACTTTTCAGGCAGGGAATACTGGGTATCGACCGAAGATCCGTTCCTAGTTTCTGTCAAGACTCCGGCCAGTTCCCAGACAGGGCTTCTTGACGATCCGACCATAACCTTATCTTACAGCGGCCGGGAGTCGTTCGTGGAAGAGCCAGTTACGCTTGGCAGAACATCTAATGACGTTGTCTATGCTTATCCTTGGAAACAGCAGTCATTGGGATCATACAACACCAACATCGGAGGCAAACCCTTGATCGAAGTCTGGAAAGAACAACTGCAGTCACGGCAAGACTCTTCAATCTTCAACCAGATCGATACCATCGGTGGACAGCTGTCGTTAAACTATGAAGCATCATACTGTGAAGAAGCTAAACAGGAAACGGCCGTGCAGAAAACATTGAAAGTCGTCGGCTGTATCCCTCACGTTAATACTGAAGGACACAACTTCCCTTATCCTTTCCAGAATTTTGTTGAAGTAGAAAACGATAATCAGCCAAATTCTATAAAAGAAGGTGACTCCATTAACCCTTTCCTGGCAACCCACGCCTGCTGTGATGCCGCTACCTGGACGCCGCTGCCTGCAGGAACAACTTGTTTTACCTCTCCGGAAGATATCAGTTGTGGTGGTAAGTCACCAGAACTCATCGACATCTCCGAACCAGCCGGCTATCTGGAAGAGAGTAGATCTGTTGTCTATGCTTGTGATGGTGTTAGGGGTAATACTTGTCTCAATCAAAAAGAAGCGGAGACAAACTTAATCAATCCAGGATTCTGCGCTGACATCACGACGGATCCTAACTTGGCCACTTCCTGTTCAAAAGTTGCGGTCCAATGTTCAGGTCAACCACAATGGACACTTAACAAAGAAGAAGGCTGGTGGTGTGCTGGTCCTCTTGGCTGTGGTAACAACCGAGAAGTATCAACGTTGATTGTTGCTAGAAACAATCCTGGTTACAATTTTGCTAACTTGCCAGAGAATCCCGACAACCGCCAGTTTGACTCAGCCTGCACTTCCAACAATCAAGGCTCGGCTTGCCTCGACCTCGAACTTGGCGAAGGACATTGCGTCAAGCCTTTCGGCAGAAGCGCACGCTGTGAGATAACAGGTGATCAAGGATGAAACCATTGACGAATAAACTGAACTATATCGCCCTGATGTTCCTCCTCTTTTTCATGGTCTCTGCCGCTGCTGACAGCTGTCTCCTCTATAAAGAAAGCCCTCTCTATTGTCTTGATCTCGACGAACAAACAGCGCAATCAGAATGCCGTTCCTATGAAGATTGCGCTCCAGACGACATACAAAACGCAGAATGTTCAACTTTCAGCGAATGTCAAAAAGTCGTCTGCAAATCATCCTGTCAGGAAACCCCTGCCGGTAGATGCTCGCAAGGTTCCATCGAGCCGAAACAGATCGTCTCCTGGTGCTCGCCGGGCTGCTGCCGCTTCTTCGCCGAAGGACAGAATTTCTGTTCTTACGAAAACGATCGGGGTAGCTGTGAAACTGCAGCCAGAAACATTGGCGTCCCTGAATTTAGTTTCGAACTGGCTACCAAGCAGCAGTGCAGCGATGCCTGTGTACAATCGGCTGGACTTACGGCTGATGCTACCAGTAGGCTGGCCAAACAGCCGGTTGAACAGCTGCCAACATTTGAAAGAACAAATGCTCCTGTTACAGCAGAACCAACAACTAACTCCGAAACCCCCTTATTAGTTCCAACCACCTTACTCATCTTAATCATGATTGCAGTCCTGGTTTATTATCTTATGAAGAAAGGTTTTATCATTAAGAGATATATTAAAAATTTCTCCGAAAAAAGAACCGATAGAGGTGCCCCTGACGAAGTGCCTAAAACTGAGAGGGGAGAAAAGCAATTTCTCGAGTTCAACAGCGAACCTATCAATGAACGACCGCTGCGCCGATTAAGAAAGGTTACCCGCAGTCACGAAGAAGAGACCGACCCGTTCAAAAAATTAGAATCAGTAGCGGTCAAGAATAAAAAAGAAAACATCTTCAAAAAACTTAAAGACATTGAAGACGAAAAATAATGGAAAACGGCTTTTTTTCAAGACGGTAGGTTTATAAACGATAAGTTCTTCTCAGAAAACGTAAGTATGAATTTACAAAAAAGAGGGATGATAGTACTAGCTTTCACTATATTTCTAGCTCTTTTCTCCACATCCGTCCTGAGCATAGACAACGATGCCCTGGGCTGTTACCTTTATCCCAATCCTGACAACGACCTGTACTGCGCTGACAACATCCGCTTTGATCTGGCTGAAGAAGACTGTCTGGATCAGGCTGGCTGCGACAATGTCGAGAATTATTTCTTTGAAGATCGTTCCTGTTCTGATTTTGATGAGTGTGAACTAGTCAGATGCGACGTTGATTGTTCGTTTAACACCCCCCTTGGCTTGTGTGTAGAGCAGGGGATCAGGGAGAGTCAAGGCCTCTCGGTGGAACTGCCTGGAGAAGCTGTCAGCAACGAGATCTTACAATGCAGCACCGGCTGTTGTTACATCCCGGACAGCAACACTTGCGAAATCTACAACACCCAATACCAGTGTGAAGTGACTTCAGCTCAATTGTTTGGCAGTACTCAAGCCGGACAGTGGACGCCGTTCGGTCCCAACATGGATGAAGCCCGCTGCCTGAACCTATGCGGTGCCGAGCCGCCACAGCCTCCCGAAGATCAAGTGCCGACGGGTGAGGCGGGCACAAGCCGTATCTTTGGCCAGGTCTTGGACCAATCCAATAACAACTTGCCGCTGCGTTCGGCCCAGGTGTTCCTGCAAGGTGCTGCTGAAGCTTCTACCCAAACTGACATCGAAGGAAATTTCGAATTTTTAGACCTGCCTGCCGGCAGTTATACCATCACTGCAACTAAAGTCAATTATGAACAGGAACAACGGCAGGCAGATCTTGTGGAAGCCGGATCATCAGAAATAGAATTCTTTCTGGCCCGGCAGCAGTTTCAGGGCATACGAGGGAAAGTATTTCTGGAACGCGACGGCCAAAGACAAAGCAGATCAGACGTCAACCTTTTTATCAATGGCCAGTTCCGTGGCAAGTCCATCTATCCAGACGGCAATTTTGAGATAAGATTGGATGACTCTTTCCTGAACCGCGACATCACCCTCGTAGCGAAGTTCCAAGGCTTTGAAGGACAGGAAACTTTCCGCATCCAGTCCGGCCAGGCAACTGAAGTGAATCCAGTATTGCAGTTAAAGATCGGCGAATGCAGTCCGCCTAACGAGCTTAAACCAGTAGAAGTATTCACGGCCAGCCATGTTCCTGGCGAGAAAAAAGTAAAGCTGGAATGGGTCAAGCCTTGCCCAGAAGTCAACGGCTACACTATCACCCGATTACATGGCGGCGAAGAGATCACCTTATCACCCTCACCGCCAGCTACCGGTCACATCCATGTTGACGACCAAGATCTCGAATGGGGTCAGACTTATACTTACCGTATCACTGCCAACTTTCCTGATGGTCCTGCACCTGCAGCGGCAGAAATAAGCATCACCCTAGGTGACAGCAGATGCGAAGACAAGTTCAGCAGCGGATCAGGCTGGGAACAGTTCTGCACCGCCGATAATCCAGTTACTGCTAATGTCAACGAACGGCAGGTCGTCTACAGCTGCAACGATCAGAACCAGGTGACGGAAGAAGACTGCGCTATCAACGGGCCGTTCTTCTGCGCTCCCGAAGGAGAAGGTCAGGCAGCTTGTAAAAGCCGTGGCCAATGCTCCGTACAAGGGGCGCCTTTCGGCTTATATTATTCAGAAGAAGTCTGCTACGGTTCTGCCGATCCCTATGAGTCCGTTGCCAACTTCTGCTATTATGATTATGCAGAGAATTCGGTCAGCTCAACCGGAACAGCAATCTTTACTGAAACTTCCACAGCTAACCAGTGCAGCAGCTGTGAAGAGGTGGAAAGCTGTTTCGATTACAAGAGCAAAGGCGCCTGTGAGGTCAACAGCTGTATCGGTAGCAAATGCAGTTGGGTGGACGGCGCTTCGTATACTGAACCGATCATCAGCTATGAAAATATCAACATTCCTGGTTTAGTAACGCCAGAGACCGGAGCAGGCTACTGTGTTGATGACTCTTACAAAGGCGTTGACAAGTGCGAACTCTGTGGGCCGAAATCCAATATCTTTGAAAATTATTTCTGCACGCCGGAAGTCTGCGCTTCACTAGGCAGTTGTTTCTCTAACCCTTCTTATCAAGCTCCTGCTTTGAGCAAGTGCCTCAGCTGTCCTCCAATACCGACGCAGGAAGCGAACTGCTACCAATACCAATCAGAATTGGAATGTACCGGCGGCCAGCCCGCCGAACGTGGCGATAACACTCAATTGATATTATCTGAAGACCAATGCGGCTGGAACAGATGTTCCTGGCAGTCCGGCCAGTGTGTCAAGGACGGCGACGGCGACAACCAAGGTGATTGTGAAGGGCTGACCGGCGGCCTGCGGCAGATCTGCCAGCTTGACAACACGCCGCCGCTGACCACTATCCAGGGCCAGGGCACCCATATCGTCTCTTTCGCTACGCCCGAAGTGGTCTTTGAAGGTATTGATGAGCGGGTTACTTTAGGAAGCCTGTTCTATTGTCTTACTTCGATGGGCGAAGATACCTGTACTGACTTCAGCGATTTCACAGAAGCAGCCTATCCGGATCGCCAGACGACGGTAGCCGTCAACCTCTTATCAGAATTTGCCGCTTCTACTGACGGCGAATCATACCGTCTCAAGTTTTTTTCTAAAGACCAGTTCAGGAACCAAGAGCGGGTTCAGGAAGCCTTTGTCTTCGTCGATAATGTCCTGCCAGAATTCACCATACGTGACGAATCAGAGACCAACGTTGATGTCACCAGCTTAACCGTCTATCTGGAAGACACTACCGAGCCGATGAGCTGTAACTTTGAAATGCAATCGATCGTGCCGTTTGGCGATATAGTCAGTAAGCAGACTACCCGCGACATCGCCGAGATCGAAGTGAGATTCGACTCATTGCGGGGAATAAGATACGATCTTAACGTCACCTGTACGGACGAACAGGGCAACAGCAACAGCAAGAAAAAAGAGTTTATCTTCGATCATGAAGGCAACGTTGATGTGGTCTCTCCGCAAGGGATCCTGACCAGCAAGGAAGTTTCATTTGAAGTTTCTACTTTAGTGGGAGCTACCTGTCAATTACATTACGTAGAAACTTCCCGCGGTCCTCCTGCATTTATTTATGTTACTGATTTCAGCACCAGTGAGAATGGTCTCTCGCATACTACTGAGGTCTTGGACATCGGCAACCGTTATCCTAGAGATTATGAAGAAGTTACTGGCTATCTCGTGACTTGCCGCGACTTCCTGTCTGGGGAAGATTATCAGGAATTTGCTAACTTTGTGGTCGACACACAGCCTGCCCAGGCTGGCGTTATCCTGCGCGAAGGGGAGCGCGAAGAGACGCACAATGAAGATAATTGGGAAGCATTCTTCGTCAGTTCTGTCGATGTTGACTTCGTCTGCGCCAACAACGATGAAGGCTTCGACTGCGACAATTTCTATTACTGCCTTGACGGTGAGGATGAGTGCCGCGGCCGTGATCCAGCTTTATTTACTGAGTATGGCGACCTGCTAACGTTAGAAGAATCAGCCCACATCTGTTATTATGCTACCGATGCCCTGTCAAGCCTGACCAATTCCAGCGAGTTCCTGTATGATGTAAAATGCGGTTCTCTTGTCGTTGACGGCTTCGGCATCACGTCATTACATCCCGAAGCATTTACCTATAGGGGAGAACAATGGGCCGTCAGCCAGGAGCCATTGTTTGACTGGACTTTTTTCACCCGCGTGAATACGCAGGCCTGCCACTTTGATTTCAGCAGTGGCTTTGACTACGCAGACACTCCATTGATCCGTTCATTGGAACCGCAACAGGCTAACCTTTACACGGTGGCTGGTTTCCCGGTAGCGGCCGGTGTCTCAGCTTATTCAGAAAATGGCGGCGCCTATACGGTCTATGTCCGCTGTCAAGACGATCAAGGGTTGACGAGCCCCGAAAAGCCGATCCATCTGGAATATGATCCAAGCGCCCCGCAGATAGAATCGTTTACTGCGGATCCAGATCCAGTCATCGAAGGTTCCAGCACTACTTTGGATATCCAGACCGATGATAAGACCGTCTGCCGCTATGATGATCAAAGCGATACTTATGAGACGATGCGCTACGCTTTCCCGGACTTTGAAGATGGTGTCTTACGGACGGAACACCTGGCCAGGTTCCCGATCAACTTCCAAGGACTGCAGGCCGATTATACCATCACCGCTGTCTGCAGCAACGGCGCCGGCTTGTTATCAGAACCGGCTGCCCTTAACCTTCATGTCGATTACACTCTGGAAGGCAACATCATCAGGATCTACCCCTCCGGCGAACATCTTCGGGCGACAGACATAACTGCCGAAGTTGAGACTTCCAAGAACGCCATGTGTGAGTACCGGGCGTTAGATGAATATGTATCGTTTGCAGAAACTGGCGGCAGGCGTATCCATAACCAGCCTTTCAATAATCTCATCGAAAAAGAATACAACTACTTGCTAAGGTGCAGTATGGGCGGCAACCGGGTCGTGCCTGGAGAAATATCATTTGTCATCGACCGCACTGCTCCAGTGATCACTGAAGTAAATGATGGCAACTTCACCTGCGGCCAGCCTTCAGCCAGCATCATGGTCCATTCCAACGAAGCCAACATCACTACCTATCTGTATGAAGTATTCGATCTCGGCCAACAAGCCGGTGTTATCATCCGCAACGACACTAACCAGAGCAACGGCAGCCTGCCGGTGACCGCTTTCGATCGTGCTGGTCCCGCTATCCATGAGCAGGCTTTCTCTGGTTCCGTCGAATCGACCAATCCGTTTGAACTTCCTTTAGATACATTACAAGAAGGCCACAAGTACAGCGTCCGGGTGCAGATCCAGGATGCCGCCGGCAACCTCGGAGCAGCCGTGGAAAGCAACGGCTTCGTCGTCACCAGCGACCAATATTCTATCTGTCGGGAAGACGATACGGCGCCGAAAGTTGAATTTGTCACTAACACTTCCGACTGCCGGGCTGCCACGGTCGAGATGCGCTGTTCTGATCCGCTAGCCTGCTCCGGCTTCAAGTACGGGCAGAGCGCTTCTATCAATTGCAACGCTACTTTGCCATATAACGGGCAGAAATTATCATTCACCGCTCCAGGCTATGTCTGTTATGAAGTATCAGACTCTGCCGGCAACAAAGCTAACGGACAATACAAAGTACCGTTCGCTGACGGTGACGGCGATGGTGTCAAGGATGACTGTGACCAGTGCTTGTTCTCAGCCGCCGCCGCCTTTGTCGATGCGCAAGGCTGTGCCGATGCCGACGTTTCTGAAGACGATAAGATGGTCGACACCGATGGTGACAGATTGCCAGACAGCTGGGAGAAACACAACTCGGCCTTCGGCTGTGAGCTTAACTACGTCAGTCCCGATTCTGACAGCAACGGTGTTCCAGACAATCTTGAAGATTACGACAGCGACAGTTATTCTAACTATGATGAATATTTAGCTAAGACCAACCCTTGCCTGGCCGATGCGCCGTTGACGCAGCCTGACCAGGAAGCGCCTTCCGCCATTATCGCTCCACCGGCCTCGACGGGAGGCAACGGCTGGGCTTGGACTTTCTTATTGGTAGGACTGATCATGGTTGCGGGCGGTGTCGGTTACCTAATTTATTATTACCGGAAAAAACCAGGGATGAGGACAGCTGCTTCGTCGGCTGTCGGCCGTCCTTCAACCAGTAAGGAAGAACAGAAAGAAGAAACAAAAGCAGCCAAGCCCTCTTTCATCGACACCTGGAAGAACAAGTTTTCATCGCTGACGAGAAGCAAGGCGCAGCGGCAGAAGCAGCTGGCCCGCCAGCAGGCTTTCAGCGCGTTCTCACAGGAATCAGAGAAGATCCCTCACGTCGAGAAATTATTAGATACTAACAAACAACACCTATCCAAGCTACAGCAGGTAGCGGACCGTTATGTCGAACACAAAGACGAGATCAAGCCGGGTCTTCGTCCCGAAGAGAAAAGCATCTTCAAGCGCCTGGAAGACATCTCCAAGAAGACCGAGACCAAAGACATCAAGGAGGTGGCTTCAACAGAAGAAGCCAAAGATATTTTCGCCAAGCTGAAGAAGCTGGCCCAAAAAAGGAAAGGATGAAAAAAGGAAAGAACGATCTTCAAGATTTTTAGAAGAAAAAAGATGGGAAAAAAGATGGATAAGAAACGGATGGATAAGAAAGGGATGGGTATCGGCCAGGTCTTTGTCTTTATCGTGGCAGCCTTGACGTTTGCTCTTATCGCTATCTTTGGCTACAAAGCCGTCGCCAATTTTCTCTCCAGCGCCGAAGACGTCGCCTTCGTCCAGTTCAAGAACGATCTGGAAAGCGACATCAAACGTATCTATACCGAATACGGTTCCGTCAGAAGACCAACGTACAACGCCCCTGCCGGCTTTGAAAAGATCTGCTTTGTCGACCTGGATGCCGAATACGACCCCGGATTATGCGCGGAAAATCCTGTCGCCTGCGATCTTTGGCAGACAGCTCAGCAAGAAAAATCAAGCGGTGACAAGTCGGCTTATGACAGCGTCGATCAGAACGTCTTCCTGATACCGCAGGCCCGGGTGCCCATCAAAGTCTTCCATATCACTATCACTGATGAGGGCAGCCAGCCACTGGGATATTTATGCGAAGATATCTACCAGGGATCGTTCACCTTGGTCCTGGAAGGCAAAGGTTCCCATACGGAGATATCGCCGGCACGATGAGATCGAAGAGGGCAGAAAGAGACTGGAAACGCCGCGGCCAGGTTTCGGTAACCTTCAACTGGATCTACATCCTGGTGGCCGGAGCGGTCATCCTTCTCTTCTTTGTCGGCATCATCTTCAAGCAAAAAGCCAGTGCCGAGCAGCAGTTAAGCATCGAGGTTGTCGACATCCTGGAATCGATCTTCTCCGGAGCGCAGGCTTCCGAGAAGACCAAGACGCCGATCGACACTTCCGGGTTGGCTGATTACACGCTCTATTTCAAATGTGAAGATAAAGTGACGACCTACGGGATAAAGGATTCTTCCGGCTCGGCGGAAGCGCCCCTTGCCCCTATCTTTTCGCCGACAGAATTACAGACTCCGCGGCTGATCCTCTGGAGCCTTCCGTATCGGCTTCCCTATAAGATAACTGACTTCCTACTGATCACCTCTCCTAATACCAAATATTTCCTCATCGGCGACATCAAGTTCGCCAACGAGTTTATCAACGCTTCTGACGATCCCGATCCACGGAACAAGATCAATATTGAATATGTCCTTGCCGGCGATTATGCTGGAATTGATGCGGAAGGGAATTATAATGTCCGGGTTGTTGACCTGGACGGTTCCGTCGTTGATGCCAGCAATCCTCTTCCTCCGGGACTGTTGCAGATGGAAGATCTTCGTGTAACCGGCGTAAGTTTCCGCGGCAACAACGTTTTTTTCTTCCATAAGAAAGGTTCGAACTGGGAAGCAGAAGGTCCCGTGCCGATAGTTTCGGTCGATCCGGTGCGTGACGTGGCCAAGTATGCTTCCATCATCGCTGGCAGCAAGCAGATCTACGAATGCAACATGCAGAAAGCCTTTGAAAGGGCCTCGTTGGTGACACGAGCCTATATCGGCAAGACCGAATCGTTAGTGTCCCAATATCAGGATGATCCAGGCGCCTGCCTGCCGTTCTTACAGGAAGGAGACAAGAGCGCGATGACAAGGATCGGATTATTACAAGGGGGCTTAGCCAGATGCGGCAACGAGCTGACGTACCAGTTATGCAGCCATGATGATCTACGGAACTATGCTAAAGATATCCAGACCAGGAACGAGCAGCTGCGGACCGGAGCCTGCCGCACATTATATTGATCACGCATCATATTGATGAAAGTTAGGGAAACGATATAAGATGAAAAAAAATAAAAAGATGGGACGAGACAGAAAAGCACAGATCCAGATGACCGAGACAGTGGCTATCCTCTTCATCTTCTTTGTTCTTCTTACATTCGGCATCGTCTTCTATTACCAGTTTCAAAAAAGTTCATTGCAGAACAAACAGGAAGAGATCTTTCAGCGCCAGGCTATCGAGAAGACCACGCAGGTGCTGTTCCTGCCGGAACTATCATGTACAAAAGGCGAAGGGGAATCAGAAGATTTCTGCTTTGACATCCTCAAACTGAATCAGGCAGAAGAATTGCTGAAGATAGATTATTATTACCAAATATTTGGTTTCGCTACGATAACTGTAGAACAGGTATTTCCAGATGAACAGGACTTCAGCGGTGATGAGAGTAGTTCTCCTAAAATCTGGCCGGTATACGATCGTGAGAAAAAAGATGCGGAAGGCAACGTCATCTGGGAACGGAAAGAAGAGACCCGTTTTGTCGTAACCCTAAAAGATGAGTCGCAGGGGAAAGCCGAGTATAAAGTTGGTGTGGTGACCGTCGGAGTGTACCAATGAAAAGAAAGCCTACAAAACATCGACTGTTTTTGGACTCTCCCCGTGGAAAGTTGGGACAGATGGAAGTTGTTGGACTGGTAGTGATAGTTATCTTGATCTCTTTAGGCATGATCTTCCTGGCTATCTTTGCATTGAAATCCGATGAGCAGAAAAAAGTTTTCACACGAAAAGAGCTGGCCAGCAGCACCATGGCCGCCTTGCTGAAGCTGACGGTTCCCGGGCAGGAATGCGGCAGCGGCAGTGACGTTCCTCTACCTTTGGGAGACAAGATTCTAGAAGATTGCGCTCAACATTATGGTTCAGGTCCGCCAAATTATGACGGGCGTTCCGATTTTTTGTGTGACAATAAGCACAGCTGCCAGTATTTTGAAGAGACTGCGTCGACAGTTCTGGAAGATGCCGTGGGAAGGGTCGGCAAGAGATACGAGCTGCAGGTATCTCTGCTGCGTCTGGGCGGCGAGCAGGAGACCATCTTCCTGATAAGGTCTGCGGCAGGCGGCTGTCCTAAATCCTTTGCCAGCGACCGGGACGGTTCAGGCCTTTACCCGCTGCAGATCAGGCAGGTTGGATTGCTGCAGAGCCAGCTGTTTATCTGTGATTGAAGATAATCTTTTCCTGATTATCTTGAAATAGCCCCCTCTAAAGCCGTTACATTTATATAGAAAACCGTTATCATTATAGATTAGATTATAGTCTTTAATCAGACTTAAGGATCAAACTTAAAAACGAGGTGTGGACAAATGGATAAAAGAGGTCAAGGTCTTTCTTTAAATGTTATCATAGTAGCAGCCCTGGCATTGATCGTGCTGGTGGTTCTAGTCTTAGTTTTTACCGGTCGTATCGGTGTCTTCCAGCAAGGTCTGGGCGGTGCTGCCGATTCAGAATTACGAGCGACAAGAGCTCTCTACGGCGAATGTCATCCTAACGCTGCTGCCGAAAGCGCTTTTTCCACAGCATACAATGAAGCCGATGCTCTAGAAGATGCAGCACTATCAGCTCAAGGCATGGCCGAAGCCAAAGACAAGCTTAACAGTGATGTCAGCAGATGCCGTGGTTTCACCAGCAAGGACAGTTGTGACACGGACCAGTTCTGCCGCTGGGGGTAAGCCATGACAGGCGCCGGACTGAGACAGCATCGTACTTCTTTTTTTTCTTCTAAAGGTTCGGCCGACATGTGGTGGATCATCATCGGGGCCGTCATCGCCCTGATCGTCTTGATCGTGCTGATGGTCATCTTCACCAGCAAGAGCAGTGCCCTGGACACCGGGCTTAGCGACTGCGAGGGCAAAGGCGGCTTATGTGTTCCGGGAAACCAGCCCTGTCCACAAAGTTCATTGCAGAACAGTGCCTTCGCCTGCACTACCGGCAGTGTCTGCTGCCTGGGCGTCCCGAAACGCTGTACTTCCGATGACGAATGCAGTCAAGGCCGCAGGTGCGCACTGACGATCAAAGGTGTTACCTATTGTCAATGAGACATATTATCGATGAGATGGATAACCGGTTATTTACCACAGGACAAGAAAGGAGAAGATATGCTTAGTCCGGGCACTCTTGTCGTCATCATCCTGGCCATCATCATCGGGTTGTTCCTTCTGTATTATGCCTACCGATTCAAAGGGAGGCTGCTGCCATGAACAAGAAAGGCATGGAGGTATGGCACCTGATCCTGATAATCTTAGCTTTAGTTTTGCTTGTGTTCATCATCGCCTGGTTCAGCGGCTTGAATAAAGACCTGGGAGGATTGCTGGGAAAACTGGGTGACCTGTTATAAGATGGCAGAATTCAGTTTTGAGAAGATCGGTGGTATCGTACTGCTGCTGATAATCTTAGCTCTATGGCTCGGCTTCTACTATAATCCTGGCGGCGCGTTCAACAAAGTCAAAGATTTCAGCAAATCGATCAGCGTACCGATAACCGTCGGCTCTGAGACCGTTTCCGGACAGAAGCCATCACTACCGGCTGCGCAGTCACAAGGCGTCAATAGTTTGAAGAAGACCATGAAAGCCATGATGAACGCCAAACAGACACCGTGCTTCGCCACTTATAGCGACAACATCTTCGGTTCCGGACTGCCTGATATGCAGGGAGCTTCTATTACTTTGGCTACTGGAAAGGACAAAGATGGCGTGGAAGGGGCAGAATTTATCGTCAATGGCGGCAAAGGCGGCTTTCAGGAAGTCTCAGCCGAATTCATCGAAGGCATGGGTCTTTGCGTCATCGCCGGCAGTGAAAGTTACGTAAAGAGTTTCACTGACATCTATCTTAACGAACTGCCTTGGAATGAGAAGATACAACGCTACCAGCCAAGGCATTATATCCCTGTCAATTCCCTGAAGATCTATTATTCTGATTCGCTGAGAGACATTGACGGCAACCATATCTCTGTTCCTGAATTCCCAGCTGACCTCGTCAACGACGAGGGAAATAATCTCTTTGACGGCGGTATATTATACACTCCAGACGGCCAGCATATCTGTTTCTTTCCGACGATACAAGGAGACAATAAATGTGATTGGGAACGCCTGAGCCAGGCTCAGATATATGGGGAAGAGGGCCAGACAGTATCGGAACGTCTTAACCAGCTTAGAACCGAAGACATAATCCCTTCCACGCTCCTAGAGAACGATCCGGAAGGGCTGGATGACGACTGCTTAGCTGGAGACACCCCGCCGTATGAGTCGGTCAACATCATCAATCAGATCAGGTTAGGAAAACTATTGACTTGCGAGGCGCGATGAGAATAACACGAAAAGGCATGGAAGCAGGATTTTTAGTATCGGTTATCATAGTGCTGACGGCGTTCGTCCTGATAGCTGGTACCATCTTCCGTTTCATGTCCAGTGCCGAGGACAAGCAGGCTGAAACATTGTGTAAAGACAGCATCGCTCTTAGAGCAGCCACTTCTCTCAATGTCAAAGAGACCGAGTTCAGGGTAAGTCCAGTGCTGTGCAAGACTCTCGATAAAAAGATATCCGGCAGCAAAGAGGAAGTAGAAAGTCAGATCGCCCAGAAGATGGCCCGTTGCTGGGAGATCTTCGGCGAAGGATCGTACAAGACCGGTGCTTTTGACAACACCAACCTTTTTGCCGGCGGCAACAAATGCTTCATGTGCTACACCATAGCTATCGATGAAAGCAGCGATTTCAAACGCGACAGCCAAGGTATCTCCGGTCAAGAGTTCCAGCAATACCTACGGGAAACAACCTATGACAAAAAGAAACAGACCTATCTTGATTATTTCCAGTTCGGCGGCGGTCCCGGGTATGTTGTCGGACTGCTGAGCGAGGAAGGGATAAAACCTGGCCGCGGTTACGGTATAGCCTTCAAAGCGAAAGCCCAAGATTCTGAAGGCGGCGGCGATCTGCTGCTTGGCGGCGGCCTTAGCGCCGGCATCGGCGCCATCGGCTTTTATACTATCGGCATCGGCGGTTCATTGCTGGGTGGCGGCGCGGCTCTCGCTGGTATCGGCGCCTATTCATTGATCTCTGACCTGATCACAGACACCAAAAGCAATGTTGATGCGATCATGCTGGTTGACTTAAGCAATGAGGAGATCAGCCGGGCCATGAACGAAAAATGTGAATTCGTCTCGGATATTGGGGGAAAATAGGTGATGAAGATGAAAAAAGGATATGCGCAATTATGGTGGATCATCGCAGCGGCAGTCATCGCTCTATTGGTGATTATCTTCCTATTAGTATGGGTCAAAGGCAGCGGTGAGAAGGCTTTTGGATCTGTCGACAATAGCATCGCTGGACTGAGCGACTGCGACAAAGACCATGTTGCCGACATCTTTGACAGGTGTCCCTGCGATCCCAGCATCCAGGAAAATCTGGCCAGCGGTCAAGAATGCCCTAAAGCCTGTGTGAATGACAAGAAAGGATCAGATTGTATCTCGTAAATAGATTAAGATAGATCATGGCAAAAAAAGATAAGAGGATCAGGACTTTTTTATTCCCTTCAAGCAGAAAAGGGATCATGCTAAAATTCTTAGTATCGGTCTTGCTGGCCATCTTGATCTTCACCCCGACCTGCATCTTCGGTTCAAAATTTTTCAGGTTGAGCAGTCAGGCTAAAGATAATTTCAACGATGTTGTTTCCACGATCAAGCAGGTGGCCCAGCAGGAAGGCGACGTCAAGACCGTCCTTTTGATCATGGATGGTGATACGGCGCTGCTGACCTTTGAGAAAGGAAAGGGTCATGAGGTGACGTACCGCACCTGTGAGTCGAAAAGCGGCGTGGAAACCTGTGAAGAGAAACCTTACCGCATAACCTATCAGGATACGCCGGTATCACCGGTGAGAAAAGAGATCCATACGACTTACACCTATCCTGACCAATGTTTTGGCAAAGATTGCATCTGCCTTTGTCAGGAACGTGAGGTGCAGGGGACTCAGCAGGAAGGCGCCCAAGTCGTATTTGAGACAGCCACCTGCACCCAGATCCTCTGCAGTCCCATCGGTGATCTTTCAGTCAAGAAATTTTATCATTATCGCTCTGAGGACGATCCGAGAAGAACATTCCTGGAGGTAAAGAACGACAATGGCGACATCGTCCTCACTTCTCAAAGATAAGCGGGGGACCAGTATCATCCTGATGATCTTTGAAGTGGTCTTCATCATCTCCGTGGGTCTGATCCTGTTCCAGGTGACTTCAGTGTTGGGCGATGCTGATTCGATCAAGCAAGTGAGAGCAGCCGAAGATCTGTCGATGATGGCTAATACTCTTGCGGCATCTCCCGGCAATGCCTTAGTGGAATATCCTGGCAACATGTCTCTGTATACGTTTGTCCTTGCTTCGAATTCAGTTGTCGTCATCAACCAGAACGAACGTGTCACCCGTGAATTTATCCTGCCGGAAGACTTCGCTGTCGATACTGAGAACGGCTTCGTGGAAAAGACCGAACGGATCTGCCTGAACAAAGAAGGCCGTATCATCAAGCTGCAGAGGTGCCCCGATGTCGGATGATGTTTTTGATGTAGCGGGAAAGACCATCTTCTGGGGGATCGTCATCTTCGTCGTCTCGATCATCATCATCGCTTTTACGATCATGATCAGCAGTTACAAAGACCGCATCACCGGCGTTCCCGGAGAACTGAAAGCAGATCTGATCTCACAGAGATTCACCAACACTGCCGATTGTTTTGCATATCAGGATCCCGTCACCAAGAGAACCCATGCTGGCGTGATCGACCTTAGCAAGTTCAATGATGAACAGATGGCCCATTGCTATAAGACCCCAGAGGAAGAAGGGTTCCGCACGTTCAACTTCGGTCTTCATCTGGTGGATACCGGCCAAGAGACCAAGACTAACAATTATTTTCAGGTCAAGACCTACCGTTTCACCAAAGAGGTTATGGTCTGGGACGGCAGTGAGATGAAAAAAGATGTTCTGGAGATCTTTGTCCAGGAATCATTGACGAGGCTGCCAACATGAACAAGAAAGGATTGGTAGCCGACTGGTTCGACCTTTTCGCGATGATGATCATGGTTTTCTTGACGCTGACGTTGATATATGTGGGGTTGATATCCGCTGCGAATGACCGCGATGACCTTTCAGTGTTCCAGCGCAATACTGTAACTGCTGTCAACGATGCGATCACTTCCGAGAGAGCCGTTTTCTATGATTCAGTACCGGAAGCCAGACCGATAGTCGTTGAAGAGGGGGATGTAGGATGAACCGCAAGGGAGCTTTTACCCATTGGATCGTCCTGATAGCGTTGGCGGCCATCGTCTTCTTCCTGATCACCAGCAGATCGTTCACTCCGGATCAGGAGCTGGTAGGCAGCTGGCATTACGATTTTCTGAAAAATTATGTCTATGAAGCTGAGAAACAGAGTTTGCAATTAGAGAAGATAGCGCATCTTGCTTCTGACGGAGCTGTGGTGGAGTTTAGCGATGCCGTTTTCAGCAGTGATCTAGGTTGCGGCCTGGTCGAAGGCATGATAAAACTCAACACTCCTGATACATTCTGCAGTTTTGATGCGCGCCACCGCTATCTGGAAAGTTTCCACTCGCATCTGTCACCACTTAACTCTCAGTTAGATATACAATATGAACTTTCCCTTATAGATGAAGGGGTCATCGGCAGAGTCAAAGAACCTATCGTCTTCAGCAGTAACGGCAGCCGGGAGAGATACGAGAACAACAAAAAATCTTTTGAGGATCTTGGTATGGAAGTTGACGAGGGACTTCTTGAAAAGATTTCCAAGGAGGAGTTGATGGTCTATTCATTCCGGCCGGATTTCCATTGGAGCCTGCCTGCAGAAGTCCTGGCGCTAGAGTCTCTGGAGCAAGAAGCGAGAGTGCTGGTAGCTTCCTGCCGTGATGCTGTCAATTTAGAGAACTGCCTGTCAGGAAAAGATCTTACTATCCTTAGCCCTGGACTCTGCATCGTTCCTGGGTTTAAAGAGACCGATCGCCAGGTGATATTCTGCGCTGATCTTCAAGAAGACCGCCAGTTACTGCTTGATTTTACGCCTGGCAGGCCTTTGCCGTTGCCATTATCCGCAGTAAAGCAGGGAAACCGCTTCGAGCTGCGTTTTCCATACAGCGAGAAAGCGCAATCTTATGCTATCTATGTAAGCAATGCCGAAAGTCTGCTTGGATATGAAGGAGATGCCGCAGCTATCAACGTGCTGGAAAGCGCCGGCGAGTTCTTACTGAAGAAAGAGTTTGTCAATGATAACCTTGAACGCAGCTGTATCGCTGTCTCTTTGGAAGTCCCTTACCTTTGTGACGATGAGCTGGTCTATGCTCTTGAGCTGGATCAGGCGGAGCAGCTATATGGCGCCGCATCCTATACTTCCGAGAAAGGAACGTCGCCGTTAGCTGGCTTTATATTGTTTAACAAATAGGATTATTTAGTATCTTCTTTAGTATCTAAATGCTTATAAAAATGCGGAGAGGGTAGAATTTATGTTTAAGATACCGTTGGCAGACCTGAAAGAAAAGATCGTTTCTACCGGAAAGATTTCTGCTGAAGAATTGGAGACTAAGATCAAAGATAAGATCAACGAATTGTCAGGCTTGATCAGTGAAGATGGGGCTGCTCACATCATCGCCAACGAGTTAGGTGTGGACATGACTCCGCCTGATAAAGGCAAGTTGAAGATCAAAGAGATCTATGCTGGGATGAAAGGAGTCATCACGGTCGGTAAGGTCGTGCAAAAATACGAGGTCCGCGAGTTTGCCAAAGGCGAATCTACTGGAAAAGTGGGTTCATTGCTGATCGGCGACGAGACCGGAACCATACGGGTAGTGTTCTGGAACGATCAAGTATCGCAATTACAAGATATCAATGAAGATGATATAATCCTTGTCAATAATGCGTATGCCCGCGAGAACAGGAACAATCGCGAGCTTCATCTAGGGGAGAGAGGATCTGTGGACATCAATCCGAAGGGAGAGAAAGTAGAGTCGGTGCGTAAAGGCACTGAGTTCCAGCGGAAGATGATCAAAGACCTTTCTGCCGGGGAAACAGGGGTAGAAGTCATGGGTACCGTTGTCCAGGTATTTGATCCGCGCTATTTCATGGTGGATGTAGAGACCGGCAAACGGGTGCAGGACGGCGGTGTGTTGTCGTATGTCACCAATGCCGTAGTTGATGACGGTTCTGGCACGGTACGCTGTGTCTTCTGGAAAAATCAGACCAACCATCTTCTCACCAAGAGCGATGAAGAGATGGGCATGTACAAAGAACAGCCGGGGAAGTTTGAGGATGTCAAGACCGATCTACTAGGCGAGCAGTTCCGGCTGATGGGCAAGGTTGTCCGTAACGATATGTTCGACCGTCTAGAATTCTCGGTACAGATGGTAGAGAAAGCTGATCCTGAGAAAGAGCTGAAGAGGCTGGAGAAGGATGAGTGATATTTCTAGAAGATATGATCCTAAGCAATTTAGGATAGGCTATGGCTTGTTGAACGCAGTGTTTGAATCAGTGGACGGGTTTCCAGAGGATCAAAGAACTGAGTTGAAAATCTTAGTATTTACTGGCCTGGAAGCGATGAAAAGGATGTACGATGCTGCGTATGCTCCTCTTTGCGATAATGGACGGACGGAGGCAGCTTATTCTTCTGATACTCAGTTACGGCGTGATCTGCAAAGGCTGGATAGATTGGGAGAAGAGATAACTCGATTTCTAAGAGAGCCGGAAGACCAATGAACCAAAACCTTACTCAAAACCAGTAACTATTAATACTTTTAGAATTTCCTTCCGCTATGTTATTTTATACTCATCTGCTGTTAGGTGTGGCGATGTATTTATCTTTAGGTGTCAGCGGTGTGGATATGCTGCTGATCGTCTTGCTAGGCGCGATATTACCTGATATCGATGAAGGCAACAGTAAGATCAACCGTTGGAGCGGTTTCATCGGCAAGATCGCCACGTCCCTGGACAGACATCGCGGCTTCTTCCATTCCATCTGGTTCTTCGCCATCTTGTTTCTTCTCTGTCTTAAGTTTTGGCAGGTGAAATACGGCTGGGCCTTACTGATGGGGTATGGAGCTCATCTCATCGGCGACGGGATCACACCGATGGGCGTGCAGCCGCTGCGTCCTTTGTCAAGGTTCACGCTGCGCGGCCCTTTTAGAGTAGGCGGCCCTGCTGAGAATGTGATAATGGTGGTTTTGGTGGTGTTTATCCTGACCCGTCTTTTTTAGGCATCTCTTCTTTAAGAAGTTCTTTGAGCTTGCCCCAGTCTTCTTCCCTGACGATATAACCGACGCAGTTCTCTGAGCCGCACTTGCAAGGATGATCCCTGAACTCTTCCAAGTCATAGCCGTAGTTGTATCCCAGCTCTTCCCCCGCTTTTATATCGCGAAGGGCAGTGACCCAGATCTTGCCTTTGTAGATGTCTGCGTCGCAGTTGGGCTTGCAGGAATGGTTGATGTACTTGGCCGTGTTGTACGGCACGTTGCCGTCGATGTCATATCTTTTGTTCAGTTCAAACAGATAGACAGCACCCATGGTCTTGTCGTTCTTGGAAGCATTCAAGACGAGATCAGCCCGCCGTTCAGCTTCTTTCTTAGTGATTTTTTCACCGACATATTCCAGGATCTGGGCATCTTTAGGGATGTCGGTCTTGGCGAAAATCCCTTTGTTATGGATTGAAGAACTCTTGACGATGATGTAAGGTGATGTTGTAGTTTCCATGTTGCTGGAGGATTTAGCAGGGGTTTATAACTTTTTTGATTTGTGGCTGCTTCCAGCCAGCAGTGGTTGGCTTCTGGATCATGAGAACCAAGAAGCTGCCGATACCATACAACACCAACATAAAGATAAGGAGAGACAATACCTGCCTCTTTTTCATCTTCTTACATATTGTTCAATAGTGTATATTATTTTCAGAAACGTCAGACCAAAGCACCATGAGTTTCATAAAAGCCTTAACATAGAATAATTTTAAATAATGTAATTGATTCACTTTGTCCATGAAAAAAGTATTTATTGTCTTGTTACTGCTGCTCTTTGTATCCTGTTCAGCGCCGACAGATGACCATTACGGCGTCAGCCTTTCTCCGCAGAGTTTTGAGGGCGCCGATTTTGTCCATTTCTTTGAGCTGTCAACAGAAACTGGTGATATGGTCACTTGGGCCGGCCAGTGGCGGTCGCTAGAGGATAAAAGTTCTGCACCGTATGTTGTGGCAGAATTTTCCAGACAATACAAGTACGAGCCGGTCATCGTTCTTGGTCTGTTCAGCCAGGAGACCTATCAGCCGTTTGAGCCCGTCTCTGAAAATTCAGGCAGATATGTA
Source organism: Candidatus Woesearchaeota archaeon CG10_big_fil_rev_8_21_14_0_10_45_16 (assembly GCA_002762785.1). Lineage (GTDB taxonomy): Archaea > Nanobdellota > Nanobdellia > Woesearchaeales > GW2011-AR9 > PCXY01. The sequence continues at coordinate 318,941 of PCXY01000005.1, read as the reverse complement.
GAACTCGCAGCTGACTTCGCCGTCAAATACAAACCGGCTTATCTTGGGTTAGGGGTAGAGATCGACCGCATCTATGCTGCAAATCCAGACGGTTTCGAGGAGTTTGTGCAATTGTTTGATCATGCTTACGATGCTATCAAAGCAGTTTCTCCCAAGACCAAAGTGTTTACTGCCTGGCAGCTGGAAAATATCAAAGGGCGCCACGATGGGCTGTTTGGGAAAGAGAACGGACCGGCAAGATGGGAACTGCTGGAAAGGGTTCCCAAGTCGGATCTGGCTGTGTTTACGACTTATCCCGGCCTGATCTACAAAGATCCTTCGGAGATACCCGATGATTATTACACAGAGATCTTGCAGCACACTTCCAAGCCGATCGCTTTCATCGAGATGGGCTGGCCGTCTTCCGATGCCATTCCCGGTTGGGAGAGCAGCGAAGAAGAACAGGCTGCTTTCATCGAACGTTTCTTCGAGGTAAAACCGACGACAGAGTTCGTGATCTGGCCGTTCATGCATGATCCTTCATTCCGTGAGCCTTTCGGATCGATGGGCCTGCGCAAAACTGACGGAATTTCTAAGAGGTCCTGGGATTCCTGGAAAGAAAAGATCAGCTAAAACAGTCTCAAAAAAGTTTTTTATCTTTTGTCAGGGCATCGACCAGCATCGCCACCCTTTTCATCCTGGTCTCATCTCTCTTAGCCTTCTCGATCCAGCGCAGGTACACCTTTCTCCTGGATGGCGGCAGCCTATCGAATTTTTCTGCCGCTTCTTTGTTTTTTTCTAAAGCTACTTTCAGCTCTTTCTGGATCTCGGGCGTGTGAGGGACATCTTCATCGAGGGTCGGTTTCTGCAGCCCTTCTTTATACATCTTGAGCCCCTGCGGTGCCATCTTTTTCTCTTTGATAAGTTCTTTTGCGTAACGCAGGGTATTGTTGCTCCAGCGGCTGTTGTGGTTCCGTTTCGCAAAAAATTGGCAGTAGGTATCTTCATCTATCCTTTTCACGGTAGTGTCGATCCAGCCGAAACAGATGGCTTCTCTCATCGCTTCCGGATTGGTGATTGTCGGCTTCCCAGTATGTTTCTTATGTTTAAGAAGGCAGACTTTAACCTCTTTGAGATGGTTTTTCTCTAACCATTTCCGCCACTCTTCCTTGCTTTTTGGATGGATAGTCTGCATGATGGTTGAAACTATTTGTTCCTATAAAAAATTACCTGCGTCCGGAGAGATAGTAACAGACTGAACTACCGTAAGGGTGGAGAGCTTCGGTATTGAGAGGGCCAGTTCCTCTGGTGATCATCACGACGGCATAATCATCATTGGGATCGATGACCTTCATCCGGTCTGTGTTTGCGAAAACGTGGATTTCCACTATCCGATTCTTAAGAAGCGCAAAAGCTTCCTGCATCGTTGCCGCATCTTGGATCAGTTGAGTTAAGCTCATGTCATAAAGTCTTTTTCGGGTCATTAAATATTTTTTCTTGATCCAGGCTGGAAATCCTTATAAAATAAAGCTTATTCTTGATGTTTCATGACACTTGATCTGTTAGTGGTAACTGCTGATGAAAAAACAGGATCAGTAGCAGAATTAAAGAGACAAGGCATCACCGCTCGTTTTACCAATGATTTCGGCTTGGCTAAGCTTTATCTAAAAGATGAAAGACCGGCCATTGTAGCAGTCAGCCTTACCGCCCAGGGTGTGCAGCGTCGTTATTTCGGCGATGCCCGGGAGTTGATGAGAGCTGCTAAGAAGCAGGGCGCATCCGTCATCTACCTTCAAGGAGATTTCACGCCGGAGAACGGACCATTGCCTCAAGAGTATGATGCCGTTGTACAAGTTCCTTATGCAACCGCCGATCTGCTTAAAAAATGAGCCTCTTCAGAAAAGTTTTTCCTCCCAGTTCTGGTCAGCCTATCTCTATAGATGCGGCCCGCAGTTCCTCCAGCGTTCTTGAGCTGAAAGTCTATCCGGATAATGGGGTGTGGATATATCGAGCTAATGCTTTTAGAAGAGTTTTCCATCCGGTCAGATGTTCCGATCTGTCGTCTGTCGTCGATAATCTTAATGCTGATTTTAATCTCGAGATGTTTAGCACATTGATACTTCATTCTCGTTTTCTGGAAACTGGAGAGAGGGATTATCTTGCTGCTAAAATCGGTATAACGAACGTAGCGTATGTTTACGAGCAGCCCCCTCAGAGGCCGGAGCCACGGCAGTTATACTTCGGCGAGATCTATCTGCGGTGATGGTGAGGTTAATTGTTTAAAAATTTTGAATAGATTCCGATCAATGCTACTATTCTCAATAATGTTGCTTTCTTTTCCATTCTTCCACCTTCATAGAACCACTTCCCTAGAACACTTTTATTAAAATTATGGTGGCCCACTCCCCACATCACAGTGTCCAGTGCTAGAGGATCTGAAACCTCAAAATTTCTGCATTTCAGCCGGTGAAGGAAGCCACTGGACGCACTGGTCAAGTCCAGCTGAAGTTTATAAACTACCTGGCCAGAAACATTTCTGCAACTGACAACAGCTGCGCCTCGCATCATCTGCAATCAGATGGTGTTTGAAATAAGACGCGAAAGCAAGAGGTAACAAAAATGAAAACACAAAAAGTATTGGTAAAAGAAGTACCAGCAAAAGAAGAACCACAGAACCAGCCGGCGAAGAAATTCAGGGCCGGCGCGATTTCTACCACCATCTGGCGTAACAAAGGCCAGAACGCCAAAGGCGAGGAAGCAGAGTATAGCACCATCTCTTTAGAGAGAAACTATACTGACGGCGAGGGAAAATGGCACACCACCGGTTCCCTGCGCATCAACGACCTGCCGAAGGCAGCTTTATTGCTTCAAAAGGCCTATGAACACTTGGTGTTGCAGCATAACAATTATTAAAAAACGAGGTATTATACAAAATGGAAACGGAGCTAAAAATGGAAAAGATAACGATTCAGGATCTACCGGGCGTAGGTGCAGCGACTGCCGAAAAATTAGAATCAGCGGGATATCATGACATGATGTCTATCGCCGTGGCGACGTTGGGCGAACTCTGCGAGACCGCGGGAGTTTCCGAAGCAGTGGCTAGGAAGATGATCAATGCGGCCAGAGACAGCATGAAGATGGGCTTCGAGACGGGCGCTGACGTCATGGAACGGCGGCAGAAAGTGATGAAGATCTCTCTTGGTTGTAAAGGCTTTGATGAGATGATGGAAGGCGGTTTCGAAACTGGTGCGATAACAGAATGTTTTGGCGAGTTCGGCTGCGGCAAGACCCAGATCGGCCACATCCTGGCAGTGCAGACTTTAAAGACAGACCCCGATGCGGTTGCCGTCTACATCGATACTGAGAACACTTTCCGTCCCGAAAGGATCAAGCAGCTGGCCGCCGGCATCGACCTTGATCCGGAAGAAGCTTTACAAAGGATCATGGTCGCTAAAGCGTATAATTCAGATCACCAGATGCTCCTGGCAGAGAAAGTTGACGGACTGATAACTGAGCAGGGCAAGAACGTTAGGCTGGTCGTTGTCGATTCACTGACATCGCACTTCCGTGCCGAGTTTATCGGCCGCGGCACCTTGGCAGAGCGACAGCAGAAGCTCAATCGGCATATGCATATCTTGTCGAAATTAGCTAACAGCCACAACGTCTGCGTCTACGTTACTAACCAGGTCATGGCCAAGCCGGACCAGTTCTTCGGCGATCCGACCACTGCCATCGGTGGTCATGTTGTCGGCCACGCTTCCACGTTCAGGATCTACCTGCGAAAAGGCAAGAAAGGATCGAGGGTGGCCAAGCTGATCGACGCACCGAACCTGCCTGACGCTGAGACCAATTTCATGGTCACGGAAAGCAAGCTGGAAGATGTCAATTAGTTTTTCTTTTTTTCTTCTTCTTCTTTTCTTCCAAAAGCTTTAAATAATACGCAGACCCCCCAGACTGCATTATATGGATACTAAAACAAATGTCATCTAATTCTGTCGAATATAAATCTAAAACTGTCAGGAGGCTACATACATGAATGAAAGAAGCGCGCCGGTAAACGCAGGCGAAAATTACGATGTTTGGATCAACTCCGTTGGAGAAAAAGGGGACGGTATCGCCAGGGTCAAAGGCTTCGTCCTGTTTGTCCCAGGCGTAAGCAAGGGCGATTTTGTCCGTATCAAAGTTACGAAAGTTCTCGAAAAGGTCGGTTTTGCTGAAGTGGTCCAAAAACTTGACAAGCCAGCCGGCGGCCAGCCGCAGCGTTCTTCCAAGTATGCGACGATGACCGAAGCAGACATCCACAAGATGCCTGAACAGGAACAGACGCAGTACGAAGACACAGAAGATTTCGGCGAAGACGAGTAGGCAGGTATTCCCTGTTCTTCATAACAACCTTTAAATACGAGATTCTCTTTCAATTTCTTTGTAAAGAGGTGTGTCGATGTACGTCAAATGGTTTAAGGACCTGAACAAAGATTCTATCGCGGTAGCAGGAGGTAAAGGCAGCAACCTGGGTGAGATGTTTAACTTGGGGCTGCCGGTACCGGAAGGCTTTGCCGTCACAGCTCAGACGTATAAGGAATTTATCGAAGTTACCGGTATCAAAGACAAGATCCAATCCTATCTGAAAGATCTAGATATGGAAGACACCAGCCGGCTGCAGCAATCTGCCGCAGCTATCCAGAAACTGATCACTTCTACTACTATCCCCGAGGATATTGCAGACGAGATCAAGGACAACTATGAACTGTTAAGCGCTGACAAGAAGACAGCTGCCAATCTTCTAGGGGGCCAGGAAGTGTTCGTGGCAGTCAGAAGTTCCGCCACGGCTGAAGACCTGCCGTCGGCTTCGTTTGCCGGGCAGCAGGCCACCTTCCTTAATATCAAAGGAAAAGATAATGTGATCAAAGCGGTCAGGGACTGCTGGGCTTCCTTGTTCACCGCTAGAGCCATCTATTACCGCACCAAGAACCAGTTTGACCATTCTAAAGTTCTCATCTCGGCTATCATCCAGAGGATGGTCAATTCTGATCAGTCCGGCATCATGTTTACTGTCAATCCAGCTACCAACGATGACAGCCAGACAGTGATAGAAGCGATCTACGGTTTGGGAGAGATGATCGTCGGCGGCCAGATAAGTCCCGACCTTTACATAGTAGACAAGAAGACCAAAGACATCATCCATGTTGAGATCAAGAAGAAAGAGCGGGGCTTGTTCCGTAATGAGGCAGGCAGGAATGAAGAGCAGGATATCCCTCGAGAAATGCAGGAACGCCAAGTGGTTCCGGACAGCGACATCAAAGAGCTGGCCAGGTTAGGCAAGAAGATTGAGGAGCACTACGGCCGTCCGCAGGACATCGAATGGGCTGTCGAAAAAGGCCGGATCTATATCGTCCAGACCAGGGCCGTCACCACTTTCAACAAGAATCACGAGAAAGAAAAAGAACTGCAGGAGACTGACGCCAAAATAGTGCTCAGGGGCGAGACTGCCTGCCGCGGCATCATCAGCGGTCCGGTCAGGATAGTCCTGTCGATGGACGATCTTTCTAAAGTCCAGAAAGGCGACATCTTAGTCGCCACTATGACCACTCCGGATTATGTTCCGGCGATGCAAAGAGCCGCCGCTATCGTTACCGATGAGGGCGGGATGACTGCCCACGCGGCCATCGTCAGCCGGGAGATGGGTACGCCCTGTATCGTCGGCACTGAACACGCTACCAAAGTTCTCAAAGACGGCCAGGTCATCACAGTCTATGCGACCAAAGGCATTGTCTACGAAGGCAAGGTCGCTTTTCAAGAAGAGAAAAAAGAAAAAGCCGAGAAAGTTGAGACGCAGACAGAAGTTAAGGTCATCATGGACCTGCCGGACTTCGCCGAGCGTGCTGCTTCCACCGGAGCCGATGGCGTCGGATTGGTACGGCTGGAGATCATCATCGCCAACGGCGGCATCCATCCTGCTGAATATATCCGCCAGGACAAGGCTCATGAATACATCGCTTTACTGAAAGAAGGCATCGGCAAGATCGCCAAAGCGTTCTTCCCTAAACCGGTCTGGGTGCGCTGTTCTGACATGAGGTCAGACGAGTACCGCAACCTTAAAGGCGGCGACAAAGAACCGCATGAGACTGACCCGATGATCGGCTGGCACGCTATCCGCCGGCTGTTGGACGAACCGGAGATACTTAAAGCCGAGTTTCAGGCCATGAAAGAACTGCATGATGAGGGCTTGACGAATGTCGGAGTGATGCTGCCGTTCATCATCCGTGTCGAGGAAGTTCAGAAAGCCAAGAAGATCATGGAAGAGCTAGGCCTGAAGCCGTTGAAAGATATCGAGTTTGGCATCATGGTCGAAACACCAGCCTCTTGCTGGATCATCGAGGATCTTTGTAAAGAAGGCATCAGTTTTGTCTCCTTTGGCACCAATGACTTAACTCAGCTTACGCTCGGTATCGATAGGAACAATAGCCGCATCGCTCCCCTTTTTGACGAGATGCATCCTGCTGTATTGGGAGAGATCGCCAAGGTCATCAGCGTCTGCCGGAAATATAATGTTACCACTTCCATCTGCGGCCAGGCTGGCAGCCGTCCAGAGATGGCCCGCTTCCTGGTGCAGCAAGGCGTCGATTCCATCTCAGCCAATGTCGATGCTGTCGACGAGATCAGGCAGGTAGTGGCCAAGGCTGAGAAAAAGCGATGATGGCAGAAAGACAGAAAGCACTGCTTCTTATCCTGGACGGCTGGGGTATCAATCCGGCTGCGAAAGGCAATGCCATCAAGCTGGCCAAGACGCCGGTCTACAATTCATTGCTGAAAAAATATTCTCATACCGTCTTAGAAGCTTCCGGCAGATCTGTTGGCCTTCCTGCCGGAGTGATGGGCAATTCTGAGGTAGGCCACCTTACCTTAGGCGCAGGCCGAGTTATCGACACTGACCTGCTGCGGATAAACAGATCGATCAAAGACGGCTCTTTTTATAAGAACAAGGTTCTGCTGGAAGCCGTCAACCATGCCAAAGATAAAAAACAGAAGTTGCATCTGATGGGGTTGTTGAGCGATTCCGGTGTCCATTCCCATATCGATCATCTGTTTGCCCTGTTAGAGATGGCCAAAAAGAGAGGCGTGAAAGAAGTCTACGTCCATGCTTTTCTTGACGGGAGGGACACGCCGCCCAAAGCCGCAGCTAAATATGTAATGAGACTCCAACGCAAGATGTCTGAGCTTGGTGTTGGCACATTAGCGACGATGATCGGCCGCTTCTACGCTATGGATCGTGACAACCGTTGGAAACGCGAGCACAAAGCCTATGACTGCATGGTCAACTGTATCGGACGTAAGAAAAAAGATCCTTTGAAAGCTCTGGCCGAAGCGTATGCTCATGGCGAGACTGACGAATTCTTCAAACCGACTATCCTTACCAACAAATGTGTGGTCGATGCCGACGACTCTGTCATATTTTTCAATTTCCGCTCGGATCGGGCTCGTGAATTAACTCGTGCTTTTGTCTGGGGAAAGTTCAACGAGTTCAAGAGGAAGAAGATCATCGGGTTGAAATTCGTGACCCTTACACAGTATGATAGTCTGATGCCGGTGCCGGCAGCTTTTCCGCCGCTTGTTCCCGAGAAGACACTGGGTGAAGTTATCTCTTCCGCAGGGATGTCCCAATTAAGGCTGGCAGAGACCGAAAAATGGGCTCACGTCACTTATTTTTTTAATGGGCTGTGCGAATGCGTTTTCCCCCATGAGAAGCGGATTCATATCCCCAGCCGGAAAGTGGCGCATTATGACAAGACGCCGGAGATGAAAGTGAAAGAGATCACCTCTGTACTTCTCAAGAATAAAGACGCATTTGATTTCTTTGTCGTCAATTTCTCTAATGGTGACATGGTCGGCCACACTGGAAACGTCAAAGCAGCCGTCAAGGCCGTGGAAGCCATCGATCATGCTTTAGGCAGGATCGTGAAAGAGTTTCTTGGTGTAATCTTCATGACTGCCGACCATGGCAACTGTGAACAGATGTCCAGCGGCTCTGAAACCTGCCATACCACTAGCAAGGTGCCGTTTGTCGTCGTCGGCCGGGCAGGGAAGATGCGGCCGGGCAGTTTGGCGGATGTGGCTCCTACGATCTTGAAGGTTCTGGGATTGAAGAAGCCGAAAGAGATGACTGGGAAGAGTTTGTTATAGGTTCTTGATTCAAAAAAGTTATAAAGAAACTTCCCTTAAAATGTCTTATGGAGATCGTAAACCCCGGCTTGAGCGGTGATTATCATATGCACTCTTTACAGTATTCTGATGGTCTTCCTACTATCGATGAGATAGTCCAGTACGCCGGTAGGTTAGGGTTGGAAGAGATCGCCATCACTGACCATTCTCAAGCTGCTTTAGACCGATCGGGATTGACGAAGAAAGCCCATCGAAGCATAGTCCAGCGTTGGGAGAATGTCCATAACGATGTTAAGGTCATCTTCGGTGTTGAAGGCGATCTTCTTGATGAAGAAGGAAATATCTGTGAAGATATCGCCGGCCATACCTCTGACTTTCTGATCCTTTCTTTGCATCATCAAGTTTATCAGGGCAATTTTTCAAAAGTGACGGAGGCGTATCTTAAAGCCATGGAAAAGTATGGACAGAAGATTAGGTTCTTAGGGCATCCACACATCCAGAAAGGAACCGAACATCTGGACATGGCAGCATTGGTGGAAGCTGCTAATCACCACGATATCCCTTTGGAATTCAATGGCCGTTATTTTCGGCAAGGCGGGAATGCCGACAATCTTCAGATCATGCTGCAGAAGGCAGACCGTATCTATGTCAATAGTGACGCCCATACTTTAAGTGAATTACGGGATCATCGCAGAGCCTGTTTCAATTTTCTGAAGCAAGAAAGCTATCTATCGTAACACTATCCGGGTAAATTTCTTGCATTCCAGACACGAGATCACCACTTTCCCGTCCCTGGTCCTGATCCGGGCATTGACGCCGGAACGAAGATACTTGTAGCAGTGCTTGCAGAATTTCCTCTTGTACTCACGAGGCATCTTTAATTTTGCTTTCATGGCGATTTTTCTGGCTAAAGTAACATACCTATTTGCTAAAGATTTATTCTTGGAGAAGATCCCATCAGCCTGCTTGAACAAGGTCTTGATCCTTTCTAGAGCGATCTCTTTCTGCTTGTTCTTTGGGAGTGGTCGTTTTGGCATCTTATTCGAAAGGATTCTGCGCCTTTATCTTTTTATAACTTTTGAAATCTTTGATATTTTCAGTATAGATATAAAAGATATCGCTGGCGATCATGGTTGAGGCGATAAGGATATCCCAAAAATTCTTTCTTTGTTTTTCATATTCTTCCAAAGCCAGAAGCATCTCCTCCTGTCCATAGCCGATCTTGACCCATGAAGAGAAGTGGATAATATCGTTGACAATCTGTCTTGCAGTCTTTACCGGAACCGGATGTTTTACTTTAGAGGAAGTGATCACATATACAAATTCAGCTAGGTTCTGGTAGGATATGGCTAGATCTTGTTTTCCCAGCCAGCACTTTTCGATTAATCTCCCGGCTTTCTCGTGTTTAGCTGGATTGCTAAGATTATCATAGGCATGGATAAGAACATTAGTATCGATCAAATAGGGAACCTTATCGCTCATGCATATCGCTCCTACTCCATTTCCCAGCACCGATAGGCATCCCTTCTTTGACTAACCGTACCTGCCGCTCTGAAATCTCATACTGCCTTTTTCTTGCAATCCAGTTGTCGAGAGCTTCTTGCACAGCCTGCCCTAATTTTCCTTTTCCTGTACCGAGTTTCTGTTCAACGGTAGCTCTGAACTGTTGTTCCAGCTGATCATCAACATTTATCGTTATCGTTCCCATGAAACATTTAGATTATCTGCTTATTTAAATGTTTTGTGAAATGTTTTGTGTTTGTAAATCATTCTGCAGGAAAAGAATTATATACCTCGCAATCCTCGGACGATCATGCCTCGAGGAAGACCAGTCCACAGTATCATCCGGAACAACATCCTGGAGATCCTTCTGTCGTTAGGCAAAGGCTACGGCTACCAGGTGGCTAAAGTCTACAATGAAGTGTTTCCGGAAGTCAGCCAGCGCAGTATCTACTACCATCTCAAGAAAGGCATCGAGACCAAAGAGATCGAGATCCATGGGATAGAGGAAGAGAAAGGCCAATACTCCTGGGGAAATACGGTTGAAAAAGTGTATTATACGTTGGGCAGGAACGCTTCTCCGCAAGGCAATAAAGCAGTCGAGGATTATCTGCAAAGGTATCATCAAGAATGGCAGCAACCACCACCAGTTTCCAAGAAAAAGTTTACCGACTTTGTCAAGAGATTCCGCAAGGGAAAGTAAGTACCTATAAAGAGATGGCATTGAAGTTAGGCATCAACTCTTCCCAAGCTATAGGGCAGGCTTTAAAGCGTAATCCCTATGCGCCTTCCGTGCCCTGTCATCGGGTGGTCAAAAGCGATGGTCGGATCGGCGGCTACTGCGGCAAGGCTCAAGGGAACATAAAAAAGAAGATCAGAATGCTTGAGAAAGAGGGTATTAAAATGGAAGATAATCGGATCGACTTAGGCAAATACCTGCATTCTTTTTCGTAAAGTATATAAAAAGACCTTTTCCCGTAAGAGGGATGAAACTATTCTCGTTCGATGCCAAAGTAGTAGAGAAAAGAAAACTCATTGCAGATGTCATCATCCTGTCATTATCAGCTCCAGATGATTTCGTGTTCAAAGCAGGCCAGTTTATCACCTTGTTCATCGAAAAAGACGGTGAAAAAAAGCCGAGGTCATATTCGATATTGAACCCGCCTTCCCAGAAAGGAAAGATCGATCTCTGCATCAAGCTGGTGGAAGACGGCTTTGCCTCAGATATATTTAGGAAGGCCAAGAAAGGCGACACTTTCCTTGTCAAAGGACCTTTAGGCCATTTCGTGTTTGAAGAGACCGAAAAAGAAGTTTGGTTTATCGCCGGCGGCACCGGTGTCGCTCCATTTTACAGCATGCTCAAAGAATACTTGTCCATGGGAAAGTTCACGCTGATATTTGGTGTGAAGTCAAAGAAAGACCTATTCCTCCACGACGAATTTGTCTCATTGGAGAAGAAAGATAAGAATTTCACGTACATCCCTACGTTAAGCAGGGAAGAATGGGAAGGTCTTTCCGGTCGGGTGCAGAAACATCTTCCAGAGGACCTTACAGGGAAAGTATTTTACATCTGCGGCCTAAAAGAGCTGGTATTGGAGACCAAAGAGTTATTATTAGAGAAAGGAGTGGATCGCAGTGATATCAAGGTTGAGCGCTATAGTTAAGGCGAAAAGGTTATTAACTGCGTCCCCCATAAGGAGGTTTAGAATGAAGATTACAACGACTGCTGGATTAGACCAAAAAGCGGATGTCTTAGTGCTGGGCATCCTGGATGAGACAAAAACCCTGAAGAATAGCGTGTTGCAGAAAGATCTCGAAGATGCTTTGAAAGAGAAGGTTTTGCATAAAGAAAAGTTTGGAGAAGTTTTTGTAACAAAAAATAACGGTCTGCCTTATCATAATGTGGTCTTTTTGGCGCTTGGCAAGAAAAAAGAGCTTACGCTCGAGAAAGTCCGCCGCGCTCTGGGAAAAGCAGTCAAGGCTGTCCGCACTCTAAGACAGCCATCTTTCACTACCGATATCCTGGATCTGGTCAAGGACCAGTTCGATGCTGAGCAGCTGGGTACAGCTGCCGCAGAATCTTTATTGCTGGCCAACTACTCTTTCATAAAATATCTCTCTGAAGAAAGGAAAGAGAAGATCACTCTCCTAGAGATGGTCTCCTTGCAATGGTCAGGCAATGTTGCAGCTTTGGGCAGTGGACTTAAAATAGGCAGGGTAATCGGGGAATCAAGTAATTTTGTCCGCGATCTAGTCAACGATTCTGCCAGCGTCGTCAATTCAGTCTACATGGAGAAGATAGCCAAGCAGGTGGCTGCTTCCAGTCCTAAGATCAGCATGAAAGTTCTGGGAGAAGCTGAGATGAAAAAGCTGGGTATGGGCTCCCTATTGGGCGTGAACCTGGGCAGTGCCAATCCGCCTAAACTGATACTGCTGGAATACAAAGGCGGTTCCGGAAAACCTGTCGCTCTCGTCGGGAAAGGTATCACTTTCGATTCAGGCGGCTATAATCTGAAACCGACTAAGTACATTGAAGACATGAAGACCGACATGGCGGGTTCGGCGGCAGTACTGGGAACGATCAAAGCGGCTGCTCAACTGGGTATCAAAAAGAATATTCTAGGTGTGATGCCGATGTGTGAAAACATGGTAAGTTCACATGCGCAACGACCAGGCGATATCGTGAAAGCATACAACGGCAAGACCATCGAGATCGGCAACACTGACGCTGAAGGAAGATTAGTTCTGGCAGATGCCATGGCCTATGCTGATGACAAGTATAATCCTGAATACATGGTGACTCTCGCCACCTTGACCGGTGCCTGCGTGGTGGCTTTAGGCTACTATGCAGCTGCGGTGATGGGCAAGGACGACAGATTGATCAGCTCGTTGAAAGAAGCCGGAATGAACAGCGGCGACCGGGTTTGGGAACTGCCGTTCTATGACGAATATCAAGATTGGATGAATGGTTCGATATCGGATCTGAACAATATTAGTCAGAAAGGTAAAGGCTATGAAGCTGGTTCCGTTACCGCCGGCGTTTTCTTAAGCAAATTTGTTGAGAAAGCGAAGTGGGCGCATCTTGATATCGCTGGTTCCGCCTATTGGTGTGTGGACGGCGATTATCTCTGCAAAGGCGCTACTGGTTCAGGGGTAAGGGTGTTGTTGTATTATCTGATGGGGAAGTGATCTTTTTATCCCTCTTTTTTCATATAACCAAAACAGCACATCCCAGGCGGGCCGTTTTGCAGTCTCACGCCGACACCCCCGTATTCTAAAAGACGGACACCTTGTTTCATCAACGGATCTTCTGATTCGATCGTTAAGTTTCCCATCTCCGCTTGGAACTCCTCTTCACTCCCAAAGACTCTTCTTTCATATCCTCTTAGAAAATTAAGAACTAGAGGCAGCTCGGGATGAGATTCATTTTCCAGGAAACCAGGAGGCATATCTTCGCGCAGCCGCAACTGATAAGCCCCTTCCCATTGCCAATCTCTTTCGAAGATGCCGTTCTCTGTAAAATAAAATATCAGCCCCATGAGACTGGAGCTTATCCAGGGAAGCTTGAAATCTGGAATCTGTTCGTCAAGGTTCATATCGCGATAAGACCTCAGATTCTCGTCAAAGTTTATGGGTGTTTGGCCGCCACAACGAGAGGTATACCTCCACTTGAGATCTGTCAACGCATATTTGGTCATCGGCCAGATATCTTCTGGATTAATTTCCGTTAATGGTTGAAACCCGTTCAGTTCTCTTTGGTCCAGAGATAAATCTCTCCTATTAATGGTTCCGATATGAAAATGTAGATCCCAGCGTATCCCCTCAAACTGATCATCGATGCTTCCGGTTCTCACTACGCCAGCAAAATCCCCTTCATTGAAATCATCGGGATATCTTAGATCGGCAAACAATTCCTCACAAGCCTCACGGACAGCTGTCTGCCCACTATATTCCAGGCCCTTCTCTGCGAGTAATCGGTCAGCGACGCTGGTCTTTACTCCACAAGAAAATCTTGCAACATATTGCGGACCCACGATGAGAGAAGCTCGTTTCAGTTCACTCTTCCCACCTATAGCACCCCATTTCCCACTATGGGGATCTTTGACCCGTTGTCCCAGCCAGATCTTACCATCAATTATAGGGATGAGAAATGAAGCATGCCTTTCTTCCATGTGTTATCAGGCGAGGTGTTTTTTAAAAAGATTCTTGGAGAAAATTCAATTCTTCTTCAGGTCCAGATAGAAATTCTTAAGGAACAGGACGCTCATCGGCCCCACTACAAACTGTGTCAGCAAGGTGATGGTCTTGGAGACGATGTTAGTGGTGACCATCATTGCAGCCGGGCTTATCAATGATGCCCACATCAAGGAACTAAGCGAGGTGATGATGAAACTTATCATGGCGACGACGAAAGAAACTCCAATGACCATCAGGATAAACAAAAGGCCCCAGCCAAGGACTTTCCACCAGCGGCCGCTCACCAGACGGTAACTTTCACCTAAAGATTCCAGTATCCTCTTGTTCTCGCCGATCAGGATAAAAGGGCCGAAGACCCAGAACACAGAGAAGATGATGCCCGGAATGATAAAAGCGATGAAGAGCATGATGACAAAGAACCCCTGGACAATATTGTAACCGAGATACTTCCAGAAATATTTTCTTCCACCGTCAAGCGCTTCCTTCACGGACATATTTTTCTTCTTGCTAAGAGAGTAATAGATCATCGAAGCGGAAGCCCAGATGCTAAGCAGGATCGAGATCAGTCCAACTATGGCTACGAGCATGCTCATCGGACTAAATAATATCGCAAATATTTCAGACAAGTCTTGCCCGATATTAGAGAGCTGTAGAGATACTGGGATAGCAACCAGGGACACGATTATATTTGGTATAAAAACAAGGGCAAGGACAATCACTGCAAAAAACTGCCAGTTGCTGGTGTACTCTTTCCAGCTTTTGCTGAAGACTTCTCCGAATCGCATGGTCTTAGTAAGTTATCATATTTTATAAAGCTATTTGTTGGTTTCCAGGTTGAGAATTAACATTAAATTCCATCAACTTTTTATATGATCACTATTCTCAGCTAAAAATGGAAAAAGTCATCATCCTTGGAACAGGTGTGGCCGGCTGTACGGCTGCTATCTACACGGCCAGGGCCAACCTTTCACCTTTATTGATCTCAGGTCCGGAAGACGGAGGGCAATTGACACTGACTACAGAAGTGGAAAACTTCCCCGGCTTCCCGGAAGGGGTAGAAGGCACCGAATTAGTGAACCGCTGCAAGAAACAAGCGGAACGGTTCGGCGCTAAATTCAAGACAGATATCGTCACCAAATTTCAGGAAATAGACGACGGTTTTGAATTAACCTTAGTAAGCGGTGAAAAATTACAATGCCATTCCTTGATAGTCGCCACGGGAGCATCGGCCAGATGGCTAGGTCTGGAATCAGAAGAGAAATACAAAGGCAGAGGCGTATCTACCTGCGCAACCTGTGACGGAGCTTTCTATAAGAATAAGGAAGTCGTCGTCATCGGCGGCGGTGATTCGGCTATGGAAGAAGCGTTGTTCCTGACCAAGTTCGCTACTAAAGTTACCGTCGTCCACAGGAGAGATACGTTACGAGCTTCCAAGATCATGCAGGAACGGGCAACGAATCATGAAAAGATCAGTTTCATCTGGGATTCTGAAATCTCAGAAGTTGTCGGTGACAAATTCGTCACTGGCGTCAAGCTGAAGAACCTAAAGACAAATGAGATCACTGATTTCAAATGCGATGGTGTCTTTTTGGCTATCGGCCACATCCCTAACACTAAACCATTCATAGGCAAGCTCGAACTTGATGAGCAAGGTTATCTGAAAGCAGACCGGTTCATGCACACTAACATTCCTGGCGTCTTCGCGGCTGGAGATGTCCATGATACAAAATATCGGCAGGCCATCACGGCCGCTGGTATGGGCTGTCAGGCAGCCATCGAGGTGGAGAGGTATTTAACTCATAAGGGGATTGAATAAACATGTCAATATATTGTGTAGGAGAAGGATATACCCGTGAAAAGGTTTTCGAAGTTCTGCAAAGGGCAGGATTTGAGCCAAGTAGATCAAATTTGTCTGATTACGTCAGACCTGGAGAAGAACCTAAAAACGAAATTGGGGCCAGTTTCCTTCAAAGAGGAAGAGATCTGGCATTGGTCCAGTTTTCTGGTCCGGTCGTCTCTGATGTGGTTCAGAATAGGGAAAAAAGTCCTCATTATCAGACCATAAAAGGTTTGGTAGCGTTTCTGGAACCAGAACAGGTCATCGACGATCTTAGCCGGCCCGTCTTTTAACATTCCCTTCCTTGGTAGATAGGGAACCGAGAACACAACTCTTTCACGTCTTCTTTTATCTTCTGTTTAAGAGCAGTATTACCCATATCTTTCAGTACAGCAGCCATCCATTCGCCGATCTGCCGCATCTCCGGCTCTTTCATGCCTTGCGACGTTAATGAAGGGGTGCCGATCCTTACTCCAGATGGTTTGAACGGTGTTGAGGGATCATACGGAACAGTATTGCAGTTGGTGATGATCCCGGCTTCTTCCAAGGCCACGGCAGCATCTCTTCCGAGGCCGATGCCCATCGGCCGTAAGTCGATAAGGATAAGATGATTATCTGTGCCGTTTGTCACCAATTTTATGCCGTTGCCCATCAATGATTCAGCCAGAGCTTTAGCGTTCTTGACGATCTGCTCTGCATACATCCTGAAATCATAAGTCAGCGCTTCGCCGAACGCCACCGCTTTGGCAGCAGTGATATGATTGTGCGGTCCTCCTTGCAATCCGGGGAAGACAGCCCTGTCGATCTTGCCGGCCATGTCCCTTTCTTTTTTAGCCTGCTTCTCATCTAATCCTTCCACATTAGCCAGCCGATCTTCATTCTTGCACATGATCATGGCGCTTCTCGGTCCGCGAAGAGTCTTATGGGTGGTGGTCATGACTACGTCGGTAAAAGGGAATGGCGTCGGATGCACGCCGCCAGCCACCAATCCAGCGATATGGCTGATATCGGCTAGAGTATAAGCTCCGACCTCATCAGCGATCTTTTGGAAGGCATTGAAATCGATCAGCCGTGGATAAGCTGTGGCGCCGGAGACGATGATCTTAGGTTTTTCTTTCAACGCTAATTGCCGGATAGCTTCCATGTCTAATAGTTCCGTTTCCGGATCGACGCCATACTGCACGGTCTGATAATAACGGGCCGAAAAATTGACGCTGTGGCCATGCGTGAGATGACCTCCCATGTCCAGGCGCATGCCCATAATCTTGTCCCCCGGGTTCAATAAAGCGTGGAAGACAGCCTGGTTGGCCGGGCTGCCGGAAAGAGATTGTACATTAACGTGTTCGGCGCCGAATAGTCTTTGCGCCCTTTCGATAGCCAGCAGTTCGATCTCATCAACATGAGAATTTCCCTGATAATACCTTTTCTTGGGATACCCTTCGCTGTACTTGTTGGTAAGCACGCTCCCGGCCGCCTGCAACACGGTGTTGCTTACATAATTCTCTGACGGGATCATGTTGAGGACAGTCTGCTGTCTTTGCAGTTCAGCCTGCATGTGCTTCCATACTTCCGGGTCTTTATGTTCCATTTTTTGTATACACCACCAAGGTAAATTCGTCAAATTTTTCTTCACGTTCAACTATCCACTCTCTCTCTTCAAATTTTGGGAAACGCACATCGCCTTCATAATCTTTTGCAACATAGGATATATACATCCGATCAGTGAAAGGCAAAGATTGCCTGTATATGGTTCCGCCGCCGATGATAAACGCTTCTTTCCCTATCTCTCTCGCTTTGATGACGGCTTCTTCAACACTTCTGGCTACCGTTATCCCTTCTGCCATAGGCATGGAACGGCTGATTACGATATTATGCCTGTTTGGCAACGGTCTAAATTTTTGAGGGATGCTCTCATAAGTCTTCCGCCCCATGATGACGGTGTTGCCAGTCGTCAGGCTCTTAAAGTTCTTGAGATCCTCCGGCAGATGCCACGGCAGGTCGTTATCTCTACCGATGACTCTGTCCTTGGTCATGGCGACTATTATGGAGATCATACGGCCACCGGCGCTTTGATTGCCGGATGGGGATCATACTCTTCCAAAGTGAAATCTTCAAACTTGAAGTCAAAGATACTTTTAACCTCGGGGTTGATCTTCATCGTTGGCAAGGCTCTTGGTTCCCGGCTAAGCTGTTCTTTCACCTGTTCAAGATGGTTTGAATAGATATGTACATCCCCGCCTGTCCAGACGAACTCACCTGGCTGCAGGTTGCAGACATGAGCTACCATCATCGTCAGCAAGGCATAGGAAGCGATGTTGAAAGGAACTCCCAGAAAAACATCGCAGCTTCGTTGATACAGCTGGCACGACAACTTTCCGTCATTGACATAGAACTGGAAAAAACAATGACAGGGCGGCAGGGCCATCTTATGGACCTCTGCCGGGTTCCAAGGGCAGACGATCATCCTGCGGCTTCCCGGATCGTTCTTGATCTGGCTGATGACTTCAGAGATCTGATCGACACCGTTGAAATCACGCCACTGTTTACCATATACAGGACCAAGATCGCCCCATCTTTTGGCGAACTCTTCATCATTCTTGACGTTCTCGACAAACTCTGCCATCTTTTGCGTCCAGGCTTCAGAATATTGAGGATATTGCTGTTCTAGATCGTTCTCTTTCAAGTATTTCTGGAACGGCCATTCGTTCCAGATCCGGACACCATTCTGTACCAGATAACGGATGTTGGTGTCTCCCTGAAGGAACCAGATAAGTTCATGGATTATCGCTTTAGTAAACACTTTTTTGGTAGTCAGCAGAGGAAATCCTTTCTGAAGATCAAACCGCATCTGATAACCAAAAGTGCTTATCGTCCCCACGCCAGTACGGTCGTGTTTCTCTTCACCTTTCTCAAGAACAAATTTTAGCAGATCTAGATATTGTCTCATCGAAACCACCCATCATCCATGGATCTTGAACGTTTAAATAGATTGTGGTAACCGACTAGAACCTTTTTAAAAAAACAACTCCTCAACAGCTTATGGATCAGGAACTTGATTACTTGTACAACCTTCAGTTGTTCGGCGTCAGGCTGGGACTGGAGCGGATGGAGCAGCTGCTTATAGTCTTGGGCAACCCGCAGCATTCGTTCAAGACCATCCAGGTGGCTGGAACTAACGGCAAGGGCAGTACTTGCAGTTACCTAGCTTCTATCTTAAAAGCGGCAGGGTTATCCGTTGGCCTGTACACTAGTCCTCACCTTATCAAATTCAATGAGAGGATAAAGGTCGATGGTTTAGATATCACTGACGGCGATCTGGTACAGCTTATCAAGAAGATCCGAGCAGCCATTGAAGAAAATTCCATCGAGACGACTTTCTTCGAATTCACTACGGCCTTAGCTTTTCTTTATTTCGCCAAAAAGAAAGTCGACGTTGCCGTCATCGAAGTCGGTCTCGGCGGTCGGTTAGATGCGACCAATGTCCTCACGCCGCTTGTTTCGGTCATCACAAACATCAATTTTGATCACATGGACATCCTTGGCGATACGAAAGAACAGATCGCGAAAGAAAAAGCAGCCATCATCAAGAGGGGCATCCCTCTGGTGACCGCAGAAGAAGACCAGACAGTATTTTATCTATTCAAGGAAGAGTGTCTCAAGAAAAAAAGTCCGATGCATATCATAGAGGCTCCGCAAATCTTATCATCAACCTTAGGAAAACAGCAGTTTCTCTTCTCAGGGAAAAAATATCTGATCTCCATGGACGGCAAGCATCAGGTAAAGAATGCTGCTCTTGCCGCCAAGGCTATAGCCGTTTCTGGATTGAAGATCCCTGAAGTATCTTTGGAGAAAGGTTTGCGGGAAGCTTTCTGGCCGGGCCGGCTGGAGATCGTTTCCAGAAAACCATTGATTATCGTAGACGGAGCCCATAACGTTGCGGGTGTAGAAACGTTGGCGGCATTTTTACAGACTATCGAGAAAAAAGATGTGTTGGTCCTGGCTTTGGCCAAAGATAAAGAAAAAGAAAAGATCGTGCAGATGCTAGTTCCTTTGTTTCGGGATATTATCGTCACTGAAGGCAGCCATAAACCATTGCCGGCGGACATTTTAGCTGAAGAAGTGAAGAAACATACTGATAAGGTTTTGATCATCCCTGATATCAAAGAAGCAGTAGAGAAAGGGCTTGAATTCCAGAAAGACGGTCTTCTGTTGGCTACCGGTTCATTGTACATGATCGGCGATGCTCTGAAGTTCTTAAAAGAAAGTCTTCATTGATCTAAAAGAAAGAAAGTCCCAATAAAAATAACAATATTACCAAGAAAAACATGCCGATACGGCGGTAGTTCTTCTCTCCACGTTCAGCTCCTTGCAGCTTGTAGAGGAACACTTGGGCCATCCTGCCGCCGTCGACAATTGGTAAAGGGAGTAAATTAAACAGACCGATACCCAGGCTTAAGAGGAACAACCATTTTAAGAAACCATGGTTTGGTTGCTGGAATCCGTTAAGTTTCTCTAAGGTAAAGAACGCTACACTACCAATGCCAGATTGATATTGCTCTTTGACATCAAACTCATTCTTGATGTTGTAGATGCCCAGGAACGGTTTCCCTGGTGAGTCAGGATTATCGATAAGTGTAAGAGGATATTCATTTTCAACAGTTCCCACCATGATCTGATCGCCCGGCTTTTTCGTGTATAATACTTCACTGAAACTTTCAAAGTCAGTAACTTCTTTCCCATCGATAGAATAGACTATAACATTAACAGGGATTCCAGCAGTTTCTGCCGGTAAACCGTTTTCTACATAACTAGCGAACGAGAAGCCGGTAGGTTCGATCATCGTCTGCTGTAAAGGGGCGGTGACGAAAGACAGCAATAAGATGGCGGCGATGGCCAGTAGTATATTAGCGAAAGCACCAGCCGCTAGTATTGAATATTGGACTATATCCGACTCCTTGCGCATCTTCTTCTCATCAGGTTCGACGAAAGCACCGATGATCGGACCAAACAAGACGAGGCCAGTATTTTTGACTTTAATGTTATGAGCTCTAGCTACGATACCGTGTGAAAACTCATGTACCAGAGCAATCAAAAAAATAGCGATAAGCCAATGCCAAAACGGCAATATACCTAATCCTGGGATTTCTGTACCTGGCAAAACCAGAGCTACACCTGATGTGGCGGCAGGTTTTAGGACTAAATCCACCAAGTTTTTTATTAGTACATACATGATGGTCAGCATTCCAATGAATCCAACGCCAGTACCAATATAACCAAGTAGGACTACCCATTCACGGAATTTAGAAGAATATTTGTCCATCCACTTGATACCCCATTTCATCCGGTAAAGAACGATGACCTTTGCTTGGAAGTCTAATCTCTTCCTTTTAAGATAAAGTAAGATTATGATGACGGCATAGAATAAGATTATCGCTTTGTACTTTAACAGGAAATCCATCACCATAAGTAAGAAGGCTTTTTTCAGGGTTTTTATGTGTTTCTATAAGTTGAGATAATAAAATAAAGAATAATAACAAGTCTACTTCTTTCTTTTCGGTCGTAATTTGGTGCCGGCGTTCTTGCCTCTGCCCCTGATCTTGCCAGCCTGTACTTTAAGCGGGTTGGCCCTAATCTTACGTTTTGTCTTACGATCTACAAAGATGTTCTTGAACATTCGTGCGTCTGCTTCTGGAAATTTAACCATATATTATCACTTCACTTGTTTCATCACTTTCATGCCCATGATGGTCCAATAGAGGACTTCCACGCCTTCTTTGATCTCGGCGGTCAATTCTTCGGGAATCTCCATCTCAAAGGTTTCGTAGGTATCCATATCCATGACGCTGGCGTTCTTTCCTGATACGGAGAGGACCTGAGCGCTCTTCTTCTCGACTATCGGCGCTTCTACCTTGTCGTGGCCTGGTATGACCAGATTCCTTTTCTTGCCATCAAGCATACCCACAGCCATCAAATTTACTTTGGCATGGCCGTGTTTTCCCGGACGGGAGGTTGCGGTGTCTGTAATCTTACAGGGGGCACCATCAATTATGATCGTATCGCCTTTCTTCAGCGTTCCTACGCTGACAAGTTTCTTTTCGTATTCACTCATTTCAAAACCACCTACTTAACTGCTAATTCGATATCCTTATCGGTTATCGTTTTCCTGCCGGCGTGTTCGGCAAGCTTTTTGGCCTCGCTGGAGATTTCCATCGCTTTCTTCTCCAGAACATCTGCTAAAGCAGCTTTGGCGTCATCCGACACTCTTGCTGCCCCCGCTTCCCGCATGATCTTATCCATGGCGTTCAGCGAGAGAAACCTCTTTTTGGCCATTTAGAGCTAGAATTAGGGCTGGTTTTTAAAGTTATCGATAAGGAAAAGGAATTCCCTGCTCTCTGAAACAACCATCACCTAAAGAACCGCCACAATGAAGCCGGCTTCTTTTTCATTCCCCTGATCAGCCCGGTGATCTCCTTCTCGATCTCTTGATACTCTGGATATTGCCGTTCAGCAGCTTTGAAGGCCGGTGAATGGTAGGAGCTTCGTCCATTATTATGCTCGAACTTGAAATGTTTGTGGAGCATCTCATGGTACATCACATAATCAAGTACGTGGGGAGCAGCTTCTTTAAAGATTGTTGATACGGTTATCGTATCATTGTGAAAATTGTAATGCGCCAGCTTCCTTCGGGAATCGGTCCCCCAGCAAAGGTTCGGCTTTTCCAACGAACTCTCTAAAAATAACTTGTTGACCCTGTCGAAAGATATCTCCAGCTGTGGATCAATCTTATCTTTCGGAGTGAGGATGTGGATGTTCTTGGTAAAATTGTTGTACAGTTCGATGTTTTGGGTCATCCCTTTCTTCCTGAAGATCTTCAGCAGCAGATGCTGGATCAGTCCGATCTTGATCTCTTCATCGATATCCTTCCATTGCAGGTTCATGTTGACGCTGAGGACATTGCGATGCAAAGCGATATTGGCATTAAAAGGAGCCAGCCGTCGGTTGTATTCCATCTTGGCATTATAAGAAAACTCTTTCTCCGGAAACAGCCGTTCATAGGATTCCTGGATGAGGTTCATTGTAGCTTTTTGACAGTACCTTTCTCGGTATTAACTTCTATCAGGTCTCCGTCTTTAAGAACTTGGGTGGCAATCTTTGTGCCGACGATACAAGGGATGCCAAATTCCCTGGCGACGATAGCCGCGTGGCAGGTCAGTCCTCCGGTATCAGTGATGATGGCAGCAGCTTTTTCCATAAGGAAAACATACTCTGGGCTGGTCATGGGAGCGATCAGAATATCTCCCTTACGAAATGACCCAGCTTGGAATGGATCAAGGATAATTTTGGCTTTCCCACGGGCAACTCCCTGACCTTTGCTGGCGACAACACCACTAAAATGGTCGACTTCTTCAATGATCTTTTCATAAGTGTACTCCTCCCAACACTTGGCCGCTTCTGCCGAAGGAATTATCCTCGCTTCTTGAAAAAAATCAAGACCAAAGCCATCTCTCCTCTCTTTTAATCGGCCATGCAGGTCTTCACCCTCAAGTATTTTTTCGACCTCATCAAAACCACAGTTAAGCAGGCCTTTAATAGGGTAGCTATACCTCCTAGCTACTTCTTCCAATAAAATGTGTTTGTAATGAAGATTGATGAATATATGCTTCTTCCTTTGGTCTTGCCATTCTATGTTATCGCTGATCGCCTGCGCTATCTCCAATGTTCTGGCTGAGAGATTATGCTTTTTCGCAATCCGCATCTTCTCCGATTTTACTTTCTCTAGCTTTTCTTCGGTCTTCTTTCTGAGATCATTCGGAAGGTCTTTCTTTCTCTCAGCAAAATAATTTTTATCTAGAATTTTTGTCCCTGCATAACTATTTTGCAGCCAGAAATACTTTTGTTGATGATCTTTAATATCATCTGTCTCTGATAGGGCGACCTCTTCTTCTAGATAGAATGATAGTTCTTCAGGGGTCGACAATATTTCCATCACCGAACTTAACTCTTCCTTTTCTTTGATGAGCATAAGTTCTTCTCTAAGAACGTCTTCCGAACCATAATTTCCCAGCTCCGGCGGGATCGTATCAACCCAAAAGTCGATAGTAAGCCGGAAAAATTCGTCGAAGGTTTTCTTGAACTCAGATTCATCCATCTTTTGCAAATCCGACTCTCTTAGTTTCTCCTGGAAATCAGACAGTTCCGCCAGATGTTTCTTCCACTCTTGATAGACTTTCCTCCTACTGTCTTTGTTAACCATATATTTTAAGAATGTCTTCCGGCCGGAAGTACGCAAACTTTCCATCTGGTTGATCCAGACCATCCGGTTGTCTTTGAACAGAAGAACGGTCTCTACCCATCTTTCCCCGCGATATTTCTCTCCGAAAGCCTTGTAACAGACGAAGCAGAACTCAGAGATATAATAAAATCTTCCGGGGATCGGCCCCCATCGAAATATTTCTTTCTTTGAATCTATCATTCTACAACATACTCAACAAGTACATAAGAATCTTTTGGCGCGCTTCTGAAATTTACTCTCTCCACCCCTTCAGGAAGCCGGAACCCTGTATCATGCATATCAGAAGGCAGCATTCCCGGTCTTTTCCGATAGTGGATGGTAATCTCTCCGCCAACAAAGCCGCCAACAGTATAGATAGAATAAAGAGCATTAGGAAGATGGACCGTTCCTGCCCTGATCGATTCTCTTGCGCATAATTCTAGATCACTCATCCTATCTCAAACCGCAATATCGCAGCCACCCCGCCGAGATCTCGAAGCTGGACACCCTCCCGAGTTTCCGTAGAGATCACCTTCACTGTAGAACCGCCGACGTTGGCCTTTTCCTCGAGTGAAAAGATCTTATCTTCAGAGATGCTTTCAGACAATAATAAGATGTCTACTGCATTCATCTCCAAGGCTTTCAACACTTCCTTCTCTCCATAGGCGATCTTCTTAGGATTTTCTCTAAAAACTTGGAAGAAATTTTCCATAATTCTCTTCTCATCCATGACTTCTTCGTTCGCCAGCAGATCTGTCGACCTGTCAAGAAGTTCCTGCAGTCCCCATTCTTCTGTATAAGAAAGATCTTTTGTCCCTATCACCTTCTTCTTGATATCTCCAGTCAGATAATCTTTATTTATGAAATCGTGGACGGTGATACCGGGACCGCCGATGATGATCCCTTTAAGATTATTTCCTAGTGGAAGGAACTGTTCTTTCATGTAATCAGCGATCTTCTTGAAATGCTCTTTCATCGCCCCTTCCCGAAGACGGGCGAAGCGGGCAGCGGATTGTCCCCCCGCTTTAAACTTTCCCGGGACTTCCGAATGGGTTTTCTGCAATGGGATTATCGTCTTTCCTCTTAACAAAGCCAGCATCGCATCCCTCTTATCTAATACTACCAGACCATAGACATTGTGCTCCATGATCATGTCTTCCAGGATGTCGGTGACGAAAGCTTTATCACAGCGGTAGATCCTGATATTCAACGGCACCGGCGGTTCGACGCTCCAGACTCTCATGTCGATCTTTCCTTCTCCGGCAGCGATGTTCCCGGTGAAGATGGCCAGTCCGTTTGGCGGTGTTTTTGTCAGCGTCCTTAGATGCTGGATCATCTTTTCCAAAGCACCTTGCACGTTCTTTTTGGTAACAGCCGATTTGATGTTGGAAGCCGTCCCTTGCTCTTCCGCTAAATGTTGAATGATCTTACTTAACTCGTATCCTGCCGGAATATAGACTGAGACAAACTCAGTATGGGGAGCCCGATGGCTCTTTAATTCAGCGATAGTCCTCTTGATCTTGATCTTTTCCTGTGGAGTAATAGCCATTTTGATAACAGATAGAAGCTGATTTATAAAGATTTGCGGTCAACTGTTCTAAAGATAATTTTCTATTGTTAAGGAGTAAAATATTTAAACTAGCATTTCTCCAGGATGCTGATGAAGATTGCCGACTTCCTTAGAGAGAACCCACATCGAGCTGAGACTTTACCATATCATTTTCAGGTTATACCTGGTGAGCCTACGTATAGGGGACTTAAGACAATTCCTGATGGACAAAGACGCGATCCAGATCGTGCTTTAAAGACTATCGGCGCTGTCGATGCTGCTCTGAGGCTGCGCTACTCAAAAGTTGGTCTGCCTTTCTTGGTAACTATCGATCGTCACGATCCTAGAAAAGCATTGAGGCCTCATACGATCTTCATCAAATCTCGATTACGGGATCTTCGGGATGATACTATCCTTGAAGTATTTTATGATTACGAACGTGGCGATGAAAACGCCTTAGATCGCCTGTTCACACATTACGAATTTGAAAATAAGCAGGACCTTCCTCTGAAAGATGGTTTCTTCTTCGGGCCAGATTTTAGGAATCTTCACGGCGATGCCGTTCCAGGCCCGAGGGGGATACCAGTGCCGGGTTACGTTTCTGTCACCAACAAAAGGTTTGTAACGAGAGGCGGCCGCGCAGTTAATTTTTCCGTTACAACTATGGTCGATGAGCATATTGGGCTTCATAAAGTGAAAGTACATTATCAGCTTTCAACGGATTCTCAAAAAAGTCCTTATAATCAATGTAAAGGAGAGTATGAGATAAGGAGGGTCTTGAACGGATCTGAGGCTTTTGCGACCGTACACCATCTTGAAGAGACTAGACGAGACAATCCTACCAATTCCGTCATCAGAACAGAGATCTTGTCCGATGGTCATATAAATCTAGGTAAGACGCCCCTCACTAAAAAATGTGACCATGTAAGGACGCTGGAAGCTTTGGTGCAGATGGTAATAAAGTCAGATGAAAATACATTTAACAATCTGGCTTTTGCTAAAAATATTGTCACTAAATAAAGCCGATCATCTCTTTCTTCTTTACTGTAGCCGTATCCACCACTACTGGTGTAAAACCTCTCTCCTGCGCTTCCATCAGGCACTCTTGAAATATCTCTGCATCCAGATTCTCACGTATCTTCTTCTTGGAATAGTTCCTTTCCTGTAACCTTTTCTCTAATTTTTTCAGGTCGGAACATACTAAAACAACACAGCAATCAACCATCTTCTTGGGCAGCAGGTGTGAAACATGGGAATCAAAAACCACATCCTTGTGTTCTTTAACGACTTTTCTGACCAACTTTTCTAATCTCTTAACATCAACATCATAGGCCTTTTTGCTTCTATCATAACCAGTAGAAACTTCTTTGTAATGCTCATGAAGATCTAGACGGTAGAAACCTTTTTTCTTTAACATTATGGCCAAAGTCGATTTTCCCGTGCCTGGTGTTCCGGTGATGATTATCAATGCCATCTACTTTGGTCTCTGCTGTTTTTCACGGTGATGTCTGATCATCCTTTCAACCAGATGATCGTGCAAGAATGATTCGATAATCAATATTATCAAAAATAAGGCTACTGCATAACTGATAAGGATCAGAAGATCAATCCAGATATTGGTGAAAGGCGCACCAAAGATGAAAACTTCTCTGACCATCCCTTCTGCAATGACGAATGGATTTAAACTGACGAGTCCGCGTAACAGAGGGGCGATACCTTCTAATGGTAAAATCAAACCAGAGATAAACAATAACAAACTGCCTAAAGATATGGAAGCAAGGATGCCGGTCTCTTCAGATTTGAAGATATAACCAACGACCATACCAAGGAAAGTAAAGACGGAAGCCGCGACGAAAAGGATGAAAGCCACCGTCGGGAAGGCGGCGATGGAATCGCTGAGGAAGAATAACGAGATCAATAGGATGACTGCGATCTGGATCAGTATCAATATCAGGTTCGTAAAATAGATGGAGGCGATGAACGTCACTTTCTTGATCGGCAGGAAGAAGTTGCGGATGAAAGCAGGGCTATTTTTCTCTACCATGACAAGAGTCGTCCCCAAAGCCAGAGAGCTGAACATGACCACCAATATCAATAAAGCAGGGAAAAGATAGCTTAGATAGGTCCCTTCCGTGCTGACTTTTTCGATCTTGGTGTTCAACGGCGAGGCGATGGTCCCTGCTTCTGTCACCTGCTGCGACTCGATGTTCTGCTGCAGTTTTCCTAACCCGTCTGAGATAGAGTTCAGCTGTTCCAAGGTTTGGGCAATCTCGCCCGATGCAGTCTCAAGGATGGTCTGACTGTTAGCCGTCCTTTCAGCCGCTGCCTGCAGCTTAACTCTAGCCGACGCTAAGTCCTGTTCCAGTATCGCGATTATCCCCAATACAGATGAAGAAGCGTTCCCTTCAACCAATGTTAATGATGAGCTAAGCTCTTCCTGAGCTTTTTCCAACGCATCTTTGATATCGGCTTTCTGGCCGGAAGAGATGTTCAGGCTGTCGAGACTATCTAGCGCTTCACCGATCTTCTCATGGCTGCTGTTGATGCTGGACTTGATGGTGTCTACAGATTCGGTGCTGTACGAGCTTTCCGGCAGCGTGAGATCTAAAGTACTGAGCTGCTGCTTGACGGCCTCAGTCGATGCGCTGAAAGAATTCTGCTGTTCCTTGACAGACGATAATAATGAATTTTGGGCGGCGATGCCGTCTTTAGTGGTCATCAGCTTGGTCAAGATATTCTGGCTGAGCTCTTCCCTGATGGTCTGGGATCGCAGTTCAAACTTGCCTTTGACTGTCTCTTGGACCATCCATACCAAATTTACCCGGCTGGGATCGACATAGAAAACGATATCTTTTGGGTTGTTATCTTCCACTTTCAATGAGGAAGGCAGTGAGATGCAGGTGTGGACGAGACCGCTCCTGATGTCATCGACACATTGTTCTATCGACGAATCGTAGGGAATGATGGTGAACTCATCTTCCTGCAGGATGCTGACAAAACTATTGACATCATCAGTGAACGACGGCGCATAGACGCCGATGTTCAGCCCGAAACGCTCATTAGTGTTATAGGCTAACCCCAAGACCAGGATGATCAGAAGCGGAGCGAAGATGACTATCAATGCCGAACTCTTGGAGCGGATCAGCACTTTCAAGCTTTTCTTGGTCAGCAGCCACAGCGAGCTCATTCTTTGTCCTCCACTATCTTCTCAAAGATCTCTCGCAGGGTCGGCTTCCTGACATCAAGATCATGCAGATACAACCCTTCACTTTCGATAGAATCCAGAAGCTTGGACATGGTTTTCCCTGGATCGACTGAATCAAGCACGAGCTGATTGCCTTGATCGACGATCCTGCTGACAGGCAGCTTCTTGGCGATGGCGATCAATTGATCCTTTTCTTTACTGGTCTTGATATTGATCGAAACATTATCTTTCAGGAACGGTCTCTGAAGTTCATCCAGCATCTGGTAGCTTCGCAGTTTCCCGTCTTTGATGATAGCAAACTTGGTGCAGACACGCTCGACATTTTCAAGGTTATGTGAAGCCATCACTACAGTTACGCCTTGGGCATTTACGGCTTCGATCAAAGCTAGCACATCTCTTTCAGCGATCGGACCGAGGTTGGCCGTCGGCTCGTCTAAAAATAGTATCCGCGGCTTGTGGATGAGACTGCACATGATGTCCAGCCGTTTTCTCATCCCTTCAGAAAGGTGGTCAGCGATCTTGTCACGGTCTTCGTATAATCCGGTAAAATGAAGCAAGCTCTTGGCGTTTTCGATGATAGTCTCTTTCTTCAGTCCGTATAATTGACCGAAGTGCAGTAAGTTTTCTTTTACTGTCAGCTTGGGATAGATAGCCGAATGCTGCGGCGTGAAACCGATATGTCTTTTGATCTTGTGAAAATTGGTATAAAGATTCTTTGGCTGGTTGTCAATCCTAGAAAAGTAGCCGATCTCTCCGACAGATGGCTGCAGGAATCCTGAAAGAAGGTTCAGAAGAGTAGTCTTACCACTACCTGAATTGCCAAGGACGCCCCAGATCTCGCCATCTTTGATGGTGAGGTTTACATCCTGGATGATCGTCTTCCGGCCGAAACTCTTTGACACCTCTTTTAGCTGGATAAATTCCACTATGTTAAAGAGGGAAGAGTTGTTTATAAATGTTTTTGATGAGCGCCGGTACAGTCAGCTCAAAATCAATCCTCAGATACTCTTCTCTAGCATGATCCTGTTGTCTTCGATGTTCTCCTGCGGCTCAACTTCCGTAAAATTATACCTTTCTTTCACTAGATACGACAGCATCTCTCTGCGGTTGTTGCGGGTCTTGATCTTGATCTTTTCATAACCTTTCCCACGCACCCAGCTATTGAAATAAGTCATCATGGCTTTCAGGATCCCTTTTCTTCTATGTTCAGGATCGACGCCGGCCATCCAGCAGTAGAACGAACCGTCGCTGAACTTGTCGTAGCCGATGACATAACCGACCGGCCGACCACTAAGATACGCTACTATGATCAGATGTTTTTTGCTGCCGATGGTCTGGCTGAAATATGGTGCATCAAATACCCGGTCAAACTCCGTGATGGTCGCATTCACCGTAGCCGCTTCCGGTAATGACGCTTCTTTAACAACAAGTTCCATGGTATCCTTTGAAAGAATGAAGGTTATAAATATTGAGTTTTGGGCCCCTCTTTTTTTACCGTGAAAGAAAATTTTTATGGCGTCTCACTAAAAAACTTAGGTCAGCAGTATATCTTCCCGCGTTAATCTCTAGCTCTTTCTCAAGTTCCTGCAATGAAAAAACTTCAATACCTGAGCTCTCTCCGTCTGTGAATCGCAATGAACCGTCATATGTTCCTACATAGGAAGCAGAGATGTATGGCTGGACAAAAATCTTTCCTTTTCTATCTACTCTTCTTGACTGAAAATTATTATGGATCTCAACTTGAGTGAGAATAGCTATTGTTTCAAGATTGATATTTCTTAGCATCTGATCATAATCCTCAGAAGGTAAAACGGCTGCGGGGAACCCCAATTCTTCAGCTGATTCTTGAATCATAGTCATGTCGAACGTATTTCTGGCTTTAACATGACCGCCGATCGTCTTGTCGTAAAGTCCAGAATTTTCACTTTTAGATTTGCTTCGTTTCTGAAGATAAATATTTCCTTTCGTATTTTTTAGAAGCAACGTTACTCTCCGTACTTGCCGGGTGATCCTCCCGGTGTGAGCAAATTCATCTTTGATTTCACGATAGAAAGAAGCTCGATCTTGTGTTCCTATCAGTTCTCCCTTCAGGTCATAAATTTCTAGCATCTCTACCATGGAGGTTCTATTCAATCAGTTATTTATAAACTTTTACCCGAAAATAGTCACTTGGAGGTAATCACATTTTCTACTTCTTATTCGCCAGCGCTGCTTCCAGCAGTCCTAAGAACAAAGGATGCGGTTTCAGCGGCTGCGACTTGTATTCTGGATGGCCTTGAGTAGCGATGAAGAACGGATGCATCTCTTTCGGCAGTTCGATCACTTCCACGAAGAAATCATCAGGCGAGGTGCCGGAAAAGACGAAGCCTTTCTGTTGCAGCGGTTCTCTATACGAGTTGTTAAACTCAAAGCGATGCCGGTGTCTTTCCGAGATGATGTGTTTCTCCTGATCTTTCCAGCCGTTCCATCTGCTATACAAGTTCTCAGCTAAAGTATTGGGCTTGATGACACAATCGTAGGCGCCAAGGCGCATCGAGGTGCCCTCGCCTTTGATGGTCTGATATTTTTCGTTGAAGGGGATGCTGTGGACGATCTTGTGAGCAGTATCGGGATCATTTTCTTCGGTGTCTGCTCCTTCTAACCCGACTACATTGCGGGCGAATTCCACACAGGCTAGCTGCATACCATAACAAAGGCCCAGATAAGGGATCTTATTCTCACGGGCATATTTGACTGCCTGCACTTTCCCTTCCGCTCCTCTCTTGCCCCAGCCGATCGGCACGATGATAGCATCCATGTCCCGTAGGCTTGCTTCCGCACCCTCTTCTTCGATCAGCAAGGTGCTGACAAAATTTATCTCCGGTTCGATGTTAAGTTTCCAGCCGGCGTGCTTGATCGCTTCCATCAATGAATTATAGACATCGACCAGCTCGAAATCGCCTTTGTTCTTGCTGAGATACTTGCCGGCTACTGCCACTTTTATCTTGTCTTTCTTGGTCGATCCGATGCCCTGCACTAACTTCTCCCACGGTGTAAGATCTATCTTGCTGGGGAACATGCCGAAATGATGAAGGACCTTGCTGTCAACCTGCTGTTCCGCGAAAAGAAGAGGAACTTTATAGATGGATTCTACATCGGGAGCCACAAAGATGTTTTCACCACGGATACTTGTTCTCAATCCAAGTACATACCGTCTTCTTTCATCAAGACCGACTTCCCCTCGTAAGATCAGAAATTCTGGCTGGATGCCCATGCTCATGAGTAAACTTACTGACATCTGGGTCGGTTTGGTCTTCGGTTCGCCGAGATGTTTCGGCAAGGGCATGTAAGATACATGGATGTTGATGACTTTTCCCGGCATCGTCGTCTTCATGATGCGGCAGGCTTCATAATAAAGCATGTTCTGATACTCGCCGGCGGTCCCGCCCAGCTCGACGATGACGATGTCCTTGCCTTTCCCGGCATTGATGATACGTTCGATAATCTCATCCGAGACGTGCGGGATCGCTTCCACGTCCTCACCGTTGTAGCCCATGGAACGCTCCCTATCGATGACTGCTTTATAGATCTGGCCCATGGTGGTGAAATTAGCATGGCCCATCTCTTCTCCTAAGAACCTTTCATAGGTGCCGAGATCCATGTCTGCTTCCAGGCCGTCGTTGCAGAGAAAAGGATCACCGTGTTCGATCGGATTGATCGTACCAGAATCGATATTAAGATAATTTTCACATTTGATACTGCTTACTTTTAATCCTCTTCCTTTCAGTAATACCGCGATAGAAGCAGCAGAGACGCCCTTGCCGATGCCGGAGATGACGCCACCTGAGACAAAGATATACTTGGTTTCTGACTCTGGTGCAGTGGGCATAGATGTCTGGCTGGCTGCTGCTTTATAAGTTTTATTGTGTCAGAATACCAAAACGGCTTGACTTCAATTAGATCTGGCCTCTCTCGACTTTACACATCCGTCTTTAGGCGGTGACCCTTCATTTTCTACACATCCCTCTTCATCACAATCTTTATATAGGATCGGCTTCCTTGCCAGGAATCATGCGTTCAATCAAGAGGATCTATGAGAACCAGTACAAGAAGCTTCTGATCATCCCTTTCCTGATTCTGCTTCTAGCTATAATCCAGATCAGCGTACAGTATAGTACTACTGGTGACTTTGTCCATAAAGGGATCTCGTTGAAAGGCGGTTCCACCATCACTTTTGATTATAATCCTAGTTTGGACATCAGCGCTATAGAGCAAAGCCTTGAACAGCAGTTTCCTACTCTTGATGTCACTATGAGGACTCTTTCTTCTGGTAATACTATCACCAGCGTGGCTGTCGATTCCGGCGCTCAAGAGACAGCCGACATTGATGCGCTGACAACTGCCATCGAGAAAGAAGCCGGTATCAAGAGCGGTGATTACAGCGTCGAAGTGGTCGGTTCCGCTCTCGGCGACAGTTTCTTCAGGCAATTAGTACTCTCGCTTATCGTCGCCTTCCTGCTGATGGGAACCGTCGTATTTTTCTATTTCCGGGCTATCGCGCCAAGTATGGCTGTCATCCTGGCCGCTTTTTCCGACATCGTGGTCACTCTGGCTGTGTTCAATTTGACCGGCATGAAATTAGGATCGGCCGGCATCGCCGCTTTCTTGATGCTGATAGGTTATTCTGTCGATACCGACATCCTGCTTAGCACTAGGGTCTTGAAACGCCGTGACGAATCGGTGATGCAAAGGGTCTACAGCGCCATGAAGACTGGGGCGACCATGACTTCCACCACTCTGGTTGCAGTGCTTATCGCTTTCTTTTTCGTGCAGAGCGACATCGTCAAACAGATCATGTTGATCTTGTTCATCGGTCTGGTCGTGGATATTATCATGACCTGGATCCAGAACGTGGGCATCCTAAGGATCTACCTGGAGAGGAAGCAGAAATGAAAATCTCGCCCCTTCTCAAAAACTGGAGAGTCTTGCTATTATTGGCATTCTTATTATTCTCATACGTTGCCATCCAGCCGCAATTTTTCGGCAATGATGGGGTGGCTATCCGCAGCGTCGCTCCTAATTCTTCTGCTGCCAACGGCGGCATCGAGAACCCTTCTCCAAAGCTGACGCCGTTAGGGAAAGAGACCATCACCCGTCTTGACTCTACCACTATCATGGGTGAAGATGATTATTATGATTACATTTCAAAACTGCCTGCCAACACTACGGTGAGGGTGCAGACTTCTAGAGCTACCTATACTTTGATAACCGATGGTGCAAATCTGGGTCTGCGCGTCTATGACGCTCCTGTCTCTAACTTACGTAAAGGTCTTGATCTGGCCGGTGGAACTAGAGTATTGTTGAAACCGCAGGAGAAAGTTTCTCAGGAAGATCTCCAGACAACCATCGAGAGCCTGCAGCAGCGTCTCAATGTCTATGGACTGAGTGACGTGGTCATTAGGGAAGCTTCTGATCTTCAAGGTGAAGATTTCATCCTGATCGAGATAGCCGGCGTTACGGAAGAAGAAGTCCAGCAGCTGCTGGCCAGCCAGGGAAAGTTTGAGGCGACCATCGCCGACCAGCCGGTCTTCTCCGGCGGAGATAAGGACATTACCTACGTCTGTAGGACTGCTGACTGTTCCGGCATCGATCCGCGTCGCGGCTGTCAGAATTCTGGCGACGGTTATTTCTGTTCATTTTTCTTTAGTATAACTTTAAGCCCTGAAGCGGCGCAGAGGCAGGCTCAGCTTACTGGACAGCTGAAAGCTATCCGTGAAGAAGGTCAATGTTATCTTGACAAAGATCTGGTCTTGTATCTTGACGACCAGGAAGTCGATTCCTTGCGCATCGGCTGTGAACTTCAGGGAAGACAGACCAGCAACATCCAGATCTCTGGTTCCGGCTCGGGAAGAACCCAGCAGGAAGCTATCACTAATACGTTAGACAGCATGAAACGGCTTCAGACGATCATCATCACCGGCAGTCTCCCGGTGCAGCTGAATGTGGTCAAGCTTGATAGCATCTCACCTTCATTAGGCCACGAATTCCTGGAGAATATCATCAAAGTCGGTCTCCTAGCTATCTTAGCCGTCATCTTAGTCATCTATCTCCGCTACAGGAGATTGAAAGTAGTCATCCCGATGATCCTGACTTTGTTGTCAGAAATGGTTATGATCCTGGGCTTTGCCGCTTTAGTGGGCACTAATCTTGATCTGGCAGCCATCGCCGGTATCATCATCGTCGCCGGTACGGGTGTCGACCATCTGGTGGTCATCACCGACGAGACTTTGCGTGGTGAACGCAGCAGCAGCTGGAAGAATCGTCTCAAGAACGCCATGTTTATCGTCGTCGGTGCTTATCTGACTACACTAGCTGGCATGCTGCCTCTTCTCTGGGCCGGCGCCGGGCTATTGAAAGGTTTCGCTTTGACGACCATCGCCGGCATCTCCTTCGGCGTGCTGATCGCCCGTCCTGCCTTCGCAGCTGTGATCGAGATACTGCTGGGCAACGAATAAGGTTGGGTCAGATATTCCTGCTAATTTTTGGTTTTATAATCTTTATTTTTCAATAACTACGATAACAACAAATCTTTGCTGAGCCCCGAGCTTCTCTCTTCGATTGATCACGTTGCACTCTAATCTATCAACATTATCCTCAGTTGTTACTGACGAGAAAGTCACGAACAAAGTGACTAGATGCTACGTCTAGACCTCAATCTTTTAGAGAAAATGTTCTCAATGGGAGATCAGCACTTTCCGTCTCTCTTTAAACAGGTAGCGGAGACGGCCAAGAAGATACGGCAGCAGGAAAGCGGCTACGAACACGCCAGCCAGTGTCCAGGGATCTTCCGTGACGACAATATCGGAGCCTGACAGCAGCCTGTCCGAAGCAAATATCATCAACACGACATTGCCTATGGCAATGACCGGAACGATGATCCCTGCCAGGATATGATGCCTTGCTTCTATGTGGGCAATATCGGACAATAGAAAATTATAGACGAAACCGATCATCAGGGCGATGATGCTCATGGTCACGTACAGTGTCCAGGGTTCGAAGAAAGCCAGGAAAGGGATAAGCACGGCCGTCACCAAGAAATTCGCAACCACCGTCAGCAATAGGGCGCTCCAGAAGATCATCCGGGAGAAGGCGATGTCATGCCTTGACGCTTCTTCCAGCGCTTTCTCTGCTTTGTGGATCTCTTGCGAGCTCCAACCTTTTTCTCTTAATTCTACTTTACGTGAATATTTCATCCTGAACTCAAATGCTCCGCTACTTTCTGGAACTGGCGCGCCGGCCGTGATCTGGGATAAAGATAGTTTAGTGGAGTCTGCCGATGAAGGGCTTTCCTTACTTTGTCATGCCGGGGAACATTGGCGATGATCGGATAGCCAAGGATATCCGACACTTCCTGCGGCTTGAGTTCATGGCGTCCTCTATGGGATAGGTTCATGACCACACCAGCCACGACATTATCATTGTCTTTCGCCATCTCGATAGACTTAAGCCCGTCCATGACTGAGCTGAGGGTAGGGTTGACTACCAGCAGGATCTCATCGCTGTGCTTAAGGATCTGGCTGACTTCGTAACCGAGGCCGCTGGGCGCATCTATCAGTACAAAATCAGCAGCATCGTTAAGATGTTCAAAGATCTTGCCGATCTTCTGCGTGTTGGTCTTCTGAAATTCGTTATAAGAGGGAGAAGCTGGGATGACGGAAACACCGCTTTCATGGAGATACATGACTTCCCGAAGGCTTTTCTCTTTTCGTAGAAACTTATTGATGGTCCCTTCCGGATTCATCATCCCCAGATGGATGGCCACGTTCGGGGTCACCAGGTTGCCGTCTACTACTACTGCTTTTTTCCCCAGGTTGCTGAGAGCCTGAGCGATATTGACGGCTGCGGTAGTCTTGCCGACACCACCTTTCCCGGAGATGATAGTAATGAATTTAGTCATGGAACATCACGTCTTTTTGATATACAGAGTAGATGGGAGTATTTAATATTTTTGTTGTGGAAAAACTCAACAAGCAATCCTTATTTCTTCCGGCACATAGGCTTCCAGCATACCGTCAAACATTGTCCAAAGAGCTTCTGCTGCTTCTTTAGCGCTTTGTTCACATTTTTCGTCATGGTGCTTCCTGATTAAAGCATCCCAGACCGCGCCATGTTTCTTGTCGGCTTCCTGATGGACGATAAAGAAACGCAGCGCTTTCTCAGAATCAAGAGCATAATGCTGTTTTAATCCGGCGATCTTCTCTTCAGCGATCTGCGGCACCTGCGACTCGTAGGCATATAATGCCGCTGCTCCCTCGCCGGTCGATGAATCACATAACCTGCGCATAGTCTCCACTGCCTGCTTCGTTTCCGGCAGCAGTTTAGCGTTTATCACCTCTTCTACAGAGACGCCCAGCTCTTCCGCAAAATCAAGCCATAATCTGGTATGGGCGACATTGCCGTTGCCTTCGCCCAGCTCTTCCTCTCGCAGGTTCTGTAGAAGGATCTTTCTAGTAGATTCATCTGCGCAGTCGCTATGGATAGCACTGATAAAACGAGGCAGGTGCGCCACCAGCTGGAAATACTGGGTAGTATATCTCTGCAGCGCTTCCTTAGGCAGTTTCCCCTGCAGCCACAGTCGGTAGAACGGGTGTTTCAAAAGGCTTCTTTCCTGGACGATAGAGTGGATTTCCATCTTTCGCCGTAATCCATCACGATATAAAAAGATTGTTCTTCCACAGCCGTCAGAACTCGTCTTCGTCTTCTTCGGAAGTGCCAAGGATCTTCAATCTTGCATACTGCAGAAACTCATGCATGTATTTTTCAGCATAAGTGAGGTTGTCGATCTTGATCTCTGCTGTCGACTTTTCCAGAGGGACGATGAACGTAACGTGGCGGCGGTATTCCTGTCGTTTTTCAGGTTCAGCTTTGAGAACAGTTTTTAAAAACGTGTAGAAGTGGAGGTATCGCTGCAGCTTTTCGTCATCGCTGTAGATCTCAGAAACTCTTTTAGCTCTTAAAGCCGGACTTTTAGGCAGCGATTCGATCTTGCCCTCTTCCTTAGCTTTTTCCAGAAAGGCTTCGATGATGTTATCAAAGGTGCCGACCATGCGGTTCAAGGCATTGATGATGACGTCGACAGTTCTCGTATATTTGAGACTGACGTATATGATGTGTTCAAGACGTTTTAATTCTTCCCGCGCTTCTAATAAATATTCTTCCATAGTAAGGTCTGCCGCATAAAGTTGAACATAATGTGGCCTAGTTTTTATTATTTTCCATTTTAAAGCGTATTTTACGCTACCTGGGCACGATCCGCTCCATCGCCTGCAAGAACTCTCCAGTCAGTTTTAAGTATTCCTTGATATCTTTCGGGCTTATGGTAGTAAGATCGTACTCTTTGCCGCAGATGATAAAATTGCCCCTTCGTGAGAATTCCACTGGACTTTTCTGATGCAGTTCTTCTACTTTCTTAAGGTCCAGCAGAAGGTTGACATATTTTGAGCTTATCTCCTGCCAGGGCATCAGGTTTTCCCGGAAGCAGGCGACTTTTCCTAGTAAAGTAGTATTGTAAAGTGGAATCGTCTGCCGTTCCCGGCCATGCAGCAAGATAGCATCAAGAGCAGCTTCCAGAGCTGTTGTAATGTTATTGATGATGCCGATAAGCAGCTTGGGATCGTTGATAAGTGGATAGGTTACTGTCAATAGGTGGGAAGCGGCATGATAACGCTCCCTGGCTAGGGCTGCTGCGTCTGTAGAATTCATTGCATCAGTTTCATGATAGCTTCGGCCAGGTCGCCGGATGCTTCATCGATGGCTTTTTCAGCTTCTTCCCGGGAGACGCCGGTCTGTCCCATCACCGTCTTGATATCGTCGTCAGAGATGGTCGGTCTGCTGTCTCGAGACCGTTCGACGGCCGTGCCCATAATCTGAAAAGTCTCCTGGCCCATCATGTTGACCTTGGAGACGGAAGGGTTGCTGATGATGATGTCTTTGTCTCGAGTCCTGATGATGACTTCCTGAGCAGGGATCTCGACTTGCTGGATGCCCATCTGCTTCATCACTTGCTGCATCTTCCGTGGGTTCATTCCTGGTAACATAAAGATGTAGAAAAAGCTGATTTTTATAAAACTACTTGTTCTGAAATGGACTAAGCCGTATTCTTTGTGAGCGATGCCGACTCGCTCTTTAGCTGAAGAAACCGAGGCCGAAGTAGTTAAGGGCAACCACAAGGATGATGATAGTTATGGCTACTACCAGTACCGCAGCAGGAGAAAGCTGGACCTTAGAAGCTGACTCTTCAAAGTAACGGGTGATTCCGCCTTGTCCCGAGGGCATCCTGATCTTGTCGTCTTTGCTCATGGTCGTGGTTTATGGTAATGTGTTTATATATTTTTTGAAAGGGATGAAAGTAGAGCGCCGTAAGCCGCCTTCTGTAAGACCCAAACATTGCGATGGCAATGCGATGATCCGTGGAAGTATTCTACTAAGCGTCATACTGACTTGCACCGGCCAGGCCCATAATCTTCAGGGCCCCTGAAATTCTTGCTTTCAGTAAGGTTTCGCCGTTTCATCGTTCCCTGCGGAGACGTCAACGGGTTATACCTGGAGATCTTTTCAGATCATTTAGGAACTCACTTCAATCGCTCGAAGCTTCGCCATATCATCCCTTTATCCGCAGGACGTGTCGTTTCTGAGCCAGAGCCATGGGATTTCCCCATCTTCCTTCTGGAAGTTGCCTTTTGATGGTGGGCGGACTTTCCTGGGTTCTCTTGCGAGCCCCGTCTCTTCCTGACGCTGCTACTTTCAAGGCTTATTTATGAAGCTGATTTATAAAATTATAGGGAAAAACAATCACAGCACATCTACTTTCAGAAGAATCTCATTCATCCCTTTGACGTGTCCAGCCCCTACGACTGCCAATATCTTTTTTTCAGGATCCTTCCGTATCAGCTTGACCAATTGCTTGACCATGTATCTGTTCCTATCATCTATCAACGTCTTATACACAGAAGGATATCTTTTCCGAAGCTGTTCGATCAGCAGTTCGATAACGTCTGCATCTGGGACGGCACGCAGGTCAAAAGTGACGATACCCCATTTTTCAGCCTGTTTCTTGCTTCTGAAGATGCCGTTGAAGATATCTCCCAAGAACCTAAATTTTTCCTTCCAAGTCAATCTTTTAGAGAAATTCCGTAAGGTGATCTGTATCGGCTGGTCGATGAAAGCTATCGTGGTCTTCTGTTTGGCAGCTAGGTCCATGGCCGTCTTCATCTCACTGCCTGGAGCCACGCCGACCGAATGTCCCAACTTCTGCTGGGCATACTGGCCAATCTTGGCGAACAGGTATCCTTTCACACCGATCTGCCTGATCTGGGCTAGAGAGATCCGGGAAGTCTGTTCTTTCTGCGACAGGGCCAAAGCCCTTTGTGCATCCAGCTCCAAAGCGATGATATCCGGCTTGAACTCTTCCACCGCTTTCTTGATCTCCCGCACACTCTGTTCGGCGATATGAGAGGAGCCGATTATCTTCAGAACCATAATCTTTCCATAACAGAAAACTATTTAAACCTACGCCCTTTGATCTGAAGAGGTGAGGTGAATCCGTATGTTAAAGATGAAAAAAGTGTCACAGGTGTACGATCTTAAAGTTTTTACTGATGCAGGAGATTACTTCGGCGATATCGAGGATGGTATCGTTTCTGGAAACAAGATCTCTGGTTGGAAGATAAAAGCGACCAAAGCATCTTTCTTGAGCCGTGTTCTGGGAAGCGCCAAAGGCGTCATCGTTCCCCATCAGTTAGTCAAGGCCGTCGGCGATGTCTTGATAATCTCGCGGAATGCTGTTCCAAGCGGCAATAGTGAGGAAAGCGACGAATGAACTATCAGAAATGTCTTCGTGACCTGCTCCAGCACCAATACGCTCAAGGCGACCACGAAGAACTCGCTCTTTATCTTTCCATCGCTGCCTAGGGCGGCGAAACTTATTTAAAACCTGATTCTTTCTTCTTCAGTAAAAGAGGTATTTATCTATGACAGTTACTGGCATATTATTGGCAGCGAGTCTTATCCTGTTCTTTGCCTTCTTCGCAAGCTTCATCTTCCGCCGCTTCGGCCTGCCTGATGTGTTGTTCCTGATAATCCTTGGCTTTGTCATCGGACCTTCGGTCTTGAACTACGTAACTCCTGCTTCCCTCTCTGGTCTGGCCCCCGTTTTCACGACGTTCACGCTCTTGTTCTTATTGTTCGACGGCGCGTTTAATATCAACCTGGCTTCGTTGATCCGCGAGTTCTCAGAGAGTTTCATCCTGACCATCTTTAACTTCATCATCTCTTCAGCAGTCATCCTTTGCGTGATGCTCATCAGTGGTTTCCCATTCCTGGAGTCACTGCTGATGGGTTTCCTGTTGGGCGGCGTCTCATCGTCTTTTGTCATCCCTATCCTTCAGCAGATAAAAGTCAAAGAAAGATTATACTCGTTGCTGACTCTTGAATCAGCTCTCACCGATGTTTTCTGTATCGTCTTTTCCTTGACGGTCATCGAGATCATCCAGCTGGGTTCATTTGGTTTCAGGCAGACTTTCACTCAGCTGGCTTCTCTCTTTGCCGTCGCCGGCCTTATCGGCCTTATCGGCGGTGTCA
This sequence comes from Candidatus Woesearchaeota archaeon CG10_big_fil_rev_8_21_14_0_10_45_16, assembly GCA_002762785.1. Taxonomy (GTDB): domain Archaea; phylum Nanobdellota; class Nanobdellia; order Woesearchaeales; family GW2011-AR9; genus PCXY01. Next base: position 277,624 of record PCXY01000005.1, on the reverse strand, counting down.
TCTGGATAATTCTCACTAACCATGTCCTTAAAGAACACAACTATGTCATGGTCGTGGCCTATCTCCTGCTAGTTTATGTAATGGCTGAATTCCTCAACGGCAACGGGGCGATAGCGACGTTATTCTTCGGCCTGATGCTCAAGAACTCAAAACAACTTTCTTCCATCCTGAAAGGCATACTCAGCCGGGGAAGCAAGAAAGAGCAGAAAGCTATCAAAGGCGAACTTGGTGTCGCCGTCACCACGCCGGCTGAAGAATACTTTTACCACCAGATATCATTTTTCCTGAAGACGTTCTTTTTTGTCTATATCGGCATCCTGATCGACTTCACTGACACCAGGGCTTTGGTCATCGGCCTTATCATCGCCGTGCTGCTGGCTTTCTCCAGAACCTCTTCGCTATTGCTGACGAGGAAACTAAAACTGGATCAGCGCACCTTGGTGAACAGCATGTTCGCCCGCGGTCTGGCGGCTGCAGCCATCGCTCAGCTAGCTTTACAGTTCGGCGTCCCGCAGGCCGATTTCATGGCGAAGATATCATACATCGTCATCACTGGAACGATAGTATTAAGTTCCATCAGAGTTTTTATGCTTAAAAGAAAGATTATCCTGCCGCATGGATTTTAGGTAATGAGAGAATAGATAAAAGAATAATAAACAAAATGATGAAAGAATGATGAAAGAAGAGATACTAAACTGGCTGGGAACACTGCCGTATGGGAACTATCTACAGAACCAGTACGTATTCGCCTTCTTGATCTTGGTCTCTTTCATCATCCTGGCCGAGATCATCCTTTTCGTCTTCGGGTTCTATCTTAATAGGGTGGCTAAAAAGACCGCCACCCTCTTTGACGACCTGATCTTTGAGAAGACCCGGAAACCGTTATCGTTGCTGGCATTCTTTTTTGGTCTCCGTCTTTCGCTGCTTCATCTGGATGTTCATAATTATGTGATGCAGGCGGCAAATTCTGCTTTGGCAGTCATCTTTATCTTGATCTTAGTGAGGGTTATAGATGTTATCATCGAGACCTGGGGTCAGAGTTTCGCCAAGAAGACCCGGACATCTGTCGATGAAGTATTGTTGCCGTTGTTCCATAAGATCGTCAAGGTTATCTTTTCTATTGTCGCTATCATGTGGGTGCTGGATATCTGGCAGATCGATATAACTCCTTATCTGGCCGGTGTCGGCATCTCTGGATTGGTACTAGGCTTTGCTCTGCAGGATTCTCTTAAGAATATCTTTGGTGGGGTCAGCCTGATCATCGACAAGAACTTTAATATCGGCGATGCTGTCCGTCTGGAATCAGGTGAGATGGGCGTCATCAAAGAGATCGGGCTAAGAAGCACCAAGATGCTTACTTACGATAATGAACTGATATTCGTGCCTAACGGGCAATTAGCAAACATGAAGATCAGCAATTACATGCGGCCGAACCATCGGGTCAGGAAGATCGTCGAGTTTGGTGTCGCTTACGGCAGCAACGTAGAGAAAGTCAAGAAAGTGGTGCTGGAAGCCCTGCAGAAGATCGATAAGATCTACAGCGACCCTTACATGGACGTCATCTTCGTGGAGATGGGCGATTTTGCTTTAAAGTTCAAAGCTCGCTTCTGGGTAGACTGGGATAACGCCTATGCCAAATGGGTTGAAGCTACTGAAGTGATCCATGCCACCTTATTGAAAGCGAAGATCGAGATACCGTTCCCGACCCAGACCTTATACCTGAAGAAAGAGAAGTGATCCCTTGTCTTCTGTTCAGAAATAATTAAAAAGAAAAGCTATTATTAGAAAAGGATGGATCTTTTTTCGATAACCGGAATCATCATCTTTATCATCATCTTGGTCTTTGCAGGTCGGATACTGTCGTTCCTGCTGAAAGCGGTAGTCTGGTTCCTGCTGATCTCGATGGTGCTGATCTTTGCTTTCGGCGTCCCTTGGCAGAGCATCGTAGAATGGGTCAGAAGCGTGCTGCTGTATGCGTTCTAAGAAGAGGATATGTCCTATACAGTGTGGTAAAACTTATAAAATAGTCCCTTTGTTAAGATAATATGACTTCATCTATCTGGACGGAAAAGTATAGGCCTCAAAACTTTAGTGAGATACAAGGCCAGACAGAAATTGTAAAGAAAATTGAAGCTTTCGTTTCTTCCGGCAATATGCCTCATCTGCTGTTCTCTGGGCCGGCTGGTGTTGGGAAAACCACTTTATCATTGGTCATAGCCCGTCAATTGTTTGGCGAAAACTGGCGTCAGAACACTCTGGAGTTGAACGCTTCCGACGAACGTGGCATTGATGTTGTTCGAGTAAAAGTAAAAGATTTCGCCCGTACCAAAGCTATCGGCGACGTGCCATTTAAATTAATCTATCTTGATGAAAGTGATGCTTTAACCAGAGAAGCACAGCAGGCTCTTCGTCGAACAATGGAGAATTATACTAGGACCTGTCGATTTATCTTAAGTTGTAACTATTCTTCTAAGATTATTGATCCGATCCAATCACGATGTGCTATTTTCCGTTTTAAGCCGTTGTCTGAAGCAGAGATCAGCCTGGTGATCGACAAAGTAGCTAAAGAAGAACAGCTGACCGTCTCTGCTGAAAGCAAGAAAGCGTTGTTTGAAGTCTGTGACGGCGACTGCCGAAGATTAGAGAACATCATGCAGTCCTGCGCGGTGATGGGCAAGGATATAACTCCCGAGTTGGTCTATTCCATGGCTTCCGTGGCCAAGCCTAAAGAGGTCAATGAATTATTGTCGGTAGCGGTGAAAGGCGATTTCATCTCTTCTAAGAAGAAATTATTGGACCTTATGTTGAACTATGGCCTGTCGGGATTAGACGTGATAAAACAGGTCCAAAGAGAGATCTGGAACTTATCTATCGATGATAGGTTGAAAGTACAGCTCATCGACAAATGCGGCGAGACTGAGTTCAGGATGGTCGAAGGGTCCGATGAATACGTACAGCTGGAGAGCTTTCTGGCCTATGCGGTGTTGGTCGGGAAGAAGTAGATCTAAGCCGCCTTCCCATGATAGATGCGGACAGATCTGGTCTGGTCGACGATTCTTTTGATGGCTTGTGCTTGTTCTGGTTCAACCACTTGAAACTCATCTATCCTGGTTTCTCCTGTCTGTTTCATCTTTGAGAAGATGGAAATTACCAAAAGGAACACCCCCTTCTTTCATACAATCCAAAAGTTTCATAAAGAATAAAAGAAAGAAGGTAATTTAAAAATATAATCTAACAAAAGATCTAATTGCTCTGCTTGACCCTTAGTTTTTCTTGGATCAGTTCGCGGTACTTGTAATCAAGCGTCAATTTCACCTGCTTGGTGGAAAGGGTATCCTGGGGCAAGGTTTCTTTCAGCTTGCAGACGATCTCTGCTTCGCCGTTGAATAATCTTGCTTCGTTGACTTTTCCAGCTGATTTACATTCCCAAGCTGGGTCGTCGATACTAAAAGCTAGTCTTTCGCGGGTATCGTCAAACTCTAGTCCAGGCATGGTCACCTTGCCGGTTCCAGCGTTTCTGAGAGTTAATTTGAGGGCCATGATACCTCTTCCGGCAGTGTCTTCTTCAACAGCAGTCACGGTGATCGGCGCACCGGAGACGAAGAACTGTTTAGGTTCCCGTACGTCGCAAACTCTGGTATCGGTAAGATCTTCTTTAAGGCAGACTTCTGGAACGACTACGAAAGTTTTGTAGGTATATTCAATATTGGCGAACCAGTCTCTATCCAAAAAGTTGGCGACCTCTTCCACGAATTTAGCATCGCTGGTGAATGAGATGGTCTCTTCACCGCCTTCAGGAACCAGTTCAGAGATCTCGTCAAGGACTCCGGCGTTCATCAGTTCTCTGCTGGGGATACCTTCAAACTCCTCAGGAGCTGGACCGAGAAGCTGTACTTTAACTTCGCCAGGCTGTACTTGATACTCGCCTTTGTTCTGTAAAGTTACTTCGATAGGAAACGCTTCTGTATCAAAGATAGTCTGGAGGCCGTTCTCTTCCACGCCGAACGGTTCAAAAACAGTGACGACGCCTTGAGTTCCTCCAAGGAACGCGCCTTGCACTGGAGTATTGGAATCGCCCTGGCCGCAGGCCGTCAGCAATAGTAAAGTCATCAGTAAGAATGGTGTAACATATCTTGCGTGTATCATGGTATCCCTCTTTGATAATGTATGGAGAATCAATCTCCGTATTTAAAGTTTACCCAGGAGTCTTGACTATCCTGAGCGTACGGCTTTGCGAGTCAAGATAACTGTACTGCAGGTTGATCTGCAACGGTGTCTCATAGGCTAAGGTTCCTGGAATGTTAAATGTGCAGACGATCTTTCCTTGATTGTTGTTGAGCAATACTGTACCGTCTCTCGGCTTGCAGTTCAAAGGGCTCTGGCCGCTGAGGCGGACTTCGTATTGGACCTTGTTAAGATCCTGTCGACTCAGCACGGCGCCGCCGCAGTTCTGGATACCGGCTCCCGGACTGAGAACTGTTCCGCCGCCGAGGTTAGCGATGGAGATCTCAAAGACGGCCCGATTCTGACCGATCATGTCTACGTTGACATTGGTAACGGCAACAGGGGCACCCTGTCCGCCACCCGTGCTTACATCACGCGGCTGGCAAGTCTTCTGGTCGGCGGATACTTGGTAGAATAACGGGTCGACACAGACCAGCGGGCTGGCGTGAGTCTGGTAATTATAACAGCTGACGAACTGCAGTGTAGGATTGTATTCACCGACGTTGTCGGGCAATTGGATGGCCGGCGAGGTGAATTCCAACTGGTCGAAACCGCCCTCGATGTTATAGACATTCTTCCCTTCTAAAGTGTTGGTGCTCTGGGAACAGGGCTGCGGCAGACCGAAACCGCCGCGGATTATGTTTGGATCAAAACCGGTGATCTGCACGAAACAATCCTGTCTTTCCAGATTAAAGTTGCCTTTGTTCTTGACTTCAACTAAAGCGGTAAGGTCATTTAGATCATAGACTGTAGCTGGCGGGAAGTTGGGCTGGATCTCTAATTCTACTCCTTGCGTCCCTGACTGCGCCTCTCTGGCCAACGCTGCTGTATCACGGGCATTGGCACCGCCAGGAACACGGCCGCAGCCGGCTACGAGAAGGACAAGCACTACAAATACTAAGATAAATGGTACGCCTCTTTTTTGCATAGCCTGATGAACGAAACTATTTATATAAGCTTTTTGGTGGGGCTTCCGAGAAAAACCTTATAAATAAACGGCTTGTGCTGATGGTTATGGCTAAATATAAAGTCCTCCACTTCAAGAAAGACTGCATCAGCTGCGGTGCCTGCGCAGCTATCGCTCCAGAGTATTGGGAGATGGATGAAGAAGGAATGGCTGACCTGAAAGGCTCAAAGAAAGTAGATGATCATTACGAGCTGGATATCGATTCTGAAGAAGCCAAAGCCATAAACCAGGAAGCAGCTGACGTCTGTCCGGTCAACATCATCCACGTTAAAGAGAAGAAATCTTAAGAGAACTTTTCAGGATCTTTTTTTGATGCGCAAAATTCTGAAGAGGATTTGAAATGGCGGAATTTTGGGCTTGGTTTGACATTTTTAGAAGTTTATTCCACCAAAAATTCCTTTTTGCAAAGTCATCTTAACGCAGCAGGTGCTCGTCCTGAAGTTTCCTGATGAAACGGTGCGAATGCGCCCGGATCGTTGAGATAAGATCATTGTGTCTTTTGAGCAGTTTCTCCATCTCGGTCTTTACATTATGGTGCTTCTTGCGATGCCGCTGCCGGTCTTCTTCTGATTTGGACCTGTTGTGCTTCTCGATGTGATGTTCAGCTTTCTTGCTGAGATGCTTCAGTTCTTTATTTACTTTGTTCAGCTCTTTAGAAAGAAGGTACAGGTAAGCAGCCTCTTTTCGTAATGACATAAAGAAAGGAAAGTTTTTGTTGTTTATATTGCTTGTTATTGATACAGAACTATTTCTTCACGATGATCATGCAGTGATCTTTCTCTAGCGGATCAAGCAGCCGGAAATCGATGACCGTGAACTCTTTCTCCAAGACGACCCTGGTCTCATTGAAGATATCTTTCGGCCTTCTCTTGACGTCAATACTTCGAGCTTTTACCGCCAGCAGTCCATACCCGCCTTTCTTAAGGAACAGCCTGCAATTCTTGACAAATATCTCGGCCTGATTCTTCTGGGCGATGTCTTGATAGACGATATCAGCCTGACAGACCCTTGTTATATACTCTTCGGGATGGTTGGCATCAACCAATAAAGGTATCAGGTTCTTCCTCTGTTCTGATAAGAATACCAGGTCCCTTACTACTCGCGGCGCCGGATCGATACCAAAGATAAGTCCTTCTTTGCCGACCATGTCGGAGACAAACGAAGCGGTGTAACCATGACTCACTCCCAGATATAGCACCACGTCGCCTTTACGGATACCGATATTGTTGGCGCCTTTGACGATAGCTGCCGCCAGCTTGCTCCTGCGAGGATCGAATTCCCGGTACTCACCGACGAGACGTTCCGCGAACGGGGCCTTGCCTGGCACGATACTCTTGGTGTACAGTCGTCTCTTGTCCTCATAGATCTCGAAGACTTTATGTGGTGTTATTTTTGGCATTTTTAATCAGTTCCCCAGCAGTAAGATTAGTGGTCTGTTCAAGGGTATATCCCAAAGCTTTAACATATTTTTCCACTTCGTCTTCTGTTGGCGCTTCTATCTCTAAAAAAGTTGGCAATTCAGGATAGGTATCAATCTCAAATTTCACTTTTCCCAATTGATATGATTCACGACGCTTGGCAAATTTCTCTTGTTCTTTTAACCCTAATCTGTCAAGGATGGCTGTAGTTTTCTGAAAAGAATCTGTAATAACTTCTATCTCTTCTTTAGACTTGAATACTTCCGATTGGTTTTTCCCCTTAAAACAAAACTCAACTTTGTTGCCGACCGTCCTTACTCGTAGATCTTCTCCGGCATTTCTGATACGCTCATCCGAAAAATCAAAATGAGAAGCTTTCACTTCACCTTCAAATACTTTCTTTGCACCTAATTCTAATAGTTTCTTCCTTACTTTTTCCGAATTGATGTTTAATATCTTAACTTCTATTTCTTGCATTCTTCTGCTTCTCCTTCACTTCCCGCCACAGCTTGTTCTCTTCTTCCTTGGAGATGTGACGGCTTTCTAAGAGGAACGGTTTCCGTTCCGTAAATTTCTGATGGATGTGCTCCAGCACTTCTTTCATGGTGAAATGACCCTCATTTTCAGCCCTGACGATGATTCCCAGGCAGTCCCATAAGACATCGCCGATCTCGTCTTTGAAATTGTCCCAATCTTCTCTCTCGGCTTCTTCCCTGACTTCTTCTACTTCAGACTGGAGATCCTTGATCATGTCTATGATCGTCTCATCCTGGGCCCAGGCCGAGTAGATTTGGTTTTTCTTGTGAAGTTCGTAGACTTTTTCGACGGCGTCTCTCATAAGAATCTTTTCTCCAGTTCTTTCTTGTATTCTGCCGCCTTAGCCTCGCCTTTGAAATAATCTATCCGGGCGCATAATGATAATTTGTCAGCTAACGCTCTGGCAGCTTTGCCCTTCTCCTTAGCTTTCTGAACCACTTGGTGCTGCATGATCACACCGAACTTCGGTGATTTCGCGCCGGTCTTTAGATGTCTGAACAACGCTTTTTCCGCGCCTAACAATTGGATGGTCGATGCCGGCAGCATCGCCAGATGTTTCAGTCCTTTGCCGATCTCTAATAATCTGGCGCCGATGGTCACTCCGGCCAGTTCCAGGATGTTCGGACAATGCTTCTTCATGATCGCTTCTAGATATTTCTCATGCTTCTCTTGCAATGCAGTAAGATTTTGGATCTGGACAGCTACTTCTAATATCTCATCGACATCTTCTTTCTTTAAGTCAGATCCCATCTCTGACTTGAGCTTGAATTCTTTGATAAGCTGCTCTCTGGTCTTGCCGCTGATGGCTTCGATGAAATGTTCATGACTTTCGATCTTTTCTTCTAGTTCCGGGAAATATAACGAATACCATTCCCTCACTCTCTTGCTCAGAAGGTTGCGGACCTTTTCGATCTCGCCGATGTTGCTGATGGCTTGTGTGATAAGGTGATCTTGGGAAACACTCGCTTTGATATCTTTCTTGGTCTTGCTTAAGTTACTAGTGTGAAAATCTGCAAAATACTGCTGGTCTTTCAACAGTTCTAAAGCCAAGGGATATTTCTCTGCAGGAAGTTCTTTGTACTCGCCTTTTTCTTTACTGATGGTCTTCTTCTGCTCATCGATGACAAAAGAGCCCAGGATGTTGCTGAAAATGTACTTCATATCCCTATCCAGGAAACGTAAGCTATATAAAGTTTCTCTCGTCTTTTGGGATCATGGGCCACATACCGAAAGATTTTGAGTCTCACGAATGTTTCTACTGCGACAACAAGCTGGAAGATGACCGCTGGGAATCGGTATGGGTAGGCCAGAAGCATTACAAAGTCAACAAGTGCAAGTGCGGCAAGCGCGTCTGGATCAAGGTAGAATTCTCCGGTTCGGGTCATGACGATTTCAAGCATGAGAACGAGCTGGAGTCGATGGTGCGGAAGGTCGAGGGCGGGAAAGGAGATGCCTAAAGCAAAATCGTTCACATTGCCTGACCAGAACGGTCAAGATGTTTCTCTATCTGATTTCAAAGGCCGATGGGTAGTATTATACTTCTATCCGAAAGATAATACTTCCGGCTGTACGTTGGAAGCGCATGATTTCACGGCTGCTAAAGCTGAGTTTGGGAAATTAGGTGTGGAGATCGCCGGCGTCTCTCCCGATTCCGTGAAAAGTCACGCCGGTTTCTGTGAGAAAGAGGGCTTGGGGATCACGTTACTCAGCGATGAGAGCAAGAAGGTACTTGAAGCTTACGGCGTCTGGCAGGAGAAAAGCATGTACGGCCGGAAATACTTGGGTGTCGTCCGCAGCACCTTCTTGATAGATCCTGCAGGAAATGTTGCGTATTCCTGGAGCAAGGTATCTGTACCAGGACATGTTAAAGAAGTGCTGCAGAAGATTAAAGAGTTGAAGTAGGTCTTATTCTTCCTCTTCTATCTCTCTTTCCATTTCAAGTATCCTATCAAGGCGATTATCAAGATCAAACATTGCTGCTTCAAAGAAATTGTCCTCGCCGTCAGCATCTCTCAATTCCCCCCATTCCGTAAAGATTTCTCTTTCTCTGTATTCTCTCATCTCGGCAATTCTTTCAAAATAAGTCGGCGAATCTATGAACTCACTACATCTCTGAGCTAATTTTCGCAAGTACTCCTCTTTAACTTCCATCTCGCTTAATTTATGCGCTTTTGATCTAGTTTCTTTGATCAACCGGCTGATCCTTTCCATATGTGGTGCTGGATTTCTCACAGCAGATGAAGGGATTATGTTTAATCCGAACGAGTCTCTTATGTTCTGGGCAAAATATTCTGGAACCAGTAAAAATACTACTGCCTCATATTCAAAAGAGAGATCACCAAGTTTTCTCCACTCTCGTTCCCAAGAGAAAGAATAAGTTCCTCTTTCATCGAGATCGATCCAATATCTATCTTTATCATCAAGACCTTTAGGATAGTATCTTTGATATTTAATGGCATCTACTTGTTCTCTACTTAGATAATGGACTGGCTTTATCTTTCTACCTTTTGGATCTACCAGATTTTTTTCAAAGCAGATACCAAATTCGCTTCTTCTACTGATGAGTTTCCCTAGGTCTCTTAGATTACTCTCAGTAAACGAAACCGATCTCACCTTCTCTGGCCTTGCAAAATAACCTTTTGTTGCCTGCCCTTCGATGAATCTTTCTGAAACCATGGACACCAAGCTTTCTACTGGATTGAACTCGTTGTGCGACCTGGCAATATGGTATAACAAGTTAGGCCCTATAGTCATAGGTGGTCGCGAATGCTCCCTTTTATAATTTTTAGTGTTTAGAATTTATTTCTAAGTCATTTTAGCGTATATTCTAAATTACCGCAACCTTTATAAAAGACCGCCCTTCTCCAGGCATATTCACGATAAAACCGTGTTCAGACTGCTCAACTTGATTGAGTAAATGGTCACGGTTTGTTGGCCTGACAAGGCAACCATCCAGATATTCTCGATGGAAGCCCCAAATAGGCTGTTTCGACGAAAAGGGTCATATGACCGCATACCTGCCAAGGCAGGTCTACAAAAATGGGAAGAGTCCGACATCCGAGAAGAGGAAGTATGCAGTTCTGGCCTAGGAAGAGGTCCAGACATTCTATAGCTCGAATCAGGTCATGGACTAATGAAAGCAAAGTCAAGATTCTTGGTTTCATCGGCTACAAAGCAGGGATGACCCATCTGATGGCCGTCGACAACCGACCGAAATCCATCACCAAAGGGGAAAGAATCAGCATCCCTTCCACCATCATCGAATGTCCGCCCATGACCGTGGCTGGCGTCGTCTTCTATCAAAAACATGGCACTGGTGTGCGAAAATCAACTTCCATTCTTGCTCCTAAATTACCTAAAGAATTGGGAAACACTTTCCCTTTACCGAAGAAAGCTGTCAAAAGCTTCGATGCAGTAAAAGAATTCGAAGACTTGCGGCTTTTGGTCTTCTCCAACCCAAAATCAGCCAATACTGGTTCTAAAGTACCTAAAGTATTAGAGATGGCTCTTGGCGGCTCCAAAGATGACAAGCTGGCCTATGCTAAAGAGATACTTGGCAAGGAGATCAAAGTTGAAGACGTCTTTGAGAAAGGCAATCCTACTGATATCCATGGTATCACCAAAGGAAAAGGCTTCCAGGGAACGGTCAAGCGATACGGCGTGCCGATCAGGCAGCACAAAGCTGAAAAGACCAAACGTGGTATCGGAAACCTGGGTTCATGGACTCCTAAAAGAGTTGATTACCGGGTTGCTCAGGGTGGTAAGATGGGCTTCCATTCCCGAACCGAATATAACAAGCAGATCCTGAAAGTCGGTCAGAACGGTGAAGATGTCAATCCTCAGAGCGGCATTCCACATTACGGTCTGGTCAATAATAGTTACCTTTTAATAAGGGGTTCAGTTGTCGGTCCGGTAAAGAGACCTATTGTGCTGACACAGGCTACCCGAATCAAGAAAAAAACACTGAAAGAGGCTCCAGAGATTAAACTCATTTCAAAATGAAACTACCGATCTATACTGCAGACAAGAACAAGTCAGGTGAAAGAGAGTTGCCGAGCCAGTTCTCGGAGCCGTTCCGGCCTGACCTGATCAAGAGAGCAGTATTGGCCTTGCAGAGTTCCGCCCGTCAGCAGTACGGGGCTGATCCTGAAGCAGGCTTCCGTCATTCTTCTAAGTTAAGTAAACGGAGACGAAACTACCGAGGTTGTTACGGCCTTGGCATCTCCAGAGTCAACCGGAAGATACATTCCCGTCGTGGTACTAGAATGTCCTGGGTAGGTACCTTCTCCCCGCAGACCAGAGGCGGTAGGCGAGCTCATCCTCCTAAATCCATCAAAGTATGGGAGCAGCAGATCAACAAGAAGGAGAACCGCAAGGCTATCCGTTCAGCTTTAGCAGCTACCATCGACAAGACTCTCGTTGCCGGCCGCGGCCATATCCTCCCGGCAGAATACCCATTCATCCTTGACTCCACTTTCGAAAATGCAAAATCTACTAAAGAAGTTAACAAGGTCCTGCAAGCTTTAGGCTTCGCTCAGGAACTAGAACGATCACTGGTCAAAAAGATCAGAGCTGGACTAGGCAAGATGAGAGGCCGACGCTACCGCCAGAAGAAAAGCATCCTGCTGGTCGTCAGCGGCGAGTGCCCTCTCATGAAAGCAGCCAAGAACGTTCCCGGTCTCGACATCGTCCCGGTCAACGCGCTCAATGCAGAAGTGCTGGCTCCCGGCGCCATGCCTGGAAGGGTGACCTTATGGACTGATAAAGCTGTTGAGGTGATGAAAGAGAAGAAACTCTTTATCTAAGATAATGGCAGCTAAAAAACAGACTGAGATGAAAGACGCTGAACCTGAGACCAACGTGTCAGAACAGCCGGAGATCCAGATCGATCCATACAGAGTATTACAATATCCCCTATCGACGGAAAAAAGCATCCGTCAGATAGAGTTTGACAACAAGCTTTCCTTCGCAGTCCATCCGCGCGCTACCAAGTATGACGTCAAGATGGCTGTCGAGAAACTGTTCAATGTCAAAGTCACAAAAGTTAACATTCAAAATTCATTCAGAGGCCAGAAGCGGGCCGTCGTCAAGTTAAGTCCAGACCATCTGGCATCCGACGTCAGCGCTGATCTGGGGATGATTTAGATAGAGAAAAACGATGGGTAAACGACTGATATCACAACGCCGTGGACGCGGCAGCAAGACCTATACTTCACCTAGCCATCGCTTCAAAGGCGAAGTCAAGCACTATGGTCTTGAAAGTGTCGGTACTGTCATCGACTTGGTCCATTGCGCTGGCCATACCTCTCCTTTGATGCAGGTTGCTTATGCTACCGGCGACAAAGTTCTCGCTCTTGCTCCTTTAGGTATCAAAGTTGGAGATACCATCACCAACGGCGTTCCGTCATCTGGCGCCGAACCGCAGACCGGCTGCATCATGCCGTTACGAGAGATCCCAGAAGGGACTTTGATCCATAATATTGAACTGCGTCCTGGCGACGGAGGCAAGCTGGTGCGTGCTTCCGGAACGTTTGCGAGGGTCGTCGCTAAAGCTGATGGCTCCGTACGTGTCGTATTACCTTCGCGTAAAGAAAAGATATTCCTCGATGCCTGCCGCGCCTCTATCGGCGTCTTGTCGGGAAGCGGCCGCACTGAGAAACCGTTCTTGAAAGCTGGAACAAGATATCATCGCATGAGAGCTCGCAATAAATTATATCCAAAAGTATGCGGAGTTTCCATGAACGCAGTCGACCATCCATTCGGTGGTAAGAGCTCTGCGGTCAAGGGACGTCCGACACAAAGCCCAAGAAATGCGCCGCCTGGACGAAAAGTAGGTAAGATCGCTCCACGACGTACGGGCAGGAAGAAATAAGGTTAAAAAATGGCAAAAGAATTGATGTGGAAAGGGAAATCCGAAGCGGATGTCAAGCAGATTGACATGAAAGAGTTCATGAAGCTCATCCCCTCACGCTCTCGACGCTCATTGCAGCGCGGCTTGACCGACCAGCAGAAAGCGTTGATGCAGTACCTTGAAGCAGGCGCCAATAACATGAAAACCCATGCCCGTAACATGGTCATCACCCCTTTGATGTTGGGAAAGACCATCCGGGTCTATAACGGCAAAGACTTTGTCCCGGTAACCTGCACTTTAGAGATGCTGGGCCACTGCCTGGGAGAATTTTCCCACACCCGTAAAGCGGTTACTCATAGTTCAGCTGGTATCGGCGCAACCCGATCAAGCAAATCAGTATCAGCACGATAGAGATGAAACAAGCAACGACCATAAATCCAGAACATTGCGCTTCCGCGAGATCACGAGATGTACCGATCTCCACCAAGCACAGCGTCGAACTGAGCAATTACCTGCGTTATCATAGCGTCGCTTTTGCTAAAGATTTCCTGGAAGACGTCGTGGCTTTGAAGAAAGCTGTCCCGTTCAACCGCTACCGGAAAGATGTCGGTCACAAGCCAGGCATGGCTGCCGGTCGCTTCCCACAGAAAGCGGCGAAAGAATTCCTGAAACTGATCAAAGGTGTCGAAGCTAATGCCCAGTCGAAAGGCTTGAACGCTGGTAGCCTGAAGATCGTCAAGCTGCTTGCCAACAAGGCATCAGTTCCGTTCTCCGGCGGCCGCCAGAGGCATGCTACCAAGAGGTCTCATCTGGAAGTTGTCGTCCAGGAGATGAAGAAAGCTGCCAAGAAAAAGGCTGCCGAGAAAAGATCCGAAAAAGGATCTGCTGAAAAAGGATCTGAAGAGAAACCTGCTGTCGTCGAGAAACCGACCGTCAAGAATGAAGAGAAGAAAGAAGAGGCAGCAGAAGTCAAAGCTGCTCCTGTCGTAAAAGAAGCTAAGTCTGAGGCGGCAAAGACAGAAAGTAAACCAGCTCCAGCTGCAAGACCGGCGGTCAAAGAAACTCCAATTCCTACTCCTACTCCTAAAATGACGTCTAAAGAGACTGTCAAAGCTGCTCCACAGCAGCTTTCTCCTGAAGATCTCTTGAAGCAGGCCCAGAAGAAAGCAGCAGAGTTTAACCAGAAAGAAAAAGACCAGAAAGCGGTCGATCAAGTATCAAACTTATATGAAAAATTGAAACAGGATGGAACCTTGAGAGGGGATAAAAAATGATCGAGCGGGACTTTATTGCTCAGAAGACAAAAGAGTACTACATTAAACAGTATGTACAGCAGAAATTGAAAGGTGCTGGCATCTCCCAGATTACACTAAAGAAGATCCCTCTCGGCGAAAAGATAATCATCCAGACCAGCAGGCCTAGCCTGATCGTCGGCTCTAAAGGGGCTAATATCAAAGAACTGACCAGGACTTTGAAAAAAGATTTCAACCTGGAAAATCCACAGATCGAGATTGCAGAGATAAAAGACATCTTCCTTGACGCTTCTATCGTCGCGGAACGTATCGCCTCTTCATTAGAACGTTTCGGCTCAGCCCGTTTCAAAGGCGTCGGCCATAAGACGATGCAGAGTGTCCTTGATGCTGGCGCTCTAGGAGTAGAGATCATCATCTCTGGAAAGATTCCTGGAGCAAGGGCAAAGAACTGGCGCTTCTACCAAGGGTATCTGAAGAAGTGCGGCGACGTCGCTTTGACCGGTGTCCGCAGCGCTAAGACCTTCGCTCTTCTGAAGAGCGGTATCATCGGCATCAAAGTATCGATCATGCCTCCTAACTTGGTATTGCCGGACAGCGTCGAGATCCTTGATGAACCTGAGCAGATCATGGAAGAGATCAAGGAAGCAGAAGAGACCGAAGAGAAAAAAGCAGCTAAGAAACCTGCCAAAAAATCTCCGAAGAAGAAAACTGCCAAGAAAACTGCTAAGAAATCAGAAGAGAAACCAGCTGAAGAAAAAGCTGCTGTTGCTGAAGCTGCTGGAGAGTCTGCAGTTGAGACTGTTGAATCGACAGAAGAACCAGCTGCCGAAGATGCTTCCAAAGATATTGAGGAAGCTGAACCTGCTGCTGAAGAACCGGCTGCTGTTGAAACGAGCGAAGAAGTTGTGGAGACAGCCGATAAGACAGCTGATGAGGAATCCAAATAATGAAAATCACAAAAGAGTTACGCGGTCTGTCCGACGTTCAGCTTAAAGGGAGAGCAGAAGAATTTAAAAAGGAACTCCTGAAGCTAAACGCTCAGGTAGCGTCAGGCGCCAACACCGCTAATCCAGGTAAGTTGCGGCAGATGAAAAAGAACATCGCTCGCATCTATACTCTCTTACAGGAGAAGGAGGTTCCTTCCAAGTAAGACTATGGTTGACATTGACCCAATCACCGGCTTGCCGAAAGATCTTGTCTCTTTCGATCAGGTCATCCGTGAACAGCAGCGTATCACGGTGGCTATCGAGAAGAGGAAGTTCGGTAAGAAATACACGATCGTCAGCGGCGTCCAAAAAGGCGTCGACACCAATGACATCCTGAAGAAGCTCAAGTCCAAGTTTGCCTGCGGCGGGACGGCCAAAGGCGGCCAGATCGAGCTGCAGGGTGACCATAAGTCACGTATCAAGAAGGCTTTGGTGGAACTCGGGTTTCCTGAGGAGACGATCGAAGTCAGATAAGCACCGGAAGTTGATTTCCGGTGGTGAACACATGGCGACATATACCAAAGAGCTGATCGGTGAAAAGATCGAGATCATCGACGCTGCCAACAAAGGCCAGAAAGGTCTTAAAGGGGCGGTGGTGGATGAGACCAAAAGCACTTTGGTGATTGATGTCGGCGGCGTCCACAAGACGCTGCTCAAGAACACGATCACGTTCCGCATCCTCGGAACAGGTGAGGTCATCGACGGCAGGATCATCGCCAGAAGACCTGAAGAGAGGATCAAAGGAAAATAAACAGACGGAAGAAAAAACCAAAAATGAAACAAGAAGTCCTGGGGTACAAAGCCCCGCCACAACCGGAACAGTACGACCAGAATTGCCCATTCTATGGGACAATCTCTGTCAAGAAGGAACTGCTAGAGGGCACTGTCATCAAGAAAGATACCAACCGTTCTGCAACTATAGAATGGGATCGTTCCTTGCCTGTTCCAAAGTATGAGCGTTTTGAAGTACGGCGTTCACGACTTCGCGTGCATAATCCTACCAGCATCAACGCTCAAGTCGGCGACCGGGTAGTCGTCGCCAGAACCAGACCGATCAGCAAGACCAAGAACCACGTCGTCCTAGCTGTTGTCGGTAAGGATAAAGCTTTCCTGATGAAAGAAGAAGCAGCTCGTGAAGAGGCTCAAACTGAGAAAACGCATCACTCTAAAAAAGATCACAAAGAGAAAGCTGGTCATACTGAGAAAAAAGATATTAAAGAAGATAAAGAAGACCATAAAAGTCACGATGACCACAAAGGTCACAAAGAATCCAAGCACCACAAACCTAAAGCTCACGAGGAATCTGAAGAATGAAAGCAGTAAAAGGAAGGATCGTCAAGAGTCTTCCATCGCAGGCTTTTGTACCGACATGCGACAACTCTGGAGCTAAGATCCTGAAGATCATCTCAGTCAAAGGCCACAAGACTGTCCGAGGCCGTATGCCTGCTGCTGGTGTCGGCGACATGGTCATGGCTTCCGTCAAGAAAGGGAAGCTGGAGATGAGGAAGACCGTCGTTCCGGCGATCATCGTCCGCCAAAAGAAAGAATACCGAAGGCCTGACGGCATGAGGATCAGTTTCGAAGACAACGCTGCTGTCGTCTTGAAAGACGAGAAAGGTAACCCTAAAGGGACTATCTTCAAAGGTGCCATCGCCAAAGAAGTGGCTGAAAGATGGCCGGCCGTCGCTAAAGTGGCCAGAATCATAGTCTAAAATATATCCCGAAAAAGATAAAACCTATAAAAAACAGATAAACGACAGACAAACAACAGATAAAAATGAAAAAAGCATTTTCACCAGCCTGGAAGGCAAGCAGCCAACCCCGCAAGCAGCGCAAGTACGCTCACAACGCGCCGCTTCATATCAAGCAGAAGATGCTCCATGCTCACTTGTCTCCTGAACTGCGCAAGAAATACGCTAAACGAAATGTCCAGCTCCGCAAGGGCGATAAAGTTAAGATCATGCGCGGCAAGTTCAAAGGCAAAGAAGCAGCTGTCGACCGCATCATCCTCGCTCGAGGCAAAGTGTACATCGTCGGCATGGAATACTACAAGAAAGAAGGATCAAAAGTTCCTGTCGCTTTCAACGCTTCCAATCTTATGATCACCAGTCTTGATCTTAAAGACAATAAAAGAAAACAGAAACTTACCGGAGAGAAGAGCAGACCTGCTGTTGGGGCTGCTAAAGAGACAAAAGACGAGAAGAAAAAATGAAAAATCACCTTAAAAGGATCGCCAGCCCACGAACTTGGGTGCTTGACCGTAAAGAGACCGTCTTTACCGTACGGCCTAATGCCGGCGCACATTCCCTCAATTTTGGTCTTGCTTTAGGTACCGTCCTTCGCGATGTGCTTAAGCTGGCCCAGACTATGGCTGAAGTCAAGAAGATGCTTCATGCCAATGAAGTGCTGGTCGACGGCAGACGTCGTAAAGATCACCGTCTTATCATCGGCCTATTTGATGTCCTGGCCATCCCCTCATTGAAGCAGTACCATCGGGTTGTCTTTGACAAGAAAGGCCGTCTGGTACTGGTTGCTATCAAAGAGGAAGAATCCACGTTCAAACCATGCAAGATCACCGGCAAGACTGTATTACCTAAAGGCGTGCTGCAGTTCAACCTTCATGACGGCCGCAATGTACGAGCGACAGAGAAAGCCAATGTCGGCGACACTTTACTTATCTCCTTACCAGATCAGAAAGTGAAAAAGGTCCTGCCATTACAGGAGAAAGCATCAGTCTTCCTGACTGGTGGAAAACATGCCGGTAACTTCGGCGTACTTAAAGAAGTCCATGGCAAAGAAGCCACTTTCCTGGCAGAAGGCCAGGATATCGAGACAGCAAAGACTCACTTGTTTGTCGTCGGTGACAGCAAACCGCTGGTGACTTTATCATAAACAAAGCCAACTACCAATAAGACTATCAAGATAAATATCAAAGACCAAAAATGACTGACAAAAAAACATCAACGCCTGGACCTCAGGGAGAGAACCCGATGCGCAAGGTCAGCGTCAGCAAGATCACTCTGAACATCGGCGCCGGCAAGAACGAAGACATGCTCAAGAAAGGATTGAAACTCCTGAAGAAACTGTCTCCTCTGGAGCCGGTAAAGACCATGACTCAAAAACGTATCCCTGGATGGGGTCTCAGGCCAGGACTGGCTATCGGCTGCAAAGTCACTGTACGTAAAAGTCCGGAAGCGCTGCTGAAAAGACTGCTGGTCGCTAAGGAAAATACTCTCTCCATAAATAACTTTGATGGGTCGGGCAATTTTTCGTTCGGCATCCCTGAATACATCGATATCGAAGGGCTTGAATACGACCCTGACCTGAAGATCTTTGGTCTGGAAGTTGCGGTTACCCTTGAAAGACCAGGATACCGTGTCAAGAAGAGAAGGGTTCATCCGGCTGTTGTCGGCAAGACCCACCAGATCACTAAAGAAGAGGCTATCGGCTTCGTCAAAAACCTAGGGGTGACAGTTGAATAATGACGACCAGCGACTATCGTAAAATGTTTACGCAGCTGAATGCGAAACCTATCAAGAAAGCAAAATTCATCAAGTTCAATGCGCCAAAGGCCCGCAGCTGTGGGAAAGCCCTGCGAAAATGCCGCAACTGCGGTCGTATGGGCGGGCACATCAACAAATACGAGCTCCACCTCTGCCGGCAGTGCTTCCGGGAGATGGCTCCAGGGCTAGGGTTTAAGAAATATAGTTAAGACGGTGAGGAAAGAAAAATGTTAAACGATCCATTGGCAGCAGCGTTGACCAAGATCATCAACGCCGAACGGGTAGGAAAGCGTGAAGTACTGATCAAGCCAGCTTCGTCTATGATCAAGAGAGTCCTCACTATCATGAATGATAATAATTACCTTGGCTCATTTGAAGAAGTCGAAGATGGAAAAGGGGGAATGCTTAAAGTGAATCTTTTGGGCAATCTCAACAAATGCGGTGTCATCAAGCCGCGGTTTTCAACCAAATACAATGCATTTGAGAAATGGGAGAAGCGATACCTGCCGGCTAAAGATTTCGGCCTTATCATCGTCTCAACTCCGCTGGGAGTCCTGACTCATCTACAGGCCAAGGAAAAGAATACAGGAGGAAAGCTTCTGGCTTACTGCTATTAAGACCATGAAAGAAGATATCGTTCGGGAAATGGAACTGCCCCAAGGGGTCACTGCTGTGCTGCAGGAAAACCTTTTGACAGTCAAAGGCCCGAAAGGTGAAGTCAGCCGCGACTTCAAGCATCCTCTGGTAAAAACAAAAGTCGAAACTGGCAAAGTGGTCTTGGAAGTCAAGAAAGGGACTAAGAGAGAAAAGACCATCATCGGTTCATTCGAATCACATATCAACAATATGATCAAAGGCGTCCAGGAACCGTTCGTCTACAAGCTCAAGATCTGCTCCGGCCACTTCCCGATGAACGTCGCTGTGGCTGGCCAGGAGTTTGTCGTCAAGAACTTCCTTGGCGAGGCAGTGCCAAGACGTGTCGGCATGGTCGCCGGCGCTAAAGTTGAGATCAATGGCGTTGATGTTACCGTCACTAGTGTTGACAAAGAAAAGGCCGGCTTGATGGCGGCACGTATCGAGAATCTCTGCCGTATCACCAACAGGGACAGAAGGATCTTCCAGGACGGCATCTATATAACAGACAAAGCAGGAAAGAGCATAGCATAAGATGACAATCGAAAAATCACTTAAAGCAAGAAGAGAAGCGAAGAAAGGCAAACCTACTTTTGTCGTGAAAGAGTCTAAGTTTTCGGCTCGTGTCAGCAGCCGTTGGCGTTTCCCTCGCGGCAAGCATTCAGCTGTCCGCCAGTTCCACCGGGGAAGACCGCCGATGCCGACTCCAGGGTACGGTTCACCGAAAGAAGTCCACGGTCTGGACAGGTCCGGCCTGGCTCCAGTCGTCGTCCATACTCTTGCTGAGATGAAAGCTATCAATCCTGCTGAACAAGGCGCAATCATCGGCTCTACCGTCGGCATGAAGAAGAAGATGACTCTCTTAAAGATCGCTCAGGAAAAGAAGATCAGGATATTAAATGTCGCTGATCCCGCTAAGAAACTTACTGATCTTACAGGTTCGCTTGACGCCCGCAAGAAAGCTCGCGGCGAGAAAGTGAAATCACGCACCCAGAAGACCGAGGAAAAGAAGCAGAAAGCTTCCAAGAAAGAAGCTGAAGAGAAAGCTCAAGAGAAAGAGAAAGGTAAAGAAAGCGTGGAAGACAAGATGAAACATCTTGAAGAAGAGAAGAAAGAGATGGAGAAAGTGCTTACACAGAAGCAATGATCATACTACCATGAAAGCAAAAAAACAACTGGCTGGAAAGATCCTGAAAGTCTCTCCTAAAAAGATCCGTTTCATGGATTCGGCCCTTGAAGATGTCAAGAAAGCCATCACCCGCTCAGATATGAGAGGTCTGATCGCAGTCAAGAAAGTCACCGTCGCTAATGTCAACCAGCATTCCCGGGCCGGCGCCCGAAAAGTAGCTGCCCAAAAGAAGAAGGGAAGGCAGAAAGGTAAAGGAAGCAAGCGGGGAAAGAAATTTTCGAGAGTCAGCAGGAAAGAACAATGGATGGCCCGAATCCGGTCACAGAGGGTTTTCCTGAAGGATTTGAGAGAGAAACAGCTGCTGACAGTTTCCGATTACCGATCATTGTACCGAAAATGTAAAGGCGGTTACTTCAGGAACAAGCGTCACATCAAGCTATACATGACAGAACACAGCATGATCAAGAGCAAATAAAATGGCAAGCAGAAAACCCAAAACAGTCATCTACAGACGGCGAAGAGAACAAAGGACGAACTACAAGAAACGTCTTCATCTGCTCTTATCAGGAAAACCTCGTCTGATCATCAGGTTCACCAACCAAAGGATCATCGCGCAGCTGGCAGCTTTCACCCCGCAGGGAGATAAGGTGCTTGTCGGTGTCGATTCCTCAGCGTTGAAAAAACTTGGCTGGAACTATTCCTGCAAGAATTTTCCAGCAGCCTACCTTACCGGCTATATGCTGGGCAAGAAAGCTCTGAAAGCCAGCCACAAGGAAGCGATCCTCGATGCAGGTATCAAGACACCCCAGAAAAAAGGAAAAGCATATGCTTTCCTGAAAGGCGTGCTTGACGCCGGTGTTGTTGTCCCGCATGGCGATGAAGATATGTTCCCCGATGCAGCAAGGATGAGCGGGGCTCATATTGCAGCCTATGCTAAGATCCTGGCAGCTAACCAGGAAGCATACACCCGCCGCTTTGCGGAATATTTAAAAAACAAAGCTAAACCAGAAGATGTCGTCAAGTCTTTTGAAGAGACCAAGAAAAAGATACAGGGCTAGAGAATGGAAAGAAAAGATAATAAAAAACGGCAAAGAAGACAGCCATCACGTGATGACCGCAATACACCTGTAGAAAATCCTCTGGAAAAATGGAATCCTATCACTGAAGTCGGCAAGATGGTCAAAGAAGGCAAGATCACTGACATTGACCAGATCTTTGACAACGGTTATACAATCCTAGAGTCAGAGATTGTCGACACCCTCCTCCCTGGAATGGAAGAAGATCTCCTCCTTATCGGCCAGGCCAAAGGTAAGTTCGGCGGCGGTCAGCGCAGAATCTTCCGCCAGACCCAAAAGAAGACCAGGGAAGGGAACAAGATCGCTTTCACCACTTGTGCTGTCGTCGGCAACAAGAACGGTTACGTCGGCGTCGCTACCGGAAAGAGTAAAGAGACTGTCCCGGCCCGTGATAAAGCTAAACGGAAAGCAAGACTTCATCTGATCAGGATCAGAAGGGGCTGCGGCAGCTGGGAGACAGATGCTCGTGAAGCTAATTCCATCCCGTTCGCAGTTGAAGGCAAGTGCGGATCTGCAATAATCCGGCTGATGCCTGCTCCTCGTGGTACTGGGTTGTGCGTCGAAAAAGAATGCGCTAAGATCCTGGCTCTTGCCGGTGTCAAAGACATCTGGAGCAAGACCAGCGGTCAGACCAAGACCAAATTGAATCTCATCACTGCTTGTATGGATGCTCTCAAGAAATTATCAGAGATCAAGATCCAACCTGGTGATATCGCTAAGCTCGGCATCATCGAAGGCAAATTAAAAGAATAAGATCGTGAACACTATGACGGAGAAAAAAATGGCAGAAAAGAAAACAACCGCAGCGCCGGCAAGTTCCGGCAGGATTGCCATTGTCCTTGTCAGAGGTATGGTCGGACTGACCCAAGAGATCAAAGATACGCTGCAGATGCTGCGCCTTGGCCATAAGAACTATTGCGCGGTCGTTGCAGACACTCCAGTCAACCGGGGTATGATCCAGAAAGTTAAGGATTATGTCACCTATGGACCGATCAGCGATGCTACTTTTACTGAACTTGTCGCTAAACGCGGCGAAGAATTCAAAGCCCGTCTTACCGATTCAAAAAAGAAATACTCTTATAAAGTTCTGGAAGTTGCTGGTAAGAAGTACAAACCCTACTTCAGGCTTAATCCGCCTCGTAAAGGTTTCGGTCGTAAAGGTATCAAGATGGCGTTTAAAGTTGGCGGCGGTCTCGGCTTCCGCGGCGATAAGATGGATGATCTGATCATGAGGATGTTATAATGGTCGTACGCAGACGTAAAAAAGTAACCAAGTACCGCGCTCACACTACTCATGGTGGCGGCAGCCGTAAGAAACGGCGAGGAGCTGGTTCCAGAGGCGGGCGAGGTAATGCAGGAACAGGTAAGCGAGCCGGTCACAAGAAAGCAGGTCAGCATCGTATCTTTGGTAAAGATGGTTTCAGGCCGCGACGAACAGTATCACCTCTCAAAGCAGTTAATGTTAGCTATTTCACGCCGCAGCGCTGTGAATCATTAGTAAAGAGCGGTAAAATTACAAAAGAGAGTGATGTTTACGTTATAGATCTTGTCAAGTTAGGCTTCGGCCGCTTGCTGGGCGCAGGAGACCTTACCGTCAAGCTGACGGTGCAGTCTGGTCACCTGACTGGCAAGGCTGTTGAAAAAATCCAGGCTGCCGGCGGTTCAGTTCCTGAATCTGCTTAAGCCGAACCTCAAAATGGCTCTGCTGGAAAAATTAGTCTCCATCTTCCCTGAAGTACGGGGTCCGCAGCAGAAACGGCTTCCTTTTAAAGAAAAATTAAAATGGACCTTGATCATACTCGTTTTGTTTTATGTGCTTGGTCTTGTGCCATTGTTCGGCCTTGGCGACAACGCTTTACAGCAATTTGAATTCTTATCTATCATCTTAGGAGCATCATTCGGCAGTATCATCTCTCTTGGTATCGGACCGATCGTCACCGCTTCCATCGTCCTGCAGTTATTAGCAGGGACTGGTATTCTTAAGATGGATCTTACTTCCGGGGAAGGCCGTAAAAGATTTCAGGCTTTGCAGAAAGTATTATCTGTCGGTTTTATCATCCTGGAAGCAGCTATCTATGTCTTGATGGGCGGCCTTGCGCCGTCGGCAGTCGGCGCGACTCTTGCTAACGGTACTGTCATGACTGCCTCCTTGTTTGCACAGTTTGAGATCCTGCTGATCATCCAGCTTTTCCTCGGCGGTATCTTGATCATGCTGATGGACGAAGTTGTCAGTAAATGGGGTTTCGGTTCCGGGTTAAGCTTGTTTATCGTTGCCGGCGTAGCCCAGCAGATCTTTATCCGAGCTCTTAACTTTTTACCATCCCCTACTAATCCCGACATCGCTGCTGGAGCCATACCCGCATTTTTCCAAGCTTTATCGATGGGTGACGTTACCACGGCTCTATTGCAGATAGCGGCCGTCATCGCTACCGTCGTCGTGTTCATGATCTGTGTCTATGGTCAGGCTATGAAAGTAGAGATACCTCTTACCTTCGGAAAGGTCCGTGGTTATGGCATGCGCTGGCCGCTGAATTTCTTTTATACTTCTAACATTCCCGTTATCTTAGTTGCCGCGTTGATGGCCAACATCCAGCTCTTTGCCAGGTTGTTGCAGAATTGGGGGTATCCATTATTAGGAACGTTCTCAGGAAGCAGTCCAGTAAGCGGCATCGTCTATTGGTTAAGTCCTCCGAACATCGTGGAAAGCCTTATCCAAGGTAGTTTTACACTAATCCAATTAGGGCAAGCCGTCTCTTATACTGTGGTCTTTATCTTAGGTTCGATCATCTTCAGCATTTTTTGGATGCAGACCGCCAACATGGATGCTGCCTCTCAGGCAAAACAGATCCTGGCTTCAGGGTTGCAGATCCCTGGTTTCAGGAAAGATGAAAGGGTATTGGAAGCTATCCTGAAAAGATACATCTGGCCGCTGACGGTCATGGGTGGCGCAGCTATCGGTCTGCTGGCGGCGTTCGCAGATCTCACGGGCACGCTTTCTAACGGTACAGGTATTCTTCTGGCTGTCATGATCGTCTATAAGCTGTACGAAGAGATCGCCAAGCAGCACATGATGGACATGCATCCTGCCATGCGGAAGTTCATGGAATAGTCGTGGAATCGACAGATTCCACCTGAGAGCATTTCGATCAAACATTTTGCGAAGCCAAAAGGTTTGTGATTGGACATGCATCCTGCCATGCGGAAGTTCATGGAATAGAAACATGATAGCACCGGCGTGACATTGATTTATATTTAGTGTATTACGATCTTTAGTGAGTAATACGCCCGCCTTTCAAATGGCGTGACATTTGAGCACAACCTTTTTAAACCATTGATAAAATCTCTTTACCATGGCATTTTTAGAACCAGTGTTGGGGCCTGTACTGCGTCCGTTGATCGACCTAAGCCCTTTTCTGGCTATCGTTATCATCTCTTTAGCCTATGCTCTTTACGCCACCTTCGTCTATAAGAAGATGACCGACCAGCCGAAGCTGAAAGAGATCAAGAGCAAGCAGAAAGAGTTTCAGAGACGGATGAAAGAATTACGTTCCAATCCAGAAGAGATGATGAAGGTCCAGAAGGAAGCCATGAGCGTCAACAAGGATTACATGATGAACGCTTCTTTCAAGCCGAAAGTGATGCTGGCAACCATGCTGCCTGCTTTATTGATTTTCGGCTGGATGGCCGGTTCTCTAGCCTATGAGCCGATCTATCCGGGAGAAGTTTATACCATCACTGCTTCATTCTCTGAAGGTGTTACCGGCGATGCTATGCTGGCGGTAGATGAAGGGACGGAACTCCTCAGCGATGCCACGCAATCGATAACTGGCGCTCTCACCTGGCGTCTTAAAAGCACGGAAGGCAGCCATACTGTAGTTGTTGAAGCTGCTGAAGAACAGCAGTCTAAGAATGTTTTGATCA
Organism: Candidatus Woesearchaeota archaeon CG10_big_fil_rev_8_21_14_0_10_45_16; assembly: GCA_002762785.1. Taxonomy (GTDB): domain Archaea; phylum Nanobdellota; class Nanobdellia; order Woesearchaeales; family GW2011-AR9; genus PCXY01. Next base: position 252,126 of record PCXY01000005.1, on the reverse strand, counting down.
CTAAAGATCTTCGCTATGAAGAACCAGTTGCCCAATATGAAAAAGGTTCTGCTATCAGCAATATCCAGATAAACTATAACAAGTTAAAGCCGTTGGGGACGACTTCCATCTTCGGCTGGCAGCCCGGCTGGCTGGGCATCTATGTCATCGCTTCATTAGTGTTTAGTCTGATCCTAAGGAAGCTGATGAAAGTTTATTGAGCAAACTTTTATAAATCACCCTCATAATTAGTTACGAATACCCTACATGGGTGACCAATTGAGGCAACTCGGGTCGTAGAATCATTCTACTTCTATCGGGTTCCTTTGGAGGAAAAAACAATGCCAAAAGGAAGAGAAAAATCAGGACGTTTCCGAAAAGTGTTCGTCAAGACACCTGGTGGAGATACGAAAGTCCATCTACGAGAGCGGAAGCCAAGCAAAGCTGTCTGCGGTACTTGTAAGAAACCGCTTCTAGGCGTTCCTAGAGAACGTCCGGCTATCTTAGGGAAGATGCCGAAGACTGCCAGGAGACCGGAGAGACCGTACGGAGGAGTCTTGTGCTCAGCCTGTACCAGGAAACTCTTACAGCAAAAAGCCCGAGGTGAGTCACAATGAGTATCTATCACGTAGGAAAGGTCTGTGTGAAGCTGGCAGGAAGAGATGCTGGGAAGAAATGTGTTGTCGTCGAAGCTGTTGATGAACGGTTCGTTGTTGTCGATGGGGCTACCAGAAGGAAGAAAGTTAATGTCCGCCACCTGGAACCGCTGGCTCAGACGCTTGATATCAAAGAGAAAGCATCTTCGGCTGAGGTCAAAGCCGCTTTCAGCAAACTCGGTGTCGCTGTAAAAGAAAGCAAGCCAAGAAAAACGGCTGAGAGACCTAAGAAGCAGAAGAAGAAAGCAGCAAAGCCAGTGAAAGAAGCTAAGAAGAAAGCTCCAAAAGCTGAAAAGAAATCGACTGCTGAAGAACCGGCTAAGAAAGAAGCTCCTGTTGAGAAAGAACCGGTTAAAGTCGAAGCAGCTGCTCAATAATTTTTTTTTATTACTTTTTTTGATGATTATTATGACTGATTTCAATCTTGCTCGGCTGGTAAAAGAGACAGAGGGTCTAGAGAGGAGAGCGATAGATTATCTTCTGGAAGCGTCTGATCTTACTCCGTATCATCAACGGATGATTTTAGCTCTAGCTGCTATTGACGAAGAGAGGGCACTGCTCCAGTTCTATGCTCTTGAGCAGATCAATCCCAAAAGAAGAACTTCCCTTGAAAGGGTTATAGGCTCTGCTGACGGAAAACCTCTGTTTTTAGGAGATACTCTTAGTGCTCCAGAAGAATCAGTTCACCTTACAGATGCGTTGCCCACTTTCTCGGATAAAAAATTACAGGAATTCGTGGAAAGATTGATCTCCAGAGCTTCCCCGACAATCATTGACGCTCTACGTGGCTTACCTGCTGATGCAACAGCAGAAGATAATGTCCGGCGGCTGATGGAGGCTCTTACGTATGATGGAAAAGTAGTCATTCCCCGGAAGATAGTTTCTATCACTCCCCTGGAAAGTGGGTTTGATATTCAGTTTTCGACCAAATATGCTCCTGATCCTTTGACTTTCTTCCATGAGAAATATCCTAATGGAGTTGATTCACGATATCGGCTTCGGCAACATGATCGTGGTCTGCATGATGCTTTATACGATGCCGGTCTCATTTCAACAGCTATCCCGCAAAGATTTGGACATACAGATGAAGAACGGATGACTATCATCGGTTCTTATTATCTCTGTCAAGGAGACGTGACTACTGCTGCTGCTGCTATGTCTCTTCCGTGGCGGAAAGTTTGGAACTTTTGGAACAATAATAATTTGAGACCAAGAACAAGGAAACACCGCAAGAAGTCCAATGCGCCGGATATAGGCAGAATTGATGTGGGTGACATTCAGACCATCTTAGATGCATCTCGCCGCTTAAACTTGCCGGATTCTTTTCTTTCTGGGATCTGGCGGAATCAGGGATTTAAAGTCGCTAAAGAAGGCCATAACCGGGATTATGCTGAAAACCCTTCGGCATTCTATACAAAAGTATATGGTTCTTGGGAAGGACTGACTAGAAGGGAACTAAAAAAGATCGACCCTTCCCTTCATCGTGCTCTGCTGCGATACGGCCAGCTGGATGAAGCCATCCCTGACTTTCGCGGGTACACTCAATACGAACGAGACTGGATCGTCGTCTTCCACAAACATTTTGAAGGTAATGCTGTAACCGCAGCAAAAGGATTAGGGAAGCCAAGAAGAACGATCTCCAAGATCTGGAGTGAAGCGGGACTGCCCAACAGCCGCATCTATTCAAAGTTAAAAGCTGAAGACAGATTAGATGAGATCCTATATTTTAAAGAGTAACTTTAAGAAGTAAATCAACATCCATCTCCAGACAGACGATAGGCATCAGCATCCCCCACTTCTCTATCACAGTCGGATGAAGTTCGCCGATCACACCGACTTTCTTTCCATCGAGGATGATTTCGCCGACCCTTCCTTTAATATAACTGGGATGAGAACTTTCCTTGACTTCATATTCGATCCCGAAGGACTGCATCAGCGTATCCAAGACTTGTTTCACTTCTGTGAAATCAGTTTTCTCATGACATAAGACTACCGCTAGGTGTTCTTTTTCGACGATTCCTGTCTCTGATTTCCCGGAAGTGAACACCCGGCCGATCTCAAAGAGGTTCTGTGGATATTCATGGTGCTGGTTATCGGCAAGATTCTTCAAGAGACTTGATAATATCTTGTTCCGCAGATGGTTATGCTCTCCAAGAGCGTTCTGCAAAGGGATGACGTCTTCCTCAACGTTCAATTTCTCATTGAGATCTTCCCTTGTCGTAAGATGGTAGTTCTTAACTTCTAACAGGCGCAGGCCGATGAGAATATCACGGATCTTCCGGCTTAATTTCTCTAGCTGAGATTCTTCACCGATCGTTGCTACGTTCGGTATCTCTTCTTCAAAGTTCTCATAACCGTAGGCGATGGCGATATCTTCAACAAGATCAGCCTGATGGAGGATATCAGCCCGGTATGCTGGAATCAACACTTCGCCTTTCTCATAGCCGAAACCCATCTTTTCCAGAAGATCTTTAACTTTGTTCTCACCTAGTTTCAATCCCAGAAGCTTGTTGATGTACGATAGATCAAGATCCATCTTCTTCGGCGTAAGATCAGGAGTGGTGATGGTCTTGTCAGGGTACTCGATGTCAAGGCTGTAGATCTGCCCGCCCATGTCAGCCAAGACCGTTGTGATAATGTTAAGGGCCAGCTGGACATTTTGCAGATCATTACCGGTGCATTCGACGAAAACATCTTTAGTATCGTCGTCAACTTTTCCTGTATCATGTGAATTGGTGAACGGCAGCATACACATGACTTTCTGTTTGGCGTCGATGAAGAACGGATATTTCTTCCAGCTTTCTGTAAGATGCTTATAGGTTTGACCTTTAGGATGTTTCTCCAGTACTTCTGAAGCGTTCATATTTCCTTCCATACCCAACGGCCAGAAAGTTACGGTAGAAGGATCTTTGGCGATATAGGTTACGGGGAAAGTTATCTTATCGATTGGATAGATGCCATACGCCGATTTCTTACGGTTCCGGCCAAAGGTGACGGCTAGTTTTTCCTGAACTTGCATGATCTCTTTGATCCTCTCTTCTGAGAAGGTCAGGTTCTTGACGATAGCGCAGGCAGTATAAGGGCGCATGCTGACGGAAGGATCGACGATGATCTTTTCCCCGCTCTTCTTTACTTCATATTTCCGTAATCCGGTCTTGACACCGATGAAACTGCTGAAAGCCCTGGCAAAGCCCTGCTCTGAAAGAAGATCAGGCCGGTTAGGGAAGATCTCTACGTGGATCTCGTTACCTTCAATTTTCTCTAGATCCGTCCCGAGCATGCTGATACGGTCTTTCAGCTGTTCTAACGGCAATTCTTTGCCCACCAGTTTCTCGAATACGGTCTTGTTTAGTGTTATTGTCGGCATCTTATCGTAACCACGTTTTCGCTTCTCTCAATTGTTTCAGGTCGTTCTTGTAGAGATCTCTGATATCGGTGATCTTCCAGTATTCTGAAATTATTCTTCCCATACCTTGTCCCCAGGCCAGGACCGGACAATCAAAGCCAAGTAATGGTTTGATCACTTCCGGGCGGAAGATTCCCGCGCCGCCTAGTTCGATCCATTCTTTCTTCACTGGGTGGAAGACGTCTACTTCTAAAGATGGCTCCGTGTAGGGGAAATGGGCGGGCCGCATCCTGACCTTGCTGTACCCCATCTTCTTATAAAATTGCGTGAGATAGCCTTTGAGGTGTTTGAGGTTGGCATCAGGGTCAATGACGATGCCTTCCACCTGGTAAAATTCAAACAGATGTTTCCAGTCTAATGCTTCGTTTCTAAAAACTTTGCCGACAGCGAAAAACTTGGCCGGCAGATCCTCTTTCTTTAAGTGGGAGATGGTCTGCGCTGACAAGACGGTGGTGTGCGTCCGCAGCAATATTTTTTTAGTTTCATCTTCTGAGAATGTATACTGCCAGCCTTTACTGCCGGTGTCACCACCATTCTCATGGGCGGCTTTCACTTTCTTCCACAGTTCAGGCAATTCTGCTTTCCCTTTTAGATAGAACGTATCCTGCATCTCCCTTGCGGGATGATCCTGCGGTACGAATAACGCATCAAGATCCCAGAAAGCAGACTGCACATAGTTGCCGGTCATCTCTTTGAAACCCATCTCCAGCCAGATGCTGCGGATGTATTCGACAGCTTCATTGACGAAATGTTTCTTTCCTGGATAGACTTTAGGGACGTTGATCTCTACGTCGTATGAGCGGAACTCTTTCTTCTTCCAGGAACCGTCTTTGAGCATCTTTGAAGTAAGCCTGTTGACAACCTCTCCGACAATATCTTTGGCGACCAGTTCATGTCCTAATGGCGTCAGTCCGACAGTGATGATCTTTCTTTCTTCAATTTTGAGGATGCCTCTCTTGCTGAGGTCTCTTATGAGGGTGCGATCTTTGATCTCACTTTCTTCCAAGGGGAAATCAAGCTTAAGAAAATCTTCTTCAGGTGAGGCAGCTTTAAGAAGTTCTTTTCCTTTATCGTTTATCTTTATGGAAAGCTCGTCTTTCTCTTTCTGGATGTCGATGGCTTCTTTTCTTTTCAGCAGGCCGATGCAGGCGTTGACTTCTGCTCGGCTGAGCTTGGATTTTTTGGTGATGATGTTCAATCCTTTGAACTCTTCCGTTAAAGTAGAAAGGAATATCTTTTCCGGCAGACCGTGTTCCTTGTAGGTCTTTCCGTCTTTGTCTAGTGAGATGATCCGTATCTTCTTACTGTTGATCTTGAGAACTTCTTTGTTCTCTAACCATTGCAGAGAACGGATGACTTCCACTTCCTGCATCCCGGCTTTCTTGCAGATAGCCGTAAGTTCGGTTTCTGTCTTCAAAGCTGGAAGAACTTGCCTTTCTAATGGGTGCAATTTTGCGATCAAGGGCTGCAGGTCCATACTCAGTTTGAGAGGGCTGTTCTTTATAAAGTTAATTACACCTGCCTGGACACCAAATGATTGTCACTAAACAGTAACTAAACTTCCACAAGGTTTATAAAAACCCGTCATTTTCGATAGTTCTGATGAAACTTATAGACCGGGTAGCTAGGGATTATCGTGGGATAGACGGGGGCGCAGTTGAAGAATATGTAATCGCCGCTGATGGGATGCAGGCAGCCGGCGGTATCTATGGCCTTTTCGGTGAAGCGATAGTTTTTCAATCTCGTTTCATGCATCCTGGTTCCGACGATGGCTCATTGTATGAAGCCAGCGCCCGATGCCAACGGGATCTCGCCAAGGTACTGAGAAAGAAATACGGCGCTACTATCCTCCGACAGCGGATGGGTCTTCCTGCTGAGGTTCTGTTGAGGAATCCTAAGAAACGGGAAAGATTCCATTCTCTTGTTACTGATCTCGGTGAAATGATGGCGCAAGTTGGAATAGATCATCCCTTCACCGTCCTGGAAGACATCACCGGCACTCTCTTAGATTATAATAAACTGGGACCAGGCACATTTTGCCATGTCGATGAATTGACCCAACATCGATTGGTGGATAAGGGATCCCGAGGCAGTATGTTCTACACTGCTGACGGCCATGGTTATTTGAGAAGAGAAAATGATAATGTTGAATGGATCATCACCAGACAGCCAGAGAACCTTGTCCTGCGACATCTGTATGGTCCCGAGAACAATTCATTTGGCCAATTGATCCAGACTCACAATTTCCGGCCGGCTGTTGAAGAAGCCGAAGCTGCCAGGAACGCTGCCAGTTCCGTCGTCATCCCTCTGAAAAATCTTCGCTTATCCGGCGATGGAGCGGAATACCGTTCTCTGGTGATCCGGACAGCTGATGGATACATTGCAACTGCCGATGGCTTTCAGGAAGCAAACGAGGATGAACACAGAGCCATAGATCGGTTAGGCTTTACCCCTGAGTACCTTCAACTGCTGCGTGACAGCAACATTAAAGAGACTAGAATCCTCGTTCTTCATCCTGATTACGTACGAGAGAACACGCAGCGCGGCCAGAGTCTCTGGCGGGCGTCTTTGCTGGGTAATTTCGACAGTTCCAGCTTCTCCGCCGGTGGTTACGACGTCTACAGTCATGACCGCCTTCGTGGGGTACGGCAGGGAGAGGCGCTGAGCGCGGCGCCGAAAATTTCAGACGTTCCACCGGCTCCATCGGAAATCAACGAAGAACAATTTCAGGCTATCCTGACTGCGAACAGAAACATAACTTCTCCACAGGACTGGCCTAAACTTGAAGCAGAACTGCGGAAATCTTACGGCAGGTTATCATAAACCCTTCGCCATATCCTGCAATATTTCATACGCAGCTTCCTTTCGATCGGGAGCACCAGTAATTGCTCTCCCAACAACTAATATAGAAGAACCAGCTGCCATAGCACCACTAGGAGAACTCACCCGGGCCTGATCTGAACCAGCCTCACTCGTAACTCCTTTGATACCAGGTGTCACGTACATAAAATCTTCTGGAAGATGCGGCTTGATGTAACCAAGATCATTAGCGGAACAGACGATGCCGTCCAATCCAGCTTTCTGTGCTAAAGTGGCTAGACGTAACACGTGCTCTTCTAGTTTTCCGGGAACATTCAATTCTCCATTAAGAGTTTCTTCATCAATACTTGTCAATACCGTGACGGCGATGACCTTCGGTCGCTGATAGCCGGGAAGCGTCCCTTCTACAGCTCCCGCCATGGCCGCTTTCATCATCTCCATACCGCCGGAAGCATGGACATTAAGCATATAGACACCTAATGAAGCTGCTGCTTTGCAGGCATCTCTGACGGTGGCAGGAATATCGTGATATTTAAGATCAAGAAAGACGCTGCTTCCAGATTCGTGCACTAAATCTACGACTGATGGTCCGAATCGCGTATACGACCCTTTCCCAACTTTAAATAAACCTACATAAGGGGATAATTCTTCAACTCTCTCTTTTACAGTATCTAATGAATCTAGATTATCTAAAGGCAAGCACAGCCTCTTCCTCGCTTCCATCTCTTTTTCAGTAGGTTGCATTATACCAGCCTTCCGGATCAGCCGCCCATTGCAGGACCTTCTCTTTATCTTCAGTCCGTAAATAGTTCTGCTCGGCAGCGACTTCCACCAATGTTGAAAAGTTGCTTAAAGTATGAAGAGAACATTCAGCTTTTGAGAAATTGCTCACAGCTTCATGCATCTGATAGTTGAACACGGCTATCACGCCGACCACATCTGCTTTATACTCGTTACGGCAGGCTTCCACCGACCTGATGGCACTGCCTCCGGTGGAGATCAGGTCTTCTACAATAAGTACCCTCGCCCCTTCCGGCATCGTCCCTTCGATCTGTTTGCTGGCGCCATACTCTTTGGCTTTATGGCGGATGTACACCAGCGGCTTCTTCAATTCCCAGGCTAGAAAACTGGCGAACGGCACCGCTGCCGTAGCCGTGCCGGCGATCACATCAAACTCTAGATCATTATCTTTTATCATCCTTTTGAAACCATCGATGACTTTCTCCCGCACATCAGGGAAAGAGATTATCAATCTATTGTCAGTATAGATCGGCGCCTTGATACCTGAAGTCCAGGTATACGGCGGATTGGTGCGCAAAGAAACAGCTTTTATGCTCAACAGCTCCAATGCTATCGCCTCTTTGTAATCCATGGTTTTGAGTAGAAACATTTTTTATATAAATTTATGGGAAGTGGACAATAACTAAAGAGCCTATCTCTTCCACCATCCAAATCTTTTTATACGATCGTCATAGAAAACAATCATGCTTCTTAAAAACGGCAAGGTCCATTCTGTAGAGAAAGGTGGTTTCATCGCCGCCGACCTTCGCATCAAAGACGGTCTTATCGCTGAGATCAAGCCTAATCTTCTTCCAGAGCAATATGAGACTGTCGTCGACTGTGCCGGCAAGCATGTCATCCCTGGCCTCATCGACGCGCATGTCCATTTCCGTGAGCCGGGTGCGACCCATAAAGAAGATTTCCTTTCCGGTTCGAAAGCGGCTGCTGCCGGCGGCGTCACGACTATCCTGGACATGCCTAACAATAACCCTCCCACAGTCTTCGAAGAACAGCTTAAAGAAAAAAGAGAGCTGGCCATGAAGAGCATTGTCAATTACGGTTTTTATCTGCTGGGCTGTGTCGAAAACAAAGATAATCTCCGCCAGAAGAATATCGCCGGTATCAAAGTATATCTGGGCAGCAGCACCGGAAACTATCTGACTGATGATCTTGGCGTCTTTGCGGAAATTCTACAAAATTCCAGAAGACCTGTGGTCGTCCACGCTGAGAACGAACAGCTCATCCGTCACTTCAATCATCTTCATGGAAACTCACAGCTTCACCACAAGATGCGGGACGCTCTCTGCGCAGTAACTAGCCTGGCCGAAGCGATAACCATCTCCTCGTATCTTGACAGACCGCTCCATATCGCTCATTGCAGCACCAAAGCAGAGATGGAATTCCTGCAGAAGAACAAGACAACTAAAGTGACTTGCGAAGTCTGTCCGCATCATCTGTTCTTAACTGAGGCTTTCTTCATTCAGAAAAAAAATTTGGGCAAGATGAATCCCCCTCTTCGCTATGTGGAAGATCAGGAAGCCCTCTGGACTGGTATCCGTGACGGTGTCGTGGACATGATAGCGACTGATCACGCTCCACATACCAAAGAGGAAAAGAACCGTGAATTCCAGCAGGCGCCGTGCGGTGTCCCTGGCGTGCAGACGATGCTGCCTCTCCTTCTGAATGCTGTCCATGAGAATAAGCTGACGCTTCTTGATGTCATAAGACTGACTTCGACCAATCCCGCCAGGATATTCTACATCGAAAACCGCGGCGAACTGAAAGAAGGCTATCACGCTGATATCTGCGTCATCGACCTGGAACGGGAAGGCATAATCTCTGACGAGGCGCAGTTCTCTAAGTGCGGCTGGACGCCATTTCATGGCATGACCATCAAAGGCTGGCCGGTGATGACTATCGTCAACGGACAAGTAGCTTTTGAAAGAGGCCGGATCTATGAAGAGGCCAAAGGACAAGAAGTACATTTCGCGCAGAACCTTGATCTTTCTACCATGATAGGAGGCGTCCCTTTCCAGCATCCTATCTTCAATGCGGCTGGTCCCAGATGCACGACGGAGGAAGAATTAGAACTCTTGGGAGCCTCAGTCTCATCGGCGATCATGACCAAGTCCTGCACTCTGGAACCGAGGGATGGTAATCCTGAACCACGGTATCATGATTTTTCTCAAAACTCAATCAACTCCAACGGCTTGTGCAACCTTGGCTACCAGAGATATGCCGAGACCATCCCTGGATTGAAGCAGCATGGAAAACCTTGCATCGTCAGCGTCTCCGGCCTTTCTCTTGCTGATAACCTGGTGATGCTGAAAGAACTGTCTGCCGTGGAAGAGATCGATCTCATCGAACTTAACCTTTCTTGTCCCAACGTCATCGGCAAACCGCAGGTTGGCTACGACTTTGAACAGTCAAAAGAAGTTCTTAAACAAGTTTCCGAAGTCTGTACCAAACCATTTGGTGTCAAGCTGCCGCCGTATTTTGACTTTGCTCATTTCCAGGAGATGGCTGACATCCTTAACCAAAGCAGCGTCAGTTTCGTCACCTGTGTCAACAGTCTCGGAAACGGTCTGGTTATCGATCCAGAGACGGAAGAAGCGGTCATCAAGCCCAAAGGCGGCTTCGGCGGTGTCGGCGGAACTTCCATAAAGCCGTTCGGCCTTTCCAACGTCCGCAAGTTTAGAGAATTGTTGAGACCAGAGATCCAGGTTATCGGTGTCGGCGGCATCACTTCCGGCAAAGATGTCTTTGAGTATATTTTGGCAGGGGCGGATGCGGTGCAGCTCGGGACGGTGTTCATGCAGGAAGACACGCCGGCATTTGAGAGGATCGTCAAAGAACTGCAAGAGATCATGAAACAGAAGGGTTATGCTTCTTTAGAAGAATTTAAGAATAAGTTGAAAGTGAAATAGTTGAAGACGAAATAAGATCATTTTTCAACTTCAATCTTAAAACCGACAGTTTCAAGAGCTTCCATCGCCGTCTTAAAGTTTTCTTCTTTGATCAAAGCGTAATCTTTAGAAAATGTAGACACGATCAAGATATTCAATCCTTTGTCAGCGACTGTTTCCGTAATCTTAGCCAGGAATCCAGGAGCAAGGAACGGCATCGACACTTTAAATTCAAATAGTTTGAACCATTTCACTTCCTCTTCATATCTTAAAGAATGAAGATTTCCCTCTTCTGTCACGATCGTTATCTCATCTTTATCCTGACTTATCAGAAAATGGTCATTCAAGCCTTTCTCTTTACTCTTAAGATAAGCGTATCTTCCCTTATGGATTACTACTGGGCTTGACTTTATCACTTTATTCAGGTCTTTATTTTCCATCAATCTATCAATCCCATCGATGATTATAAAAGTTTCCCATATCAAACTAAAACAGAGAAAAAAAGAGAGATAAAAAATTACTTCTGCATCCACAAGCTGTTGAACATCTGGTCCATCGCCGTCGTGAAGTAAGGCGTCTTTACCCATACTCCCAGATCATAGGAGGGATGTACTTGCTTGTCGTCTAGAGTCATGAAGACCATGTCTTTACTGTCGACAGTGACAAACCGCGATTTTATTTTGTCAGTATGCTTGATCTGGGCTATCGCTTTAAGACTGTCAGCCACCATTTTGTTTTCTTTGGTGATCGGAGCCATGATCTTGACCGCGACGCCGCGCTTCTTTGCTTTCTCTAAACTAGGGCGCAGACCCTCTGCTTTTCGCATGAAACCGGTGTCAGAAGTCATGATGTTAACACTCTTCTTGGCATCTTTGATAAGAAGATCAAGATGGTTATAGAGGTTGTTCCTGCCGCGCAGGCAGCCGCTCATCTCTGCTGGATCGATCAAAGCGATACCTTGGGTATGAAGGGTTTCCAGTTCTTCCATCAATGTGGAGCCTTTGACACTCTCTAAGCGCTTTACTTTTTCCTGCGCTTCCACGTTCATGTTTTTTCTCACTCTATCGACAACTTCTCCCGGCGGGATTGCGATATACTTGATAGGTTTTCCTAACTTCATGACTACAAAACCTTTTTTCTCCAATGATTCAAGAACATCATAACTTCTGCTTCTTGGAACATCAGCGATGTCAGATAATTCACCAGCGGTGGAAACGCCGCGGCTCAGCAGTGCTGTCCACAATTTCACTTCGTAAAGATTAAGATCAAAATGGCGCCGAAGTGTACCTAATAATTCGTCTTTAACGATCATTTTCAAAACCCCTCCTTTTTTCACAAACTCTTTTTTTGTTACTTGTCCATCAGTAAAACAAACTACTATTAAAAGGTTGTGGTTTTACAACGATAGCGTTTCAAGAGAGCTTGTAGCGAAGAAGAGCGGCGATGCCCGAGAGGCCTGACAACCTCTGTCCGCCGTCGTGTTCCGTGGATATTATGTGGATCGGCGCCTGCAAAGTATCTATCACTTTCAATAGTTCGTCCACTTCGGCAAACTTTCCTTCTTCTCTTTTTTTCTGGATAAACGCATCCGTTATCAGCAGACTTTGGATGGCTCCAGATGCGGCTGCATTTTTCACGTCCTGCCAGCCGTAGACTGCTTTACCTTGTTTATTTATCTCGGTAAGCAGCTCTTCTACTAATAACTGTTCTTCCCGGGCTTTACTATCTTTTAAGGTTGCTGCCAGTTCCGGCCGGCGCATGACTTCATTTAACGCGCTTTCGTCTACTTCTGAACAGACGCCAAGGACTATCTTCTTCAGCAGTTCTTTATCTTTTATCTTCTTTACCAGATCTTCTTTATAGAACGCGGGAGAAGCCAGGATGATATGTTCTGGGTTATAGCGGCCGGCGTAGACATCCAGGGCTTTGATGATCTCTTGCTGAAAGTCTTTGGTGATCTGCTGCGCTTTGTCTTTCTTAGGCACTTCACCTTTGATCTTGACCAAGACTTCAAATCCGTATTTTTTTGTAAGAGCAAATAAAGCTTCTTCCCTGTCGAAAAGGCATAACAAGTAGCTGAACCTTTTCTCTGCTGCTTCTTCGAGCTTTTGCCGCTGATAGGAAAGCCATTGTGTCTTCTGTATCGTGAACTCAGTCCCTTCGCTTAAAGTAATAGCATGATAACTGTCTCGGGGAATGTCTTCAGGCCCTTCCCGGATACGGCCGTTGACGCGGAGGCTGGAATTGTCTTCCCCAAACTCGATGGTCTCTGCTTCAACCTTAAGGGTAAGGGTCTTTTTGACAACTTTGGCGTTCTCACTATCGCCGATCTTGACCTTCCGGGTAGTCTTGCCAGTTATCAAGTCGCCGGGGTCGATGATCTGCCGCAGATACCAGAGGTCGTCCAGGTCGGTCACCCGCAGCTGCACGATGCCGGTCTTGAAATTATGTTTTATGAGGTCCATATCTAGACTGAAAAGAGCAGACTATAAAAATTTGTCTTCACGAAAACAGAATATTTTATATATAACAATATTTTGTAAGAAAGAGATGGATTCAAAAAGAGGTCAGCAAGGAGCAGCTGCGGGCGCAGCCGTATTATTATTGATCATTGCAGGCCTCATGGTATTATTTATCATCCTTCTGCCACCGCAGGAACGTGCGGAATTACTAGATCAAAATTATACGTCTGGAACCTCTTCAGGAACCAGATCTTCTACCGTTGATAAGTCAGTGGAAGTATTGCTGGAAACATCACCGGGCCGTATAGATTATCTCGCCCAGAGGGAGATTGAACATCCTCTGCCGGTCGTCAACATCTTTACCACAACCGAAAGCAAAATTTTAGCAGAGAAGAGTGTTGTTTCAGTCAAACGGGCGGTCTTTACTGATCAGACCAGTGAGTTCCGTTTCCCTGTCGCTGATCTTCCTAACACTGACGATGTTCTCCTCAGCTTCAACGTGGAATCGCTTGTCGGAGAATTATTCGTCACCCTTAACGGTCAAGAGTTGTTCAGAGGTTCAGCCACCGGCGGAGCTGTAGAACCCATCCGTGTGCCTAAGAACATGCTTACGGAAGACAACACGGTAGTATTCAGTGTCTCTTCTCCCGGCCTGGCTTTCTGGCGCACCAATGAAGCGATCCTTCAGAATGTCAAAGTTGTCGGCGATGTCCAGAACCTGGATGCGCAAGTGTCGCGTAACGTCTTCCTGGTATCAGAGACTGAGAAAGACAATCTGGAGAAGGTCACATTAAAGTTCCAGCCTGACTGCCAGTATGGACAAGTCGGCCTTCTGACCGTGACTGTCAACGGCAACGAGATCTACAAAGCGATTCCTGACTGCGGACTGGAGACAGTGCCGATCGAATTCTCTTCAGAGATTGTCAATAAAGGCGAGAACCGCATCACTTTCAGAGCCGAGAGTGGCACTTATCTCTTAAGCCACGTAGTAGCGGAATCGAAACTGCGTGAAGTTGATTTCCCGACATTCTATTTTGAGATATCACATGAGGATTATCTTGATGTTACCAGTGACCGCAGGAGAGTGCGTCTGCGCTTGGACTTTGTTGATGTCACTGCGGATAAAGAAGCTGACGTGCTGGTCAATGGCCATATCAACCAGTTTGATACCAAAGAAGTTTCTTATACCATGGACATCAGTGATGATATCGTCCGCGGTAACAATGCTATCAAGATCAAGCCCAAAAGGACGATGGAAGTCCGTGAGCTGAAGATAGAGCTGTTGAAGTGACCAGTGCTAGAGGGCTTCTATCTTCCAAATTCTTTAGTTTCAGACGGTTATTTATAAAGCACTGGACGCACTGGTCAAGTTGGGGTAGGCTTTATATAGTGGCAAATCAATAATCAATCCCATGGAAAACACGATCGCTGTCTTTGAAGGTAAGAGCATACGGAAGACTTGGCATAAGGGAGAGTGGTGGTTTTCTGTCGTTGATGTCGTTGGTATCTTGTCTGAAAGTGATGATGCTCGGAATTACTGGAAAGTTTTGAAGCATAGGCTTCTTCAGGAGGGATCGGTTGAAACGGTTACAAATTGTAACCGGTTGAAGATGGTGGCCAACGACAGTAAGATGAGGTTAACAGACTGCATCAACACTGAAGGCGCTTTTAGGTTAATCCAGTCTATCCCCTCCAAGAAAGCGGAGCCATTTAAGTTGTGGCTGGCTAAAGTGGGTTACGAACGTGTCAAAGAGATTGAAAATCCTGAACTAGCTCAAAAACGGATGAAAGAGCTCTACAAAGCTAAAGGTTACCCCAACGATTGGATCGAAAGAAGGGTGAGAGGCATCGCCATCAGAGACGAATTGACGGATGAATGGGATAAGAGGGGCGTGGAAAGGAAAAAGGAATTTGCCATCCTAACATCAGAAATATCTAAAGCTACTTTTGATCTTAGTCCTCGAGAACATAAAGAAATTAAGAATCTTCAACATGAGAATCTGCGCGACCACATGGATGATCTAGAATTGATATTCACGATGCTGGGCGAGGCTTCAACGACAAAGATAGCCCGTAAAAATGATGCGCAAGGTTTTTCTGAGAATCGAGATGCTGCACGAAAAGGTGGGGCTGTTGCTGGCGTCGCTAGGAAGCAGCTCGAAGCAGAAACGGGCGAAAAAGTAGTTTCCGGCAAAAATTATTTACATCTTAAAAGAAGTAGACTCCTTAAGTAAGCTTTTTATATACCAGCGTATTCTATTTTCTTAAAAAGAGGCGATAATGGCAGAGGATGAAGTAGATAAAAAGCCGGGAAAGGTTCGCAGGGCTGCCGGCTCGATCTGGAACTGGGCTACAACGTACGATAAAGAACGCAGCCAGCAGCAGATTACGGTGGTCAAGGAAGCCATGACCAAGGAACGCTCTCTGCCAAAGGTATCTCCCGAAGCGTCCATCCGTCTGATGAAATCATTAAGTTTCATGGTCGTCATCGGCGGGATCATCCAATACTTTCTACGGCGGTCGTTGGCTGCGCCGGAATTTACGTTTACTCTATCACTGATCCTCTTCGTCATATCCGGCTATGCTCTTGCTCAGAAATTAGAGAAAGATAGGTTATTGATCCTGGTGCCGATGCTGGCTTTTGTCTTGTGGTATTTCGTCTTTGAAGGCAATTATTCAGCCAGTTTCCTAGTGCGTTTCTTATCTATATTTGCAGCAGTCTTTGTCCTTCCTATGTTTTACACCAAAGGGGAAAGCCTGCAGGCGCAGATGCTGGGCTTCATTCCGGTCATCTTCCTGTTTCTGGACATCGGCATGCTGCCGTGGCTGCTGGAGAAAGTGCAGTGGAACATCACGCCGCTGCTGGAGAACATGGTCGTGTTCATGCCCTGGTGGGCTCTCTTTGGCTTATACCTGATCCCGGAGATAGAAAGTCCTACATTAAGCAACATCGTCGGGCTTATGAAGATTGCCGGCATCGTCTATATCGTTTTTGTCTTTCTAGTTCCTGTCGTACCGAATCTGGGTTATGAGAAGGTCTCTTCTCCAGTGGCGGCTGAGTTTGAGCAGGCTCAGCAGCGGCTGCAGCAGTCGGTCAAAAGAGAGAACCCGGTCTGGTCAAACTTGAAGTGTGTCCTCTCAGCTCCTACTGATGTTGAAAACTGTGTCTCTCAGCAGCAGGAGGATTCGGAGATCCGTAATCTTTGCGATGAGCTGATACAACAAGGGCAGTATTCTGATGAGGCGGTCTGTTTTGATGCTGAGAAAAAACGCAAGCAGGAAGAGAAGCTGGCTGCTTCCGGCGGCGTTGCCCGCAATTTTGATGAGGTTACTTCAGCTAAATTTATCGATATCCAAAAATCTCCTTCGATAGGCGATAAGGTTGTCGTTTCGGCTGTCCTGGACCTGAAAAATCCTCGTAACCAGGAACTGGACGTGCAGATCGGCTGTACTCTCAAGAAAGGGTCGCAGGAGATCAAAGGGGATACGGTGATCGGCCTTACCTCAGCCCCGCCGTCATCACATATCATCCTCGGGCCGGAATACCCTAGCTTTGTCGTCAAGAAAGATGAGTTGATAAGAGTCTTATGCAATTTCCCGGGAGATCTGGAAGGCGTCTATGATCTTAACCTAAAAGCCGGTATCGGCAACTTGCAGTCCACCACGACGTTGAAAAGAGCTTTCTTCAAGGACGAGCTTGACCTGGAACGCTGGCAGGATGACGTCAAGCAGGATAATTTCCGTTCACAGGCGGATATTTTATCGCAATCTCCGGAGGAGTTCGCCCGCCTTAATTTCGAGTTTGGCCGGGCTTCAAAAGATCCGTTCATCTTGTCAAGTGATAATGCTTTACTGACCGTTTCCGTGGAAAATCGGCAGGGCGGCAAGGTAAGCAAGATCAACTCTTTTTACATGGATACTCTCGATGAGAACGGCTTTTCAGTACGCGCCGGCAACGACCGCTGCCTTGGTGATGAGAACATACTCCTTCCGGCTGATAAAGCCCAGCGTAAGACGGAGAAGATCTATACTCAGACTTGTCTTCTTGATCTGCCGTTTGATTATACTTCATTTGAGGGATCATATAAAGTCGAGACCTTCTTTGCAACATTGAACTATGATTATGTATTGGAAGAGAAGACCAAAGTCGAGGTTAAATTGTTGGCGGTGTTCTCATGATACAGAAAAAAGTATTAGTCCTGCTGCTGATCTGCGTCTTTTTGGTCGCTTGCGGTACTCCTAAAGACCAAGGTCCGATAAATTATCACACTGGTATCAAAGAGTTATCTATCACCATGCCGCCTAGCAGTCCGGCTTTATACGAGGGCAGCGATTTCTACCTGCCACTGCAGTTGTCGAACAAAGCTGCGTATCCGGTGAAAAACTGCAAGATGGACCTGCTTATCGATCCGGCGTTCGTAGAATTGTACAATACGCAGTCGCAGGAACCATGCCGTGATTTCAGCGGCAACCAGATGCCTGCCCTAGACCAGTTCAATCCAGCTCCGGCTATCGCTGACGTGCCGTTTGAAGGAAAATTACATCTGCTGCGTTCTGGAGCAGATTCACAGGATCTGAACTATCGTGTCCATCTTACCTATACTTCGTCGGTCATCTTCGATCCGACGGTCTGTGTTGGCGGTCTGTACCTGGAGGTAGAGGACGGCGGCTGTAAGGTCCCGACTGGTTCGCTGTCGTATTCGGGGCAGGGGGCGCCAGTGGCTATCAGTAAACTGGAGGCTGTCTCCCTCGGTTTTGATAATCCTCGCATGGAATTTCGGATGCAGGTAAGCAACCGCGGGAAGGGTATCATCAAGAATCTGCGATTGCTAAAATCTAAGTTGGGAAATGATGAGCTGAACTGCATCCTTCCTGATTCAGAAGATCCAGGAGCGAAGCAGATGGTCTTTGAGGCCGATAAGAAAGATACTACTGTCATCTGTTTGTCTGATCTTCGTTCCAGAGCTTCGTTCCTGACACCACTGTCGGTAGAGTTAGAATACGATTATGAAGTGACGGAACAGCGGACTCTACGTATCCAGAAGACGGGAAGAGCTTTCAACTAAGGGCTTTCTCAATCCGTTCTTTATCGAAGCCGACGATGATGGTGCCGTCAATATCGATGACCGGGGTGCTTAACTGGTCGGTCTTCTGCAAAACTTCGCCCCAGAAAGGATGTTCTTCCATGACTTCCCTCTCTTCAAATTGGAGCTTTTTCTTCTTGAGGAAAGTTTTTAGTTCAGCTGACCATTGGTCAGAGGGGCTGGTATAGATGATAATGTTCATGTTAAGCTGTTAAAAAGATAGGTTTATATATACTTTTTCTTTATTTTTACTCATGTTCTCAGAGAGAAGGTATGCGATCTTCAACGTCGCCTTGATCCTGGCAGCCGTCTTGTTGGCGTTAAACCTGTTCAATATCCATCTTCCCAGTGTCGGTCAGGCTCAGTCTTTCTTCGATACGGAAGAACCTAGCTGCCTGGTAGACTGGCAAGGTGAACAGACGCAATGGTACGATCTGGACAGCTGCTGCCTGCAAGCCAGGAAACAATTATCCTGCGAGCCTGAAGTTGGCGGATGGGACTGCGGTGCCGGTTCCGATACTGTCCATTATGTTTTGAACGATAAAGCTTACCGCTACTGTCAACGACAATCATTCTGGCCATGAGACGAAAACAGAAAAAAAGAAGTGTACAACAGCGAGTCTTTGTAGTGTTGGCAGTTCTCGTCTTAGTATTAGGCAGCCTGAATATCGCTAAAGCTAAAGGGTTGCTGATCCCGGAACAGCCTGCGTTGGCGATTGAAAATAATGTAATTCATTTAGCTGATCTTACTTTGGAGCAAAAAATTGCTCAAATGGTTATTGTGCATGGCGGCTTGTATAATAAAGAGGCTTTTAAGTCGATGCAGATCGGCGGTATCCATCTCTTTGCTTTGCAGGACGGCGAATTGTATAAAGACACAATAAATCAGTTTCAAACAGATATGCAGATCCCGTTCTTCGTCTCGTCAGATCTTGAAGGTTGTCTCAATCCATTCTCTAACTTCTTTTCTTCGCCGGCAGCCAGGTCCATCAGCACCATTGAACAGGCTTTTGAGAAAGGCAAGACCGACGGCGCTTTCCTCAAAGAGTTAGGATTTAGCCTTAACTTTGCACCGGTAGTCGATCTTGATGACCAGATCTGGCGCTGTCGTTCTTTTCCTGGAAATGCTGAACACATCACTGAACTAGCCCGTTCATATTCGGAAGGGTTGCAGGGTGAAGGGATCCTGGCCACCGCTAAACATTATCCAGGAAAGACTTTAGTGGTGAACGATCCTCACAAGGTCTTAGTTTCCGCCGAAATATCATCTCAGGATCTCCTGCCGTATGAACAGCTGATCCCTGGAGAAGATGTCGGCAGTATTATGGTTAGCCACATCATCGTCTCTGGTGCGGTAGATTCTTCCGGTGTCCCTTCTGTAGTCTCTCTTCCGGTAGTTGGGAATCTGAAGGAACAGTATGGTGGTCTGATAATATCAGATGACACGATGATGCTGGGACTACGTAACTTCTATGATTCGGTGGATGAGCTGTATGTCGCTGTATTCAGGGCAGGCAATGACCTGATCATCAATTTCGATGAAGATCCTTTGGAGATCTACCGGATGATCCAGGTAGTTTCGGCTGCGGTCGAACGGGGAGAGATATCTGAAGAGCAGATCGACGCTTCAGTAAGGAAGATATTGACCGCGAAAGGGTTTAAGGTAGAGTGATGTTACTGCGTAAGCAAGTCTTCCCTACACAACCATTACATCCAGCTTCTCATTATCGATTTCAACGATCTTGCCCATGCTGATCTCCTGCCATTCTCCTTCGAGCTGCGGCAGTTTCTCAGAACTGATGACGACGGCATCTTTGCTTTTCAGCATTTTCATGGTGTAATACAGCGGGCATTCGTTATGGTGGATACTTACAAAAGTTTTTTTAGGATTCGCTAGGATTATATTTATTCCAGTAAAATCTTTATACTTTTTCATGTTGTTTCTGATGGTAGAACTCATCTCATCTTTGTGATCTGTAAGTAATGAATAAAATATCTGCTCTGAATCAGTATTGCCTTTCACTTTAAAATCCTGTGAAAAAGAGATGTTGTCAAAGACGGTGCCGTTATGGCAGAAAACATAATCTCTTTTGCTGAAAGGATGGGTGTTTTTCAAGGCGATCTCGCCTTTGGTAACCTTTCGGGCATGGATGATAGCGACAGAAGTCTTGACACCGTCAAATTTGCTAAGATTATCTTCAAATATCGGTTTTACTGATCTGTATATCTGCCATTCCCCGTCTTGAAGATAGGCGATGCCCCAGCCGCCATCATGGCGCCAGACTTCCGCCGCGTTCCTTTCGTGGCGTTCGTTTTCGTCCTTGGCCATACACACAGCGCCTGCTAGCAATCTCTTGAGGTCAAGATTCCCCGCAGCTGCTAACATCCGACACATTTTCAACTGGCAAGTTGGAGAGGCTCATAAGGCTGCCTTCCACCGATAGGGAGAGAAAGGCTATCTACATAAAGCTTGCGGGCGAAGAGCTGGGCTTGAGCAACTTCTGGTTCGCTGAAGCGGTGAATATTCGATGCTGTAATCTGGGGAATCCTGCCTTCGGCATAGATCGGGCCTTCAAACTGTCTTTCTTTTCTCTGTTGGTGGAGATATTCTAGGATTAGGCTGGAATGATTTTTTCCTGTTGCTGCCATCTCCCAGAGAGGTTGCTGGTATGGTCTGTCTTCTTGTGGCAGACCTTCTTCAGCGAAAGTCAAAACCTGAGAAAGATACTCAGCAAGTTGTGGGGAGGGCTTTTTTTCCAATCCGTAATTGGCTTGTAGTTTGGCAAATCTCTGGACTGTCCTGAAAGGAGGTAGTACTATCTCTTTGTCGGTAAACGAATACTCTCCATCGACCTCACTGATCCTGACTGGTATATTACGTTCGATCATCCTGTCGTTGCTGCCTTTGAGAAAAGCTAATGTGGCGAGATCTATATCCAGCGGCACGGATCCAAATGCCCTGATCTCTATAGTCCCTTTTGGTCCGAAAGGCCGGAGACGGTATGGCAAAAATCCGGTGTTATCTGGTTGGAAGCCGGCCCTATATTCATCTTCTTTACCTTTTTTCCTGGCTACGTCAAGCCATTCCTCCCAGCGCTGCTGGTTCTGCTGACCAATCTCTTGTAAGGAAGAAGGATATCCCAAGAGCTGGGCATGCAGTGGATATTCTGCGAACATAAATGTTCTCATGTTGACGATGCGCCAGTTGTTAGCCGAATTGAATCCGCCTTCTCTGAGAGGCGATTCGGGGGTGGCTAAATATCCAGGAGTTATGGGACTATTTGCAGTCACTGCCGCACTCAAAGGGTCTAAAGCGACGATGAGTCTTAGCTGGTCAAGAATTCTATCTGGCTCTTGATCAAGATGGGCGTGGATTCCGGTAATCCTATGTAATAGATCATTTCCTCTTGCACTAAGGATGTCAGTGTATAATTCGTATCTGGCCTTCCCATTGCGTCGCTCGCCTCTTCCCGCACCTAACTCGCTGATAGGTGTTGCCAAAAGGCCATGATCTTGGCAGATATCCTCCAAAAGAGCGAGGCGCGGCAAAAGATCGTGATGAAGTTCCGCAATTGTCTCGACAGGTTTAGAGTTGATCTCTACTTGCGCCAGACTGATCTCTGGCACTATCGGTTCTGCCAGTCTCAGATTTCGGGGATCATTTAAAATTCTGTCAGCTTGGTTGGCGACATAACCCTCTTTATCCAGAAGTAGGAATTCATATTCATTACCAATTTTCGACACCATTTGCCTCTTTTGTATACTACGGTCATTTTTTGTATATTTTCAAAGGTGGCACCTATATATAAATATTTTGATTCTATAAACTATATTTGCCTTTTTAGTCAATTTTGGGTGTTTTGTTGGTGCATATTCGAAAAGAGAATGAATAAAATGTAATCATTCAAGAAAAAAAGCAAGATATTGGTCTTTTTATGGAAAATAAGCTAATTTAATAGAATATCAAGACCCGGTGGTCTCTGAATTTCCTTGTTTCTAATGATTCAAAAGAATCCTCCAGGATTTTTTCCGGAATGGAGTAAGCCCTGAAAGCCGGATCAATGATGTGAAAATATCCTTCTGAAAAACCATGAAGAACCAGGAAATTAGAAGTATTCCTCTTATCATTGCGGAATGGTTTTGTATTTAGCCGGGCGATGAGGATCTTTCCATCGCCAAGCTCTTTTTTTATCCTCTTGAACGTGATCTCTTCTTCGACGATTTCCACGCAATCTCGTTCTGCGGCTTGCAAGTGCAAATTGGATGTGAACGCGGCATGTTCGATGTCCTTTTTAGTGTATCTGTAGAAACGATAATCTGGGAAATCATACTCTTTTTTCTCGACGACAACTTTAGGTTTTATGCCTCTCGCTGCTGCGTAGGTGGCCAAAGCATAGATTGATGAGGCTCTCGTCGGCAAGGTGGCTGTCTTCTGCCAGATGTCAAATTCATTTTCCCTGGACAATGCGATCTCCGGCTTGAAGTGATGCAACACGGCAAGGAGACTAGAAGCAGCGGTAGTGAACGGTGTGCTCTGGAAATGTGGCTCCATGTTCTGTGGATGTTGGAATGTTGATTTAATCCTTTCTCTTTTCAAAGCAGGGAAGTATGGTGTAAGCAGTGCCGCTCTTGGCTGAAGTCAGGTTATCTTGGGAAGCACGGACATAAAATGCTCCTGTAAACTTGCCACCAAAAGTGAATGGGCAGACGTTGTAGACCATCTGCGTCGTTCTTTGTGATTTGGTTCTCTGATCGTAGAAAGTTACGGGCATCCTTGGCAAGGGGATCCTTCTCTGGGCGACCCAATCCTTTCCGACAGCTCTGTCGATGGCCAGTTGCCAGTCTGCTGGTGTCATGTCGCTCCCGAGGTAGACGGCCTGGCTCGCTACGGAATTAGCTGCTTTCAATACCCATCCGTCTTGTTCTCTTTTTAATCTTCTAATCAATCCGTCTGCATCATCTGGCGTTGCTAAAATCACTGTCTCTGGGATATATTTGCTGGTGATGTGCAGATCTTTTTGCAGCTCCGTCGGGAAGAGGGAGCGGTATCTGGGGTCAGATAGGAAGGTCAACATCCTCTTGGAATCTGCGCGTTTTGCGCTGAAGGGCAGCACTACTGCTGCTTCGCTGTCATTCAGCCGCCTGGCGAAGTCGTAACCGCCCACCTTTGGTTCGTGGGCGATCTCGTCGGTTATCAGGCGATTGTAGATAATATCGACTGCTTTTCCGTCAAGACGGACTTCCTTGCCGTGAAACGTCAGATCTTCGGGAGCGGCGATCTCGCAGGGGTGTCCTAATTCCCGCGCCCTGTCTATAAATACGGCAAAACGCCCCATCAGGCTGCTGATGTCTTTCCTCTTTTCTATCAGGGCTATGGAGGGTTTATCTATTTCCGCTCCTCCTTTCAAAGAAATCTGTTCATGGTAGCAACCTACAATAGCGTCAAGAGCTGTGCCTATCCTGTCAGGAAGCTGTTCGCCTTCTATTGCAAAATGCTTCTTGAAGAGTGTCTCTAAAGCAGCTGAATCCTCGTTGCCGCCAGGCGATTGGCAATTGACCTCAACCACTTTGAGACCTTCGTCTGTAGGAAAAACATCAAGGCGTGTCAGCGCCGTATTGAGTGCAAACGTTGGTGAACCTTGTAATAGTCGGTCCAGGTATTCTTCATACCCTAGGATCTCTCGGAAGGTGCCGTACTTTTGGGCGACATGTTCATGAAGCCTGGTGAAAGCTCCAACCATCACGGCCACTTCTTCCAGAAAAGGCTGCTCTATGAAATAAGGAGTAAGTGGGATCTTAGGGACTCTGGTCCCATGAGGGTCCAAAATTTGATCATGCTCGGCAATGTATCGGGCTACCTGTCCTGGTTGGATGTCCATAGTGTTCTGGGCATTTTCATTTGCTTAAATTCATTTCTAGTCTTTAATAACTTCTTTTTTGGGCTTCATATCAAGATTGAAGAGATAATTCTCTGTTCCTGCCTGCATTTTACTGGCAATTTCTTTCTTATCTTCCCAAAACATTTTTAAATAACCCCCTTCTCCAGAGGTATTCGGGTATCTAAAAACAAACTCCGGGCTTATAAAAAACCCTAGCACAATGGCAAAAACCGAAAAAAAACAAGTTAGCAGGATAAAATCCAAGAAAAAATTATGGTACACTATCACCGCTCCTAAGATCTTTGGTCAGCGAGAAGTCGGCGAAGCATACTTGACTTCGCCCGAAAGCGCTCTAGGCCGGTCTATGAAAGCGAACCTGAAAGATATCACCGGCAACATCAAGGATCAGAACGCCAACGTCTTCTTCCGTATCGGAACGGCAGACGGCAGCGTCTTGAGGACTTACACCACCGGCTACGAGCTGTCTGCTTCTTATGTCAAGAGGGCTGTCAGGAAGAACACGGCCAGGATCGATGATTACGTCCTGGGAACGACCAAAGACGGCAAGAAAGCTGTCGTCAAGACGTTCATCGTCACCCGTTATCGGTCCCAGCGGTCTGTCCGTACGGCTCTGCGCGAAAAATTGCGTGAACTGATGCAGGAAGAACTGAGTAGAAATTCTTTTGAAAGCCTTGTCAATGCCATCGTCACCAGAAAGGTTCAGGGCACCTTCAAGAAAGGGCTGCACAAGATCTTTCCCGTGAAAGAAGTTTCCGTCCGTGTGGTCAAGCTTCAGGGCGAGTCTCCGTCATCTACTGATGAAGAAGTGATGGAAGAAGAACCGGAGATGGCTGAAGAAGAAGCTTCCGTTGAAGAATCCTCTGAAGAAGATCAGGATGCAGAAGACGAAGATTCTGACGAAGAGCCTCAAGAGGATTAAATTTTTCTTTTTCCTTTTCCCATGAAATTTTTGGTGTTTACGGACCTGCATGAGAACAAGAAACAGCTTAAAGAGCTGGTCTCAAGGGCGGAAAAAGATGATGTTGATTTTGTCATCTCTCTGGGTGACATCTCTAATTTTGGCCGTGGACTGAAAAATGTCCTGAACGCTTTCAATAAGGTCGGCAAGCCGTTCTATGTTATTCCTGGCAACCACGAAGAATCGGGGACAATGCTTGATGACGCCGTCAAACCTTTTTCTCATGTTGAAAATCTTCATTGTAAAGATAAAGAAGTAGGCAGCTATGTCTTCCTCGGTTATGGGGGCGGCGGTTTCGCACAGGAAGATAAGATGTTCAGAAAGGTTGCGAGAGACTGGTACGGCCGCCACAAAGGTAAGAAGATTGTCCTGCTGACCCATGGTCCGCCGTTTGGCTGTAATCTTGACCTGTTGCATGAGAAACACGTCGGCAACAAAGACTATCAGAAGTTTATCGAACGGGTCGAACCGAAGCTGGTGTTATGCGGCCACCTCCATGAGACGGCCGGCCAAAGCCAGAAGATCGGCAAGATGCTGCTGATCAACCCGGGCTGGGAAGGGAAGGTTGTAGAACTGAAATGAGGCAACCTTTTTATATCATAAATTCTTTCTTACTGTTATGAAAACCGTTATAATCGTATTATTGATCGCTACGATGCTGTTGGTATCCTGCTCTCCTGCAGAAGAGTTACCGCAGCCTGAACCTGTCCAACAGCCGGCAGTAGAACCGGCAGCAGTCCCTTCAGCGCCGGTAGAGACGCAGCCCGAAGAGCCGCAGGTTAAACAGCAGCCTTTAGATCCGGAGATCGCTTCCTTGCTGGCCAAGAGCGATGAGATCGACAGCTACGGTTACGCTTACAGTTCAAGGGTCAGGAACCAGTTTGAGAACTATGACACTGCTGCGTTCTCAGTCTATGTCAACGGCAACAACATCAAGAAGGTCTATGCTGCTCCTCAGAAACTACGCGACAACATCCATTATAATGAAGTATTCTTGGACAGCGATGCGATGACTGCTTACGGCATCTGTACCGCAAGAAGTATAAAATGTACTGGTTTAGAAAATAAAGCGTACAAGGTCGAATACAACTTCGAACGGCTGCGGATCACTCCGTTCACCGTCAAAGAATCTGTCCTGTCCAGTGCTGAGATCGAACAGCAGGGTGTCTTCCAGAACAGGAAGTCGTCCGTCTTGAGGTTTACCGACAGCGACGGTAATGAGGAGCGAATCTGGGTCGACCAGTTTTACGGCATGCCCCTTAAACATACGATCTTTGAGGTCAATGACGGTGATGAGCTGGTACTTAAAGAGTTTATCTTCGGACAGTTTTCCGCCGCCAACACCAAGAAGTCAGAGACGACTCTTCCAGTAGGATACGAGAAACAAGATTAGACTGCCGGCATGAATACTTTGGATACCGTTACGGCTATCCCTTTTTCTTTTGTATTTATCTCCACGGCAGACATAGCAGCTTCACCGACAGCCACCAGCTCTCCTTTCAAGGTAAGGATAGCGACAATTTCGCCTTTACGGAAATTTTCCAGTTTGCTGATACCGGGTATGGCTAAGTCTCTTCCGTGAGTGAGGCTCTGGATGCTATTGTCAAGGATCCAGCATTTTGAGAGGTATTTCAAAGCATTCTCCACTGGTTGGATGCAATGCAGTAAAAATTTGTCATTACCTTCTTCATGGAACTTAAGAGCATCCTGCAGATCGTTTAAAGTGACTAGATTATCTTCTTCTCTAAATGGTCCGGCTTGGGTTCGCCGTAATTCGGCCATATGCGCTCCTGTTCCCAGGGCTTGTCCAAGATCATGGCAAAGTTTTCTGATATAAGTCCCGGCTTGACATTTTACTCGGAAAAGAACTTCTCGATCTTTCTTCTCGATTATTTCAAGTTCATAGATCTCTCGTGTTCGTTCTTCACGTTTGACGGCGCTTTTTACAGGAGGCAGCTGCCTGATCTTGCCGATAAATTCCTTGCTCTTCTCCAGCAGTTCTTCTTGGCTGATATCTTTATGGAGATGCATCAGGCAGACGTATTCTTTAGGAGCAGTCAATAGAAATAAAGTGATCCTGGTAGCGTTGCCGACGGCCACCGGCTGGACGCCCGAAACCTGCGGATCCAAAGTGCCGGAATGTCCGGCCTTACTGACTTTCAGTATCTTCTTGACATAATCAGAAACCTGATGCGACGTCGGCCCTTTCGGTTTGTCGATGTTGATGATGCCGAACTGGATGCGTTCTTCGGCCGTCCGTTCTTCCGGCGCCTTTCCGAACTCTCCTTGGGCTTCCCTCTTGATGAAGATCTGTTTGTTCATAAGATGACTGCTAAGGGGGTTATAATAAAAGGTTTTCTATAGAATAAGAAAAATTATGCTTTTGCTTTGGTCTTCTTAGCTGGCTTTGGAGCAACTTCTTTCTTGCCGAACAGGTCAGCGGTCACGACACCTTTATCATCTTTGGTGACAGTTACTTTGACGTGATGCGGCGGGTTCCTGATGCCGTGCTTCCAGATCTCTTCGTTAAGATCTTTGCTGAGCTTGACATCTTCAGATTTCATGTGCTTCTGGAGGAACTCTTTCAACGCCTTGACGGCTTTCTTGGTCCTTCTCCAACGAGGAACTTTCTGATATTCTCTCCTCAATGGGACGTTATAGGTTCTTTCAGTGCTCATGCTTTTGTCTTGGTTCTCCGCCAGTTACGTTTTACTTCCGTATGCCTGGATGGATGAACTCTTCTCCCTTTTCCATAGATCTTGAAGACTGTCCAGAATGGAGCCCATTTGGTCTGTCCGTTCAGTTTGATAAGCCTTTTCTTTCGTGATGGGTGTTTATTGGTAGCCATTTTATCTCTGTTTTGCCAGCTGTACAGCGATCTTGTCTAAGAAGGATATTCCTTTTGGAGTTAAGATCCTTCCTTTGTGGACGCCTTTCTCAGCCTGTTTGATAAGTTCTGCTTTTTCCAGCTGTTGTAATATTTTTCTGATGATGGATCCTGATGCAGGATAGAATTTTTCAGGTTTATGGCCGCGGTTCTTCTTGCCGCCGTATTTGGTGCGTAATTTTTCAGTACCGACCGGACCTAGTTTAGCGATGCTCCGTAAGATAGCTGCGGATCGGTGATACCACCAGTCAGCATCGTCAGGCAGGCGCTGCTTGTGATGGCCGGTCTTGACGAACTTGGACCATTCGGTCGGCTTGACCAGGTTTTGTTTCTTAAGTTCTCCAGCTGCCTGGTTGACCAGTTCATTAGGATTTACACGTAAGATATGCGTCATAGGGGCATGGGATGACGGCCTATTTATAAAGTTTATTGTTGGGAAGAGGGAGAACGCTTCCTTTCCTGAGATTGCAAATAAGAAATCTTTATATATCGTGGTGGTATTTTCTGGATATAAAAAGGTGATCTGATTTGAGGAAGAAGCTGTTACTCTTATTATTTGTGCTGAGCCTGTTTGTTGTACCTATGGCTTTAGGCGCTACGGGAGATGACGCTAAAGCTTTTTTTAAAGGAATCCTCGACTTTGTGACATCAGAACCGAAGATGGCTACTGCTTTAGTGGTCTGGTTTGTGGCCACCATCGCTTTCTGGTTTGGGTCGATAAAAGCTACTGCTGCTCTCGGGTGGGATGAAGGAAAGACCCGTAACGGACGATTGGTACTCTCTCTGATCTTAGGGTTATCAGCAGCGTGGGCGGTATGGGTGTCTGATTATACCATCAAAAGTTTCTCTGAGAATTTCGGCGCAAAAATTATTGCGGTCTTCATTTTTTGTGTAGTGATAGGGTTATTGGTGATGTTAGCTTGGAAGCAAGGCGGCCCTAGTCGTGCTATGCCTTTCTTGATTCCTCTCGTTTACGTCGCTCTTTATTTCATCATTGATTTCATCGTTCCTGACTGGACTGATAAGTTAGGTCTTTTCGGCTGGTTCATAACAGCTGGTTTGTGGTTATGTGCCGGTTTCCTGATATGGGAATTATTCAGTTTTGTGACTACGTATAGTCTCAGGAGAAAACCTAAGGTGGCTCTTACAGCACAACAGGAGGCAGATAGGCAGCGGGATATCCAGGGAAAATTTACAGAGAAAGCTCTGAAAACCAGAAATAAGATGGATCTAAGAAGCCAAAAAGCTGCTGCAAAACCTGGAGTCCTAGCAGCTGAAGAGACAGCAGACACGGCTAAACGAGCTAAAAATTTACGGAACAATCTGAGAAATGCCATCGGTGGAAGTATTTGGCGTCGGGGTGGGCGTCGCGGACTGCTTCCTCGATTGAAAACCATTGCTGGTGTTCTAAGCGAGTATGGAACACTAGCTTCAGGCGAACTTTGGTCGGCGATGGTTGATAAAAAGAATATTAAAAAACTTCGCGAGGTAGATTTGCTTCAGTCCGAGATTGGAGGTTATCTTGGGATAGTAGATAATTTGGTAGGAGAATTGAGAAATATTAATCCTCTTCCCGTAAATCCTGCTGTAATTAATCAAATGGAGACTTTGTCGAAGAATGTTCTTGTCCTTTTCAAGAGATTGAATAGTACCATTACGCCAACCCTTGGTAAAATTTACAAAAATGTAGCTCCTGCCGATTCTGCCGAGTGGCAAATCTTAGAAAATAAGTTCAATGCCGCTCTGATTATTGTTCAGGAGATACAAAAAGATCTTAATGGTCTATTAGCCTTAGAACAGAAAATTCCAGTTAATTAACTAATTCTTAGAATTATTAACTTAAATCTCTTATTTAACCTTAATCTTCTGGCCTAAACTCTGCCCAGGTAATCCTTTCTCAGCGAAAATAGCCCGAACATTACCTTTACGGCCATGCAGAGCAGAAATCTTGCCTTTGATCTCAGCACCGGCAGGAGAGGTCCAGACGACTTCTTTGCCGATAACTTTAGCAGCAGCGTCAGCGGTATCAGCTACCTTGATGATCATCTGTCCGGTGTTCTGATGATGCCGTCCTTGGCGGAAATGCATGACTGTTGCTTCCATAGAATGCTTCGAACAGGTGGTTATTTATAAAGATATCGGCTATAGGATGGTAATTCTAAGTCCTTTTATCTTTTCAAAATCTCTATCACAAGTAATCAGGTGGTAGTTATGATTGAAACAGATACCGGCTATAAGAATATCTACTTTATTTATCAGCTTACCACTTTTTCTGAGATATCTTTCTAATACAGCACTATGGGTGGCACACTCTTTAGAAAAATCAGTTACAAGAACTTCACCAAAAAATGCTTCTAGCATCTTGACTTCTTTTTCTTTCATTCCTATAAGAAGTTCCTGGATAGTGAGAGATGTTATCCTGATCTGCCCACCTTTTGTAATACTCTCTATTTCTTTACCTTTCTCAGTTTCATAGAGCATCTCAAGTACTGCGCTTGTGTCCAAACAGTGCATTGTATCTTTTTTCAGCATCTCTTGAAAAATCATCTCGTGATCTCTTAAGAGCTCTTCTGGCTTCGCTGATATCTCCTCCTTTCAGAATTCCTAAGAAATTACTTACGGTGGATCTCTTCTTTCCTATTCTTAATAAAACATCACTGAAACTTTCGTTTTCTCCTTTAAGTCCTTTCAGTGAATTATATGCTTCTTCTGTAACGGTAATCGTTTTGGTAACCATGTTTAAACATAAACATACACTGATATATAAATATTTCATTCAATCTCCTGTATCTTCAAGCACGAGAATAATTAAAAAAGAAACCTCTCTTTTTCTTCTCATGTTAAAAGGACAAGTCGTCTCCGGAGATTTTGGCAAGATTGTCATGCGGATTAAAGCCGATCAGCAGGTGGAACTAGGCGAGCTGATGGTCATCGAAGATGCGCAAGAGAAGTTCATCCTGCAGGTCTATGATCTCACTTACGGCAGCCAGATCTCGCAGCAGAACCTAGAGATGGTCTCCGGGATGAACCTGGAGGAAGGCAGTTTCCAGATCATGGACGAATCTTTACGAAATTATCAATTGGCTTTCTTAAAGCCAATCTTGACTATCACCGACAGCAGTAAGACTTGTAAAAAACTGCCTTCATTCTTCACCAAAGTAAGAGCCATCCAAAAGGAAGACCTATTCTTCATCACCAAACCGAGCACCCCTTTATTCTTAGGAAACGTCAGGAGCGGCAGCCAAGTCCTTGATTTCAACGTCTTCCTGCCGGGAAAAGATGTCTTATCTCACCACGTGCTTATCCCAGCCAGTACCGGAAAAGGGAAAAGTAACTTGATGTCCTGCATCCTCTGGGACATCACCGAGAAAGATTATGCCGGCATGTTAGTTCTCGATCCTCACGACGAATACTACGGCCGTTCCGGATTGGGGTTGAAAGACCATCCTCAAAAAAATAAAGTTGTCTATTACACGCCCCACAACCCGCCGCCGGGAGCCAGGACTATGAAGATCAACCTCACCAAACTAAAACCTGAACATTTTCAAGGAGCGGTCTCTTTATCTGATCCGCAACGTCAGTGTCTTCATGTTTATTACAAGAAATTTAAAAATAATTGGATAAGATTCCTATTGGAAGAAAAAAAGATCGAAGGAGTTCATTTCCATGAAGATACCATCGCCGTCGTCAAGCGGAAACTGATCTCTTTGCTGGACCTGGAGCTGGAAGGTTCGGAGATCAACTGCAAAGGCATCTTTGACAATGTTGCCGGCGAGAATACCATCAGCGAGATCTGTCAGGAGTTAGAAAGAAGCAAGACTGTCATCATCGACACCAGCTATTTCTCAGGAGCTTTAGAGATCATGATCGGCAGTATCATCACCACTGAAATGTTTTCATTGTATAAATATTACAAAAGGCTAGGCCAGCTGGAAGAGAAACCAGTAATTTCTATCGTCCTGGAAGAAGCCCCCCGGGTATTGGGAAAGAAAGTGCTGGAACAAGGCAGCAACGTCTTTGATTCGATCGCCAGAGAAGGCCGTAAGTTCAAGATCGGCCTTATCGCTATAACTCAATTACCTTCAGAGATACCGAAGAATATCCTTGCTAACATGAACACTAAGATCCTACTGGGTATGGAGATGAATTCGGAACGATTGGCTGTCATCGAATCCTCTCCTCAAGATTTAAGCCAGGACAGCCGCACTATCGCTTCGTTAGACAAAGGAGAAGCTTTGGTCACATCGACATTCACCAGACTAGCCGTGCCGATCAAAGTACCTTTGTTCAAAGATTTTGCTAAAGTCCAGAAAGAGACTTACACCATGGATGATAGTTTTCTCTCTTAGAAGTGGTGAGGATATTTTAAAACGATCGATGAAATAAGATAGATCATGAAACATTCTTACAAAGTCACCGGTCTGCTGTTATTATTCTTTATGCTGGCCCAGTTCATCGGCCTGGCTATCATCTACAATTATATTGACGTAAGTAAGTCGGAAGAGACCGGGCAGACGGAGTTCCGTGATCTGCCTATCGGCGAACGGCCGCCGTTGGAAGAAAAAACATCATACATCCCGATCATCATCACCATCATCGTCGGCACGATCCTGATGCTGTTCCTGATGAAACATCGTTTCATGATCCTCTGGAAGGTCTGGTTCTTGCTGGCCGTGGTCCTTTCCCTGACAGTGGCTTTCGGAGCTTTCATCCCGGTGCTCTTTGCGGGTATCGGCGCTGTCTTTTTCGGTTTCTGGAAAATATTTAGGCCGAATTTCTGGGTGCAGAACCTGACAGAACTGTTCATCTATGGCGGTCTTGCGGCCATCATGGTCCCTTTGCTCAACGTATTGTCGGTAAGCATCCTGCTCGTACTGATCGCTATCTACGACGCTTATGCCGTCTGGAAATCAAAACACATGATCACACTTGCTCAAGAACAGACCAAAGCCAAAGTCTTTGCCGGCTTGGTCATCCCCTACGAGCTTCCCAAAAAGACGGTCTCGAAAGTAAAGAAAACGTCCCGGACCAAGACGCCAGCTCCGATCAAGGTCCGCACGGCCATCCTGGGCGGCGGCGATATCGGATTTCCTTTGATCTTCGCCGGTGTCTTGTTGAAAGAGATGGGGCTTTGGCAGAGTTTGGTGTTACCTTTCTTTGCTATGGCTGGTCTAGCCTACTTGTTGTGGTTGGGAGAAAAAGACAAGTTCTATCCGGCGATGCCGTTCATCGGTGCCGGCTGTTTCGTAGGATTGGGCGTGATCTGGCTGGTGCAGTATCTTCTATAGGAAATTTTATAGAAGCTGATAAGAAAAGTTCTCAAAACCCTTTGACCGGACTTTGATGCATGCCGAAGCCGTCTGATGCTACTTTCAATCCGTCGTAGGCCGCGATAGTCTGGATGCCGGTGATCCTTTGTATCTCTCTTGCTTCCTGGATCGGGTCGGCTTTCAACATCTCCATACCGAAATTACTGATAATCACCAGTTTGGGCTGGGTTCTGGAGATTATCTTGATGGCTGTTTCCGTATCAAGATGAGAGCCCTGCCCTTTATTGCCGGGAAATGGTACACTAAGGACGATAACGTCAGAACCGCCTAGGTTTTCCAGCAGCTCTTCTGAAAGCGCGGTGTCGCCGGTATAGCTGACGGTCACACGAGGGAACTGGATCTTAAACCCAGTAGCATTAGCATCAGCATGCTTGGCTGGAAGCGCGCTGATCTCTACCGAATCAAGGCCGAGCTTATGGCTTTTGTCGAACGGGATGATGCGTTCCACCAGTTTTCTATGATATGGAGTCAGATACGATGGAATCTCCCCTGCTCCCTGCAAGACAGTCTTGCTGCCTAGGACCAAGCCGCGCTGTTCGATGCCGCCGTGGGTCATGGCATCGATCATCACGTTAAGATCGTTGCAGGAAAGAAGAGTATTATTGCTGACTAATATGGCGGTAGTATGATGGACGTTGATGCCGAACTCCTTAGCCCTGTTCAATGAGCCTGGACCTGGATCAAGATGGAGCTGGAAATCGCCTTGCTGGAGGACGATCCCGCCAGAGCTGCGGAACTGCTTGCTGACAACAGCAGATGTTCCGGCTGTCCCTAAGAATGTGATGGCCACCATGGATACGGTTGTCTGGAGAATTTTTCTTAATAAAGATTGTTGTGGTGGGATAGTGAGATTCCATTCTGCAACAGATGACGGTGCTGGCTTTTTCTACAAAGTCTTAATCGCCGATTCTGTAGAAAATCTCTTCGAGGGGTCACAGCCAGCTCGCTCTTGAGTTGATGCGATAAGAATGCGACATCCCCCTAGGGGCGCTCCCCCTGTCGCAAACTACCCCCACAAATTGTCGGTACCGCTTGCACAGAGGCGGTGACCCTTCTTTTTCTACAAAGTCTTAATCACCATAATCTTTATAAAATCGTTTTCTCCCGGAGGAGGTGGGGGTAAATATGTCTAATAACGTCCAACCTATATACATTCTGCCGGAAGATACCAAGAGAACTACTGGAAGGGATGCTCAGCGCAACAACATCGCCGCGGCGAAAGCGGTGGCTCAGACCGTACGTACAACTCTGGGGCCAAAGGGCATGGACAAGATGATCGTCGATCAAAGCGGTGATGTCATCGTGACCAACGACGGCGTGACCATCCTGGAAGAGATGCAGATCGAGCATCCTGCTGCCAAGATGGTGGTAGAGATAGCAAAGACGCAGGAAGCGGCTGTCGGTGACGGCACGACGACTGCTGTAGTCCTGGCCGGCGAACTTCTGAAGAAAGCTGAGGATCTTCTTGATC
Source organism: Candidatus Woesearchaeota archaeon CG10_big_fil_rev_8_21_14_0_10_45_16 (assembly GCA_002762785.1). Classification (GTDB taxonomy): domain Archaea; phylum Nanobdellota; class Nanobdellia; order Woesearchaeales; family GW2011-AR9; genus PCXY01. The sequence continues at coordinate 217,487 of PCXY01000005.1, read as the reverse complement.
AGGAGATCCATCCGACGGTGCTGGCCAAAGGATACAGGTTAGCCGAAGCGGAAGCTCAAAGGATCCTTAAGAACATCGCTGAAAAAGTTTCATTGGATCAGCCTGACTTATTGAACAGTATCGCAGTCACCGCCATGACTGGCAAAGGAGCAGAAGCAAATCGGGATCATCTTGCTTCTCTCGCTGTAAAAGCCGTCAGCAGTATCGCTGAACGGAAAGATGGTAAGATCATCGTCGACCTGGCTGATATCAAAGTAGAGCGGATCGTCGGTGAAAGTTCTGACAAGAGCGAGCTTGTCGACGGAATTGTCTTGGACAAGGAACGGGTCCATCCTTCCATGCCGGAAACTGTCAATGATGCAGGCATCGCTTTATTGGATTGTCCGTTGGAGATCCGCAATACAGAGATCGATGCCAAGATCCAGATCACCGATCCTTCGCAGCTTAACGCTTTTCTCGATCAGGAGGAAAGGACATTGAAGATGATCGCAGACAAGATTATCGCCAGCGGAGCCAAGGTTGTATTCTGCCAGCGGGGCATCGACGACATGGCCCAGCATTTTCTTTCTAAAGCAGGCATCCTTGCCGTCCGTCGGGTAAAGAAAAGCGACATGGAAAAGCTGAACCGGGCCACTGGAGCCAGGATCGTCAGCAACTGGAAAGAGTTATCATCTTTGGATCTGGGCTTTGCCGGCTCTGTCTATGAAGAGAAGATCGGTGATGAAGAGATGATCTTCGTCAAACGCTGCAAGAATCCTAAAGCGGTCACTTTGTTGGTTCGCGGTGGCACTGAACACGTCGCTGATGAAGTGAAGCGGGCCGTGACTGATGCTCTTGGTGATATCGCTGCCGCTGTCAAAGACGGGTTTGTCGTCGGCGGAGCAGGTTCCGTCGAGATGGAACTGGCTAAAGGGCTGCGGTCATATGCTGCCTCATTGCAAGGCCGTGAGCAGTTGGCCGTGCAGGCGTATGCTGAAGCGGTGGAAGTTATCCCCAGAACCTTGGCCGAGAACGCCGGCCTTGATCCGATCGATGTCCTGACGATGCTCCGTTCAGCCCATGACCAGCAGCAGCGCTGGATCGGCATCGATGTCTTCAGCGGCAAGACCATGGACGCTTGGCTTTCTGGTGTCATCGAACCTCTTAAAATAAAGACGCAGGCTTTGTCCAGTGCCACTGCCGTGGCCGAGATGATCCTGCGGATAGATGACGTCATCCTAGGCGGTTCTCCTGAGAAAAAGCTGGAAAGAAGATCACCGGCTGACATGATGTGAGAACTGAAACATTTTTAAGCAAGATTATTTTCTGAGATGTCATGGCATCGATCATCACGGCATTCCGTTTCCTGGCCTTGCCTTTATTGATATATCTGGTGCTGCAACAGACGCCACTGTCTTCTTTGCTGGCTTTGGCTATCATGCTCCTAGCCGTCCTGTCCGATGTCATCGATAACCTCATCTTTACCCATGATGTAGGTTCTTTCTACGATCCGTTTGCCGATAAGCTGCTGGTGATCGGTCTACTGACAACGTTCACGGCTTTAGGACATTTTTCAGTATATTTTCTGTTGTTCTTCGCTTTCCGCGACGTTTTTGTCGGTGTCATCCGCTGGCTGGCCGGCCAGGAAGATGTAGAGGTTCCTGGAGAGATCTATGGGAAAGTTTTAGTGGGTTTTCAATACTTGATACTGATACTGATTTTCTTTAACCAGTACTTGATGCAAGATCAAAGGCCGGCTCTTTCCTTTTTGATACTGCTGCAAGACATCGTGATCATCGTCGCCCTGATAGTCGCTCTTTCATCGATCATCTATTACTTTCATGGTTATGGTAAAGCTCTGAGTCAAAGACGTCATGGAAAAGTTGCTCTTAAAGTGCCGTTGACGATCCTGGCCAACAACCGTTCCCGCGGTTTCCATGACGGGTATCGGAGAAGGCTTCTTTACCTGTTCTCACGGAGAAGGAATGCTTCTTTATTGTTCCTGTCTAAAAAAAGTGATATGTTCAAAGGTGTTGAGAAAAAGACGACACCGCATGTGATCATCGCTGGCGGCGACGGTTCGTTTGAAAGCGCTCTTAACCATAAGCCGCTGCAGAAGAATTTTCTGGGTTTCTTTCCTCTAGGGGCAGGAAATGCCTATTATTCTTACTTCTATAAAGGAAAGCGTTTCGAATACCTTCGCTCTCGTTTCAGGTTCCAAGAAGATGTTCTTAACGTCGCTGAGATCGAATGGGATCGTGGCAAAAGACAGACGACGTTCCTTTCCATCGGCATCGATGCTGACGTCATCCGCTTCGGGGTCAGAAGGTCGCAGAACGGGTTCCTTGATTACATGCGTGGCAGCTGGAAAGCTTTGTGGCACGCTCCGGGGAGATATGATTTTGTCTGTAAGGTCGATGGCAGGAAGCAGAATTGGAACAATGTAGTCAATGTCATCCTGGGCACCCATCCCTATTACGGTTTCGGTCTGCGTTGGTATCCTGGGCGAATGCGGCCTGCTGAGAAGCAGATCTATGCGGCAGCCTGCATCAATACTCACCTTTCTGTGTCCAACAAGCTGGTGCGCCTTTGGTCATTGATACTGCCTAGTTTCGGTCTAAAGATAGCCCCGCTGGTGTTGGTCCACGGCAGGAAGATCGAGATCACTGCCAAGAAGCCGTTTCCTTTGCAGGCTGGTGGCGAGTTCCTTGGTTATACTAAGAGACTGAGCCTGAAAGTGGTCAGAGAGCAGAAAGTGCTGGTGATCTGACTCCCACGAAAGATTTAAATAAGTTTATCTGAAAAATGTTCCTATGGCGGCTGTAGTATAACGGCTAGTATACGGGTCTGTGGAGTTAGGTTGCAGCAAACCTGTGGAGGGGGTTCGATTCCCCCCAGCTGCCCTCTTTATCTCTATCCTGTAAACGAATGTTTTAAATACTGGTTTTCTTTCCTTTATGTTCATGGTGATGGATCTAAGCACTATATTTGCTTATCTGGCAGTGATTCTTGCGGGCTTGGCCGCTGTAGCTGGAGTTGTCACTTTGGCCCATCTTTTCAACAACAAGCTAAAGACTCTTTTTGATGACGCCAATTATTTCATCTTGTTTTTCTTGGTCTCAGGATATTTCCTTTACGCCTTGGGTGAAGTCTCGTATTTCCTGGACATCAACGTCCTTAACAGCACCGGTCTTGTCGGTATCGGCGACGTCTACTGGACAGCAGGAGCGTTTTTCATCATCCTCTCTTTCCTGGCTTTGGTGATCGTTTTGTTCAGGCGTACGTCTAACTTTCAGAAGATCCTGGCTATCTTTGGCATCGCTGCCGTATTGTTGGGTATCTCTGCCTATATCTTGTTCAGTGTCGTAAGTCCGCTTGAATCGTTCTTCTTGTATCTCTATCCGATAGTCAGTTCATTGATCGTAGCCCTGGCCAGCTGTTCGTTCATCTTTTCAAAAGAGCTTGGTCCGATCAGCAAGCCTCTGTCTATCTTCTTTTTCGCCAGCTTGGGCATCCTCTTGGGAGATGTTATCTACGACATCGGATTCCTTGTGGTCGCGGACATTCTTTATACTGTGGCTTACGGTATGAGCGCTGCCGGTTTCTTGACTTTGGGCAAGCATCTTCGCAGTTATCTATAGAAACATTTTTAATGAAATACTATTTTTAGATACTTATGACACGAGTTGATTGTATTCATTGTCGGTGATTTTTCTAGTTATTGCTCTGTCTTGAAAAGTATAGATAGTTCTCTGCATCATCGTTAGGCGAAAGCCCACACATCGTTTCTTATGCTTGCCGTCTTCTAATGGTAAGATTCTTGACTGTGACTCAAGAGACAGGAGTTCAATTCTCCTCGGCAGGCCTTCAAAGCCGCCTGGGCTCTAAGCAGGGAGATATGAAAGATGGAAAATAAAAATGTAATACAAAGAGGAAGTCAAACTAGCTATAGCGGGAACAGCCAGGGTGTTCATCGCCAGCAGTCCTATCGAAGATAACTTAGAAAAATTATTAGAGATGGAAAGAGCCTATAAGATGGGCGTAATCTCTTCTGAAGATATAGATACAGCGAGAGCGGTCTATCGTTCTATAGTTGAGATGTATAAATGGAGGTAAAAATGAAACTTGACGGAAAAAACCTTATAAACACCAAAACAATCATCGAGGATAGGAAAATGGACTTTCAGACAGCTAAGGGGGTTTCAGACATCTCGCCGGAAGAGAAGATCATGCAGAACAAAGTAGTGAACACCATCAGATCGGCTTTTGAATCGTATGGCTTCGCGCCGTTGGAGACACCGATCATCGAACGCTATGAAACCCTGGCTGCTAAATTTGCTGCCGGTGAATCTTCCGACGCTCTGAAAGAGATCTTCAAGCTGAAGGATCAAGGCAACCGGAAATTAGGATTGCGTTTCGACCTGACGGTTCCGTTAGCAAGATATATGGCTGCTAATCCGATGCTGAAATTACCGTTCAAGAGGTATGAGATGGGTCCGGTCTTCAGAGACGGGCCGATCAAGAAAGGCCGGGTGCGGCAGTTCTGGCAGTGTGATGCTGACACTATCGGCGTAAAGTCGATGCTGGCGGAAGCGGAACTGCTGGCGATAGCTGAAAAGGTCTTCAATGATCTGAGCATGGATGTTGTCATCAAGGTAAATAATAGAATGATCTTAAATGGTATTCTTGAGGAAGCCGGGATAAAAGATAAAGGGTCGGCCATCGTCGCCATCGACAAGTTAGACAAGATCGGTAAGGGCGGTGTTTCTGAAGAGCTGAAACAGCGTGGTTATTCTAAGAAACAGACCGATGCGCTGTTTTCCTATGTTACCGAGAAAGCTACTCTCAAGACTTTAAAAAAGATCAAGAATGAAGAAGCGCAGCAAGGTATTGCTGAGATGGAAGAACTGTTCTCGTATCTGAAAGTGATGGGAGTTTCAACTGTCAAGTTTGATGTTTCTCTTGCTAGAGGATTAGCCTATTACACTGGTACGGTCTATGAAGCCTTTGCCAAGAAGAGTTCCATCACCTCTTCTCTGGCAGCCGGCGGCAGATGGGATGACATGATCGGCAAGTTCTCCGGCCGAGATACACCGGCAGTAGGTATCGCTTTCGGTCTGGTTCCACTGATGGAAGTGTTGAAGGAGAAGGAAGGTTTTCAGAAAAGGACAACAGCTCAAGTGTATGTGATCCCTATCAATACGATGACTGAATCGTTAAAGATGGCGAAGGAACTACGGGAAGCCGGTATCAATGTTGACTTTGCCTTCAGGAAAGGCGTCAGCAAGAATCTGGAATATGCCGGTTCTGTCGGCATCCCTTATGCCCTCATCCTCGGTGAAGACGAGCTGAAGAAGAAGAAAGTTGTACTCCGGAACATGACTGACGGCACTGAACAAGTGTTGAGCGTTAAAGACGTTATCAAGAGACTAGGATGAAACCGGCTAAAGTTATCGGCATCTTTTTTTTGATCGTCATTATCGCTAATCTGATCCTTTTTGCATTACGCTTGATTCCAGATATCGTCTTCTGGAGCGTGATCGTGGTGGCTGCCGTGTTTGCCTATTGGGTGCTGCCAAGATTGAAGAAACCGTAACTCTGAGCAGTGTCACTAAATAGTGGCAAAATTTATAAAGTAGCTATTCTATTAAGCTCATTATGGTTACTCCGGACTTTGACAAGGAATATACCTCCCTTCCCAGGATGGGCACCTATGCCCTAGGGGTTCATGCTTTGCGGGAGAAGTGCATAAAAGATGAAAATACTGCTCAGCCGAGATTGCAATTGCTTAACGGTTCCAGCATCTACAGGGCTATGACTTTCAAAGAGACGGTTGAAGCGAAGGTCGATGATTATGAACGTTACGATAAAAGCCAGGCAGAGCGTAAGAGATTATGGGGTGACTGGCTCGATACGTGCAGTGCTTTTGCGTATGAGGAGAATAGCACAAAGTTTCAATTTGCCCGAGAATGTATCCCATTGATAAAGATTCCGAAGCATTTTAAAGGCTTTTTTTTTGAAATCCCTTACTCTTCCGTCGATGGCATTCCACTTGATAGTTCAGAAGGGATCTATAATGAGCCGTTGCCATACGCCAAGATTGAAGACCATGCCGGTTGGCGCGCTGTGTTGGAGGATGACGTGGCGCTATTGCGGCAATTTCGTGACATCACTTGGCATGAGAGCGGTAAGCCAGACGCTCTGATGGTTTTTTTTGCCCCCCCAAGAGTTAAAACAGATACAGTTTTGGCGGCCTGCGTCAATGATCTTAGCAACAGGTCCAACGCCGGTGGCAATATCAACCTTAGCATCTCCGGCCGTTTCCTGCTGGCAGCCCATACGCCGGAGGCGTTCGCGAAGCGTAAAAGATCCTCGCAAGGTCTTCATGTCGCGCCGGAATCTGCTGAAGGTCGCCTTTCAAAAATCTCTGATGCCTCCGGCGGTTTAGAGCTGGCGGTAGAGGAAGAGATCCCTCCTGCTGTCCGTAAGAGGTTTTTCTTTTTCTGAGAGTGGTACTGCCAAGATTGAATGGTCTGGTTTCACCTCCAGATAAAAGCTAATTATTTAAATTCAAAGTCATTTTAATATAAAAGATGGTTGAGGAATCTAAAAAGGGGTTAATTGTTTTCCAAGATAAAGCTATTAGGAGAACCTGGTTTAATGATGAATGGTGGTTTTCTGTAGTTGACATTGTAGGGGCATTGACCGAAAGCGATCGAGCTCGAAAGTATTGGTCTGATCTTAAAAATAGACTTACTGATGAAGGTTTTGAGTTGTCCGCAAAAATCGGACAACTGAAATTGGTGTCTGCTGATGGAAAATCTTATCTTACTGATTGCGTCAATACAAAGAATGCTTTTAAAGTAATTCAATCAATACTTATTTTTGTTTAGTTCTTTAATGAAGGGTAATCATTAAGCACCCCTCAATATATCTCACGTCTACCACGTATCGTCTTCATGTCTGGTATACACTTTCGTCTTCTCAGAAACTATCATAGAATGTTCAAACTGTGATACTAAGCCGGAAGATACTTCTGCCAATGGTGGATAACTATGCAGGATGCCTGTCCTTTCCAGTTCGCGCAAGCCTAACGCCGTCGGTCCTTTGCCGAATTTCCTGGTGAGCCATCTAGTGGTAAATGGCAATCCATTCTGGGATTTCACTTCGTCCAATATCTTGCGGGCATAAGGTGTCCTGGCGCCGCCTTGTTTATGGACCATAAAGATAGTAGCTTTTCCTTTCTCTTTGATAAGACCTTGTCCAGGCGTGACGAATGGTTCGATGGCGATCTGCCAGCCTGCTTTCAGCTGGGTTTTTTCTTTGGTGTTAAAAGCAGGGATGGACACGCCGGCGTGAACTTTATACTGTTCAAGGGTATGGCCAGATAAGTTTTTTACTGTTGTAAAGCCTAACGCTTCCGCTTCAGAATACTGCGCTTCGCCTAACTCCCAGAGCTGTCGTCCTGGTTCTACTAATTTTACGGCCGATCTCAAGGCGTTCTGTGCGGCTTTGATAAGTTCGGAATGTTCTTTGGTCTTTACCTGCACGGTCATGGCATTATCGGCGATATAACCCTCTTGGTGGACACCGATGTCGATCTTGATCAGGTCGCCTTCTCTAGAAACTTGAGCATCATCTTCTTCCGGGCAGAAATGAGCAGCGACGTCGTTAAGAGCCATCTGGGCCCAGGCAATCTGACCGCCTAGCTGCAGGATCCTTTTTTCGCAATGGTCCATCACTTCCAGGAACGATGTTCCTGGCTTGGCCAGCTTCTCAGCGCCTTCCCTTCGCACCTGAGCAGCGATCTTTCCCGCTTTGATACATTTCTTGAGAGTCTCCTCGTCCATGCTTCTTGGGAATAACTGATAGTATAAAAAGATGCTCCTACTCCATCATATGATAAGCGCCCATTGCCAGCGCAAATTCTCCATGCTCTGGGAAGTGCGGTTTCCTGCCTAGCATTGCAGTATATTTGGTCAATGAATCCCGTAATGTAGGAAATCTAGAGATAGTTGAACCTACATAAACTATATCGTCAGTCCACTTAAATAGTCTTGAAGCGGCTGAAAGCAAAGCGAGATCTTTGACGGTGGTGGCGCCGATGACATCAATTGCAGTGGCCAGGACATCTTGAGGTGTTGAGTCTTTATCTGCCTTGGCGAAATGAGCGATGACGTAGTCCCCAACCACGGTGCCTTCAGTATGAGGCAATGCATCTCTAACATAAATGTTAAGAGGTGTCCCTTTCGAAGCTAGTCTTGACATCTCCTGGTAATCTTCAAGTCCTAAAGACTTCCCTATCCCTTCAAGGAAACCACCGCTTAACGAATTTCCAATCGGGATGGGGATAGTAAGGCACCATTTTCTTAAGGTGTATGATGTTCCTGTGCCGATAGATACAAGGGCAAAGTTAGATGGGCCATCTTCCATCAATTCTTTAGCTCCTTTAACTTGCAGTCTTTTCTCTAATGTTATGGGGTCGCCATCTACTGTTTTTACTTCAAAACCTTTAAAGCGCTCAGCGAGGTCGTCTGAATAACCAATTCCAGCCCGGTTGACACGCGTGACGCCGCCTTCGTTTAACTTTCTGGCAAGTTCATCCAAAGGAACATCAGCCGTCGATAAGAATTCATATTTTCCCTCTCTTTTCCATACGGCTTTTACAAGGGTGCTTCCAAAATCTATTCCTGCTTTCATGGTATCTTCCTCAACTCTCTTAACGTATCTTCCGGATTCTTGACAGCGATGCAATCAACTATCTTGGAAGCAGGGTAATCGTTGCCGCCGGGATAGATCTTGTCACCAAAGAATAAAATCTCTTTCAAAAGGATGTTGTTCTGTTTAGCAAACTCTTTGATACCCCATTCTTTGTCTAAGCCTTTCTGGGTGATGTCTAAAGAGGTAGTACCGCCGATCTTGTAATCATATCTATCTCCAAGAAGATCTTGCAGATATCCTATCCAGACTTTTCGTTTCTCACCATCTGGATCATATTGTTTCTTTAGTTCTATAGGCGCATTTCTGCCGATAGCAGATAAGGTGATCTGTGAATCCCTATCTTGGACCTGGTCTTCTTTGGTGGTCATGGCCCTTATGTCGAAATGGGTGATCACCTTGTCTAACGCTGCCATGATCTCTTGCTTTTGTTCAGTGGAGAAAGATTGTTGATAGATAAGATCATTTCCTTGAGGAGTTACTTTCACATAATTGGTGCCGGTCGTCGCTAATAGATGATGTTCTTCTTTCACTTTGGAGGAGATCATCTTCTGCAAGTCATCAACTTTGGTGCCGCTGATGAAGGCCCAGGTATAGCCTTGTTTTACCAACCGATCTATCTCGACCGCCATCTCCGATGATATCTCCTGACAGGTCTCGCAGATGGTCTCGTCCACATCCGCGATCAGGACTTTTTTGTCACCATGCTTGGTCTGATCGTATTCATCGAGAATTGAAGGTCCTTTGACACTGCCTAACAGCCAGCTGCTGCTCTGGGTCTTGTCGCCGCCGACGTTGAAGATCATCTGGATGCCTAATCTTTCGCAGACCTTGGCTTCCGGGATATCACTGGTATTTTTCCTGTCTCCGCCGTTGGCAAAGATATCGGGCTTGAGCATCTCTAAAGTCCTGCATTGGGTGCCGTCCTCATCGATGGAAACGACCACTTCATCCACATAACGGATGGATTCGAGGATGTATTTCCTCTCTTCTTCATCCATGAAAGCTTGAGAACCTTTTATCAGAACCTGTTTATCATTGTTGACGATGACGATCAACTTTTCGCCTAATTTACGGGCTTCTTTGAATAAAGAGACATGACCTCTATGGATAGGGTTAAAGTATCCTGATACGACCACCGTTTTCATAAGCATCTGATTCTACTGCCTTTTTAAATCGTTGTGGAAAAATAATCAAAATCTTTATAAAGGGAGGCTTTCTCGAGCCTATTGGACGGCCATAGGGGCGGGGTTCATCTGTTCCCATTTCGAACACAGAAATTAAGACCGCTTCCGTACTTGGGTGTACTGCATTCCGTGGGAAACCAGGTAAGCTGTCCACCTTTTCTTTATGATTTATTCACAAGATTCCTAACAGCTCAAATAATTCTCTAGTATCGCGACCAGTGATTAGATCGGTCTTCTCTTTGATCACTTCATCTGTAACGATTTCTGGGTATTGCAATGGATTATCTCCACAATAAGTTCCTGGTCGGCATTGTGATTCAGTATACTTCTGCAATTCTTTGACGATCCTCAATATGCATTGCTGTTCACATCCATAATCTTCTTTCAATCCGATAACCCATAATGCACCGATGGTATGTGAATCTCGTGTCTCAAGAGAACTTTCACCATTTTTTAATCTCAAATAATAATCATTATCAAGAATAGATCCATCACTCATCTTTACTCCTCCAGAGGATTGTAGATCTAGGTTAGTCTCTCTAAGATAAGCATCTCCTTTTTTTGCAAACTCTTTTGCATTTCCTTCCAGATCCATCGCAGAAACATCACATCCTGCCCGTTCATTAGTCTGGATAGCGATAGCTTCACTAAACCAAGCAGGATGACCTTTAAGCATCTGGAACAAGAAGAAATGTGTTGTTTCATGTTCTTCTGCAATGATATCTTTCGGACTTTGCACTCCTGTCGCTCCAAAGGGTGTATTTCCATAGAGATAAGATTGTGAAACTCCTGACCAATCAGTCATTCCTCCGGTAGTGCAACAGCATCCTCCTTCTTGCTCACAAGCAGTTTTTTCTTTTGATGATATCTTATAAGAAACTCTTGGAGCAGAGAACTGGAAGTAGTTATCTAAACACTTGACAACTTTAGTCTGTAATTGGAGATATTGTTGTGACAGTTCTGCATCACAATTACTGCTTTGGCATATTATCTCAACATCATCATTACAGAATTCACCTTGACATTGCTCTTTAACTGGGATGCTTGCCGGCTTTATCTTTTGTTTTGGCTGGTTTTGAAAACAGCTGGTCATGAGAACAAGTATCAAGATAAAGGATGTAATCATCAGGAATTTTGTTGCTTTCATCTTGATCATTAAATGGCGAGAGGTTTTATTTCTTTCGATAGATGGTTTAGTTACAAATAATGATCCTTAACTTCCTCTCCTACAATACACCTTTCTTCCACAAGCCTTTTAAATCATTTTCTAAGTCCTAGAGATCATGAAAGCATTGATCCTGGCAGCCGGATACGCCACCAGATTATATCCATTGACAAAAAACACGCCTAAACCACTTCTAAAAGTGGCTGATAAGCCTCTCATGGAATATATCTTGGACAAATTAGCTGCAGTTGATGATGTGGAAAGCATCTATGTAGTGACCAATGATAAGTTCTACAGCAACTTCATGGACTGGTTAGAACATTACACCTATGACAAACCGATCAAGATCATCAACGATTATACTAAGACTAATGAAGCTCGTCTCGGCTCCGTTGGCGACATCAATCATGTCATAAAGACTGAGAACATCAATGATGATCTATTGGTCATCGCCGGTGACAATCTCTTTGGCTTCTCTTTACAAAATTTTGTTAAGTTCTACAACGAAAAGAATACTTCAATTGTGGCTTTCCGTGACTTTGGTGATGTTAACATCGTAAGAGGTCGTCTGGGAGTCGGTATCATCGAAGGTACCAAAGTAATCAATTTTGAAGAAAAACCGTCTGAACCAAAAAGTGCCTTAGGGTCTACAGCTTGCTACATCTTCACTAAAGGGGATCTTCCACAGATCGATATTTTATTAAAAGAAAAGGGCGGAGATGCTCCAGGCAACATCATCCCCTATCTAATAAACGTGTCTGAAGTACATGGTTTTATCTTCACAGAACATTGGTTTGACATTGGCACCATTGAATCATTAGAAAAAGCTAATCTTTTCTACGCAAAATAAGAGGTTAGATTGGTCATTTTTGTTACACAAAGTATTTAAGGGGTCTTCTAACGGTAAACAGCATGAAAATAAGCATCTTCGGCACCAGTTACGTCGGTCTTGTCACCGGTGCCTGCCTGGCCAATTTAGGCCACCAGGTTCTCTGCATCGATATAGATACGGCAAAGATAAAGACGCTGCAGGAAGGTCAGATCCCTTTCTACGAGCCGGGTCTGGAAGAGCTGACCATCAGAAACAAAAGTCGTCTTCATTTCAGCTCCAACATCGATGAAGGCGTTGCGTTCGGAGAGGTCATCTTCAACTGCGTCGGCACACCAAGCAATGATGACGGATCAGCTAATCTGGAGTACGTCTTTTCGGTCGTCAAGGCTGCTGCCAGGTCAGACAGCAAAAAATTGCTGGTCATCAAGAGCACCGTACCTCCCGGAACTGCCAGGAAATGTCAGCAGATGATCAAAGAGATCAATCCTGCGGCAAATATCGATATTGTCTCTAATCCAGAATTCTTGCGGGAAGGGTTAGCAATCAGGGCTTTCAATTATCCTGATAAAATAGTTGTCGGCGCAGCCAACGATCAAGCTTTCCATCTGATGAGAAAAGTCTATTCCGGCCGGCTCAGGACCTATCTTCCTGTGGTAGAGACTGATTTGGAGACCGCCGAGCTGATAAAATATGCCAACAACAGTTTCCTTTCTACAAAGATCTCATTCATCAACGAGATAGCTAACATCTGCGACCGCACTGGGGCTGACGTCAAGATGGTGGCCATGGCTCTAGGTATGGATTACCGCATCTCTCCGAGATTTCTTAATCCAGGCGTGGGCTACGGCGGATCCTGTTTTCCCAAAGATGTCAAGGCCCTGGCCCATACGGCTAAAGAGGTCGGCTACAGAGCGAGATTATTTGAAGAAGTGATGGCTCTCAATGATCGGCAGAAATCAGTTCTTGTCGAAAAGGTCTTGGCTGCATCCAATAACGACATCACCGGAAAAACGTTCTGTGTCTGGGGATTAGCGTTCAAGCCCAATACCAGTGACATGAGGGAAGCCCCTGCTATCACCATCATCTCTGAACTGTTGAAACACGGCGCAAGGATAAGAGCCTATGATCCCAAAGCTGTAGAAGAAGCCAAGCATTTTTTTGGTGATTCTATAACTTACTGCGCCACGGCGGAAGAAGCCGCCCAAGACAGCGATGGTATCTTGGTCATAACAGAATGGGACGAGTTCAGGAATGTCAACCTTTCAGAACTCAAGATGAAAACCAAGCGTATCTTTGACGGCCGCAACATCTATGAACCTGAACTGGTCAAAGAAGAAGGGTTCCAATACCACGGGATGGGAAGGAGATGAAAGTTTCTATCGTAGTGATCTTTGACAGGTTCAGGGAGAGTAAGATCAGAAGGTTGTTGAACTCGATGAAAGGACAGGTCAATCCTGATACTGAGATCATCTTCATCCATGAAGCTGTTGAACCGCTGCCACTTCCACAGCTGCCGCTTCCCATAAAGTACTACAACGTCCCGCCAAAAAGAGGGATCCCTTTCAACCGAAACCAAGGCATCAAAAGAGCGATGGGAGATATAATCGTCTTTATCGATGACGACTGTTGGGTGCATGAAAGATGGCTTTCATCTTTGATAAAACCTCTTGAGGAGGATCTTTCACTATTGGCCGTCACCAGCGGCACCAGGATACCAAAGTCAAACCTTATCGGTGACTGCATCTCTGCGTTAGGATTTCCTGGCGGCGGCAGTATCGGCTTCAGCAAGATGTGGAAAGTGTCGAAGTCAGGTTTCACCAACCATCTGGCAGCCGGAAACTGCGCTTTAAGAAAATCTTTATTCGAGAAGGTGGGCTTTTTCGATGAATCGATGAAATCAGGAGCGGAAGATGCTGAGTTGTCATGGCGGATAGAAAAGAGTCATATTCCAATAAAATATGTTCCTGAAGGCTATGCTTTCCATGAAGCAAGAACAACCTTCTCTTCTTTTGTCAAATGGCAGCTGCGACGTGGCAAGGCTAATTACCAGTTTAAGAAAAAAGTGGGGAAAGTTGGCGGTCTTATCAGGTTACGTTTCTGGTCAGCAAAAAACATCCTCAAAGCCAACATCACCAACTGGCGTCTGCCTCTTATCATCTTCTTCTTGGGCATGAGCTTTATCCTACAGCAGATCGGTTTCATCCAGGAGAAAAATAGAGTAAGTTAAATGGGGGCGTAGACATCAGTTACCGGCGCGCTCCCTCCGGCCAGAAACATAAACGCTAAGAGAATCGCCAGAATAACCAGCGGTGTTATCCACCAGATCTTACGTACTTTTAGGAAATCCCATATCGCTCCCATATTGCCTATGTCTGCCAAGTTCCTTTTAAATTTTTTGTTCCTACTTTAACAATCTTTATAATGGGATCATAGATATCTGCGGTATGTCTTTTCAAAACATAGGAGTAGATATCGAGAAAGTCAGCCGCTTCAAAGAAAAACTGGATGACGACCATTTCCTCTCTCTTCTTTTTACGCCTAGGGAACTCACTTATTGCCGAAGCAAAGTAGATCCTGCGATCCATCTTACCGGTAAGTTCTGCGTGAAAGAAGCAGTGTTAAAAGCCATTTCAAGAAACATCTCCTCCAAAATCCCTCTACTGGATATAGAAGTCATCAATGATGCTACTGGCAGACCATCTGTTTTCATAAAAGGAGAAGAGAGAAAAGATATTCTCTGCAGCATCTCTCACACTGATGAAAATGCCATGGCTTTTGTCGTGGTCATCAATTAGGTCTGCTGCTCATCGCTTTTGCCTTTCAGGGATCTCTCAACGATAGCCGAGATGGTGCTGATGTTTTCAAAATTCTCGATAGTGATGTCGTTTCCATCCAGTTTCAAAGAAAATCTCTTCTCAATCTTTTCGATCAATGAAAAGATATCAAACGAATCAAAGAAACCACTGCTGATCAGTTCCTCTGGATGCAGGATTTCGTCTTTCTGCTTAAATTCTTTGATGATATCAATTATTATCTCTTTAGTTTCCATCGTTCTCGCACTCCTGTCTTAATTTTACCCGGTCTATCTTCCCTGAACTGTTGAGGGGAAGAGCATCTTTTATAGTGATTGTCCGGGGGATCATGTAGGAAGGGATCTTCTTCTTCAGATCATCTTTTATCTGTCCGGGGCTGCTCTCACGATTTAGAGCCACGAAGGCGACAATCTCACTTTTCTCATCTGAAGACAAGTAGATGACTGCAGCTTCTTTAACATATCCCAGGGAGTATAACGCTGACTCTATCTCTCCCAGCTCGATCCGGTATCCCATAAACTTGATCTGGCTGTCTTTTCTTCCTCTGAATGTGAACATCTCCTCAGGAAGGGCTTCTACCAAGTCTCCTGTTTTATAGATTTTTCCATTTAGATGGGGAAATAGCGGATCTACCACAAACGCTTTCTCAGTCTTCTCTTTATTGTTCCAGTAGCCGGGACTCACTGTCGGCCCTCGGATGCATAACTCACCTATTTCTCCAACGTTAGCCAGGCTGTCATCTTCTTTCAGGGCGAACATTTCCATGTTTTTAGCTGCTCTTCCTAAAGGAATAGCGGTTGTCGAATCCTCTGGAACCTCTTTGATAGGATAATATGCACAGCCGATGGTGCATTCTGTCGGACCGTAAAAGTTGATGAATTCTTTCTTCGGGAAGGTCTTCATCCAGCGGATAAGGAAGGGTGTGGGAAAGACTTCGCCGATGAAGATGATCTTCTTCAGGCTGGGCATGGTGTTCTCTTGAAGCGCTCCCATCTTGGCCATATGCACCAGGATGCTGGGAACCGACTGCCAGATAGTGATCTTCTCTTGTTCGATGAGGTTGACTATCTTTGCTGGAAATAGACTAAGTTCCGGCGGCACTAACACTAGAGTAGCCCCTTTCTTAAACGATGCGTAGATATCAAACCCGGAAATGTCAAAGTGGAGCGGCGCATGGTTGGCGATGATATCATCTTCAGCGACCTGGAAACAATCAGCAGCCCACTCTACAAAATTGATAAGATTGCCATGAGTTATCATCACTCCTTTCGGCTTCCCAGTAGATCCAGAAGTATAGAAGATGTAGGCAAGGTCATCCTGGATGTTTCCTATTGGAGGCAGGCTCACCTGTTGTCTCTCAATCTCCTCAGATCCGAGAACGATCACTATTGGTCTTTTTCCTGAGATCCAACCATCTACTAAAGATTGCACGGAAACGTGAGTCTCGGGACTGCAGATGATAACTGCCGGCTGGCAGTCTTCAACGATATACCGAAGCCGCTGTTCCGGCGATTTAGCGTCCATCGGAACATAACAGCAGTCGGATCTTAAGATGGCAAGGATGGAAACGATAGCATCGATCGACTTATGCAGGCAGAATGCTACTCGGTCGTTTCTCTTCACGCCGATCGACCTGATAAGATGAGCCAACTGGTTGCTCTTTTTGTCCAGATCTTTGTACGTTATCTTCTCTTCACCGTAGACGACTGCAACTTTCTTTGGAGAGCGTTCTGCTGACAGTTGGAAATAATCTTGGATTAATCTGATCATTTTGATAGATGAAACTCTTGTGAAGTTTTCTTTTAGTCTTGAGATGGCTCTTCTGACCGGCGGCTGAGGATACAGGCATAATTTATCGGTGTCTTTTCATCTTCGGGCTTCTTGTTTTGGAATACATTGAGGGCCAGTTCTTCCTCTATCTTAAAGTGAGAAGAAAGGACATCCCTCAGTTCTTGTACTTTGGTAAAGAGATAGATGTGGTCGATTGCCGCCGCCCAGACGGAGCTGGTGAGAAAGATCTTTCCTTCCTCGTTGAGAAGTTTTCCCAGCTTTTCTAGCAGTGGATGGGGATCTTCAAAATTTTCCATCAATTCTCCGCAGATGATACGGTCATACTTCTTGTCGTCAGGGAGGTCAAAGACATTCTTCTCAAATACGGCGACTTCTTTATCTGGCGAGATTATGGGTATCATCTTTTTAGAATAATCAACCGCACTGGGGCTGAGATCATATCCTTCTACCAGCCAATCTTTATTTCTTGCTGCGAATTCTGCTGCATAGATACCGGTACCGACCGGGACTTCTACTGCTTTTCCCTGAACGTCAAGACCAGAGCAGAACTTTTTGATGAAAAATGCCAGCATCTTGTGGTGGTTTATCCACAAGGCCTGTGTAAGATACAACCCGTTGAGATACCGGTTTTCCATCACTTCTGGATTTTCATAGATCTCTTCCTGCAGTTTTTTATAGGATGAAAAGTGATATCTTTGGGCGC
Source organism: Candidatus Woesearchaeota archaeon CG10_big_fil_rev_8_21_14_0_10_45_16 (assembly GCA_002762785.1). GTDB lineage: Archaea > Nanobdellota > Nanobdellia > Woesearchaeales > GW2011-AR9 > PCXY01. The sequence goes on along the minus strand of PCXY01000005.1, from coordinate 200,299 downwards.
TCTCGAGTTCCGCCTGTAATTTTAGGAATTCCAGCGAATAGTCTATGAAATCATTGACAGCTTTATCATAAAGAGCCTGGTCGCAGCCCCCTAGCCGGTACAGCCAATGGCAGATCTGTGCTGCTTTTTCTGGATCAAATTCAGGATCGTTGTTCAGTCTGGCTGGAACGGCTCTCGTCGCGATGTGAGAACCTATTTTTTGAAAAGTATATTCCAATAGTTCTTTTTTATCCATGGTAAATCTTTCTAAACCTGTTGCCGACACTAAATCATCGGTTCACCTTTCGATTAGATGATGTTCTTTAATAAATTTTGCGAGTTCTGAAGCATATATCTGATTACCTCTTGGCGTGAGATGATTGTCAAAGTTCCAGATAACTGGAGTCCCCTTCTGGTGATCCTGGAGCGCTGCCGTGGTCTCGAAAAAGGGGATGTTCAGCCTTTTACAGCTTTCACGGAAAAAATTTTCGGCGTTTTCTGGATTGACATCTTCTTCTGCAAGACCAAACTTTTCAACGAGAGCTTGAAGCCTTTTTGGTTCAACCTGATACGATGAAGAGACAAAAACAACCATCAATGGAACCTCTTTTTCATCAGCCAGCTTCTTGATCTCCTGAAGATTGCGGAAGACGCTCTTCTTCGCTTCATACAAAGTGGGATCATCATCACCCCTGAGAAGAGAGAGCTCAAAAGAGACGCTGTCTTGAGTATGCTCGTTTAGTTTCAGAGTGTTTACCACCTTGCTTCCTAAATGGGTGGTCTTTGACAGCCAATAAAGATGGTTCACCAGTTTTGAATGTTCATACAGCCAGAAAAAAGCGCTGTTCTTAGTTTCTCTCGAAGCCTCCGACTTATGGGCAAAATCAGATCCGCTTTGGAAGTTTCCCAAGCTAGTCTCAACGATGATAAGGTCCGGCTGATAAGAAAAGCCGTACTCCTGCAAGATAATCTTCATCTCATCCAGACCGATCCCACCCAGGCCGAGATTAATGGTCTCGACATCTAGCTCATTACCTAGAAGGCTGAGGTAAGTATCGTCCGCATCCACGGTGTTGCCAAATGTTTGAGAAGATCCCAGACCTAGTATCCTTGTTGTTTCTTCGTCTTTTAGGATTGGATGAAAGTCCCGAAAACCTTGTTCATTAGTACTTACTTGGTAGCTGTATTCAGAAGTTGACCTGGTAAGATTGCTGATGTTGACGTAAAGGTTGCGCTTCAGCTCAGGAACATATCTGGTGTTCTCTTCCGGCCACAGGCCCGGAGCCAGTTCATCCTGTTTGAAGACCCTGACCGTGATTTCCGCGATACTGAAGATGATGATAATTCCAACTATAAAGATGGCCAGGTTTCCAAGAATTTTTTTGGATCTTGATGACATCAGCGTATCGAAATTAAATGAATTTAAATCTTGACTTTGACGACGACTTTCTTAAGATGACCAGTTCCGGCGAGCGGGGCATGGACATCTTCTGGGAAGAAAAGGATAAAATGATTTTCAGGCACATCTATCCACTGTTCTGGAAGATTGCTGAACAGCTGGTAGTCGTCCTGTTCATCATACTCGGTGCTGGCAGAACAGAGATGCAGTGGTTTCCAGCCGACTAGATCATTCCCTTTGATAGTGTAATGAAGATCAAGATACTTGCGGTGTCTTTCCGGTTTCGTGTTCTCTTTCGGCATCTGGTCACAGTCGATGACGATGGCGAAAACTTTGTCGTCCATGATCTCGTGCCGTCCTGGACTTAAAGAACCCAGATCTTCTCTTTGCAGAAAAGCCAGAGCTTCTTTCAGGTTGGGGTTTAGTTGAAAATAATTCTTAAGATTATTGATGTGGTCTAAAAGCATACTGTCTTTACCTGATCAGCCCTTTTTAAACTTTAGGAAATAAGGTCCTTTTTTGTTACTACCTTTAAAAACTAAAAATATTTAAATCGGCCCCATTCCTGAGGGTGCATGAACCTGAAGTATCTGTTTTTTCCATTGTTGGCAGTCCTTCTTAGTACCGGCCTCTACTGCTCTTTCGCTTATAATTTCTCTCAGTTCGGCGCTCAGGGCAATCATTTCGTGGAGGTTCTTCATCTTTATGCTGAAGTTCCAGACGGGAGTATCTTATTTGTAGGGGACAGCCAGATCAGGGAAGATGTCGACTGCACGGTCATCGAGGATCTTCTCAAAGATTCTCCGCCGTGCTTCAACCTAGGCGTAGCTGGCATGAGGCCGTTCCAAGTAGCTCTTCAGAAAGATTTGATAATCTCTGCTAGACCAAGCAAGGTCGTGATCGGCATCACTCCTGCATCATTTGATGAGACCATCAACCAGAACGACGATTTCTTCATGTTGATGTCATCATCCGTCACCCCTTCTTCCTATCTTTTGGAGAGACTAGATAGCGACGAACTGGAACTGATCTCCATGAACAGGTTCCAGCGTCTTCTTTACAAAAGAAAATTCATCCTTCCTTACTTCCTGAGTTTCCTGCACCGGTCCTCTTCCTCGGAAGCTGTTGTACCTGCTGGTAACAACCTAAAGAATCCCCATCAGTTTGAGGATATCCAATCAGCGGAAGAACTGGAACAAAAGCTTCAGGATCCAAAAGTCTTGGGCATATTCAGTTTTGGTGATCACCCGCGAAGAGAGAGGGAAGCATTTGCGTATCTCACCGCTTCTTTAAAAGCAGAAGGTATCGAAGTGGTCGTCGTCCAGATGCCGATGAATCCTATTACCTTTAACGTTGTTCCTGCCGATTCTCTTCAGCAGTATAATGATTACATCCAAGGATTGTCAGAGATCATCGGCTTCAGGCTTGTCAACATCGAAACCGATTTTTCTGCTGAATATTTCACCGACCTTACACACCTAAACCGTGAAGGCTCACGCCTGTTATCGGAACGTATCGCCAGGGGTGAGTACGATGTTATTTAACAGCGTTCCTTTCCTCTATTTTGCTGTTGTTGTTCTTTTATTCCTTCTGATTGTAAAAACTAGGAAGTACCAGTATCTGTTCTTGCTCTTCGCCAGCTACTTTTTCTACTATTTTTCAAGCGGCCCTTTGGTCGTCCTCTTGTTGTTTTCTTCTTTGCTGGATTTTTTCTGTGGGAAAGCTATCCATGATTCGAAAAGCGATAAGAACAGAAAGTGGTATCTTGCCGTCAGTCTCATCGGCAACCTGGGAGTCCTGGCTTTCTTTAAGTACACTAACTTTGCTATAAAGACGACAAATATGGTCGCTTCCTGGTTCGGCAATGATCCCCATCTGCCGTTAGCCCACATCATCCTGCCGATCGGGATATCGTTCTTCACCTTCCAGACCATGAGTTACACGCTGGATATCTATTTCCGCAAGCTGAAACCGACAGACTCCTTCCTGAGATTTGCCTTGTACGTCTCATTTTTCCCGCAGCTGGTAGCCGGTCCGATCATCCGCGCTTCTGACCTGCTGCCGCAGCTTGACAAGCCGATCACCATCACCCAAGAAAACTTCAAGCACGGCATGGCTTTGGTGATGTGGGGTCTGGTCAAGAAGATGGTTATCGCTGACAATATCGCTGCTTTTGTCAACGTCTTTTTTGCCGATCCGACAGCCTACCCGGGAAGTATTCCCATCATCGTCGGCGCTATCGCTTTCACCATCCAGGTCTATTGCGATTTTTCAGGATATTCTGACGTCGCTATCGGCCTGGCCAGGATCATGGGTTTCCATTTCCCTCTTAACTTTGACAAGCCGTTCTTCTCCAAGACGATCGCTGAGTTCTGGAAGCGCTGGCACATCTCTCTCTCAACCTGGTTCCGTGATTATCTGTTTATGCCGCTGATGAGAAAAGGTTTCACCAAGACTAGGCTTTATATTTCTGTCCTTATCGTCTATTTTACTAGCGGCCTCTGGCACGGCGCTGGCTGGAACTTCGTGATTTGGGGAACTTTACATGGAGTTTTCCTGCTGATCGGCATGGCTACCCGGGACTGGCGCCAGCGTCTGGCTGTAAAGACTAAATTATCTTCATTCCCTCGTTTTCATAATCTCATCAAGACCCTCTTCACATTATACCTTTTCGTGTTGTCGCTCCTTATCTTCCGCCTCTATGATCCTTCTTACATCCTCTATGCGGTCAAGAAGTTTATCTTTGTTGACTTCTCGGGATGGTCAGCCCAGCTTGGCAGCCTCCTGCCGCAGTTTCAGGTGCCTTTATTTTTCGTCATCGTATTTATGATCATACATACTCTGACTTATTTCAAGAGGGGTTTTGTCTCTTCCGTCGCCCAGAAAGGTTATTTTGAATGGACCATCTATCTCACGGGGATGTGTCTGCTGCTGTACTTCTTCAGCCCGACCCAGACAGTACAGTTCTTCTACTTCCAGTTCTGAAGAGATAGTTGGCGGGATACCAAACCATCAAAAAGAATTTAGCAGGCAGGCTATTGATCTATTTCAATCTAGAAAGTATATTCGGGTAATTTTTCTTGATCTCAGCTGCATGGGTTATATGATACCAAAGAACAACCGCATCCTGCTCTGGCGTCGGACTCTCTGAGTTGTCGTAAAAGATGGCATCTTCAGCCTGCCGAAGAGGAGCAACCTTCCTAGCTCGATCTTTCTCGTCTACTTCAATCAGCATTTTCTTGACCTGCTCAAAAGTATAGTTCTTTTTTTCTTCTTCCGAGAGTGTCTTAAAAAAGCGGGCTACTTTGACATCAATATCGGCATCTATGAAAAATTTCCACCGAGCATTAGGGAATACGATTGTTCCAGTGTCTCGTCCCTCGACAATATACTTCCCTTTGGCAGCTATGTCGCGCTGGATTTGTAGAAGGGCTTCGCGGACAGCCGGAATCCCGGCTACTTGCGCCGCTAAAGGCACCAGTGAGCTGTCTTTGATGACAAATGAAAGATCCTCATCATCGACCATCAGTTTTGGAGCTTCATTTTCATAGGAATATCTTATTTTAAGACCCTGCACCATCTTGACTATCTGCTGGATATCATCATCAGGGATGTTGTTCCGTTGTTTCAGGAACCCTACAGCTCGATATATCGCTCCGGTATTTAAAGGCTGGTAGCCGGTCATCCTGGCTAGAGCTCTAGCAGTGGTAGACTTTCCGGTGAATGAGGAGCCGTCGATCGTGATGACATCAAAGATATCCATGCTCAGTTGTGCTGTCGATGTCTTTAAAATGCTTGTGGAAAAGAAGCTGTTGTTTTGGGCCATATCTCTCTAATTCTCTAATTCTCTAATTCTCTAATTCTCTAATTCTCTAATTCGTTAAATATATAAATGATCCATCGTTTGCGGACCATGATGACCGGTAAGAAAACTTTCGGCGAAATGCTTGCCAAAGGCCGAAAAGAATGTTGGAGCCCTTCGCAACGTTTCTGGATGGAGATCAGTCTTTATCCGGCAGCTCTACTAGCCCGCACGCCGATAACACCTAACATGGTGACCTCATCTTGGATTATGCTCCAACTGGTGGCAGCATATCTGTTTTCATTAGGAGATTATTGGTATAATATCCTAGCACTCATATTATTCAATTTCGTCGCCTACATCGGTGATCATGTCGACGGTAACCTTGCCAGGATGACAGGGCGGTTCAGCATGCTTGGTTCCTACCTGGAGCAGTTAGCGTTGTTCTTCGGCACGCCTATCGTGTTTATCGCTTTGGCGATCGCTAATTTTTCAATGAACGGAAATGTCTTCTACTTGATCATTACTTTGACAGGAGTCCTTTTCTGGCTGTTGGAAAAACTGATACGCATCAACCCTTATTGGTTCAAAGATGAGAAGCGGGAAGTTGTCATGAAGGTCTATAGCGAAAGTGTCTCTTTCCGTAACAAGAGTATCATCAACCGTATTTTTGTGGAGATCGTGCGAAGGGGTCAGCCGTTCAACCTTCTGTTTTTCCTGATAATCTTCAACCGTCCTGTTGAACTAGCACTGATCTACTCAGCCTTGTTCTTCTTAGAATTCTTAAGAAAGCTTTACTCGACGGTCCGCGGCCTGAAGAGACTTGACAAGAAAGCCCTAGTTGTCGAGACTCAGGAAACGTCCTAGATTTCCTTCATCAGCCCAGCTAACATATCTCTCATAATCTTCAACAGTATCAAACTCCAGCCAGCCTCTTCTGATGGTGATCGGCTTCACTTCCTGTCCGCTGTTGATAAGGGCCTGGATCAGGCAGGTCATATAAGCTTTCTTGAAAGACTTTGACCGCAGCCATGGCTTGTTCTTAAGAAAATGATCTATCTTGTTCTGATGATAGACTTCCCGTAGCTTTTGAACGCCGGCTTTTGATAATTTGATAAGGCCAACATAACGCACTTTCGCGTCTTCCCTGGTGCACTTAGTATTTCCCAGATCGACTATCCTGCCATCTTCGATGATGAGGCTTTCCATGTCGTCCTCGGGGTTATCCGCTCGTGACTGCCAGTATTCCCAATAATCTTCATCGACGGTGACGCCGACATCTGATGGACTATCTAATATCGTCTGGAGAACCTTCTCTTCATAGATGATATCAGCGTAACAGATCAGGATGTCGTCATCCATTTCCGCTTCCGCGCAGAAAAGGGTTTCTACCATGTTGGTGTTTGGATAATCAGAATTGAGGTACGTTTTAGTGTTGGGTATATCGATCTTCTCTGGCATATATCCTTTGACAATGGTGATATCAGTTATTCCGCATTTTCTAAGAGTCTCCACCTGTCTCTCGATAAGGGTTTTGCCGTTGAAATTGAGCATGCATTTTGGCAGGCTTTCAGTATATTTCCCTAATCTGGTGCCCATGCCGGCTGCGAGAATTATCGCTTTCATCTGTGAGAATTTTAAGGTCTGTCGTTTATATAAATTATGGAAGCATCTTAGACCACAGTTCCATCATGTTTATAAATGGTTCCTCGTGATTCAAGCTGAGCAGAGGGTAGGTGTTTAGGAGGAATATAAAATGGCAAATGTAAATACTAACCGTTGGGAAGAACGAGTACTTCGTGTCTTTCGTCACGGCGCTCGCGATTTCGTCAATTTTGGAGAGGAGACTTCTTCAGTAGATGGCCAATATACAGCTTGGGCTGGTGCTGGTGTAAGTCCAGATGATGAAGCACATATCTCACCACAATCTATGCTGGAGATCAGGCTTAATGCTCAAGATTTAAGCCTTCCTGAAGGATTTGATCCAGCAAAGGATACAGTTTTCTATACTGCTTCTCCTTTAGTACGTTGCGTTGAGACTATACGTAATGTAAACATCGGGATGAATAACGCCCAGCTTTTGAAAGGGGGCGTTCCGGTTGCTAAGATCAACGGTGTTCATGCCATGGCGCCAGCTGTCAAAGCTACTGCCGCGCCATACAGGTTGACGTTTGTTGGAGACAAAGCCGGCCATCCGGCATTAGGAGAACCTGCTTTTTTTGCCTATGTTGATGGTAAGTTAGTAGAGGATCATGAAGGCAATCAATTGTTTGTGGAATCAAGCACCCCCGAAAACAAAGGAAGATTCCCGTCAGGAAGTTTCCGTTATCAAGCGACCGTGGCTATGGATCAAGGAGACGATAGGATCCAAGAAACTCCAGAGCAGGTTGCTCAGAGAGGTCTCGCATATCTGGTCCCAAAGTTATCTGAGGGACGACAAAGAGTTGTGCAGGGCGCAACCCACACTTTTGGTATCGAAGCTTTATTCAACGCTGTCCGTGGTGTTCCGATGGGCAACGACGGTAACGATCTTTACGCCAATGCCGAGGGCAGCTTTGACCAAGGCGGCTTCTTTGAAGTAAGAGTTCAATATGATGCAGATAAAACAAAATTTGCAGACAGGATGCAGATAGCCCGGACGATGGATTTTGATAGAAGACAAGAAACAGATGGTTACAACGGGATGAAACTTCTTTCACCACAAGAGATCCCGTCAGGAACTCTGCTACGCTTTTTGCGTTAGTTTTCCTTTTTTTACTTTTTCTTCCAGAATAATTCTCCTGAAACAAAAGCTTTCATGATCTTCTCATTGAAAACAGGATCAGGACTTTGCCGTTCAGGATGCCAGACGATCCCTGCTATCGGTCGTGAGGAATGGTAGAACCCCTCAACTGTTTTTTCATCTTCTGTAATTGCAAATGGCTTCAAACCATTCCCCAGATCATTTATTCTGATACCATAATTATGGAAAGAATTTACTCTAGAACCACTCAACTCGGTGAATTCTTTTATCATCACTGTATGATCCATTCTTGGGAGATGTTCATAACCGGTCGCTTTAAAATCCACCAATTTTCCTTTAAAATAAACATTAATGAACTGCATCCCTCTACAGATTCCCAGAACAGGGAGATTTTTGTCGAGAGCATACTTGAGCATCTCTCTTTCGACCTCGTCCCGTCCTAAGGCTAAAGATATTCCTTCCTTCCTAGCTGCTCCATAACTTTCAGGATTGATATCATTCCCGCCGGAAAGGATTATCCCTTCAATTTCTAAAGAATCCAAAAGTGACGCAACGTCGATAGTCGTATTTGGTATCGGTATCAGTGAAATTCCAAACTGCTGAAAATACACTCCATATGTTTGTTCTAGGCTGTCTACCCAATCTCCGTGTCTGTTCTGGTCCTGTCTTTGGGAAATAGCGATCTTCATCGTAAGCCTCTGATATCTATCATCTGTTTCGCGCAATCTAAAGTAACTGTATTAGCTTTTACTAATTTATTGAATAAGACGTTGCCGCAGCCGATGGCGGCAGGGACGCCGAACTCTGCACAGCGGATAGACATATGCGAGGCGACACCACCATACTTAGTTATAAGACCGCCGATATTTTTGGTGAAGATCCAATCGTAGCCTGGGTCACCGTTCTCAATAAGAACAACTTTTCCAGCTAAATTAGGAACATCCTGGTGATCGATCTCGGCGATGTTCATGATAGGAGATGTTATGGTCTTTTGGGTGATGAAGTTTGGTTTCGCTAGGTAGTGTGTAACGATATCAAAATCCCCTTCGTCTCTTATGACGGCTGGAAGTTCAAGCATCATATCAATATTTCTTTTCTGTTCTCTGGCTTTTATCAGATCCTGCCAATCGGCCGTCATCTTCGTGATATCTTGATTTTTCATCTTGAAGATGTCGTTGATATCAAGCATGGCGACTTCTTTTCGTGTAAAACCCATCAGTTTTCCGGCATCAGCCACCAGTTCGAGGGCATCAGAAAGATTTTTTGTAAACTCAAATTTAGCCAGTTCACGCGCCTTGGTCGCTTCCTCAAAGAAACGGAAGAGATGCCTACTATCAAACGTAAAACCGTGTTGTTGAAGTTCTTGGTCAATAGCCTTTTTGTCATCTCCATCCAACACAAAATTTTCTTTCCTATGATTATCCTTGAAGACCACCGATGTCGATAGTAACTTGTCATTGTTTTCATAACGAGGCGACGTTACGTCATAGGTTCCTGGCCTGAGGTGTTTATACTTACGCAGGAAATCGCTCTTGGAAATATTTCCCGAACAAAGACCATCAAAATCATTGCTTAAGACCGTCGCCACAGTTTCGATGGATGAAAAAGCTTTATCATAAAGATTGGATGTAATCACTCCTTTTGATACCAGGCTATTTAGGATGATCTTCCCGATAAATCCAAGGCGAGCTAGCCTTGAAAACTGGATGGTGCCTTTCTCATGGCATTCGTCAAGAAGCAATTTTGCATATCCTATGATCTCGGAAGGATTAGGAACATTAGGGGCTGGGGATATAATCTCTTCTCTTCTCTTCTCCAATGAGAAGACCGTCTTAAGATCATCATTGATATCTTTCAAACCATCGGAGACTAATCTGTTTGTCAGATCAAGGATAGAAGACCTTATCTCCTCTATCTCTTCATCACTGAAATCGTGTTCTCGAAGCTCTCGTATTTTCTCTGGGAAAGAGCAATCGTAACAGGTGAAAGCTATCTCGAATTCTATCTTGTCTTGGAGATGACGGTTCTCTTTGAGTTTTTCTAGATAAAATTGGACGAGCTTCTCTCGCGTCTTTTTCGGTAAAGAAGCGGGCGTGAATGAGTTGAAAGAGTACCTTACGTTAATATATGGCTTGACACCGAAGAGTTCTACTAAAGGGGCTTTCTTGACGTCAAAATAGCCCTGCGACGTCCTGGCCAGATGCCACGATCTATTAGTGATGATGTAATCATAAAGAGAAAAATCAAGGTGGTTTGGCCTGTCTCCAATTATTTCGGCAGGATTCCAGTCCGGCATATCAGCGAAGATAGTTTTTTCTCCCTCAACATGCGTCAGAGGTACGCTCAAAGATCTGAACTTCTCTTTTAAAGCTGTAATCTTCTGGCGCACCAGAAAATCGTTCTTTTTCTTCCTGATATTGGTGGCCAGCGGCCTTACTTGGAAGATAATGACTTCACCATTTTGCGTGACAGCGAACTCAATATCGAGAGGTATTCCCGGGATCATCTCTTCGATCTCTTTCACTGCTTTTATGAGATCTTTCATGTTATCAGGTGCATCTTCACAGAAATGCGAAATGCAGACACTTTGGCTCTCTCTTCCTGCTGTCACCGAATCGGTGCTGCCAGAGACGTCATCATAGTTGATGACATAATATGGTGCGTTCCACTCAAGCGTTCTTGTGAAGACGACTCCGCTCATGATAATACCTTCCGTCTGTTTCTGTACCAAGACCTGATTAAAAGAGCTTTGTGCATCCTTTGACCTGTATGAGTCAAGAACTTCTTCAATCCCCTTTTCTATCTCTGATTCGTCCGTTGAATCTATGTTCAGGATACTTTCATAACAGCCGGCATTTGCGGACTCTAACGTGTCTTCGTTTGTCGCTGAACTCCGTATGACAATCTTCGCCGGCCCGAACCTTCCCTTGATCGTATTTAGTATCCTTTCTTTCTTGTTCATCCAGTCGCTGGTCGTAAAAAAATAAAGATCTTCTATCCTTGATAGTTTGAGAAGAGGCCTGAGGGCGTCAAGAGTGTTCGCTTTCGTCGAGATGATGATCTTATTTTGGATATTCTTTCTTGCGCTCTCATTTTGTATTAGGCTTGAGAACGTCGTAAGATCCTTTATCTTGTCTTTCTGTTCCAGTATATGCTGGATAATCTTAAATGTTGAGAGACGATTATAATAGGGGTGGACTGCGACCCTCCCTCCTATCTGAAGAGCATAATCTTTTCCATGGATGTCAGCGATATCGTCTCCGTGCACCAGGATCAGTTCTGCATCCGGAAACTCGCTATGGAGTTTCATCAGGTTTTCTGTATGATCACGCGTTTTCTGCACCATCACCCGGTCGACACATCGTAGGTTCTCGATGACGGCTTTCCTTTCTTCAAAATTAGCTACGGGCTTGGCCCGGTATGATTCAACCCCTTCGTCGGTGATCACGCCAACAACAAAATAATCTGATATGGATTTTGCATATTGAAGAGACTGAAGATGACCGTAATGGAAAAGGTCGCCGACAACACTGCTGTAAGCTATCCTTTTAGGTTTAAATAGATTATCTTTGTACATCTCAGAACCACTACTATCTACGGAAAATAAGGGTTTTTAAACTTTATTTAACAATGTTTTTGAGAGACATTGGCTGGAAGATACATTAAGTTTATAAATCCGCTATATTAGGAATATTTATGCTTAAAGTCATAAAAGATGTAGGTTTTCGATTTGCCCCTTTCCGTTACGTCTATCGCGGTTTTTTTAGGATATATTCCGACAAGGTTAGTGATACGGTGATGGTATCTTTTCCTAAGAGCGGCCATACCTGGTTAAGGGTCATGCTAGCCAAGGTCATCTCTCTTCATTATGATATCAAAAAGCTAGACCTTGATCTGGTCTTGATGGTTCGAGGTCGCCCTAAGATCCCTCGGATAGCTATCAATCATGAGATCGCTCCGACATTCGGCGTAAATTTTGATCTTAAACAGAAGAAATTTCTTGGGGCTTATGGCCGATCAGACGTTGTTTCTATCCGTCCGGTCCTTCGCACTAAAAAGACCATCTTTTTAGTAAGAGATCCACGGGATGTTGTCGTCTCTCTCTTCTTTCATCTGACTAAAAGAAATAAGTTCTATAACAGCTCCGATATATCAAGATTTCTTCAGGAAAGATTCAGCTTGTCGAAGATAATCAATTACATGAATCTCTGGCATCGGGAGATGCAACGTCGTCCTGACCAGTTCCTTTTGGTCAAGTATGAGGATCTTCAGAAAGACACGGCCGGGCAGCTGAAGAGAGTTACTGACTTTTTGGGCATCGATGCATCGCCAGATGTAATAATGGAAGCCGTACACTTTGGTTCTGTCGATAACATGCGAAAGATGGAAAGATCGGATTCATTTATAGATTACCGTCTTCGAGCAAAAAACAAAAATGACGTTGAATCATATAAAGTAAGGAAAGCCAAAGTTGGAGGTTATAACGATTATCTGTCACCTGCTGATATCTCTTATCTTAATGGTAGACTTGAGGCAGAACTGCATCCCGATTTTGGATACCGATAATTCAAATCTTTCTTGCTATGAATACCACACCGTTGCCGAAGCGTAATGGTCTCTTTCTCCGGTCGCTTTTTCTCTGTAAAGATGAGGACACCTTCTTTGAAAAGGACTCATATCATATCTTGCTCTAAAATCCGGCAGTCGAGTAGCCGACAATCTCAAACCCAGACTTCTGCAAAAGATCTTTAAGATGCTTATAAGTCATCAGGTTTTTCTTTCCCTTATCTTTAGCCTGGAACATTGAGATGTATCAATGTCTCTGGCAGTTTTTTATAAAGTTTTCATGGACAATCCCGTTTGTCGCCAGTATCCCATTTTCGTGGTTTACTTTAGTAGTATTATATTGAAGAGCATTTCCAAAGATATCTGTCATCTTTCCTCCAGCTTCGGTAAGGATGCAGTATGAAGCGCAGGTATCCCACTGCTTGATCTTTGAAGTTAATGTGAAATAGAGGTCTCCTGAACCTTGAGCGATATCCATGGCTTTCAGGCTGCTGCCTCTGGCCGCGGCCATGGTGATGCCGAGTTCTGAAGCGACCCGTTGTTCCTCCTCTGAGAGATGGTGTCGGCTCCTCATCAGGCGGCATTCTTTAAGATCGGTCTTACTGCTGCACCGTATCTTCTGCCATTCTCCTTTCTCGAGCTTATACGCTCCTTTGCCTTTCTCACCGATGAATAGGATCTTCTGGGGAGGCCACAGGACCAGACCGAGCACCGGCACGTGATCTTTTACCAGCCCTACCATGATCGTGAACTCGCCGGTCTTGTTGACAAAATCAGAAGTGCCATCGATGGGATCGACGATCCAGACATATTCTTCTCCTAATCTTTTTTCATCATTGACATCTTCTTCTGAGAGGATCATGTGGCCGGTCTTTCCCAGTGCGTTCATCAGGATCTGATTGCTTTTCTTATCGGCTTCTGTGGTCGGTTCTCCATCTTTATCTCTGGAGATATCGTAATCACGACTATAGATCTCCATGACTGCTTTTCCCGCTTCCAGGATGCCTTCTATCGCCATCTTTATCTCGGGGAAAGAAGTTTCAAAAGGCAGCTTATCTTTCAGCAATCTGCTGCTGATCAGGTCGATGCTAGTGTCAAGATCATTCTTTTCCGTATTGATCTCCAGTTCAGGATTTTCCGGCGCTTCATACGGATTCGAGTCAGCCACGCCGATTAAATTGTCGATCTCGCCGGCTAGAGCCTTCTGATACAAGCCTTTGACATCTCTCTTGATGCAGCCGTCTAAAGAACAGTTGACATAGAGCTCCATGAAACTGGGGCCGATAATCGATCTGGCCATGGCTCGGTCTTCCCGGTATGGTGAGATGATAGGGACCAAAACAAAATCTGAAGAATCTTGATACTTCTTTGCCAGCAAGGCTATCAGTCGGTTGTTCTCTCTGATGTCTTCCCGGGAGAAGCCGAGGTCTTTATGGAGCTCGTTCCTCACCACGTCGCCGTCAAGGATGTGGACGGTCTTGTCCTGCTTCTCTAGTTCTTTCTTTAATCTGAGGGCGATGGTGGTCTTTCCAGAACCGCTCAACCCCGTAAACCAGACGACTTTTCCCATAATGCATGGCTCTTGAAAATGCTTTAAAAAGGTTATGTGTTAGGATTCTATCAATGGACAGTATCAAGAGAGCATCTTATCACTCTTAAGATAGAAATAAGAAAAAATAGATGGTAAAAATCTATTTGTATACTATCGGCAGCACCCTTCGCATGTCGCAGTCCGGTCCCTTTGGATCGACGAAATGGATCAGCGCGCCTAATGAAAGATCTTGAGCGATCTCTTCTTTTAGCTTGGTTTCTAGAATACCATTGTAATTGAAAGCGATCCCTGTGCCTCCAGCTTTAGCTATTCCCGAGATGCCGCCGAAATCTCCGTAAGTATCGCCGATGTGGACAATTTCCGTCGGATTAATGCCCGGAAATTCTGCCGCCACACGATCCAATAACAGCGAGGCTTTGGCCGCTTCATCTACTATTCCTAGATGGACGACACCTGTCGCTTTGATACGATCATAAGCTCTATCGGTGGTTTTTCCGGATGCAAAATAATCAAAGACCAGATTCTCCAGCTCATCTTCCCTCAATACTGCCTGTGGATCAGCATCCTGGCCGAATTCAAGGCGGTTGCCGATCTGTCCAGCGATCTTATCCCGGCCCAGCTGAGCCCTGATGGCGTGGATGGTGACTGAGTAGCCTGTAGAATTGATGATGAAAGGGGTCTGCCTATCTGCCAGTTCGTCGACAAATGGCTGAAATCCGTCCACGAATCTCATATGGTCCCGCGTGTATTCCAGGGCCTGCCGTAAAGTTAATCCTCTAGTCAAAGGGCCGGCGTTGCCGAACGCTGCTTCCATGCTGGCTTCTCCCGAAGTCTGCTTCTTGAAGACAGCATTAGCTTTCTCAAAATTCTCCTGACCAAGATATATCCTGATCATGTCGCTCATAGTGTGTTGATGCACCAAAGTTCCGTTAAGGTCGGATGAAACAAGTTTTGTTGTTGTTGTCATCCACCATCTGGAATGGAATTGCATTAAAAACGCGGGACGTAACCAGGTGAATAGTCTTGGTTGGACTATTACCTAGTGCTATTTATAGTCATAATATCTTAATACTATGGGGGTATGCATATAATCATAGTAACATTTATAAATGCCACTCCAAAGTAGAAACAAAATGATCCCCAAGATAGCGAGATGGCTGCAGTTGACCAGCCAGCAGACCAGTATAATCGGGATAATCTTTCAGCTTCAAGAGAATAAGCTCCCGACCAATCCGGTCGTGATAGAACGCGAGTATTTTAAAGAGACCAAGGGGTTTATCCAAAAATCGAACCTTTTTACCCAGCTACGGATCCTTCAGGAGAAAGGGGTAATCATGAAGACTGAGAATTCTCAATATCTTCTGAACTTAAGGGGCATCCAGGAAGTGATATATGCCAAGAAGAAAGAATTAGCCCAAGAGATGGATGAGATAACAAATTTTGCTTCCGACACTCAGGCTTTCTTTGAAAAATACATCAAGCCAAATTCTATCTCTGTAACCTACCTTACAGAAGCTGAACTATATAAACAGTTGGTGTTCTATCTGAAAAATGCCAGCGCTTTTTACATCGGCTGCGACTTCCCTCAGTACGCTTACTCTTTCGCTTTATGTAACAGTGCCCAGGAAGCTGCGTATATTGAGACACTTACCGACAAGATACATGATTCTTCTTTCTCTTTGTTCTGTCTCTCTCCTTATAGGACAGAGGCTCTTCAGCACAGGCTTCAAAAAAAATATAAGAACCGCGAGCTTATCAAAGAAGAGTTACAAGAGATCTTGGCTATCACCAAAAAGAAAACTATCCAGAATAAGAATATCGATCTTCGCAAGACCCCAACACCCTTTAATTTCGCCCTTATAGAAAATGATGAAGAAGGCGATGCTCTATTCATGTTCTTAAAAAATTCAAACGGTCTTACCAGCGGCGGTATCTTCATAAATTCCTACGAAACTATCAAACAGACCAAACAGCACTTTTTATCCCTTATGACAACTACAGTCTCTCTCAAAGAGGACGGCGACTTTCCTAAAGAACAAGATCATCTGCTACTATCTCTCAGCGAGGACAAACCAAAGAAACTTATCGCTTTTGATGTCAATCGTATCTTCACACAGAATCACACTACGGTAGAACTTGCGAACCTGATGGGCAAGCAGAAAGAAGTGTTGGAATTTATCATCAGACAGATTGAGGGAACGTTGAGTATGCAAGAGGCTATCATCGAAAGCGCAAAGCTGCTGAAAGGTCTTAAAGTAAGCGACATCAAAGCGTTCATACCAAATCTTCGGTTGATCGATAACGTCAAGGCCGGCATCAAAGAACTTAAGGATAACGGGTACTACCTTGTTGCTATCTCTTCAGGTTTCTCCCAGATAGTCACGCCGATATGTAAAGAACTTGGCATCGACGAGATCTATTGTAATGTGCTTGATGAAAAGAAAGGGATCATCACCGGCGAAGTTGCCGAAAAAAATGTTCTCCATGATGACGTTAAATATTATATCGTTAAATACATCATGGAACGTTATTCCATCCCGGAGGAAGGAAGCATCGGCGTCGGTGATGGTTATTCGGATATCCCGATGCTTAAAGCGACAGAAACCAGGATCTGTTTTAATCCCAGCAAAAAGATGATCCAACTCTACAAAGAAAAAGACCCTTGTATCACCTACCTGGTAGAAGGACAAGATTTTAAAGGAGTCGTCAAGACAATACTCAGTTTAGGGAAACCACGAGAGATACAGGGAGATCAGATAAAGATGTCCAAATCAAAGAAATCGAAAAGTAAAAGCAAAGATTAGGTTCTAATTCACCTCACAAACACTTCTTCGCCTCTCTTCACCGCATCGATGATCATCTGCGAGATCTCCGGCCGCATGAACCAGGCAGGAGGCAGTTCTCCCGCCTCGAACATCTTTCGGGCCTGGGTGCCGCTGATATGCTGGGAATCGTCTTCAGGATGCTCAGGATTATCGGCCAGATGGACATGGTCCTGCAGTGTCGGAGAATAGAACACCTTATCGAAGCAGACAGCTTTGATGCCGATGTCCGGGAACCTGTCGAAGATGTTATGGGATGCTTTTGGGTGATAAAAATCTTTTACCCCGGTGTGGTCTCTGCCGACGACAAAATGGCTACAGCCAAAATTCTGACGGCATAAGGCCGTAAATAAAGCTTCCCTCGGTCCAGCATAACGGCTGTAGGTTGAAAAAGTGCCGAAGATGACCCTGTTCTGCGGGTAAAACTTCTCAGTCATGATCTCATAGGCTTTAGTGATATATTTGGCATTGAAATCACCCTGCTTCTTCTTGCCGACAACAGGATGGACGAACAAGCCGTCGCACTTTTCACGTTCCATGGCTTTCATCTGGATGAACTCATGACCTCTATGCGGTACGTTCCGGGTATGGAACGCCACCACTTTAGACCACCCCCTCTCCTCAAACAAGCTTCTGGTCTGCTTTGGTGTCATCTCGTACTCTTTATCCTCGTTGTCTCTTCTCCTCAGTAAGGTGATCTTTCCGCCCAGCATCACCGGATTAAGGTTAAAGATCCATCTCACGCCGGGATGCTCGTCGCTAAGCGTAGCATACAATTTCTCAGCCATCTCCGTCTTGTCAAAATGATATTTCTCTTCAAGATTCAGGATAGCCATCGCTTCGCCACGCTCATCGACTAAAGCCACATCACTGCCGACAGCCAGTTCTGCTGCTTTCTCCTCGCTGACGTCCAGGAAGATCGGCAGCGACCAGACCAATCCATTAGAAAGTCTCATCCGGTCAAGGACGGAATTAAAATTGTCTTTGTTCATGAAGCCTTCGATGGGGCTGTAGGTTCCCACGGCGATCTGTTCCACGTCACGCTGCCGGTTCTCATCCAAATTTATCTTTGGCAGGGAATCAAGATAGGACTTCTCTGGAATCTTAACAGCCACCCGGTTGACCAATCGGCCGCCGTGCGGCTCTATCAATGATGACGACACTTCTGAATCAAGAAGATAATTCTTTGCCAACAGCTTACTGACAAATTCTTCCTCTTTTTGTGAAACATCACTGCCGTCCATGGCTAGCTGAGCATGGTTGATCAGTTTGTTGAGCATGTTGATACATTCCATCGGATGCTTGCCGATGGCCGTTTCTGCAGCCAATACCAGACCGCCGGCCCCGTCCAGGATGGTGTTAAGGATATCATGCACTTCTGCCCTTGTAGGCTTCCGTGAATTGATCATCGTTTCCAAAAGATTGGTCGCGACGAACACCGGCACTTTTGCTTTAGCCGCCTTGTTAAGGATGATCTTCTGAGTGAAGGGGATCTTCTCGACTGGTATCTCTTTGCTGAGATCTCCCCGATCTATCAGGAGATAATCAGATTTGGCGATTATCACATCCAGGTTGCGGAGAGCATCGACACATTCGATCTTAGAGATGACCTGCATGGTGTTCTGGGTAGCTCTCCGTACTTCATCAAGACATTTACCTGATCGCGCAAAGGAAAGAGCGATATGGCCGACGCCATACTCCATACCCAGCTTGATGGAATCATAATCTTTCTTTGAAAGAATTGGGAGGTGCAATGGTCTGCCGCAGGCCCGATCCAGGACAACCGCTTTATTCTTTCCAAGGATACCGGCTGTGACCACTTTCGCCGTGATGTAACCCCGACTGATGGTCGATGTATCACTGACTCTCAGGACAGCTGTATCAAAATCGATCTGGATAAGGTCGCCTTTCTCCAGCTGCGGCACTACACCTTCCGGTTTTAATGACAGCTTAGTATTATCACCGACGATCGGCTTATCAAAGATCTTTATCTCGCTGTTTTCAGAAACGTCTACCGTCGGTGTGGACAATTCACCAGTCCTGACCTGTGACCCTTCCGTGTCGATGACAAATGGTATCTTTACCTTTTTAGCCATCTTCAGGAAATGCTCCATATCTTCTAGTGAAGAATGCGACATGTTGATGCGGATGAAATCGACGCCTTTATCTTTGACCCTGACGATATCTTCCTCTTTATTGGTTGCAGGTCCTAGAGTCGCGATAATCTTGATCTTTTTAACCACTTTATATAACACCTCGAACGATTCTTTTTCAAAATTTTAAGACTATTCGTCGGTGATTTCGGGAGGTTGCTGCTTTAAAAGGCTTATGGAAGATGAGAATAGAAGATGGGTGTGAATAAAGCAAAGAGAGATGATCGATCAATACCCGAACTCAGGATCAAGATGCGCTTTTACCTGCTCGTCAAGATACAATATATCTTCTGCAGACAGCTCCTCTTTATGGCTGCCTACTTTCCCCTTACGCGTCTTATAACTGCTGATATCGTCCTTATCTCTCGCCTGCATCCGCTTGTCATCAAACGTATCCGTCGCTTCCATCTTCCGCATGTTGCTGAACGAGCCGTATTCCACCGCTTTCTCAATCACTTCAGGAGTATATTTGATCTTCAAAAAATCAAGTACGCGTCTTAATTCATGACCAGCATCTTTCTTCATGTCTTCATAACGGACCAGCAGAAAATCTCCTTGTCTTTTGTCCATCTCTGCTTTCCAGCTGTTGAGATATCGCACTATCATCCCCACCCCATACTTCTCATCCCGGATGAACGAAGAGGGATCCATCTCGCAGACATTATCTCTCTTGGTATAATCGTTGTAGAGGGAGACGACATCATCCCGGGGATCTCTCGATAGAAAAACAATCTTTTTCTTCCTAAGAAGTTTCTTGAAGTTGACCTTGTTGTCGTTGATGGTGCAGCCGGCATGGGAAAAGACGACGTTCGGCGCTTTGCTGAACAATGTCATGTACTGAGTATCAAGTTTTATCTTCTTGAAGCCGTAACTCTCAGAAAGAACTTTGGCTATCAGCAGCCGCAGCCAGGTGCGTCCGCTCTTTCGATACGATACGACGTGGGCGTCGCTGATCATAAGGGAGAAAGCATTATGAATGATGCTCCTGAACTGATAGTCCCGTAAAGTTTTGATGATGTCTTTGAATTTCATGCTTCACTTATCGTAGATCTCCCTTATCTTTCGTACTGTCTCGTCCCAATTATAAAATATTCTTTTTTGCTCTCTCTTTCCAGGACGGAAGTCATTGACAGCTTCAGCTATCTGCAGATGATCTTTCCGGTCTAGGACTACTGATCCAGGAGAGACCACCTCTCTGTTGCCGCCGATGTTAAACGTGACCAGGGGCTTTCCAGCAGCCGAAACTTCCAGTAATGTCAACGGAGGTTCTAACGTGTTCTTGATGAACGGCAGCAGGACGAGATCTACGGACTTTACTAGGTCATGGATCGAACAGGGGTAATCCTTAACGGTCCAGAGTTTAACGTTTTTATATCTACTGATGAACTTTTCTACTCCTTCCTTGCTGAAGCCTTCATGGAAGTTACGGACGCAGAGCAGCACCAAAGTATCGTCTTTGATATGCTGCAGCGATCTTAAGATCAGGTGAAAACCCCTTTCCATCCGCGCATCACCATAATAAAGGATGATCTTCTTTGCCATCTTTCGTACGACAGCTGACTGTTTTGCGTTATAGAACGAATCCTCAACCCCATATGGAACTAGATGGACCTTATCCCGTTTCACTCCTTCGTCAATCAGCTTCTTTCTGGCGAATTCATCCATGACGATGACTGCATCGAGACCATTCAAGATCTTATAGTTGTTGGTGACATTTTTCTTAAAATCGGTGAACGTGAGGATGGCTTTTGACTTCACAAATCTTTTGAGCAGCAGCAGCCACAGTCCACTGTTGATTGATCCGTGGGCATGCATGACTTTGATCTTGTTCTTTCTGATGCTTAAGATCATCCTTGGCAGCGAGGCAGCCGGATCACCGGAGAAAAGAAGATGGGTCTGTAGATGGGTACGCATCCGTTTTTCAAGTTCTGTCCCCAGTCTCTGCGGACCGCAAAGGCGACCAGAATGCTCCTGAGAACTGTCTCTTCCGAGATAGGCTACTTTCATCGTCAAATATTGCGCTCATCTGTTTAAAAGAGTTATGATTCACTTTTTCTGATATTACTCTCATTTTGAGAACACATCCGCATAAAGCTTTTAAAGCATGATCCTGGCAATTCGCATCGACAAATGGCAAGACAATCGTTAGGAGTCGGCACTATCTGGCTTATGGCATCTGTTATTGTAGCAGTCTTGTCTAACTACGCGATGCATATAGGTATCGCTCGCCTCCTCGGAGTCGAGTTGTATGGTGTTTTTGGGATTATTATGTCGTTCTACCTTGTCAATGATGCCTTGTTAAACATAGCGATTCCTCGGACGATATCAAAGTTTATGTCCGATGTAACGATAAACATCCGGTCGTTGATGAAAATCTCTTTGAGAATGCAGTTTGCGTTAACATTTTTCTTCTCTGCTTTATACTTGATCTTTGCCCATTCCATCGCCGATCTGTTAGGAGATAGTTCTCTCTCTCCCTATCTTATCTTTCTGGGATTTATGCTGATCCCATATTCCTGGCTCTCATTGATGTTGTCGGGATATATGAATGGCCTGCGCCAGTTTAGGCTCCAAGCGATCATCAAGACCTCACTGTTGATCGTGAGAGTTGTATTGGCATTTTTGTTCATGTTTTTGGGATACGGAATCTTTGGTGTCTTGTGGGCTTTCTTGTTATCTTATCTCTATGGGTTGTTGGTCACGAATTATTTTTTATCCAGGGAAAAGAAAGTTATCACGGGCAGTGGTGGTTCTCCGGTCAACTTCAGAAAGATATTTCTCTTCGCGTTTCCTTTGACTGTCGCTATATTCTCAAAATCACTTATCCGTAATGTGAATACTCTCTTTATCAAATATTTTTTGGTAGACAATGCGGTTGCCGGCCTTTATACGGCTGCTTTTACAGTATCTAATCTCTCTTACCTTGTTTTTAGCGCTCTTCCAATGACTCTTACGCCTTCAGTATCAAAAGCTTTCTCGGAAGAGAATGGCCCTCTTATACGTAAATACCTTTCGTCATCTTTACGGTATTGCCTCTTGATACTTGCTCCTTTTAATGCGGTGGCGGCAGCGACGGCTCCCCAGATCTTGTCTCTTATTTACTCGCCGTCATATGTCTCTGCTGCTCCTGTCCTTGCCGTCTTAGTTTTCGGGTCCACTTTCCTGGTATTTTTTTCTGTTCTTCTGTCGGTTACCACTGCCTGCGGCAAGCCGAAGATAGAACTAAACTTTACGATATTGTTGTTGGTTATCCTCGTCTTCCTCGACTTCTTATTGATGCCATCCTATGGGTTGGTCGGAGCGGCGTACGCCCAATTGATAACGTCTATTTTTGCGTGTGCCGTCGCCGCAGCCTATGTCTATGCCCGTTTTAAGACGTTGACTAATTTAATGTCGTCATTAAAGATTATCCTGGTTTCCGTCTTTATCTATCTTATCGCTTCGCTTTGGCAGTACTCAGGACTAATGATCTTGTTCAACTATCTCGTCTACGGATTGATATATTTTCTTATATTGTATCTCTTCGGTGAAATCTCTACTAAAGATTTTCAACCTCTTAAAAAGCTGTTTAAGAAATAGTCATCTGATCTATCTTTTCGTAATCCTGTTTCACTGTCCACCAGGCATTTTGAATTCTAACTACCTTTTCATCATGTCTGCCAGAAAGCCGAACAATATTGTCTGCAGGCCGAACACCAGCAGGATCAGCATCAGGAACAGCAGGCCGATATGGCCTTTGATGCCGGTCGTAAAATGAAGATAGACAAAATAGAAACCGATCAGGAAACCACCGAGGAATCCGGCCAGTCCGATCTTTCCAAAGAATTTCAACGGTTCATAATCGCGGTAGATCCTGAAGATATTGATCCAAGCTTTTATCGCATATTGTAAAGGGTTCTTGAACAATCTGCTTTCCCTGGTCTTTCTGGCGATGATCGGCACTTCGCCGATACGGAAACCTTGCTTGGCCGCTTTGATGATCTGCTCCTGTGTATAAGTGAAAGTGTTGATGTACTGGATGTCCCTGGCAACTTCAGCCGTGAACGCCCGGAAGCCAGTGGTGGAATCGGTGATTCTGGTTCTCGTCAGCGAACTTAGGACCCGCGAGAAAGCGATGTTCCCCAGTCTTTTCAGTAGAGGCATACTCTCGATCTTCCCCCTGAAACGGCTGCCTAAAACTAAGTCAAACCCTCGCTGCACTTTCTCGATCATTTCTGGGATGTGTTTCGGATGGTACTGCCCGTCAGCGTCGGTGTGGACGATGATATCAGCTTTTCTGGCCAAACATTCTTTCATCTCTAACTTGAACGTTTCAGCCAGTCCGCTGTGTTTTTTGCTCACGACAGTTGCCCCGCAAGCTTGGGCTACCTCGACGGTCTTGTCTTTTGAACCGTCGTTGACGATCAGGATCTCATAGTTATACCTAGTATTGTCCATCACTCGTCTGATCTCTTCCAGCACTCTCGGCAGGGTTTTTTCTTCATTGTATGCCGGGATGGTTATGATGACTTTTATGCCACTTCTGGCCATCTTACTCTTTGCTACGCTGTTTTTCATAGCAGCTTTCATAGCACCCTCACGATCGATCTTTCTTTAGCAGAAAGGATAATATGGTTGGCGGTCTGTAAAGCCAGCAGCCCTTGTTCGCCGCTTACCGGCGGCTGCGAGTCTTCTTCGATAGATTTAAGGAACGCTTCAATCTCCGCTTTTAATGGTTCTTTCTTCGGCAGATGGATCTTTTTCATGTCTCCTTCAGAGACACTTTCCCAGTTCTCACTCTTGAAACTATGATTCTCAAAGAAACATAATTCCTGGCTGAGATAGTCGACGCTAAACATGCCTCTCTTCCCGAAGATCTTCAGCTGCCGTATCTTTGTCGGCGAAAGATAATTGACATTCAGTACGGCCAGCATCTCATCGTCATAGCTGAGGAGAGCTGTCACTGAATCCTCATGTGACGGGTGAAGTTTTTGCTGCACTTCGGCATAGACCCGGCAGGGTTTTTTATCAGTAAGATAGTTGATGATATCGAGATCGTGGACGGAAAGGTCGATGATGACGCCAACGTCAGCGATGCGGCTGGGGAACGGGCCGATCCTCTGGACATCGATCTTATAGATCTCCCCCAGTTCACCTTGTTCAAGAAGTTCTTTAAGATGAAGAATAGCTGGATTAAACCTTTCGATATGGCCGATCATCAGCTTGACGTTATTTATCTTTGCGCAATCGATGATCTCCCGGGCTTCTTCCTCGGTTTCAGCGATCGGTTTCTCCAAAAGGACATGTTTCCCTCTGGATAAAGCTTCTATAGCCACCTTCTTATGAAGACTGGTGGGGACGGAGATGGACACAGCATCCAGGTTTTCTTTTTCCAGCATCTCTAAGTATGATTGGTACGGGACGGCGTTGAATTTATGGGCGACCCTCTGCAGTTGTTCAGGCTGCGGATCAGCCACCGCCACCAGTTCAGCATTTTCGCAGTCAGCATAGACCCGGGCATGGTTCTGTCCCATAGAACCGACTCCTATCACGCCTATCCGTATCATCGTATCGACCTTAAGACAGCGACAATCTGTTGAAGCTGTTGTTGCGTGACTTCCGGATGGACCGGGATGGACAGCACTTCCCTGGCAGCTTTCTCAGCTTCCGGGAAAGAGAGACTGTTATATTCGGCAAACGACTGCTGTTGGTGAAGAGGAACGGGATAGAACGTAGCGTTGCCGATCCCTTTTTCTGTCAATAAAGAGGACACTTCATCTCTTGAACAGGGAAATCGGTCAGTGATCCTTAGAGTATATTGATGATAGACATGCTCCTCACTCACTTCTGGAACGACCAATCCAGCTACCTCTTTAAGATTTTTCGTCAGGAAAGCGGCATTCTCGCGTCTTTTGGCATTGAACTGTCCGATCTTCCGAAGCTGTTCACAGCCGATGGCGGCAGCCAGGTCGGTCATCCTGAAATTATGGCCCACACTGTCATGATGATATCTTTTCCAGGAGCCGTGGTTGATAAACTTACGGACAGCCGCTGCGACATCATCATCATCGGTGGTGACCATGCCGCCTTCTCCAGTGGTCATGTTTTTTGTCGCGTAAAATGAGAAACAAGCTGTCCCGAAGCTTCCTGCTTTCTTTCCTTCGATAGCAGCTCCATGGGCTTGGCAGGCGTCTTCGATGATCGATAAGCCGTGTTTCTTGGCAATCTCGCAGATCTTTCCCATCTCTGCCGTCTTGCCGAAAAGGTGTACGGGCATTATGGCTTTTGTCATTGGCGTGATCGCTTTCTCCAAAAGACGGGAATCGATATTAAACGTAGCAGGATCGATGTCTACAAAGACTGGCGTGGCTCCGACCATCCTGATGGTGTTGCCGGTGGCGGCAAAAGTGAACGGCGAGGTGATCACTTCATCTCCTTCTTTTATGCCAAGTGCTTGCAGAGCAGCATGAAGCGCCGTAGTCCCGTTGGTGGTAGCGATAGCATGCTTGGTCCCGATAAATCTGGCGAAAGATTCTTCAAACTCCTGGACTTTTTTTCCCTGGGCTAACATACCAGAGTCCAGAACCGCCAGGACGGCCTCTTTTTCTTCCTTTCCGAGGATAGGTTTAGCAATAGGGATCATGGCAGAAATCTCTGGTTTTCGCTTTATAAAGTTTAGGTAATTAAGATTTAGTCTTCAGACGGTGGGTATCGGATGGTCAGATTTCTTTTCACATCAGATCTCTTTTCACACACTTTCTGACTTCTCAAATAATCTGGGGACAGTGGGGACCAAGGAGGTATGGCGTCTCTCATGGATCTCGAGGATTTCCGGTCTTGTATACCATACCAAACTATCATGTTCTCTACTTAGCTGAGTCCTCTCGTCATACCCAATTCTTAATCTAATCTCAGAAAGAACTGTCAAGTTTGAATAAATATCACTGACAATTATCCTCGTGATATCTCTCGCTTCAATGGCATCTGGCGTCAGGCTGGTTTCTTCTTCAAGTTCTTTCAATAATTCCTGGTCATATGCGTTAACATTTGGATCATGGTCATTCTGTCTCCGGTCCAGGAAGCCTTGCGGGACATATTCTGTCATTCCCCCTTTCAAAAAATTGTCTTTCTGAACTCTTCCGAAGAGATATAAACCCTGCGCGCTCTGCGTCAAGGCGCTAACACCCAGGATATGGAAAAAATCTTGAAGAATCCCTTTTTCTTCAGCTGTCAACTGTGGTTCTTGTCCTTGATCTGGAAATAGTTCGTCTAACTTAAAACGAAGGGTTGCAAAATCAGCTTGATAAGTTCCGATGACAAGGGTTTTTCCGTCAACATCAATAGCATCCATGTTGGCAACGCCGTGAAAGATTCCGTTACGAGGCTTGCCGCCTTTCGCCGTGATCTCCGCAGCCAACTTTTCCCAGTAAGAAGCAACTTTGTAGTCAAGCTCTCGCAATTCTCTGGGTTTTTCTACTGGCACCAATCTTACCGTTTCGATGGGCCCCGTAATTCCCCATTCAGCGAGGGTTCTGACGTCCTGATCTTCATAGCATTGCTGCCATGGTCCGGGTTCAGTCAGTTTTGGAAGGCCCATGACCTTTCCGGCTAAGGACTTTTTTTAAATATTATGGAACTCTTAATCTGGTCTAGAACTCTTCTAGCCATCACATCCTTAATCCGCCGTTAACACCAATAACCTGGCCGGTGATATAACTGGCTTTATCTGATGCTAGAAAAACAACTGCATTGGCAATCTCTTCTGGTCTACCCAGGCGGCGCAGCGGTATCTGTCTGACGATGTCTCCCAGGATGGCCGGCGGTATCGGATTGAGCATATCAGTCTTGATAAATCCTGGAGTGATAGCGTTAGCCCTGATACCCATCCCTGCACATTCCCTTGCGATACTTTTGGTGAATGCGATCATCCCGCCTTTCGATGCGGCATAGTTAGCCTGTCCGATAGTCCCGTTCTCGCCGATGATAGATGAAATGTTTATGATCGAGCCTGAGCCTTGTTTGACCATAAAATGAAGAACTGCTTTTGTACAAAGAAAAGTCCCTTTCAAGTTAACATCGAGAACCTCATCCCACATCTCGGCGCTCATGTTCTCGATCATCTTGTCCCTAGTTATGCCGGCATTGTTGACTAAGATATCGATCTGACCATATGTCTGGATGATCTTTTCCACGATCTCACCCACTTGTTTCTCATCGTTTATCTTCCCGGGTAGATAAGAACAGCGCACCCCTAATCTCTCGATCTCTTTTACGGTCTTTCGCCCTTCTTCAGACTCCACACTATTGTTGATGATAATGTCTTTCTTCTCTTTTGCCAAAGCCACAGCGATGGCTTTTCCGATACCGCGTGAACTGCCGGTGATAAACGCCACTTCCCTCACGTTGCGGTCTGATCCAGCGTTGTCTGGAACAAAGACATTGATCTTCTTTTGCAGACCATTGGGAGCATCATCAATAATGATCGTGCCAGGCGTACCAACAGCTATGGATGCAGCGTGCTGGCGTTCTACCTGGGCCGTCTTTCTCTCCCCCTGTTCATCCTCGACCAGAGCAAGCGCGTATCCGGCACTATAAGAAGATGGCGGAACGTTGATGACCGAGTAGCTGATTATCTTCCAGGTCATCTCTCCATCCCCCTTTTTAATATAGTCACGACGGCTGTCGCTCCTGAACCGCCGACATTGCAGCATAATCCCGTCTCCGCTTTTCGCACCTGCCTTTCACCGCAGCGTCCTTGCAGTTGCTTCGTTATCTCTACAACCTGGCTCACGCCGGTGGCGCCGACAGGATGCCCTTTAGCTTTCAGGCCGCCGCTAGGGTTGATCGGCAGCATTCCATCAATAGCAGTCTTTCCTTCCGTAATCATCGCGGTGGCTTGTCCTTTGTTGCAGAGTCCCAGATCTTCCATCTCGACGATCTCAGCGATGGTGAAACAGTCATGAAGTTCGGCCACATCTATCTGCTGCGGGCTTATCGAACCCATCGCATATGCTTTCAGCGCAGCTTTTACGACAGCCGGCATCACCGTAAGATCTTTTCTGTCCAAAAGAGAGATAGAATCACTGCTGTGGCCGATGCCGATGATGTCAACAGACGGATACTCTTTTGATGTAAACTTGTCAGCGACCTCCTGGTTGCATAAGAAGACTGCTGCCGCGCCGTCGGTGATCGGCGAGCAGTCCAGCAGTTTCAAAGGCGAAGCGACCATCTTTGATTTGAGGACATCTTCCACTTTGATGTCCTTCTTGAACTGCGCTAAAATGTTCTTGCGTGCGTTTTGATGGTTTTTGGCTGAGACCATCGCCAGATGCTCTTCTGTCGTCCCGTATTTTGCAAAATGCTGTCTCGCAATCAAAGCGTAAAGGCTGGGGAAAGTAGCTCCATGGATAATCTCGTCAGGACTGGCCGCCGATGCCAGTATTCCAGTCACTTCAGAGATAGTGCTGGCGTTCATCTTTTCCACACCGACGACAAGAGCCGTTTTGTACAATCCAGAAGATAAAGCGACTACTGCCTCTTTTACAGCTAATCCTCCGGAAGCGCAGGCCGATTCAACTCTGACTATTTCAGCATTGGTCTTGAGTTTTGAGGCAAGAAGCGCCGGAAGATGGCTCTGCCCTGCGAATGAGCTGGAGAAGTTAGCGATAAAGATAGTATCAACATCGTCCGCTTTGGCATTGGCTTGGGACAGGGCTTCCTCGACAGCTTCCAGCATCAGCTCACCTATCTCTTTCTTAGAGGTTCCAAAAGGAGTATGGCCGGTGCCTGCGACTCGTATGTTCATGTTTGATTCCCTGTAAATTCGATTTAAAAAGGTTCAGGAAGTAAGTTCCCTCAGCAGAATCTCAACTATCTTCTGGGCCACGCCGCTTTTTCCAGAGAATGGCCTGTTTTTGATCTCTTCTCTTTTTTCTTTGCTTTCTAGAAGAGACGAAGCAATACTGAAGATCCTATCTTTATCGGTCGTAGTAAGGATGGTCTTTCCTGCATTGACCAGATCCATGGTCTCAGTTTCATTTCGGAGGATCAGGCAGGGAACGTTCAGCTCGACACTTTCTTCCTGGATGCCGCCAGAATCGGTCATGATAAACGCTGCATTTTTCATCAGGCTGATAAACTCAAGGTAACCAGTCGATTCGATAACCGTTATCTTTGCGCTGAGAGACAGCTGGAACGTTTCTATCATTTTTCTGGTCCGTGGATGGATGGGGAAAACGACTGTAGTCATCTCCGCTAACTTGTTCAAGGAGTTTACGATGCTGCTCAGGTTCTTCTCCTCCGTATTCTCAGCTCTATGCACTGTCACTAGGATGTAACCATCTGAAGTAAGGCTATGCTGTACCAGCACTTTTTCATCCGCCAGCGTTTCATTCTTACGTAAAGCATCGATGGCCGTATTGCCGACGAGAAACATCTTTCCTTCAACACCTTCCCGATGCAGGTTTTCCATCCCTTCTTGAGTTCCTACAAACAGGTATCGTGAAAGCCTGTCAGTGATGATGCGGTTGATCTCTTCTGCCATCTGCAGGTTGCCAGATCGGTATCCTGATTCGATGTGGCCTAAAGGTATTCCAGACTTCACTGCCGCTAATGCTCCTGCCAGCGTGGAATTGGTATCTCCTTGCACTAGGACCAGATCCGGTCTCTCTTTGAGCAGGATCTCTTCCACTTTCATCATGATGGTCCCTACTTGATATGCGGGTGTTCCGGAGCCGACGTTCAACTGGTGATCTGGATTCCGCAGATGCATCTCTTCAAAGAAAAGTCGATCAAGATTGTAGGAATAGTGCTGTCCGGTATGGACTAAGATATGGTCACTACATTCATCCAGAAGCGATATCACCGGCGATAATTTGATAATCTCCGGTCTGGTTCCAAAAACTGTGATTATCTTTATCTTTTTCATGCTGCCTCGGGTTATCCTAACCAGAACTCTTCTCCCACATCTTTAACCTTCTTGGCCGGGACGCCGACCATCACACTGTTCTCAGGAACATCTTTGGTCACTATAGATCCGGCAGCGATGACACTGTTTTTACCGATCATCATGCCCGGCAGGATCGTCGCATTAGCACCGATGCGAACGCCTTTTTTGATGTGCGGTCCTTTCAGCTCTGCTTTCTTTCCATTAGCTACATCTATCGGTCGCAGCATCTGATTGTCATTTGTTGTCACTACGTGCGGACCGATGAAGATGTCATCTTCAATAACAGCCTTCGCTGTGATGTGTGCTCCTGTCTCGATAGAAACACGCTGCCCGATGATCGTATTATTTTCAACCTGCACCAGCGTGCCGATGATACTACTATCACCAACTGCGCAGAACTCTCGAACAGCCACATGGGTTCCTGTCCTGACCTTGCTCCCTAGCTTTGTCCCGCAGTAGATGATGCTTCCAGTCCTGATGATGCTGTCTGCCCCGATGATGGTGGCAGGCATCGACTCCCGGGCATTCTCATCACGTACGTATAGTCCGATAGGATGGCCCAAAGTAACGTTGTTTTCGATCACCGTATTATCTCCGATAGTAACGTTTTCAAAAACTACGACGTTGTCGCCGATGATACAGTTTTCACCGATGACCACGTTCTTCTTTATAATTGCAGTCTTGCTGATAGTTGCATCCATTCTCCTAGATCTCCGAACGAAATAGCTTGTGCATCACGATCTTCCTCATGAAATTGAGATGGCTCTTGGTGACGTTCACAAATTTCATCTTGGACATACCGTATTTCCTGACGCTGATCTCACAGGGGAACTCTTTTACTTTATACCCCTGCAGCAAAGCCTTGGCGACGATCTCTGTGACTGAAAGAAAATTATCTGCTTTGAATGTGACGGTGTCAAACACTTTCTTCTTGTAAACCCTAACCATGGCCGTATGCGTATGAAGCCCTGACCTAAGAAGGATACGATACATCGTCGATACGCTCTTGCTAAGGAAGATACGATAGCCTGGGACGCCGTTGACTTTTCCTTTCGGATGCAGGGGGGAAGCTGTGACTATATCAGTATTGTCATCCAGCATGTTGATCATTCCCTCTATGACAGAAGGTTGGTAGGTGCAGTCGCTGTCGATCATGGCGATGATGTCGCCGTGGCAATGACTCACTCCAGTCCTGATAGCTCCGCCAAGATTTTTGTTCTTCGGGTGTTTTATGATCAAAGCATAGGGTTTATCATCATAAAACTGGTGGAGAAGCTCATTGGTCTTATCGATGCTTCCATCGTCCACTAACACCAATTGGACTTCAAACTTTTCCTGCAGCCTCTTGATAAACGGATCCAATTTCTCTTTCAGCTGCGGGATACCTTCTTCTTCGTTATATAAGGGTACGATGATCGATACGGTCTGTGTCATGATTTCAGTCCTTTTCAGTCTTGAGGCTTAGAAGTCGCTTTAAAAATCTTATGATTTAATAGGTTCTTTTAGTTCCTGATCAGTCGCATCCTGCGGTTTTTCCACGACAGCGGCAGTCCTGCTCCGCGGCTGATAAAGAAGGATAGTGCTGCCGATAGCCACCAGCAGATAATAAGAGATGACCCTCTCGATCAGGATAGCTGAGGAGATCATCTCTTTCGGTGTTCCAGGGATCAGTTGCGATAAGATCGTCGTTGCTGAGATCTCCGTCACGCCGATACCACCCGGTATTGTTGATAATATCCCGATGAAGACAGACGCTGTAAAGACCAGGCTGGTGGCTGAGATACCAGCCGGAATGCTTAAGATCATGAAGAGACTGTAAAGACGTACGATCTCTACGACCAACGCTGCTAAAGAGAGGAACATAAACCAGACGGTTATCCATTTTGATCTTAACAGTTTGAAGCTCACAAAGAAATCTTCTGAGAACCGCTGAAGTTTATCTTTAGGTCCATCTTTGCCAGGCATCTTTCTTAGGATAAAATTTACTGGCCTCATCAATACTTTAGGGTAGAAGACGAGAGTTATCGTGATGATAACCAAAAAGATTATCATGGCGGATGCGGCGATAAGCAGATCTTTGTTTTCCTGATGAAAGAACGCGATAGATCCAGCTAAGATCAGCAGGATAGCTGCAAAGTCCATGAAGCGTTCTATTACTAAAGCTGATGCTGATTGCGACATCGGCACGTCATACTCTTTCTTGGCCAGGAACGTCTTTGCGAACTCTATCCGCCCAGGGATGAAGCTTCCTGCCGCAATACCTGCCAATATGGAGCGGAATGAGAACCAAGTTCCGATCTTTTTGCCGCTGATACCAAAGATCATCTTCTGCCAGCGGTATGACTTGATCCAGATATTAAAAGTAGTAAGACCGAGAAGCAAGATGACAAATGTCCCTACTTGTCTGCCTGCTGCCTGCACATCTTTTATGGAAATGGTCAGGAAGAAATAGACGATCGCTATAAGTCCTAGGATTATCAGTAATCTCTGCATGAGGTTCTTAAGTTGCATCTCATCCTGGAAGAGCAGCTTTCGTTTTATATACTTAATGGATTTTAGAAGCGACCTCTACTCGTACAAGGGTAGCGGTCATTCATTTTCTACAGAGTAGTTACTTTAATAAATTTTATATAGGGTATAGGGACGAGAAGTTCGTGATCTCAAAAGATATCTCATCTCGGAAAGCGCTGTTTGCCCTTCTACTGATAACCCTCTTAGCGTTCTCGTTGAGAACATACAGTTTGGATACTGAAAGCATCTGGGTTGATGAAGCCTATTCCTTGCGTTATGCTTTTCAGGAAAATTCAGGTGTGGTCATGTCGGAGATCGCTCAGACGGAAGCTGCCCCTTTCGGTTATTATCTTTTACTTCACAAATGGATCAAATGGTTCGGCACGTCTGTATTCGCCGCCCGCTTTCTCTCCGTCATCTTCGGCGTACTGGCCGTGTTACTGCTATATTTTATGATCGTTCCCTATTTTGGCCGTAAGACGGCTTTGTTGTCATCATTGTTTATGGCTGTTTCCATGACTCAAGTCTTATATTCACAGGAGATCAGGCTGTATAGTCTCTTCACCTTTCTCTCGTTGTTTTCCACGTATTCATTTCTCCGCTTGTTCCGGGCTGAGACGACTAGTTCTAGATCGACGAAAAGCCTCTATCTTTCATACGGGTTGTACATTCTGGCGATGCTTCTTTGCCTTTACGTCAACTATATCTCTGTGTTTCTTGTTTTCCTTTTCACTTTGTATATCCTTTGGAACTGGAAACGATCCCGTCATTTCTTCTTTAACTGGATCCTGATACATACTTTGATGGGATTGTTTCTCATCCCACTTTTCCCATTATTGTTGAAACAGTACCAAATACTGAATGCTGGAGCGGCCGCCACTTATCTTAAGCTGGGTGTTCCAGCTGCCTTGGCTAAGCTCGGCATCTGGATGTTCACACTCCCTCTGGTTTTGGTCGGCGGGCTCCTGGCTTTAACCTTGGTCTTCAGGAAAAAAGTAGAAAGTAGCATACGACGTATCAAAATGCCCTCGTGGCTGTTCTTTGTCGCCATACTGGTCTTTTCAGCATCGTATGTGTATCTAACATTATCGCCTTTGACTATCTTCGGTATCCCTCTGTTCAGGGTTCCGATCACTAATTCCTATTTTCTGGTGCGTCATTCCTTGTTCCTTGCTCCTGTCATCTATGTCTTGTTTTCATATCTCTCCCTTAAGATGTTCTCCAAGAAGCTGGCTGTTATCTCAATCCTCCTCATCCTCCTTACCTCATTGTTCTCTTTAGGTGTCTATTACGTGACGCCGACTAAGATGGAGTGGGAGGAGGCAGTTTCATATATCCATGAACAAAGTGAAGGAACACCGTCTATCTTCCTGGACAGCGGCGGCATCGCCAACTCATTTTCCATCAATTACTACGACCAAGGTTTCTCTGGAATCCACAACCTGACCTGGACCACCGGCTGGCGGCAGGCTGCTGAGCTGAGTCCACAAGAAGTCGCAGCTGCTTTCTCTTCTGAAGAAAAGTTTTGGTTGCTCCTTAGTAAAAATTCCCGCCCTTATGATTATTATCAAGAAAAGGTTCCACTCAATTATCGTTTGGAGGATTCAGAAGAGTTTTATGGTCTGTCCTTATACAAATACAGTGTTGATTGATACTCTTATCATGATATTACGATAGAAGAAAGGCGATAATCTTATAAAAGACTCTTTACTCTGAAAACTTGAGGTAAAAATGAGCGTATCTTTTTTGACGATCGTACTTTTTTTCATCTATATGTGGGGGCTGGGCTTTACAGCTTCTTACTTCCTACCTAAACCTAGCCGTTGGCTGGAACGATTTTTTGTCAATGTTGGTCTTGGTTTAGGTATCTTTCCGATCTTAGCCATTATCATAAATGCCATCCATGTCCCTCTTGACTGGAGATTATTCCTGTTCCTGAGCCTGATCTTTCCAGCGATCATCTTTGCGAAGAAAGCAAAATCCAATAATTTCAAGTTTACTTTTCCTAAGATTTCGCTGACGAAATCTGACGCGGCTCTTCTCGTCGCTCTCTTGATATTTGCCGTGTCTTTCTATACTTATACCACGGGCGCGTTTTCGTATCCATATCTTGAGGATGAAGACCCTTGGGGCCATGCTCTCGGTGTGAAATATGTTGCTCTTGAGAAGAATGCCTATGATCCGGCAGTGATGGTAGCAGACACACCAGTCGACCCAGTCCTTTCATATATCGACCCTTATCCGCCGGCGTACGATGTTCTGATGGGAATATTACATCAAACGTCTCCTGACCTCACCTGGACTTTGAAATTCTTCAATGCCCTGATTATTTCGTTAGGCTTCATATTCTTCTACCTTTTTGCTAATCTTCTGATAGAAAACCGCGGCAAAGCTTTGTTCGCAACATTTGTCCTGGCCTCTGTCCCTGCGTATCTTAGCCATTTCATCTGGGCTCACAGCCTGGTCATCACCATCTTTTTTCCGACGATGTATGCTTTTATACAGGCAGTCCGTTCGGATGAGAAGGAAGGCTGGTGGATAGTCGCTCTAATCTTAGTCGCCAGCATCTGGGTTTCCCAGAATCTTGAACAGCCGATCAAATTGACTTCGATGCTGATCATATATCTAGTCCTAGTTTCAATCATCCATAAGAAATTTTTCTATCGTTGTTATGCCGCCTTAGCCGGGGGTATCGCTTTATCATTTGTTTGGTGGGGCGTGATGATCCAGAAATATACTCTTCGAGGATTTATCACGTATTATGCTGGAGCAGGAGCCAGTGCCAGCGATGGGGCGTTGGCTGCAACGGGGGGGTCGTTTATCAATTCCGTCATCACTAAACTTGGCGCCGTCCTCGACAAGATCACCAGCGCCGGCGGTTCCGGTTCCCGTATCTATCACATACAGGATTTTATCTTTACGAAGCCGGATAACATGATCAATAATCCGATCGGCATCGGCTTTGTCGTCTCGCTGCTGGCCATCATCGGTCTCATCTATGCCTTATTTAAGTACCGTTCACGGCTTATGACAGAAAAAAATACCTGGTTGGCTGTCTCTTTGTTCTGGCTGGTCTTCACCTATTGGGGTGTCAACGGCCAGGGTTTTCCGATCTCAGTAGCTAAGGCTCCGTTCAGGATCTGGATGATCCTAGCTATCGCAGTGGCTTTAGTCGCAGCAGAAGGCTTTTCTTCTGTCGTTAATTTTTTCTCCAGCCAGAAAGTTCTTAAAGCTGCTGCAGCGATAGTTCTCATCGGTCTGGTCTTGTTCACGTCTGCTTCCGACAAGTATGCAGTCAATACTGCAGTCTGGCCGACATCAGGCTCGTTCTCACCGCAGGAAGCTTACGAATACGGGCAGTGGTTCAAGTCTATCCCTTTGAATACGCCGGTTTTTCTTTATTCACCGAGAGATAAACTGACTATCGGTTATGGTGGTTACAGCTGCGCCTGGTGTCAGGATGTCATCGATTTCCGGGAAGATTTCCCTCAGAACGATGCTGATCAGCTTTATGACTTCCTGAAAGAACATAAGTACGAATATCTTGTCGTTAATCCGAGGATGGATCTCAGCTATGCGCAGTCAAGTTTCGGCAACGACGGGGCGCAGCAGTTATTGCAGCAGAGATATGATGAGATGCTGGCCAAACAGCCGTTCCTGCAGCCCGTCTACCAGCAGAAAGATGGGTTCTTCTTAGTGTTTAAAGTTAATTAAAATATTTTAAATCCATTGATTCATCTTATCTAATTTTATGTAAAAATAGCCAGAAAACCACTGGCTTTAGTCTGTGGATGTCCACAGCAAAGCAACAACTTTGCTGGCGGGGTAAGACGGTTTCACGCATTTTTATGATTTAAACCAAGAGTCAATAGCGGGTTTCATTTTTTTATTATCTTTTAGAATGATACTCAAATAAACTCACTTGAACACACACACTAGTTTCCCGTCTTTCTGAGCAACCTGGCCTCGAGCACCTAAGCAACAGTTGTTGATTTCCCGACTCTTAGTACAATATTTTTCCCCGCCACTTTCACATTTCTTTTGGATGCAGGAGTTGTATGCATCTTCTCCCTGCAGCCTGCTCACGCCGATCGAGAATACTAGAACTACCACTATCAAGCCGCAAAGGACGTAGAAAGTCCACTTCTGCGCTGAGGTGATTTCAGTCATAATTGATCCGGAGAGAAAGCCGCTTATAAACTTTTCGCGGTCTGATCTTTAAAGTTATAACCACCAGTTCAGAATGGTTGCTCCATTAGATTTAAAAACAGCCAATACGGCTGGACGCCCATGTCCTCGTATTTTAGGAAAGCTGTAAGAAGCACCGGCATCTCGTTGTTGATGGTAACGTTGGCAGCCATCGTCAGCTATATCACCCGTATCTACTTGGCCCGTCTGCTCGGTCCGGAAGAATATGGTCTTTTCTACGCTGTATTCACTTTTGTGATCTTCTTCCTTTTCATCAGGGATCTCGGTCTTGATCAATCCCTTGTAAAATTTATCGCCGCCGCCAGAGTGCGCGGCAGCAAGGGAGATATTATGAGGTATCTTACCACGACCATCGCCTGGCAGCTCCTAGGAACGATCATCATGAGCGGCGTCTTCATCCTGGGATCGTCGTACCTGGCTGTACATTATTTTAAAGACAGCCGCGCTTCCATCATTCTCCTCTTGCTGGTGATCTATATCTTTTCCAGCATCTTCTTCCGGGTCCAGAAGCAGATGTTTCAGGCTTTCCAAAAGATGTTTCTTTATTCTTCTGTCGAGCTGTTGAAAAACGTCCTGGTCTTTCTGCTGGTGATCGCCTTCCTGCCGTTCGTATCAAAGGTTTACGCCCCTCTCTTTGCCTATGTGCTGATCGGTCCACTACTCACTTTAGTCTATCTTATCCCTTTCCTTAAAGTCTCGCCGAGGCTTACTATCTCCATTTCACAGTTTAAAGAGACCTCTAAAGAGATGCTCGCTTACGGCATCCCAGTCTTGTTTACCTCGGCCAGCGGCGCTGTCATCGGCTACATCGATACCATTATCCTAACTTTTTTTGTTTCTCTCAGCGATGTTGGGATCTACAACGTAGTCCTGCCAACAGCTATCATTATCCTTTCTATCGGTCGTTCACTCTCTTCAGTGGTCTTTCCGATGTCTTCCGAGCTATGGGAGAAAAGAGACCTCCGGCGTCTCTATCAGGGACTTAATCTAATCCACCAATACGTTCTTATTGCCTTGCTGCCATTGATTATTGTACTATTTTTTCAGAGCGAATTTATCATCGGCGCGCTCTTTGGTCAGGAATACCAGTCGGGAGCATTGGCCTTCCAGATCCTGCTTCTGGGAGTTATGATCTACATCCTGGTGCAGTCTAACAACAGCATCCTGGCTGGAATGGGAAAAACTAAAGCGGTGATGAAGGTCACCATGATCAGCGCCGCTGCTAATACTATCCTTAACCTCTTGTTGATTCCTTCTTTCGGTATCATCGGAGCCGCGTTTACCACTACTTTCAGTTATTATCTCTCGTTCTTCATGTCCACTAAGATTGTCTACTCTTCATTACAGAAAAAACTGCCTTTAAAAAAATGGTCTAAGATTTTAGCTGTAGCTTTCATCTCCTTTGCTATTGCTGGAATTGTCGTTAACCCCTTATTGACTTTCCTATTCGGCTCAGGTTGGCTGACAGTCTTGCTTTCCATTATGATCATGTGTCTCTTCTGTTTCATCCTCTCACTATCATTTAAGATATTCAACTTTGCCGAGATAAAGAGGATGGGCCGAAGGGTTTTTTCTAAGAAGACGCAGCTGCAAAATTAAAGAAAATCTTTCTCTTTCAAAGCCTTGGTGATCTCTTCTGCCACAAACCTGTTTCCCTCCGGACTGAAATGGCCGCCGTCGGCAGAATCTTCCGCATAGATCGTGTCTATCCTTTCCTGCCTGAGAAGAGATGACGTCAAGTCAATAACGTTGATCTTATCACTGATAGAATCAACA
This sequence comes from Candidatus Woesearchaeota archaeon CG10_big_fil_rev_8_21_14_0_10_45_16, assembly GCA_002762785.1. GTDB lineage: Archaea > Nanobdellota > Nanobdellia > Woesearchaeales > GW2011-AR9 > PCXY01. Next base: position 161,860 of record PCXY01000005.1, on the reverse strand, counting down.
AAATTTTTGTAGTATAAACCTCGCCGCTTAATCAAAGTGATATCATCTTTCTGCGGCATCCAGACCAATACCGGAGTGCTCCCCTGTTCTTGACAATACCGCTTGAACTCTTCGATGATGGCTGTCAGGAGGTCGACCGCGTATTTATTGCTGTAAAGATGATACTTTGTCGGTATGAAGAACCTGCCTTTGAGAGTTGCCAGAAAATCCATCATCTGTTTTATCTTATTTTCTTCATCTCTGGGATCATTTCTCTGTTTTTCCTTGCCATTTTCTCGACTTCTTAACGCAGAAACCATGACTGCTGTTATGAGGGGAATATTACGGTGAGGATTACTCAAGATAGAAACAAGATATGGGAACTGCAGCATCTCTTTCTTAAATTTGTTATCATAAAAATGATCCAGTTTTTGTATCTGCGGTAGATAATCTTGATAATGGTCAAATTTTTCCTGACTGTCGATAAAGTTAGGAGTCAACTGCAGCTTTCCATCTTTCAGGAGATAGATCGGCTTGAAGCCGAAGGTGTTGCCATAATCATGGTAGTGTTTCCAGACAGCGAGTATCCTTAGTATAGTTGAAGGAACTATGCCCATGATGACAATCTTAGTCTTGTTCTGAGGGTATTCTCGTTTCAGACGGAGAAAAGCCTGATCAACCCCGTAGTTACCGACACCGAAATTTAGCACATTACTTTTGGTCATCTCCGAGAGATACCATCCCCAAGTCTGATCGTCATTAACCTGGCGGGCAAAGGTGAATGAATCGCCGTAGCAGGAGATGATAGCCGGAAGATGTTCATGGCCAGGATTTCGTCTGGCCCCTTTTTCATCGATGCTGTAAGAAGTGAGACCGACCCTGCTCCTCTCCTGTTTTGACGTGTTCGGTTTCCTGATCCAGCCCAACTCCGGATCGTAGCCATGCTTAAAAAATTTAAAAAGACCATCCTTGCTGAGTTCCGGAGTTTCATCTTTTGGTGTGATGAACAACGGCGAATAGTTCCTGAGTTTCAGGACTAGCAGCCAGGAAAGAAGTTCCAGGATGACGATAACTCCTAAGTACAGCAGTAAAGCCTTTGTTCCCCAATTTCCGGCAAGCCACCAGCTGATGGCAATCAATATACTCACAATGACCAGAGAATTAGCCTTTCTCATCGTCTCTCGCAGTATTGTTACTATTTTTTTCAAAAGAAGTGTATAATCGGTGGTAAGATTGAAGCATCTGTGTAAGGCTATATTCTTTCTCCACTCTTAGACGGGCTCTTTTTCCCAGAATCTCCCGCAGCTGCGATTCTCGCTCTAGGTGAAGAACCGCTCTACTGATGGCGGCCGGTGAGTTCTTCTTGACGATGATAGCTGCATCTCCCACGATCTCCCGGATGAATTTCCAGTCTGTGGTTATCACCGGTCTGCCGCAGGACATAGCTTCTAACAACACTAGGGGATTGGCTACAGTACCGATCTGCATCCTGTACGGAAGCACAACCGCATCCATGTTGTTATATTCCTGCACTAGATCGTTAGTGAAACCATGGATGACGATCCGTGGATCTCTCTTTCGGATGTATTTTACTACTTTGGCTGGTACTTCCGTAAGGTAGACATGCGCCTCGATACTTTTCGGCAGCTTCTTGGCAGCATTGACAAAGTCGTTCAGTCCTTTGAAGACGCCGGGATGTCCGAAATAGGCGATGCGGAAAAGTCTGGCTGCCGTTTTAGCATCATTGCCCTCTCTTTCAATTTTCGGGAGCGGCTTAAAGAAACTGGTATCCACACCAAAATGGATAGTCTCAGTATTTGCAAAAAGTTTTCTACTAAGGTCAGCCGTAGGAACGATAACTTTCTTCAGTTTCTTTAGATAGAACCCCCGCCAGCGTAACGGTAAGATGGCACTGTAACTGGATAGGAATCTTGTTGCCGTCGGCTGAAAGAAGATTTTCTGGATCATAAAATTAAGGACATGACCAACAACTTCCGTCTGCGCATTAGAGTACAAGGAGTAGATACAGGGAATTTTCCATCGCTGCTGCAGTTTGAAAGCATGGTATGAATCGGCGACGCCGCTGCTGTGGAAATGGATCAGATCGGCTTCTCTTGGATTTTTCGTAAACTCATATCCATTCTTTTGTAGATACCTTGCGATAGATCCGGAAATCTGTGTCCTTCCTTCAAACTTTCTCTGATCAACATCAATGTTACAGTAGACTTTCATCATTCTTTTCTATTCCCGTTTCATCTCTTATTTTTTCACTGTTGCTGTTTCCTGATGGTCAGGAACTGGACCATGACAATAGCCATCCAGTAAAGGTTGCCGAAGACAGCCCAGAACCCCAGTACCCAGAAAGTCTTATCGGCGATCGCAGCTACGAACAGGGCGATATAAAAAAGGCTGATGCCGTAGACGTAACGGGTCCATTCTAGCTTGCCTTTGCCGGGTATCCCTAACTTTTCGTTCTTGTTGACGACTTCGGCGTTGAAAAAATAGACGAGGTTGTATTGCAGCGGATAACTGATGGCGGCGAAAAGACCTAGAGTAAGAGCCAGATAGTTCCGCAGTCCGATAGCCAGGCTTATCACCAGCAATGGCGTCAGGACAAAACCTAGTATGCCGTCAAGCCAGTGGCCGACCCGTGACGCTTTTCCTTTGACTCTGGCGATGATGCCGTCGGTCATGTCTAATACGTTGTAAGCCATGGCTAATGACGCGCCAATCAGAGTATTTTGATATCCACCTCTGATCAGGAAGTAACAGCCTGCTAGCCCCAGGATGAACGAGAGGATGCTGATCTGATTAGGTGTGAGGTTAGTAAAACGAGCTATCAGGTAAGCTACTGGCCGTGATATGTAATCTGTCAAGACCATGCTCCATTCTTTGTGTTTCTTGCTCTTTTCCCAGATCTCTTGCTTTAATGTTTTTGCTTGTTCCATCTTATCTTATTCATCATTTATTTTTTTGTCTTCGTCTTGTTGATATATGTCCAGCATCTGTCGGCTGATCTCTTTGACATCAAATCGCAGCGCTTTTTTATATGCATTCTCTCCTAACTTCTCTCGTAGCATTGGGTCCCGCAGCATCTTTATGACCTTTTTTCCTACATCAACAGGGTTTCCCGGTTCGGCCATCAGCAAATCCACTCCATCAACGGCTATCTCCTGAAGTTCGGGAAGCTTGGTCGTGACGACCGGCACCTTAGCGGCCATCGCTTCCAATAAGCTTGATGGGTTTCCTTCTGTTCCAAGCAGGGTTGGGTAAGCCAGAACGAGAGTATCGGCCAGGCTGATGTACTCTCCGATAGGAATATCTTCAAACGTGAACCTGACTGACTGTTGACAGCCAAGACTTCTAGCTTTTTCTAAGTAGATTTTTTCTTTAGAATAAGCTTTGGACCTGATCGCAAAAATAAAGAGGGCTTCAGGGAAATCTTTGATTACCGAGGGAATAGCTTTGATAAGATCATCTACTCCTTTCTCTTTTCTTAAAGCTCCGCAATACAAGACGATCGGTCGTGAGTCAAAGCCATGTTTCTGCCGCAGCGATGCTTTGTCCCGCGGATAGCAATGTTCCAGATTGATATTGGATCGGATAACTCGGCACTTGCTCTTCCGGCAGCCGAACCTCTGGTGTTTCTTCATCAGGACGTTAGTCGGAAACGTCACTTTGTCGGCAAGATTAAGCAGAGGAGAACAAAGTAAAGATGTTCTTCTCCGTCCGCCTTCTGACTTAATGGTGTGAATGATCCTGCTTCTATTTTTTTGTCCTGTCCATCTGGCAGCCAGGTAAGTCCCCAGGATGCTGAGAGTATGGCTTCCAAACCCATGGACCACGTCGAACTCTAGTCCTTTTTTCTTAAGGTGAGCGAGAGTCTTACGTCCTTGTGTTATTCCCATCTTCCCAGAATAAAGACGCCAGACATCGACATCTTCCACTTTTTCATATACTGGAAGAGAGGGATGTTTGCGGGCGCAGATCACCGCCTTATGGCCGGCTGAGTTATACTCTTTAGCTAGGTCTTTTAATGTCTTCCAGGTCGCTTCCTTCTTGCTTATGAGGTAGCCGGGAGCCAAGAGCGCAATTTTCATCAGCTTTGCTTCAAAAAGCGCCTATTTAAAGCTTGTTAAAGAGAAGTGAAGGTTTGTAGGAGATTAGAGCGTATATTTAGTTACATTACATTTAAAAAGAAAATCTAACGATCTGAATCAACATGAGGTCATTCCTGAATATCTTCAACCGTAAGAAGAACACTTCCTCGCCGAAAGTCATTGTTCTCGGCATCGACGGCGCTCCACCACACTTGATACTAGACGAGTGGCTGGACGATCTTCCCAACATCAAGTCGCTATTATCACACTCTATCTATGGCAAGATGGAAAGTTCTGTCCCGCCGTCTACCATCGTGGCCTGGACTTCATTCTTGACGGGCAAGGATCCCAGTTTTTTCGACGTTTATTCCTACACCTATAAAGACGATCATAATCAGCAGCGTCTTTCGAATTCCCGGAGCGTGAAAGAGAAAAGGATCTGGGACTATCTCGATCATTTGAAGAAACGGTCGATCCTGGTCAATGTCCCTCTTACCTATCCCATCACTTCATTGGACGGGATCATGATCGGTGGCTTTCTTTCGCCCGATCTTAATGATAGTTCAGTCTTCCCGCCAGCTGTCAGGAAGATGATCGAGAAGAGATATGGAAAAGAATACCTTTTTGACGTCGGTTCCGGCTTGGCTGGGTATAAGAATCTTCCTCCGGCGGAAATGCTTTCAAAAGCTAAAGCCATGACCGACCAGCAGTTAACTCTCCTAAAAAAGTTTGTGCAGGATGAAAAATGGGATTTCGCCATGGCCGTGATGCTGGGATCAGATCGGATCCAGCATACCATGTGGAAATATCATGACCCTAAGCACCGCCGTTATCCTGGTCCTAACGAGTATCAGAACTCCCTAAAAGAGTATTATCAATATCTTGATGCAGAGATCGCTTCTATCAAAGAGATGCTCGACGATAATACTTATCTGATCATCGCTTCCGACCATGGTTTCACGAGGATGGATGGAAGGATCAATCTCAACGACTGGCTTATCCGCGAAGGTTATCTGGTTCTGAAAGAAGCTCCATCTGAACAGCAAAAGCTTGATTTTAAGAATGTCGATTGGTCGAAAACAAGGGCGTATGCTGTCGGCGCTTACTTCGGCCGGATCTATTTCAACCGTAAACAGCGTGATCCTCTGAACGGGATAATTGAGGAAGCTGATGTTCCTGTATTACAGAAGGAGATCTATGAGAAGATCAGGAATATCGCCGACGACCAGGGGCAGCCGCTGCGGGTCCTGCCTTTCTTCCCGCAGGATATCTACAAAGGACCTTACCGCGACAACGGACCCGATCTCTATCTTTATTTCGATGACCTTAAGTGGGGTGTCAACAACGATGTTGGCAACGAGGGGCTGCACAATCTTGCTACGACCAAAGGCAGCGACGATGCCGGCCACGCTCCTTACGGGATGTTCATCCTGCATCATAGGTCTCTTGAATCAAGAAGAGACGATGATATCAAGCTCATCGACGTTTTACCAACGATGTTCAAGATAATGGAAGTGCCGATACCACCGGGATTATCGGGCAGGATCTTGATCTGAAGCGGATCTAAGAAAATTCTCTTTAACCTATCTAATCGAGATAACCTAACGCTTTCAGCCGGTCTTTGACCTCTTTCTCTTCTTTTGAAGTATAGAACGATTCTTGGCCGCCTTTCTTCTTACCGTAATCTTTCTTTCTGACAGGATTGTTTTCAATATGGGTGGGGTCAAAAGCATCTTTCAATACCTTCCCTTCAATGTTGATGTCAACTTCTTTTCCGAGAAGATATAAAACAGTCGGTGCAACATCCAGGATGGTAGCTTTCTCCAATCGTTCTCCCCTCTTGATAGGTCCGCCGCTCATGATCAGGATGCCGTCAGGCGAATTCTCATGCTGTCCTGATCGTATCGCTGTTTTGTCAAAATCCTTTTCTGAGATAGCTTCCATGCCGTGGTCAGAAGCCAGGATAATGACTGCTTCATCATCGACCATCCTGCTTATCAGGCTATCCAGGAAGATATAATAATTGTTGACCATGTCTTTGAACTTATCCACATGGGTCTGATCTTCCGGAAGAAATGAGAAAGATTCTGGCTGATGGAACTGCCAGAAAAGATGTTGGATGCCATCCAGCCCGGGAAGATAGACTGACAGGAAGTCAGGATCAATCTTGTTTTTTAGGTGAAGTCCAGCTTCTGTTGAAAAGAGGTCGCTGAGATAAAGATGTGTGAAGAACGACAGCCTGCTTTTGCGATCGAAAATATCCTTCCGTATCTGTTGTTTTTCATCCGCTGAAAGGTTGTTGAAGAATCCATCTATCTCTTGATCGCTGATCTCTTCTGCTTTCTTCTTCAAAGAAGATATCTCTTCGTTTATTTCTTCAGGGAAAGTGATGCTTACTTTGGCCTCTTCCAGATCAAACTTGTTCTTGTAGATTTTCTGTAAGCCTTCGATGGCTTTCTCTGAGATCATCGCGCCGTGGATCTTCTGCGCCGGCCAGGTCACCAGCCAGCCGACGACCCCGCAGGAGACTTTTTCATTGCTGAGCATCTCCCACATGGTCTTTTCCTGCAGCGATGTGCTGGTCGTCAATCTGTTTCCGCCCATCTTTAACTTTTCTAAGAGGCGGCCGTACTTTAACATTGAATAGACATAGGCTTTATTTAGGAAGTGGCCGGATCTTGAGGTGGTGAAAGGATCTTTATGGATCTGGTTTTTTAGACGAAGAGGCCAGTTTATCAACGGATTGGTGGAGATGTTCCTGCTTTTCGTTTTCCCAAGGTAGAGGTTAGAGAAATATAATATGCTGTGCTTCTCCGGCGTCTTCCCGGTGGCGATGCTGGTCCATAAAGCAGGCGATTTATATCCCTGAAGACTTTTCAGCGGAGCTCTAACACCATTCTCGATAAGAGAGGAGATTGAAGGCAGTTTTCCATCTTTTAGTAAAGGATCGATCACGGTCCAGGTTGCGGCATCGATGCCGATGAGGACGATCTTAGACATTTTCCTCACTGGAAGCGAATCGCTGTATTATCTCAGCGACCCTTTCTGCACCTTTTCCATCTGTAATTTTTTTCCCTTTATTGCTCATCATCTTTCGCAGGACGCTGTTATCAGCTATCTTTATGAAGCTTTCTCCAATCTCTTTATCGGTCGCTTCTGAGTGGATCCTGGTGCTGATGACGCTGCCTTTTGCTGCAAAGGCTTCGGCGTTTTCAACCTGATGGTCGTTCATAGGTATTATTAGGGCCGGTGTTCCAGTACAGGCTAATTCGTATAAAGTGCTGCCACCAGCGCCGATGACAATATCATTTTCTAAGAAAAGTTTTGCTAAGGAAGGAACATCTTTGATGATCTTGATGGAAGTGCCTTTTACGGCTTCTCTTAATGTATCCTCATCTGCAAATGCAGAACCAAGGACGACCGTCAACGAAAGATCAGGAAAACCTTTGAGTATTCTGACAACTCTAGTGGTGATATTGAACTCATCGCCGCCGCCCATCGTGATTAACACGTTTTTTGCTGTCTGGCTGATGTTTCTTGTCTGTGAACAGATTAGGCCATATTCTGGCTTAAGGACAACATATCTTGTCCCAAGAAAGAATTTGGTCTTGGAGTTTCGATCGTAGTTCTCCCAGCGTTTCTCGATCACCGTCCTATTGAACAGCAAATCTGCTTTCAGTCTCGATCTGCCTAGAATATCACAGCAGACACTTTTGATATTGGCTTTTTGAAGATCTTCTGAATAATCTTCTTTTATTTCTAGCAGATCTGTTATCAAAAGATCAGTCTTTCTACGCTTTAGTACCTGCAGCAGTTCTTTAAGATCATCATTACGCAAGGTTTCGGTGTCATAACCATGCTGCCGTACTTTTTCCATTCCTTCAGGAAAGATCATGACAAAATAGATAGAGAAGTCATCATATCTCTTGAGGTAAGCGGCCAAAGTAAGGGCATTTTGCACATGCCCCATCCCATAGCTTTGGCTGCCGTCCGTACGGATTGCGATCGTTTTCATTGTTCGTATTCTTTTTCCAGGATGACCCTGGTCTGGCTGTATCCAGATCCAGTGAAGAGAGAATTTGATGCTGGATTCTGAGCAGAGATGCCGGCAAAAACGTATGAACAGCCTTTGCTTTTGAAATGGTCATCAGCAAACTGCAGCATCCTGCTGCCGTGACCTTGTCCTCGCTTGTCTTCATCAAGGTAGATCGCTCTGACATCTCCGTATCTTTTCCCCCGGTAGTGATTAATCTTCGTCTTCAGGATCAGCGAACCAACAATCTTATCAACCTCTATGATGAAGAAAAAACCGTCGGGCTCTTCTGTGTACTCTCTCCTGATCCTTTCTTCAAACAACTGTCTCCGCGGTGAATCTTTTGGAAAGTTTATCCTCTGGTTCTTAAGGTCGTGTTCCCAAAGGATCGGCAAAGCCTGTTCAATGTCAATAACTGGAGATATCTGTATCATTGTTCATCTCCTTAAGCTTTGGCGGCCGTTTTATCTGTTCATAGTCAACGTTGATCGAAGCGATCTCGATATTGTTGTCTAAGAAATTCACCACTTCTTTCACTCCGAAAGTTTTATTTTGCGGGTATAAAGCATCGAACACAGAGCTGATGACCTTCTGGTCTTCCGGCGTGTCTAAAGTCACCCGATACTTTCTTTTAAGATTATCATCGACCGGCAGGATCATCACCTTAAAATGTTTTGGATCTTTGATGAACCAGGTCATGAATTCTGTCTCTTTGATGTCTTTGACCCTGCTGTGAGCATCTTTCAAGGTCCACATGTTGACGACTTCTGCCTCGAAGCCGATCGGCAGATCTTCGATACCGGTGTAATCAGCGCCTTCTTTGATATGGAATTCGATCTGCTGATCGATCAGCTCTGGGTCCTGTAAAGGATTATCGCCGGTGGTCCTGACGATTATATTAGCGTTCTCTTTTTCAGCAGCTTTCATGAACCTGTCCATGACATCATCTGCGCTGCCGGCAAACCACTTGACGCCCTTTCGCTTGGCAATCTCTATCAAAAGAGAATCTTCTTCAAGGTCTGAGGTGCAGAGGATAAGTTCGCCGTTCTTGCAGCGCCTGATCCGATCGATCTGGTGTTCGATGAACGTCTGTCCATCAATCTCTAGGAGAGCTTTCTTCGGCAGTCTGGTCGACTTAAGCCGGACAGCCAGGCAGATGGCCACTTTATTCTCGATGTCAGCCATGGTGATGGATTCATCCTGCTTAAGGTCCCTAGCTGCTTTCCTGCCGACAACTTTTTCATATTCTCGGGGGGTGATACCGTGTGTCGATCTCTTGAAAGCAAGATCTTCTTTGGTGATAGTCTCACTTTTCATGATCGGTCTCTTGGCGACGACATACCTTTTGGTGTAATCTTTGTATTTCATTTCAGCTTCCGACATCTCAAATCCGTCGCTGCCGAGGCTTGATTCGAAGGTCTGGAACATCTGGACCATCTCTTTCAGTTCATCTGGATTCAGAGATGATTCATAATCAAAGCCTTTGAGCGAACGGTCATCAGTGACGTGTTTCTCGATGACTCTTGCTCCATAGGCGAACGCAGCCAGAGGCATGACTTTAGCCATGTTCATCTCTGCATCAGTATGGTCATGGTAGCCTATGGTATATTGCGGAAACTCTTCTCTCAAAACATTGAGACGTTTAAGATTAACGTTCTCGATACTGGTAGGATAAGCCTGGAAACCGTGGCTAAGGATGATCTGGCAGTTGCCGGCTTCTTCAATCATCTTTACCGCATTTTTCAGTTCCTGGAGGGTGGCTCCGCCAGCAGCCAGGATGATCGGCTTGCCTTTCTTAGCTACGTGCCTGATCATGAATGGGTTGGTGACATCTGTCGAATGCAGCTTGAAGCCATGCACATGCTGTTCGGCTAAATCGGCGCTGCCTTCGTCGAAGACATCTGCCCAGACGTCGACGTTGAACTGTTTGGTGTAACTGAAGATCTCTTCCCAGGTCTCCTTGCTGAACTGGTTTTTCTTGTTATTAGGATAATTTGGATGGAAGACTGATACAAAGTAGTCGACATCAAACATCTGGAACTTGACGGCGTCTACGCCTGAGTCAACACAGCTTTTGATGATCTGTTTTAGTTTGTTGATGTCGCCGCAATGGGCAGACGCTATTTCAGCTATGATGTAAGCTTTATCTTGTTGCAGTTCTTTATTGTTGATGTTCATTTTTCCTCCTTCAATATTTTTCCAGGTGATGACGGTCCCTTCAGCAAGATTATCTTTTGTTTTATAGGAACCGTCAGTGATCTTGGGCAGTTCTTTTGGTTCTAATCCTTTCTCTAACTTTCCAGGACGCAGAACCTTGACGTTGTCGAGATTTATCGTCTCTCCTTTGCTGATGGCTTTGGAAGTTATGATGGTGCGGAAGGCAAACTTGCGAAGATACTCTTCATTGGACTGCATCTTCTTTTCTCCAGAACCAAGGATGATCGGGTTAATCGATATCGGTTTGCCCTCATTCATCTTCCGCTCGGTGTCTTTTATTGCTGTAACCATCTCTTTTAACATGGCTGGCTCCAAAGCGAAGAAATGATCAGGTCCCGGCATTTTCCTGTCTAGAGTGATATGTTTCTCCACCACTTTCGCTCCTTTGTACACTGCGGCAACCGGCGTGTCAACGGCTTCGTAAGTATGGTCTGAATAGCCGATGACTGCATCTGGAAATTCTGTTTTCAGAGTATCGAGAACGTTCATATTGATGGTATCTAAAGCAGCGCCGTACTTAATCACACAGTGCAGCAGGATGATCTTGCCGTTGTATTTTCTGGCTGCTTCATATGCTTCTTTCACTTCCTGAAGATCGGATCCTCCAGTGGAGATGATGATCGGCTTGCCTTTCTTGGCGATGTATTCGATCAACGGCAGATGGGTGACAGCGTACGATGTGGTTTTGAACAAAGGGACGCCTAAGGAATCATAATAATCAGCCTGTTCTTCATCACAGATGCTGGAGAAGAAGATGATCCTTTTTTCATCACAATATCGCTTCAGTTCCGGCACCCAGGATTTGGGCAGTTCAAATTTTTTGACGTTTTCGTGGATGGAATAGGAATATTTTTTTTCGTTATCTTCCCAATCTAACGTACCAGCCGTCTTGGGATAGATGTTGTCGGCGCTGAAAGCTTGGAACTTGGCCGCATCACAGCCGGCAGCTACTGCCGCATCGATCAATCTTTTAGCAGTATCTAAACTGCCGTTGAAATTGATGCCGATCTCGGCGATGGTAAAGCAAGGGCAGTCGTCACCTATCTCTCTCCCTGCTATGCTGAATTTCATGCTTTTTTCGACTTTTGCCGCTTTATATAGTTTATGATGCTGGTTTCACTTCCATAAGCTTTAAAAGTGGTGTTGATAAATTGAAAGCATGGATAAGATAACTCCTGAATATGCTCGAAAAGCTATTGAACACATCGGATTCAGAGTTGATTCTATCAAACTCGTCTCTACTGACATAGGTCATCATAAATATCGAGCGCAAGTTCTCGATTGTGATGATCATCATGATAGTTATGACATTACTTTCCAAAGCGATCTTGAAAAGAAGTGGGGAGAGAAGACGGTTGAATCTGTCTTTCAGGGAACTATCTCTTTGGAAAGGGAATGTGAGATCTATGATTATTTTGTTTCTTTTGGTGTTCCGGGAGCTGCAGTTAAACTGGGAAGAGCAGCTGATGGAACTCCCTTCCTTCTCAGAGAGGCTTTGCAAGGGGAAAACATCCAGAATTATGTTGCTTCACTTCCTGAGGAACAGCGTCAAGCGACATATCTTGGTCTGATGCGGAAAGTAGGCGCTTTATTTGCTTATGTTCAGGCTGTTGTTCCTCTTAAAGAAGATGAAGAATACGGTGATCTTAATCTTAAGATTGAGAATTCTGTCGACCATTATAGTAAACGGTTGGAACGGTTCCTTACTGGAAACCTGGCTTGGAATCCTCACGAGAAAGTCTTTAATCCTGCAGAGTTAGATGCTGTCCGTGTCCATGCAAGAAAATCTCTTGAAGATGTCAAAGGCATGGAGTTTCCTGCTCCAGTTCTGGTTTTAGCGAATACTCATCGTGGGAACATTTATCTTGATGAGTCCGGTGAAATAGATGGTTTCGACCAATGCAACTTCGCGCAGGCCGGTATTCCGGCAGCTGAGTTTTATAATGCCTTCTGGCAGTTTGCCAATCCTGCATTTGCAAGGACGGCGGATGTGCATAAAGCTCTTGTTGAAGGATATCGTGCTGCCGACGGGACTATCGATCTTGATGATACTGCCACGAGAGCAGCGATGAGAGCTCTGGACCTTAACCACTTCTTACGAGCAGCTACTATTTATGCGACGAAGCCTAATGATCCGATGAGGAACCGGTGGGGTCATCGTTTCAAAGATGAGATTGTCATGCCGCTCGTTGAGGGGGCAGACCCTGACTACGATCTCTTCTCGCAGATAATCAATGAGAAGTGGGAAAAGAAGTAGGATTAAGTTTTTATTGATCTATTTTTTAGAATTTTAGAATAATATTTAAAATAAGATAATAATTTTAAGAAAACAGAATCTCCTTCACTGCTTCGACCACATACTCGACATCTTGCCTGGTCATTCCGGGATATAACGGCAGCGATACTTCCCGGTCATAGATGAATTCAGCCGTAGGGAAGTCGCCTCTCTTATACCCGTACTTTTTCTGATAGTAGGGGTGAAGATGCAGCGGGATGAAATGGACGCTGGCCCCGATCTTCCGTTCACGCAGTTTCTCAATAAAATCTTTCCTTCCAGAATTAATCAACACTGGATACAGATGGTAAGAATGTCTGGTATAATCTTTCTCAGTAGGGATTACCACTCCCGGAACATCTTTCAGGAGTTCATTATAATGATCTACCAGTTCTCTCCTTTTAGCGATAAATCCCTCCAATTTTTTGAGCTGTTCCACACCCAGCGCACCTTGGATATTATCCATGTTGTACTTGAAGCCGGATTCGATGACTTCATAATACCAGGTTCCTTTGTCCGTATAACGACCATAGGCATCTTTATCGACGCCGAAATAAGACTTCCTTTTCAGTTTCTGTCCTAGTTCTGGGTCATTGGTGGTGACCATGCCGCCTTCGGCCGTAGTTATCGTCTTCGTCACATAAAAACTGAAAGCTGTCACATCACCAAAAGTACCTATCTTACGACCTTTATATTCGGTACCAATAGCATGAGCAGCATCTTCAACGACAAACAGACCATGTTTCTTAGCAATATCCATAATCCGGTCTAGGTCGCAGGCATGCCCGGCAAAATGGACTGGCATGATCGCTTTTGTCCTTGGCGTGATGGCTGTCTCGATAGCGGCCGGATCTATGTTGAACGTGTCTTTCTCTACATCCACCAATACAGGTTTTGCTCCGACCCATTCAACGACATGAGCGCAGGCCACAAAAGTATACGTTGGTAAGATAACTTCATCACCGGGACCGATGCCTAAAGCTGCTAAAGCAATATGCAAGCCGCCAGTACAGGATGTTAAACCAACTGCTTTAGCGCAGCCCAGGTATTCCTGCATCTTCTCTTCAAACTCTTTCACTTTCGGCCCCGTGGTCAGCCATCCTGACTTGAGAACCTCCACGACGGCGTTCAACTCTTCCTCTCCGATACCTGGTTTTGCCAAAGGCAGAAATTCTTCACCTGTCATCTTAGTACCTCTCCGGATGAGCAGCTATCTCTCTAGCTACCGCAGCGATCCCATCCTCGACATTGACCTGGGCAGTAAAGCCAAGAAGCTGCTGCGCTTTGGTAGTATCAGCCTGTCTTCTGGTGACAAAGACCTCTCTCTCTCTAAAGATCGGCTGTAACTCTTTTCCGAGGGCTTTGATGATGATCTCCGCCAGCTTGGCTACCGAAGTGCTGATTCCTGTCCCTACGTTAAATTCCTGGTTGACAGCTTCACATTCCATGGCCCTGATATTTGCTCTGACAACATCCGAAACATGGGTGAAATCCATCGACTGGTCGCCTTTGCCGTCGATCGTCGGGGGTTCATTGTTCATGATACGTCTGATAAAATGGGTGACTACCGTGGTATAATAAGCATGAGCCGCCTGCCTCTCGCCATAGACGTTAAAATAACGAAGCGAATTATACTTCAGGCCTTTCTTGCCCAGATGCTGCAGCAGATGCTCGCAATACAATTTACCGGCTCCGTACGGTTCGGCAGGATAAAGCTGGTCGCTTTCAGCCATCGGCAGTTTTTTTGGGTCGCCATAGACGCTAGAGGACGAAGAAAAGATCACCCGCTTGACGCCATGCTTCAATGCAGAATGAAATACGTTATATGACCCTTGGATATTGGTGCTGATGCAATCGTCAGGAGAAGCCACGCTCTTGGCAATATGGATGCCGGCGGTATGGAAAACATAATCGACATCTTTCATGGCTTCGTCAACAGTGTCTTTGTTGCGGATATCTCCTTCCATAAAGTCAACTTTTCCTTGATCGATAAGATACTTGATGCTTGACAATTTTCCTTTGATCAGGCTGTCGAGGACCCTTACTTTATATCCTTTCTCCGCTAAAGCTTCTACCAGATGGCTGCCGATAAATCCTGCTCCTCCTGTCACTAACGTTAAAGTCATATTAATCGCCTCCGTATATCTTCTAATGATGCCTGTAAAGGCCTAAATGTAAAATGGAGCTCTTTCATGGTGCGGGCGCAGTTGAGAGCCGTGTTCTTAGGCCGGTACTTGTCGCGGCCGGTGTCGCCGCTCTTCTCTCTTCGGATTCCAGACTTATCGAACTTAAAAAAATCAGCTACTTTATCCGCAAATTCCGCCATGGTCAGGGCCTCACCACTAGCGTGGAAGATACCTTCACTACCCATCTCCACGATCCTTTCGACAAGCAAAGCCACGTCTTCAACATAACAGGGGCTTCGTCGGAAATCTGTAAATCCAGTAAATCTTTCTCCCGTGGAAAGCCCTTTATAAATATAGTTAAAGATGTTTTCATGTTGACCTTTCTCAGGAATACCGAAGATTATGCAGGGACGGATGATGGCATAGTGCGGCATGGTCTTGATGATCTCTTCACAGTGTACTTTGCTCTTGCCGTAATGATTACAGGGGTTCGGTTCATCGTTTTCAAAACTATTGACGCTCCCTTTATTATCAAAGACATTGCTGGTGGAAAAGAAGATGTATCTTACCTGCTGATTTAGTGTACAGTAATCTTTTATGATCTCTGTCGGCCGTACATTGATCCTGTTGCAGAGGGCATGGTCCTGTTCACAAACATCAATGTTAGAAATAGCTAAGCAGTTGACGATGAGGTCAGGCTCGACTTTATTAAGAAGAGAACGCAGGGTTCCTTCTTTGGTCACATCAAGCTGGACCCAAGTACATTTTTTCTCCTGGGGTATCTCTCTCTGATAAGTAGCAGTTAAAAGATGACTCTGCTGTAACTTTCGGACGATCGGAATACCGACAAAACCAGATCCTCCAAGTACGAGAATCTTCATTCTTTCCACCTGTTGGTTATCGGCACTCTTCTGCCGGAACCGAACGCTAACGGACTTACTTTCAAGCCCAGCGCAGCCTGTTGCCTTTTATACTCGCTGCGGTCTACCATACTGATGATCTTCTTGACCAATTCTTCTGAAAAGCCCAAAGCTGCAATCTCTTCTTTCCCTTTATCGTTCTCGATATACTCTCTAAGGATGGCGTCAAGCATCTCGTATGGCGGCAGTGAGTCAGTGTCTCTCTGGTCTTCCCGTAGTTCTGCTGACGGTTCTTTAGTGATCGTTGATGAGGGGATTATTTCTTTTCCAGCCTGCTGGTTGATATACCTAGAAAGATCATAGACTTTTGTCTTGAAGACATCAGATATTACTGCTAATCCTCCACACATATCCCCATAAAGGGTAGCATACCCTACAGATAACTCCGATTTGTTGCCGGTCGTCAGCACCAGATAGCCGAACTTGTTCGACAGGGCCATCAGAAAATTTCCCCGTATCCTAGCCTGGATATTTTCCTCGGCAACATTAAATGGCATCCCTTCAAAATGAGGGTTAAGGGTTTCAAGGTAGTTGTCAAAGACGGCTTTGATGGGGACGACCTGTAAGTCTATCCCTAGATTCTCGGCTAAAGCTTTGGCATCATCGACACTTCCGGACGACGAGAACTTGCTGGGCATGGATATCCCTCTAACGTTCTCTTTTCCTAACGCTTCCACAGCCAATACGGCCGTAAGGGCGGAATCGATACCGCCGCTTAATCCTAATACCGTCTTCTTAAAACCATTTTTTTGAAAATAATCTCTGATGCCTAATACTAGAGCCTGATAAAGGTCTTTCATCTCTTCTTCTTCCGATACAACTATGGGAGCAGTGATAAGATCATCTACTATCAGCAGATCCTCCTCAAACGACTTCGCTTCAGCGATCTTTTCTCCTTTCTGATTAAAAACATAACTCCTGCCGTCGAAGATTAAGTCGTCCTGAGCGCCGACCAGGTTGGCATAGACTATCGGCAGTCCGCTTTCCAATGCCCGTTTTCTCAGAAGGTCTTCACGTAGTTTCCGCTTCCCCAGATGATACGGCGATCCCGAGATGTTGATTATCAGGTCCGTGTTTGAACCCGAAAAGTTACTGACAGGTCCATCCTCAACCCAGATATCTTCACAGATGGTTAATCCCACCCTGAACCCAGCTACAGCCAAAGAGACTGCTTGGCTGCCTGGTGTGAAATACCTTTTTTCATCAAAGACATCATAGTTTGGCAGGTTCATCTTGTGATAAACAGCTTTCAGCTCTCCATCTTCTATCACTGCTGCCGCGTTGAATAACCTGCCTTCTCTTTCATCAACAAAACCGATTATCAAACCCATGTCGCGGCTTAAACCAACAACCTTTTCCAAGATCTCTTTATTTTTCTTTACGAAGGCTTTCTTGCTCAGTAGATCTTTTGGCGGGTAACCTGTAACACACAACTCTGGGAACACCACCAGTTTAACACCTTTCATCCTGGCCTTAGCTATGTGGTCGCTAATCTTCTCCAGGTTGCGGTCAAGATCACCGACGGTGGGATTGATCTGTGCTATGGCAATAGTCATCGTCTTAAAGCCAGTTAGCATGGCCTGCTTCATAGTATTGTATCGGCGGTGGGAAAGAGATGTCGTTCCAGACACCCATGTTATCAAGGATCAGCTTTGCACTCTGGAGATTGCTGACGACATCATTTTTATGGGTGTAACGGTATTGCATATGCGGTGAGACGACGATCACGCAGTCTCGATCACTCAGCCCCTGAGGAAACACAACTGATGGACATTCCGTCAGCTTCTTGATCTCTTCTTCGTTGTAGTATGGGTCATGTACTTTAACGTCAATACCATTTTCCCTCAGCTTCCTGATGATCGGAAATGCTGGACTTAACGTATGAACTTTTAGGTCTCCTGTGTACGCGATACCAAGAACTGCTATCTTTCTTACACCTCTTTTGATGATACTCTCTACCACTTTCTCTGGCTGGGTGAAATCAGTCTTGAGGGAAGCCTGCAGAAGCGTCAGCTGTTCAGGATGTTTTGCGCCTTCAAGCACGTACTGTGGAGCTAATGGGATGCAATAACCTCCCGTCCCGAAGGAGGGATGATAAGTCTCTACGTTCCATTTGGTGCCGACCATCTTCAGGATACTGGTCATGTCCATGTCTGGATAAGCCAGTGTGAGCTGGTTGGCGAACGCGATGTCCAGCTGCCTGTACGCATTTTCGATGCTCTTGACCATCGCCGCATGCTTATGATCTTTAGCTGGGATTATGTTCTTGCAGATGATACCGAGAACATCAGCCATGACTTGGGTCGTATACGCATTCGTTCCCCCCACAACCCGAGGAAGCATTCTTAGTCCTTTATCTGCAGAGGTAAACCAATCTCTTCTTGGAGCCACCCCAAGAAGAATGTCCCTTCCAACCTCCAGCCCGTTCTTACGGAAAAGCGGAATGACGAGATTGTCAGCCACGGTAGGAGTAAGGGTGCTCTCGACGATCACTAGCGGCGGGCGCTCGCAGGAGATATTTTTATAGCTGCTGAGTTTTTCGATAACGTCGATGAGGATATCATGATACGGCTTGCCATTCATCTCTGTTGGGATAGTGATGAGGTGGACAGCCACATCAGCTTTCACTGCTTCTTTCCAGTCAGTAGTAGCTCTCATCTTGCCATCTCTGGCTAGTGGCCTCGTATCAAATCCCAGCCAGAAATCAAGGTTGGGGATTGTCGCCTTGCCGTTATTGACGTCATCGACACGGTTAACAGCTACATCTGTGCCGATACAGCTTACTCCTTCCTTTGCGAAATGAGCAATCGAGGAAAATCCGATATATCCCAGACCCCACACGGCTAGCTTCTTGTTGCCAGCCCTAAGCTCTTCTTTAATATTCATGTTCCACCACCTTTCCTTCATTATTTAATCTGATTCTCATGATTACAAACACCTGTGGGAAACGCTCCAATTATCCATTTATAAAGTTTAAGTAATTATGCGCGCTTTTGAGATGGAACCTAATTCCATAAATCTCTATTATAAGCAAGGCCTTTTTTGTCTTTATGAAACCTGCGCGCTTTTTGTCAGATCTAAAGATGGTTTACTGTATCTGTCCCTACTGTAAGACTTCCCGTAAACTGTCAGAGACCGGCTACACTATCATCAAGAGAGGTTATGAACGGAACGGCCTGACCCGTTTTTTCTGTCGCGGCTGCCAGTCCTGGTTCAATGAACGTACCGGGGACAGCATGCGCTGGCTGGAGCGTTAAATTCTCATCTCTTTTTCCTTACCGGCATCAGTTATTTTCAGCAGGAGATCAACTACTCTCTGTGATGCTTTCCCATCGATGACAGAACAGAATTCTTTCACTTTTTCCTGGCGTTTCTGCTGCAGTTCAGGAGAATCTTGTAGGGCGATCTCGATAGTCTTTTTGAGATCTACGTCCATGCTTTTTATAATTCCGCCGCTGTACGGTGTATTTTCAAGATCATCGACTATTCCTGGTACTAGGTCCAGCGTCAGTACAGGAATGTCCATGATCATCGCCTCTAAAGCGACGGTCGAGAAGAAATTAATGACCAGCTCTGCATCATGCATAGTCTCATAGACCAGACTGCTTCCAACTCCGGCGATGACGGTCGTATTTTGAATCCCGACTTTATCTACCTGATCTTTGTAGGTCTGCAGCTCTTTCTCTCGGGGATGAAGTTTGATGATAAGTTCTTTACTGATGCCTTTCAGTGATTTTAAGATCTGTTCCATATCTGCAAAGTATTTCTCTTTACTGGTCCAGCCGTTCTCGATGAAAGGAGCAGTGAACAGAACTACCTTGCCAAGTTTTCTCGGATCTCTGATAAATGGTACGATCTCATCAAAGATGATCGGTCCAGTGATAAAGATATCATCTTCAGGAACTCCCCATCGGGTCAACCTTTTTCGGAAAAATTCCCCAAATACGGCAAACTTAGTACCGGTGAAAGTTTCCTGGTCTTCAACTCCAATACCTAAGCCGTGTTGGAGGATGACGACAGGTATATCAAGAGTATGAGCTGCCGCCATCACGCATTTCTCATGAAGGCCATTTCGCGATGTCAATACGATCACTTTTATCTTTTCTTCCGAGATAACCTTTTTGCTGACGAGGTAGTATAGTGCCGTAAGATAGATAAAGTCCTCAGAAAAGAAAAAATTCATGGTCTCTCTGATCTTTCTCCACAGGCTGCTGAAGATCTCGTTATGGGGAGCTCTCTTCCAAGCATGATGAAGATCTTTCGCCATGGCTTTCGCCTGCCGGTTGATACTTTCATCGATATAACCATAGATGGTGTCGCCAGGAAGATCGTTAGAGAGAGGCTTACGGTTCGACAACGGGTCGGCAAAGATGACCAACGGCTTTAAACCTGGTTCTTGTCTGAGGCAATCAACAATTTTCTGGATGCGGTACGTGGTCTTGCTTTCCCTGTTGAAATGGTTGGTATAGGTCAAGAACAATGCTTTTGCTCCGGACTCACTACTGTCCATGGTTTTAATCCTGGCAGCAGAGAATTTTCTTGACTCATTAAATCGAAGAGCTTTTTGCAAGAACATTAATAACAGTCGATAATAGGCATCCTTCGCCCCCCTACTGTCAGCCTGTTTGAGACGATCCTGGAGGTCAAATTGTTTGGGAAGAACATGACCGGTCACGAGCCTGCTGTAAAACCACCATAGGGGGATGCCGTCGATCTGGAGAATGGAATCAAAAGACTTTCCATTATACTCTTTTCCTGACCATCCTGGCAGTTGTTCATCAATAATATTTTTGAAGATCATGCTCATCTTTTCTTGTTCAGATACGCCCCCCAAGTCTTCTTTATAATGATGTCGATGTTCTTCTGCAGGTCTTTACTGTTATCGATAGCTGTAAAACCGCGTCTTTCTGCAAGACGATGGTATCGTCTTCTCTGCCCTTCCAATTTTTCCACTGGCTGCAAGACCCTCTGATCGTACCCCTCTTTATCACGTCTGGTGATAGTAGCGATATCCGCATCAAGCAGGAACACCGCATCCGGTTTCGGAAACGGCAGCAGCGGCAATATCCAGCTGTTTTTCGAATACGGATACTGGCCGTAAAGGTCATAATAGTACCTATCCGTGACGACCAGTTTGCCTTTCCGCAGCTGCGGATAGATGCCGATAAGATAGCGCCAGAGATAGCTGCCGTAATTGTAGATAAAGAGAAGTTCTTGGAACGTATCAAATCTCTTCACTTTCTCGTCGCTTACTTTTTGGAAAAGATTCTGATCTTTCTTCTTTCTGCTAAAGACATTGACAGTTTTTGCCATGATCTTTGAGACGCCTGATTGTTTCCATCCATAATAGAATCCCTGCTGTCCGCTTACCATGGCTGTCAATGGTGCATATTCTTCCAGGAGATTTTTTTTGACTGTACTTTTCCCGGCGCCATTTACACCTATCAGCGCGATGAGATGTCCCTGCCGTCGTAAAGAAAGCGCTCGAATAATCTTTTTGATCACTTTTAATTTGAAATAAAGTACTCCTAGCGGGTCGTAGATGACCCTGCTTAGATAGGTGAAGAAGATGTCTCTTCTCTCAACCTTTCTTTTCTTCACAATTTTAAGGAACAATCTCCCCCAACCATAACGATGGGCTTGTTTCCGCACATATATCCAATCTTTGCACTTTTTTGAATACGATTCCAGCAGTTTCTTCTGTTCAGCAGTAAACTGAAAGTTTTCAAACAGTCCGTGAGCCGCATGGATCAGCAGGGAGTCTTCCGGCGATGGCAGATGATCTTTGGCCCGTCTTAATATGTTCTTTTTATCAAGCGCTCTCAATCCATGCCATGCTACCTCACGATGCAGATGGATAGCTGTGACTATGCCTTTTTCAAAATTGACGAACATCCTCTTGTACTTTTCGATCTTTTCAGGAAGATAGAGCGCAAATCCTTGCTGTTTCAGGAGAATTGACGCCGACCTGTAATCTTTGCTGGAAAGCAGAACATCCAGGTTCTTATTGCTGCCTCTCAGGTTATGCTCAGATTTGAAGAGGACAAAATTGATCTTTTTATCCTCAAACAGCTTGATGATTTTTCTTTGGTTTGCTGCCATGCCGCTGAACAGTCCGGATCTCATGACGCATACACCTTCTCTACCAGTTCCGCAACTTTATCTGGTTCATATTCTGGCAATGGTGCGACTCTGGCAACTCTATCTTCTTTGATCCTGTTGATAACATCCAGGATGGCAGAACGCAGTTCACCAGCATCTCCCGGCGTTACCAAAAAGCCTCTTCCTTCGGGAATACTCTCCCTGATGCCGCCGACGGCCGAACCGATCACCGGTCTGCCGGCAGCAATGGCTTCGATGGCGATGCGGCCGAACGGTTCCGGCCAGATCGAGGGGAAGACGACGATATCAGCTTCCTGGTAAAGAGCTGGTACTTTCTCGTATGGAACCGGCTTATGGACCTGGGCATCCAGTCTCTTCTCTGTGATGACCCTTTCTAATTCTGCCTGTAACGGACCATTCCCATAAAGATCTGTGCGGCAATCTATTCCTTGTACTGCGTCAAGAAGCACCTGCGGTCCTTTGAACCGTGTTAATGATCCGAGATAGATGATCCTCGTTTTCCCTTCCACCTTAGGTGAAGGATCGTTCTTAAAACGTGGTGTGTCGATACTGTTTGGGACGACAGAACTACAATGGCCTTCTTTCTGCAGCAACGCTTGCACATATCTGCTGATGGAGATCAACTTACAATACTTCAGTGACCTGCTCATCTTGCGGTAATGGTGATAGACGAAACCAAGAAATAACGGATTGTAGCGGAAATACCAACTATTCTCCATCTTGCCGATCTCGGATGATCTAGCCTGGCAGGGAACAAACTTGCGGAACGAACATCTGACCCGGCATTCTGATTTTCCGTGATACATCCGGTCGCCTTTAGGACATAGTGTTGGATAACTTTCGATGGTAGCGATCAAAGGAATATTCATACTGCTGAGTTTTCCGGCAGAACAGACAGCGGCGCCGATGAGGTGGATGACTTCTGGTTTGTTTTTTAACCTCAGCACTTGTTTTTTGATGTTCCTGGCCAGAAAAAGATATCGTTTAAGGTTGCTCAAAGCAGAAGAAGGATCTTTTCCGGTTGCCAGCGATCTTATGATCTTAACCCTGTTATCATGACCTTCTCTTGGTAAAGGATCTGAGCAAGAAGTAAGCACACTGACGTTGTGGCCCCTTCGGTCTAACGACTGGGCTAATATCTGCAGATTGATCTCGCCGCCGCCCATCACTACAGGTGGATAATACTCTGAAACGAACAGGATATCCATCAGTTTGCTTTTAAAAAGTCGTTTTATAATGGTTGTGGTATAAAGGTCTGTAATCTTTCTTTTTACAGCTAAATTTTGCAGCTAAAAAGAGCCTCGTTTTCATTACCTTTAAAAACCATGGTTCGGGGTTGTGGAAGATGGACCGGCTGCAGCTGTTGAAAGACGTTTTCCTGGCTTTAAACGAGAAAGGCATCCGTTATGTAGTTCTTAGAAATTATGATTTTTTATTAGAACAGAGAGATCCAGCTAAGCATTCAGAAAGGAGCATCGATCTGTCTGTCCATTCTAAGGATTATCTTTTATTCCATCAGGTCATGGAAACTGCTGGATTTACAAAGCGAAAGACGCCGCAGTTCTCTCGCAAACATGTTTCTTACTTTAGGATCGATGATCGTGAAATAATCAGCTTCGATGTCCAGGTCGGCGGCATCCATTGGAACGACATCTGCTATCTTTCGGACACGTTTATCTTCCAGAGAAGAATAAAGAGATCTTTCTTCTACACCCTTTCATCTGACGACATGTTCGTGATGCTCTTGCTGCATTCTATCCTGGGCAAACGCCGTTTCAAACCAGAATATCTGGAGACACTCGCCGCATTGCTCCCTTCTATCAATAAAGATTATCTTAAAAAATGTCTTCAGCAAAACTTTTCAAGATCTGTCGCTAATAAGATTTTCTCTTTCGTAATATCTGGAAATCTCAAAAAGATTATCTTGTATAAGTTAAGTATCATTGCTTCATTTATCTTTAGATCGCCCAAACGAACTTTCATCTTCTCGCGCCTCTTCTTCCGTTGGCTGTCCTGGAAAAAGATCGGCTGGTCATACCCGTTGATAAGCATAATCGGTCCGGACGGAGCTGGGAAATCTACTTTAGCAGCCGGACTGGCCTCTTTTCTTCGGTTGCAGGACAGGAAAGTGTCCATCGCTTATACCGGAAGGGGCAGGAAACAGCTGCTGCCGTTCCGCAAGCTCGGTAATAGATACAAATCGCTGGAAAAGAAAAAAGACTTCTCCCGAAAAAAGAAAAAAACATCTGTAGCGAGAAAAATTCTCTACACGGTTGCTGCTCCGGTCTTTACTATGGATTTGCTGTTGCGGTATTTCTTTTTGATCCTGCCTAAACGGAAAAGACATCATTTTGTGATCACCGACCGATATTGTTCCGACATCTTCCTGATGGACAATGTTCCTTTATGGTTCAGGAGTTTCCTGCTGCATCTTTTTCCCAAGCCAAGCATTACATTTTATCTCTATAATGACGTGGAGATCCTTATGAAAAGACGTCCTAAAGAATCTCCTGCAGGGTTACAGCGGCAGATGGTCCTGTTCAAAGAGCTGAACAAGTATCTTAAGCCGATAGCGATAAAGACGGAAAATCAGAAGAAAGATTTAGAGAACGCAGCGACAGAGCTGTGGAGGTTTATCTTGCATAATTGGTACTGACGATTCAAAGCCTCTTGTACACCTGCAAGTAACTTGAAATCGATTCCTCCCAGGTGAATCTTTTCTTTGGTGTATCATTGTACCTTTTCTGCATCATCTTCAGAGCTTTTAGAGCTAGATCGCCACTATCCTTCTTCCTGAAGATGAGATGCTTCCCGGAGACCACTTCCGGCAGTGAACCGGCATCACTGATGATAACTGGTTTACCCATGGCATTCGCCTCTAGGGTAGTGTACCCAAACCCTTCGGCAACTGAAGGGACTATCACGCAGTCAGCCATCTTGATATGGTCTCCCAACTGCTCATAGGGAACTGACGGGATGATCTTCACTCTATCACTAAGCTTAAGCTCTTTGATAAGTTTCCGTAATCTCTGGAACCCCTCTTGATACTTGTCAATGGAACCAAGCATCAAAAGTAAGACCGCATCCGGCTTTTCTTTCATGATCAGGGGCATGGCTTTTACCGCATATTCAAAACCTTTGGATGGTCCCGGCCGACCCCAGGAGAAGAAGACATAGTCGTCATTAAGATTCAGTTTTTTCCGTATCGATGCTGCTTTTTCGGCCTTGAAACGCTGCTGGTTCCAGAAATCGTAATCAAAGCCGTTGTAGATCCGGCTGACTTTTCTGGCTGGTATCTTTAGCTTCATCAGATCTTTCCTGGTCGCTTCAGAAACACAGGCGTAATGGTCGAAAGGCAGCAGATAGATCAATCTCTCGAGAGAATCATGAAGCCAGCTTTTCCATTTTGAGAAACCAGTCACCGCCTGCCATTTCCCGACCCATACCTCATGGACCGTCAGAATTACTGGTTTTCCGGTGATCTTAGACGCTAACCACGCCGGGAAAGCACCATTAAATGTAGTCGTCTGGATAACGTCGGCATTTCGCGCTAGCATTATACTTTTCAGGATGGCTGAGAACGAAAAGACATACCTTGAATGAAAAGAGGGAATGCGATAGACATCAACGCCGTTGAGCTTTTCTCTTCTCTTTGTATCCTGGAGCTGATGAGTGATCAGAGAAACCGTGTGGCCTCGCTTTACAAAACCTTCAGCCAGATTCTTGAAGACAACTTCCGCCCCACCGTAATGGGGGATATAATTTTCACAGATAAAAAGAATCTTCATCGTTTCTCGTGTTTCTGTTCGACCTGCGGGTTCTCTTCAATGGCTCTTCTTCTGACCAGAACTTCCAGTTTTCGTTCCATCTTCTTGGTGACGCTGTAGTTGTAGAATCCCATGCCTAGCAGGATAAAAAAGCCGAAGACCACGAAGAAGTCCAGGCGCCGGTAGAAATGGAGCGGCGCGATGATCAAATCTAATGAGGAGGGTATGATAGCTACCAACATGAGGAGGATCCAGCCGAGGAACCACATCATCAGTTCGTGCGACTTTAACTCTTTCCTTTTGTATTTGACGAAAGTGAAGTACATCATGGCTATTCCAAATATTACGCCTAAAAATTGTATCCAAAATGTCGTGCTCATCAGAACAGTTTCCCTCCTATCATCTTAGCTACGATCCCAACCCCATCAAGCACGGTCGTTCCTTTGTACTTGTCTCCGTAGATAGTCTGGATCGGCAGTTGGGCATATCTCAACCTTCTTCTCCTGGTCTTGATTATCATCTCTGTTTCCATGTAGTAGTCTGTGGCATTCCAACGGATCTTTTTATAAGCATCAGCGGTGAAGCCGCGGTAGCCGCTCTGGCTGTCTTTGATCTTGATACCGTAAAGGTAATTAAGGGTCTGGTTGATGAACCTGTTGCCGAACCGCAGTACGAACGGCATTTTCCTGTTAATCATACGATAGCTGAAGACGATATCTGCTTTCTCTAAAGCTTTCATGAAAGTTGGGATCTCTTTCGGCTGGTGCTGGCCGTCAGCGTCGATAGTGATGATATATCCAGCATCTTTACTACAGGCATAATCACAGCCAGTCTTCAGAGCTGCTCCTTTGCCCATATTGATCTCATGTCTAAGAACTGTGACGTTCTCCCTAGATGCTACTTTAACTGTGTCATCTTTTGATCCATCATCAACGACAATGATATTCTTGCAGTACTTCCTGATCTCACCGATAACATCTTTGATCCGAGCCGCTTCATTGTAAGCAGGAACTATCACATAAGTCTGGTCCATTGTAATAGCCTCAAACCCGTCTGGTAGGTATATAAACATTATGAAAAAGAAGAGAAAAGCAAGTATGTCTATTGAACAATATTCCCCTGAGAACAGCTATAATCGACTTTCCAGGTCATGATCGCCCCTCCGGTAACCAGGTTCCGCTCATCGAACTTCTGGAAGCATTTCGACCCCTCGCCGTTGAGGAAGAACAATTTTGTGAACATGCTCTTAGCCTGTAATGGATCGGCCAGAAGGAAATTATATCTTTCTCCATTAGGAATAAGGACCACTGATGCGCCGACTTTTTCCCCTTCAAATTCTTTGACCTGGACACCAGATGGTGTTGGATAGACCAGGGAATTTACCGTAACTTCATCATTACCTTCCACAGTCACAGTCATAGTATCTATGTTGATCTTTAAAGGGATGATACCACCGTTGCTCTGGGCTTGGCAGCTGATCTCGTTCTCGGAAAGCTTCTCACAGGCTCTTGGGCTGGTCAAATACCCTGGCCAGGGAGCGATCCACTGATCGCCAGACGCTGCCTGAATCTCCCCATGCGTCTTATGGGCCTGTTCTTCAGTCATCCCGAACTTTTCCATAAGATATTTCACAGCGTCTTCCCGGCTCATCTTCTTGGTAGTCTGGAACATTGTTGATTTTTCAAAGTCCCAACTGCCAAAGTGCCCCCAGACACCAGCTTTACCAACCATGTCGTCTGAGGTGATGTAATAGTTAGGCAACAAGTCTTGGCAGTGAGTATATTCGATCATCACCTCGGCTTGTTCTTTGGTCAATCCCAGTTCCTGATATTTTTGTAGTGCCTGTGATCGTGACGAAATCGGAAATACCTGGTATAACATCTGGATAGACTTCAGGCTGTCGTGGGTGTACTCGTCCAACTTATGAGGTGCCGTTTCCTGGACACAGTTGAGCATGCGCAGGATACCGACAGATTCCGCTTCATTATCTGATAATAAAGTGCGGCCGACCCAGTGGATCCTTTCTCCCTGATCTCCGCCGTCAAAGGTAACTCTTCTCTGGCCGATGGCGACGAACCAATGGCCGAAATCCCACCAGCTGGTGATGATGGAGTCAGGTGTATCGTCTCGTATCTTAGTCAAGGCAGTATACCAAGCATCGTTCATGCTTGGCACTTCGGTGATAGCAACCTGTTTGGCACTGGCGAACGGTGTGATCAAAAATAAACAGATTAGGAGGATGGCCAGCCCTTTAGCGATCCTTCGGTCAAGATTGATGTTCTCTTTGACCATCAGCGAGCCTTTATAATAGATCCTTCCGGAGAAAGCGCCGATGGCTAAAGCGAACGGCGGAGCCATGAGGATAGCGAAACGTGTTCCTTTGGTGAAAGCGTATGCTGTTGCTGTAAACCAGACGGCTAGCATGATGAAATCAAAGTAATTTCTTTTCTCTTCGCCGACTCTTTTGACTAATAACAATAACGCGCCGAGGACGGCCAGCGTGAACAGAGGTTTCCCGCCCATCTGGTCGACGATGTTTGAGAACGATGTCGTGTTAAATTCTGCTACAGTCGTCAGGACGTTGGGCCAGATAGTTTTGATACCGACCTCTTTAATATTGGTGAAACTGATGGTCCTGCTCAACGCACCATAAAACTGTGTGAAACGGCCGAAGAGCGCTGCGAATATGCCAGAAGAGACCAGGAAGCCGATGAAAGTGAAGAATGGCGCTTTAAGATCGGTCGCAACTTTCTTCCACCATTTTTTTTCATTTCTTTCTTTGTAATAATCGATCGCAACTCTAATCAGCAGCCATGCTCCGAAGATTCCGGCGATAATCAGTTCAACGTAAGTCCAGCCGCTCCAGGTGACGGCAAAAGCGCCGACAAAAAGACCGGAACCAGCTAAATATGCGATCTTTTTCTTTAGATCTCTTGCATAGAACGCTTCGATGAACAGCCAGATGATCAATAACGGGAACAAGATGTTATATGGGTCTGTATCTGCGAAACCGGCCGGTGTCCTTCCCAACAGCGGTCCATTGATTGCCAGCAATATGGCCGCAAAGAAACCGCCAACATTTCCGGCTAGGCGTCGTCCGATAAAGAAGATCGGGATCAGAGCCAGAGCGATAAGGACTGCCGGCAGCAGGAATAATGCCCGCATCAGTGAGATGTCTCTGTCAAAGACAGACATGAACTTGTAGAAGTATGCTGCTATATAGGGGTGAAGCTGGAAACTTGCTTTTTTGTCTAATCTGCCATCACGCAGCGAGAAATACGATTCGCCGTCGATGATCTTGTCTCCCAGATGGCCGTAGTTGATGACATTTCGCATCTCGCTATACCACAAGTATGGGTCGATGGCCAACAGATAAGTGTCTCCGTTCTCGTCTTGGAACTGCCCTTTGAACTCTTGTGAGACTTGGTCGATCTGCTGCTGCACGGAATCCGCGTTATCCGTGAGGAATTTCTGAAATTCCGTGTTGACTAAAGCGTCTCGATTCTGCTGCGGCAAGTTTGGGTATTGCTGGTTGACTTGGCTCTGCATATTGTTTTGATAATAGTTATATACTGTACTCTGAGCCCAGTCTTCAGTTATCGGCAGATCTGAGGGCATCATCCTGAAATGGAACGATACCAGCATGGCGAGAAATATCAACGCTACTGGGATAAGCCACTTCTGGTTTTTCCTGGCGAAACCTTTAACACTGTCGAAATTAAATGATGGTCCCTCGTGATCTCCTGCGCTTTGATGTGATCCTTTTCTTCTATTCTCTTTCTTGAAGAAACTCTTGCTCTTTTCTTTTAGTGCTGATAAAGAAATAGTCTCTGAATCATCAGAAGGAGCTTCTATAATCTTTTCTTTTTCGTGAGGTAGTGGTTGGATAGGCTGCTCTTCATGCTTTGCAGCTTTCTTTTTCTTCTTGAAGAGGTTTTTGAACGTAGAAAAATCGATGACTTCTTCGTCACTTTTCATGACTGGCTTTTCTGCCGTTTCCTCAAGATTCTCTTTCTTCTCTTCTTCCACTCTTTCCACCTATCTGCTCAAAACCGATACTTTATTTATAAAATCTTCCTTCTTGCAGGATAATCATGGTTTGAGATGCCGATCGACGCCTGTTTTTTTATCGGTAGTTTATTGATGGTATAAGATATCGTCTGTAGGATGCCTATACAATCCTTCATCCAGCCGTCTCTGATCTAAGATATGGCCGATGATCCCTACACTTCTACCGACCGCGAACAGTCCGTTCATATAGCCGATCTGGGTAATTTGCGCAATCTCTTCTCTGTTAAACTGTCCGCAGCTTTCCAAAAGGTCAAGGAAAATGGCAGCGATGCAGCCGTCCACGTTTAGGATGAGGTTCTCTGCTTTCTTGAGAGTCTCTTCCTCCACCGCTAAGGCGTAATCAAGATATCTTGTGCTGGAAATATTTTCTTTGGCGAACTGTTTAAGCAGCTCTACTCTTTTATCTGGATTTTTCTTTGACTTGACCCGGTGGCCGATGCCAGGGATGTATTTACCCTGTCGTTTCATCTGTTCCACGAACTCAGCCGGCTTCAATGATCCAGTTGCTTCCAGGAAATAGCGGCAGGCGTCGTCGATCGCACCGCCATGGCGGCTGCCGATGGTAGTCAACCCGGCGATGAGACTGCTGATGACATCTTTGCCGGCTCTGGCGGTGACCATGGCGTTATGGGCTGTGGCTACTGCCGGACCATGGTCAGCGCAAAGGACTAAAGAGAGGTCAAGGAAATGGACGAACTCGGCAGGAAGATCTTTCTTGAACCACAATAGTCCGATGATCTTTCCTAATGAGGAATTGTCAGTGATCAGCTTGCTGATAGGGATGCCATTATAGGTAAGCTCCTCCCCTCGATCATCAGAGATAGTGCTGGTAAAATGAGTATTCTTCCGTTCCGGGATCTGCAGTGGATTCTCCATCGGCTGCCTAGTCGGAACGTGTTTTTTAAACGTTTCCCCGATAACGGCCTCAAATTGTTCAAACGACTCGGGGACGACGATGCCGGCTTCTTTCAGAGCCGCATTCTTCGCCTGCGCAGTTTCTTTTCCAGACTCAGCTTTCGCTCCTGCATGGCCGAACTGTACTTCCCAGGGAAAGATGCTGGCGCAGGTGCCTGAAACCCACATCACGATAGGTTTCGTCAGTTTTCCGGCTTTTTTGGCTTCTATGATCTCATATTCCATGGAACCGCCGATCTCTCCGAGGGCGACGATGATCTTGATCTCCGGATTAGCTTCATAACGAAGCATGTGGTCCAATAATGTTGAACCTGGAAAAGCGTCGCCGCCGATAGCGATGCCTTCATGGATGCCGTCAGCTGCTCGGGAGATGATGTTGAAGAACTCGTTCATCATGCCGCCAGATCTTGAGACAAGACCGATGCTGCCTGATCGGTATAATCTGGCTCTCAAGATGTTCTCGTTCATGCCGCCGGCATGACCTATCCTGAACTTTCCAGCGACGATGCCGCCGACGGTAGATGGGCCGATGATGGTCTTCTGCTGTTGTTTGGCGATCGCGATCAGTTCTTTCGTCTGCCGTTCCGGGATGCCTTCCGCGACGATGACGACGGTTTTGATCGTCGGCTGCTGTAAAGCTTCTTTTGATGACTGGTATGCGGAACGAAAAGAGGCGAAGTTTATGATGGAATCGACGTTAGGATGTTTTTCGGCTGCCTCTTTGATGCTGGAATAGATCGGTAGGAGGATCTCTCTGTTTCCGAAGAACACTTTATGGTAGCCGCTCTTCCCTGGATGGATGATGGCTGCAACACTTGGCTTTTCTCTTTTAGAGAGGTGATCAAAGTCAAGCATATGTTGGATCGGCTTGCCTTTGAGGTTGTAGAAGAAGGTCTGCGAGTGCTTGCCGAACAATTGATATGGTTCCATCATAAGCTGCCTCCCGCGATAGTGATGATCTCCGGCATCGACGTTTCCGGTCCGTGGACGTACATCCTGATCCCCAGCTTCTCTCCAGTTCCTTTCATCAACCTTAATCCTTCTTCATGGTGCGGTCCGCCTCTGCGGACGAAGATGGTCACGTCTTTCAACTGATCAGCATATTCTTCCAGAGCTTTGATGGTGCCTTTGAAAGTGCTCCTGACATCGGTAAAGTTAGCGATACCGCCGACGATGAACAGGACTTTTCCGTTGTTCTTAGTCATCAGTTCTAATATTGATCTGGCATATTCATACGATTCTTCCATCGAAGGGTTGCCGCTCGATTCTCCATAGTTGGCTATTTCCTTGCCGTGTCCTAGGTTGGTGATCATGTCCAGGTAGATGATACTGGCTCCGCCACCGCCAAGAATGTTCCAGATCTTGCCGTCTGGATTGAGGATAGTAAGCTTCAACGAGGCGCCACTCTTCCTATCCAGCTCTTCGATATGTAGTTCTTCTTGATATTGTCTTTTGCCGAACTCTCGTGGGAATTCAAGATCCCACTGTCCTTTGAATGATGCGCAGTCATCGATCCTGGCGACAGTGTCGAGAAGAACAATTTTTCCGTCGTTGTCAAAAGTGAAAGGGTTGATCTCTAGATAAGTGAAATCAAGATCTCTAAAAGCTTTGTAAAGTTCTTTTATGAACGATGTTATCTTCTCTTTATTCTCAATCTCACTATTATCTAGAAATTCTAGTTTGACTTCGTCGATATTTGTAAAGGTTGGGATCTGGATAGTCTTAACATTGTCCCAATTCTCTTCGATATCGATGCCCCCAGTTTCCGAGAAGTGGATGGTGTCGTGATCTCTCTCTGAAGTTATGGCCAGATAGTATTCTTTATGGTGAGGAACAAACGGTTCGATGATGAAATGGGTCAGGATATCTTCCGTATCGTTGATGGTGAACTCTTTGTTGCGGTATTGCTGAAGAAAGTCTTTAACCCCTTGAAAAGCAGCATCTATGAGGACTAATCCATGCTTTTTTCTCTTTCCAAACAGCTGATCGGGTTTGATAGTCAGCTTTTCCTGAAGTAACCAATGGAATCTCTCTGGAAGAGTCTCTACGTTAGTTTCCGGAGTTATGAGAACAGACTTGAATCCCAGCTCAGGGATGGCATCCGCTATAATCTTCTTGGCGTCATGTTCCCTGATCTTCCGTCTGGCCATTTAAGAGAGAATTTTGACTTTATTTTAAATAGGTTCTGGAAGATTAGTCAGAACATTTTAATATAACCTCATTTTTGTTTCTGTATGGCAGTTTGTGATATGTGCGGGAAAAGCGGCTCTTTGACCGCTGCTACGGTAGAAAGCGCTGATTTTCAGCTCTGTCAAGCCTGCTTGAAGTACGGCACTATCAAGAAGAAACCGCAGTATTCTTATTCTCCCAGACAGAGCCAGGTTTCCACGCCAGAGTTCCGGGTGGTTGATAATTACCCCTCATTGATACGGAAAGCCAGAGAATCCCGTTCATTGAATCAGGAACAGTTCGCCTCCTTCTTGCAGGAGCGGGCCAGCGTGGTGCAGAAATGGGAATCGGGGTCATTAAAACCGCAGCTTGCCGTCGCCCGTCAATTAGAAAAGAAGCTGGACATCTCGCTGGTGGAGAAAGACGAAAGAGCAGCTGTTGACTTATCTTCTAAGAAGTCGGATGAGATGACGCTGGGTGATTTTATCAAAGTCAGGAAAAGGAAGTGATCTCTAAATCAACCCAACTACCCAATACACGCCCCAGCCCAGCAATCCACCGAACAATACATCTATCCAATCGTGTTTCTTCAGATATATCCGTGAATAGGCTACCAGGACAGCCATCACCGAAACTAATATCGCATTAGCCGGAGAAAAGACCAACGCTAAAAATACTGCCCTGGCCGTATGCAGCGAGGGAAACGAAGCCGCATCGATCCTTTCTAAAAAATTACTGTAACTCTGTTTCTTAGGCCTCTGCTTGAAATAGAACGAACGGATCAGGACCACGACAGCTACCATCACTGCTAATCCTATCAACAGACGGATAAATAATCCCAGATTACCTAAAGATAACAACAGCACAAACCCGTAGAAGATGAATCCGCCAAAAGCGGTTACGTCCCGAAAAGCGGTGTCGAACAGTTTTGCATATTTCATGGGTAATATATCAAAGCTCCGGTTACCATCACCCATAACAGGATGCCGACCATCAACGCCAGATCTTGTATCGCTTTATGCGGCTGCCGGGCGATTTCCGGCGACTTGCCGACCAGGTGGTAATAACGGAAGATGACATAGAGGGAAAAGGGGATAGTGTATATAAGTCTGTTGTAGGGGCTGAGGAACGAATAGAGGCTGTATGACATCACCAGCAGCCCGGTCGTGATGCTCATCAGCGAATCGGTGACCGCATGGTTATATTCATGTAGCACTTTTCTGGTTGCGGCTGCTCTTTCACCCAATAGCTGCAAGTCACCTTTTCGTTTGGCGATAGCCATGAACAAAGCTAGGAAAAAAGGACAGAGGATCAGCCACGGTGAAACGACTACGGAAACGGCCACGGCGCCGGCGATGGCCCGCAACACAAATAAGGATGCGATGACCAAGACATCGGCAAAGATTACGTTCTTGAGATAGAATGTGTATAGTTGTGTCAGCAGAAATAATGATATCGCAATCACTAAAAAAGTGTCGCCGACGTTCTGGCCCAGGTATAATGCCGTCACCAGTAATAGGCCCATGAACACCAAAGCTGAGTAGATCGAGATCTTACCGGAAGCAAGGGGCCGCATCTTCTTTTCAGGATGCAGCTGGTCTTTCCGCCGGTCGATAAGGTCGTTGATGATGTAGCCGGCTGATGATATCAGGCAGAGGCTGGCGAAAGCGATCCCCGCTCTTTCCAGAAGAGCAAGATCAAACACGTTGCCTGAGAAAAAGATAGCTAGGAACACTACTAGGTTCTTGTACCATTGCTGTACCCGAATTAGGCTAAAGTAGTCTTTTATCATCGTGGTACGTGTATAGAGTAGCTGCAGTTTTTAACAGTTTTGCTAAATATCTCCTGGTTCTCCAGCTTTACTTTCTCCAGGAGCTCCTGCCTCCTGTTGATACAAGACAGATCTTCCGGCGGGCAGGGTAGGTCACACTGGTTGATGAACAGCAGCTCAAACCCATCTTTGTGCTGTTCATACACTTCGGGTGCAAAGGTCATGCCTCCCAGTAGGAGGATCGGATTGTCCAGGTAAGATATGAAACTTGGGTCGGAAGCCATGATCGTTCCAGTCACGTTGTATTCTGCTACGGCCCGGTCGATCTCAGTCGTGAATGATGGCGGCCGTTCAAAATGCAATCCTGCCGGGATGAAAGCCAAGATCAGCAGCACACAGATGATGACGAACGCTTTTGGAGTGATGGGGGGTTTCTCAGTAGATCTCAACTGGTCATAGATCCTGGTCACAGCTGCTGCTACCATCATACTGAGAAATGGCACGGCCGCGACGATATATCTCAGTTCTTTCCGCGGGACGTACATGAAGTAAGCTATGACCAACATCGGAATCAAGACCACTAGCAGTTTGGAAGAGTTTTTCCAGCCTTTTTCTTTAAAGAAATGATAAAGATAGACAAAACTAAAAACATAGATCAAAGTGCCGAAGAAAAATTCTCTGAAATAATACGTGATCCCGGATCCATAGAGCCAGGTGGCCGTCGTCACGATCCAGGAACCGGCAGTAAACGGTTCAAAGACGTTTCCGTACTTCTGATAGTTGAACCACAGATAAGGGAGGACTGGGATGATGAAACCAGAACCAAGAATAAATAGTTGCCGCATCTTTGAGATGATCTTTTCTTTTTGGAAAACAAGGATTATGCCTACGGCTGCCAGAAACAGGCCCATCGGAAATCTGGTCAGGAATGATAACGCCAGAAGAAACCCTGCAAAGAATAAATTCTTGTCAGATTGATCTTTAACATACAGATAAATGCCTGCTAAACCAAAAAACATGGCCATCGGATCCGTCAGTATCAATCCGGTGAACATCAAGAACACCGGCGTTACCGACAACAGCAGCGAACTGATGATAGCTACTCTCTTTGAGAACACTTTCTCAGCTATCTTATACGTGAAGAAGACCACCAACACTGAGAAAAAGATATCCAGGATCTTGCCGACGACTATCGGACTAAAGCCCAGGTCCCAGAAAAATCCCAGGATCAAAGGATGCAGCAGCGGCCTGAATGATTCCCAGATGCCAAATTTTCCAGAAGAAAAGATATACTTGCCCATGCCGATGTAGACATGCGTGTCCCACCACAACGGCTGTTGGGCCAGCAGGTATATTATCCTGACCACCACAGAGAAGACGAGGATGTAGAGCAGACTGTTTTTTCTTAGGTTAGCTGATCTCATGTGCATTCTGGAGCATCATGGAGCGAATTGCAGATGATGTTTTGCAGCTGTTCTTTGGAGATGACGCCTTCATATTTCTGGTCGCCGATCACTAAAGTAGGCACCTTGGTGACATTAAACTGTGATTTGACGATCTCGATCATCGGCTCTTCGCTTCTCAAGTCGAGATTAATCGGGAAGACCAGGAAACGTTCTTCAAAGACATTCTTGAAATGGGTCAGGATAGCTCCTTGGTTCTCACATGAAGGGCAGTTCTTCTCGGGCGTGTGGAAATAGAGGACAAGGACAGTGTTAAGATCACATCTCTGGTTGCTCTGCTTAGCCAGCAGCCAATACCTGAGGTTGTCAAGCGCATACCTCCGCAGCACTACCTGGCTGCGGATATCTCCCGGCTGTCCTTCTTCCTGTTCGATGACCTGCTGGAGAGAGTCAGCCAACTCTACTACTGCTTCCTGTAAAGTCGTCCTGAGGACGGCGCAATTATCAAGATCACTGAAAGCATTGAGGTAGGCGTACTGCAGCTGGGTACTGTAGAACTTTACGTCTTGCTCCATGTTCACTTCCTCAATGAGCCCATACTGATAATCTTTCAACACGATCCCTAGAGTAAGGCCTAAAGAGAAGATTAGGAATGTGATTATCGCAGCGACAACGTACTTGTCTTTGCTGATCTTTCTGAATGAACTTTTTTGGTCTACCATCGTAATTTCTGTTTTGCAGTGAATTTTGTCAATGACATTAAAAGGATTATGCCTTTCAACAGGTAATAAAAGAGAAAATAAGGCAGTAAGGGGATGATCCCAAACTTCATCACTTTCTCATTGGCATTCTTATGGGCTTGATAAAAGAAGTAAAAGCCGATCATAAATAAGGAGATGATGATAAAAGTTCTCTTGAAATCTATGGTCAACAGATCCATCATGGTGATTGAAAAGTCCAAGTTCTTCAGGATGGGCATGATCTCAAAACGGATCAGCCAGCCGCTCTTAAGATAGTTCCAAGCCGGGATGATGAAAAGGTAGACGGCTATAAAGATGCCGGCCGTGGCTAAAAGGTATCCCGCGACGTTCTTGATCATCTGCATCATACCGAAATCACCGTACTTGCGGTTGGCGACCATCTCTTTATACTGGTGCAAGCAGATGATACTGCCGAGATACCAGCGTCTTCGCTGCCGGTAGAACGGCTTGAGCTTACTGGGCGCCGTCGTGAAGACATAGCCGTCGAAACACTGCTTGATGCGGTAATTCTCTTTTTGTACACGATAGGCGATCTCCTGATCTTCAGTGATGCTGGTCTCATCAAAACCGCCGATCTTCCTGATGATCTCGGTGCGGTAGAGAGAAAAAGGTCCTGGCGCCACATACAACGAATCAAGGTGGCTGGAGATCCGTGAGATAAGGATGATCACCAGATATTCAAGCCACTGGATCTTCTCCAAGACCGTTTTAGGATCGTGGACTTTCATGGCTGGAGTGATGATAGCCAGCCTTTCATCGTTCTCTTTCTCATACAACGCCAGCATCTTTCTCAGCGTGTCTCTATGGACAAAAGAATCAGCGTCAAGGCAGGCAAAAAATTCTCCATTTGCTGCTTTTAATGCATCGTTCAATGAAGCGGCTTTTCCTTTGTTAGGTCTGGAGATCATTCGATAGTTTGGCTTGTCTTTCATGTGCTCTTCGATGATGGATCTTGTCCTGTCTTTAGAGCCGTCATCGATGACGATAACTTCAATCTTCTCATGCGGATAGTCCAGATTGTCAATAGATTGCAGGGTCTTGACGATAGTCTTCTCTTCGTTATATGCAGGTACGAACACAGAAACATAAGGTTCTCTAGCAAGGTTTATCGAAGACTCTTCGGTTGAAAAAAAGTTTTTTTTGTCGATGAAGATCAAGAATAGAAATACCGAGAAGTAGAGAGAAAGGATGTAGACGATCCACAATGTTACGTTTATAACTATATTCATCAACGCCACCTAAACCAGCACTTTATCTGACTTTCCACACCTCATTGCCTTCCTGACTATGCGCTAATTTAAACCTTTCGTTCTGTAGTAAGAACAATAGCCCTTGTTCTTGCGGTAATGTTTCCCGCAGATCAGCTGAAAGATAGATGTATCTGATATCTTCTTGTTCCAATAGCGGGAAGAGATCCTGGACGTAGACGGCTTCAAAGATATGCTTCTCTGTCAGATCCTGCCGCTGGAAAGAGGTCGCCGTCTCTCTTTTGGCGAAATACTGCAGATAATAA
Organism: Candidatus Woesearchaeota archaeon CG10_big_fil_rev_8_21_14_0_10_45_16; assembly: GCA_002762785.1. GTDB lineage: Archaea > Nanobdellota > Nanobdellia > Woesearchaeales > GW2011-AR9 > PCXY01. The sequence goes on along the minus strand of PCXY01000005.1, from coordinate 123,717 downwards.
CTATCTTCTGAGGATGTGAAAAATCGAGCATCTTTTGGCGTGCTGCTTTCGATCCAGGCAAGGACCTCAAGTTCAGTTGCTGTCGGCTGTAGTTCTGTAATCCTTTGTTCATAGGTGGCTGAAGAGAACAAAACTCCAAGGAGAAGGAGAAGAAGGGTAAAATTCTTGAGGCTGGAAAGCTGCCACTTCGGTTCGAAGATGACGAAAAAACCTTTGGCGGCAAAAACGATAGTGATGACAGTGATGAATAAGACCGTCTGAGGGCTGTAAATATACAACACGGCAGCCGCGATAAAGAGGACATACATCTCGATGCTATCCTTCCACTTGCTGAAGAGTCCGATGATCGCCAGCAGCACCAGAAAGAAACTGACGCCGCTGTAGCCGCCGAGATCGGAGATGAAGTCGGCGCTGAGCTGCTGCTGGTGGAAAGGTCCGATGACAGATGGCAGATGCAGCAATAAGAAAGCAGTGATGGCGGCTAAGGCTATTGCGCCGCTGAAGTAATATATGTTTTTGTCTCTTTTGTAGAATCCGTAGGTTGTCAGGAGGGTAACAAGAAAAAGACTGCTAACTGCATCAATAGTAAGGGCGACTGCAAAGAAGATGATGGAAAAGCACCGCCAGCGGCCATTTTTGGTGAGAATATAGAACCCCAATAAGCTAAAGAGAATAAATATTGACATCTGAGAGAGGCCAAGGAAAGGGATGATAAAAGCCGGGCTGACTGCCAGCAACAGGAGGAACAGGCTTTGCTTTTTAGCATTGATCCTTAGGGTTGTCCCTATCTTGAAGAGAAAGGTCAGCGAGATTAAAGCTGCTAGGATCTGGATGATACTGATCGCTGATAGTGGAAGATGTGACATCGTTTCCACGACTTTGAATGAAAGATGATACGCCGGCTGCTGCGGCGCCTGTTGGAGATTGTAATAACTTTCTGAGCCAAAAAGCAGCGGTTGTCCGATGACGAATAGCGGCAGCAGCAGGACGACGGCTGCGGTAATGATAGCGTAAAAAAGATGGTAGCGCGCCAAATGTTTGAAGACTGGCTTTATGATATTTCTTGGTTCGTCGGTCATCTTAAGCTTCCTTCAAAGTGCAGCGCACCCGGTAGATCTTTACTTCCTGGTTGTAGATAGGTTCGAAACATTCCTGAGTGATGTAATGAAAATTGTCCACGGAGAAACGGCTCTTGGCTTTAGGTGTCAAGATGATATAACCTACACGATACTTATCGAACAGGCCGAGAGCTTCTGTCTGGAAAGTGGTTATGTACATGGTGGAGATGTCGAGGATGCGCTGTTCAGCATCTTTCTGCAGGCTGAAATGATCGTCCATGACATTTCTCTTGCCAGCATAATAGCTGAGTGCGTTACCTTCCTCAAACTGCACTAACGTGGTCGTCTTCTGGGGAATTGTCTCGCCGAACCAACGGAAGGCCTGGATGGCATCCATCGAAGGCATCGACTGTTCTTTTGCTGTGGTCAATGCTGGAAAGATCATGGTAGCTGCCAATAAGATTATGGTGATCGCTGGAAGGCCGATCTTCCACGACTTGATCCTGGTCCTTTTGAAGAAATCGACCATCTCTTTATAGAATGAGGCGAAGAAGATAGCCAGGATGATACTGAAAAAAGTGATGGAAAGCTTGAACTGCACCAACCGCAGCCAGGTTAGGATAGTGGTGGAGATGACCAGGCTGATGTAAAGGAATTCTTTGGTATTCTTGAGCTTGAACAACGACCGGCCGACAACATAGATGCCAGCCAAGAAAGGGATGATACTGACGCTAAGCATCGTATCTAGTAAAGATGGCTGTGGAAAATACCAGCGCATGATCTGCTGAGGGATGTTCTGCCAGATGAAACTCATCCCTTCGCTGGCCAGCACTTCTTTGAAGAACAGAAATTGGGTCCAGACATAGAAGAACAGCGAAAAGAGGATGATCTCAACTTCTGCTTTCTGCAATTTTTTGCCTTCTATGGCTGACAGCAGCAGATAGATGCCGAAACCGACGATGATCAGAAAGGTGGCCGAACTGGTTAGGCAGGCGGCCAGGAAAGCGATGATGTAATAGTAGACGAAATTCTTCTCTTTGAGATTGATGAAACAAAAAGTGATGAGGAAGATCAATGGGATGAACAGCGCTTCCACGGTGAAGGAATTAGTCTCATATAATGTTGGCAGGAACGCGGCGATGCCGGCTGAGAAAAGGGAAGCAGTCTTGCTGCCAGTCATCTTATCGCTGATGTGATAGACGATGATGACTAAACTGGCGATAAGCAGGTTGGGTATGATCTTGGCGATAATTTCTGGCGGTATGAATTGATCTGGCGTTATAAGATCGAATAATGCTGTAAAGTAATGGAACAAAGGCAGGAACCGCAGATCTCTCCCGCTATAGGAAAGCTCATCATGGAATTGCGGGAATCCATTGTTAGAAATATAATCTACTTGTCTTAAGTTGAAATAAGAGTCATAGGTGAACGCCGGCGTAGAAAAAGCAAGCACCAGTCTGACTGTGAGAGCAGCCAGAAAAATGAAGGCAAGCCAATAGTTTGCTTTCTCTTTCATGATAAACGCCTGAGAATACAATCTGTTTTATAAAAGTGTTTGTTTAAGACGAGCATATAACGTATAGGCTAAATGTTTAAATATTTCGGCTGGTTTTTACTTTATTATGGGGGGAAACAAGCCGCTGGCTCTTTTTTTGATAGTCCTGCTGTTATCTGCTCCTCTGGCCTTCGCTTCATCTCCGGTGGTGTCATCTTCTGGAGCGTATTGCAATCCGATCACCGATAATTGTCCTGCTGGCTACTCCTGTTCCGGTCCGGAAGGCTCTTTCTTGACGACGAAATGCTGTCCGCAAGGGGAGGAATATAATCCTATCTTAGACACTTGTATCGGGGAAGGGATCGGCCAATACATCACAACGGCTCCTCAAAAGATCGTTTCTGATGATTCCCCGTCTGAAGAGCCTCAAGAGATTTCTGCTGTTGATGAAGCAGATTATACTCACATGTGCGGTATCCACGTGAAGGAAGGCTGCGACCTTGGAGATTGCAGCGATGGCGATTACAACTGCGACGGCGAACGGGATGAGGTCTGTTTTGCCCATACAGAGATCTGCGGCAATGGCTTGGATGATGATAAAGACGGCATCCCTGACGATGGGTGTGTCTCTCAGGATAACTGCGGGCAGTGCGGTGACGGCTGGATCAATAAATGTGACCAGGAAGAATGTAACGGTCTCGGCAAATGCAGCTTTGACCCCGGTTTTTTACTGATAATCAATCAATGCACAAATGCTGTTAGTGAATGTGTATCTCAGATGGAGATCTGCAACGGTGTTGATGATGATTGTGATAATGTTGTAGATAATGATTGCCTGCAATCAAATGTTGAAGAGAAAGTGATTGACGAACATTTGTGCTATGGTTGGCAGGCCTGCGCTGCCGATGACTGTGTGGTAGAGCATCCCGATGACGATGAAGACGGCGACGGCGTTGTCACTAAAGTTGAGATCCGCTACTGGTCGAATCCTTTGGATGGTGAGGACGATCCTTTCAACAGGATGTTCCAGAACGGCTGTCCCGACTATTTCCATCCTGAGATCGATTTTTCCCGTGATATTATGGGGTCCATTTCACTCGGCCCTATCGATGTATATACTCTCACTCAAGTGATCTCCTCTCCCGAGAAAGCTTCTGCGGCTTTTGTAGGGAAAACTATCGGCGGCCCTCATGGCTTGATCTCAGGAGTATGGTCTGATGCTGCGGGTATAATCGATCTAGCTGTAGGTGTCGTCAAGCTGGTCTTCAATGTTGGAAAAAAATCTGTAGACAATCTCATTGAATGCCAGGGTGATGTAATGTGCATGGAGTTAAAGACTGGTTACGAAGCTGTTGAGTCTGGCCAGGAGATCGTCAACGGCTTGATCAACGCCAATTACAAACAGATATTCCTAGACATGAAAAACCGATGGTTCGATGAACGTTCCACCGTCGCTAGGGATATTTGGGAATATGAGGGAGAGTGTGAGAACGTTATCCTTACTAGGACCTATACTGCATCATACACCGGCGGTTTCGTCGCTGCTCAGATCTTACTGTTATTGCTGCCGGTCTCTAAAGTGGGGGAATTAGGGAAGCTTAAAGTCTTAACTAAGTTTAAAGCATTGGGAGATGTGGCTAGCAAAGGTGCTAAAATTTTTGATGCTATCGGCGAGTTTGCTTTCATTAGCAAGTTACCTGAGGATGAAGCGGCTAAGGTTGTGAAGTTAGTAGGTAAAGTGGCTGAAGATTATGGCGATGATGTGGCGAAGGCTTTAGCTAAAAGTGAGATTGGCCAATTTGCAGTAAGTAATTTAGATGAAAATGTTGTAGAAGGGCTAGCTAAATTTGCTAAAAATTCTGAAGCTGAAAGTCTTAATAAAATTTTTAACGGACTTTCTCAGTCTGATTTTGATGTTGTCGGAACCAAATTAAACTTAATATCTAAAGACCTAGGTAGCGATGGTATCCAAAAACTACTTGCTAAAGAAGGAGTTGAAAATGTTTTATTAAAAGGCAAACCAGAATTAATAACTAAATGGGTAGAGAAAGGCAAAGAGGTTGTTGGGACAGATTTTAGAGTTATAAGACCAACCCAAGATGTAATTGATCCAGGAAAAGTTGACCAGTACTTCAATCAGATTATCCAAGGGGAAGACACTTTGCCAATAGAATTTGCTATTGAAGAATCTATGGATGGAGTTGGTGTTAAGAGATGGATTCTTGATGGCCATCACCGCTTTGTCGCTTACGAACGTGCGGGATTCTCTTTTGATGAGATGCCCTATATATTTGGCGAGGATTATAACAGTAAAGTATATAATAGTTGGAAAGATGTTAAGTTTGAAAACTTGGGGTTAGAATAATGGGACAAGAAGCATATCTATTCAAAGTAAAGTTTAATGATAAAACTTTAATTACTAAAGTAGAAAGTTTTCTGTTAGAAAATGAGTTTACAAAAGTAAAACCTAGCTTTTATGAGATGAAAAAAAAAGAAGGGATTTTAGAATTAGAGTTAAGAATGGAAAAAGACTTTTCCCCAGGATTTTATTTACGGTTTGCAGTTATTAATCCAGATAGTGTTTTGATAATGTGTAATGATTTTTTCTCTACTCTTAAAAGAAAATTTAAAGTTGAAATTTATGATATGGAGAATAAAAACAGCATAAATGAGATTGGTACTGATGTTGGCGAGAAATTATCTGAAAAACGTAAGCAATTCCCAAAATTAAAACTGATTCCAATACGAGCTGGAAAAGAAGCTATAGATTACATTAGAAGTACAATCAGCCGGTGATTCTCCAGATAAGAAAGAGTATGAAGGACCGTGGAATATCAATACTTTCAAACAAAAAATCCTCCCTAAGATTGAATGGGACAGATAAACATATACTTCATATAGCAAAGAGATATAAATAAGTGCTCAAAAATACATTTTCAAAACTATGGAAACAGCAAACATCGGAAAACGACTTTTGGCCCATATCATCGACGGCTTTGTTTATATCGGGATCTTTTTTGTTACTACTCTGATCTTGGTGCTGACGCTGGGATATGGTGATTTAGAAAAGTCCGCGATCATCGCTATCGGAACTTACTTTGCTTTCTGTTTATTATCTGGCTTTTACTTTATCCTCATCGACACTTTCTGGGTCGGACGCAAAGGATACACCATCGGCAAGAAAGCTATGGGGCTGCGGATAGTATCTGTTGATGAAGAAAGGATCACTTACGGCAAGGCTTTTCTAAGAGCTTTGATTAAGTTCGGTTTTATCATGTTCGTGCCATTCACGCTCATAGCTCATTTTATCATGATCGTCGCCAGAGAAGATCATAAAGGTCTGGCTGATCTGGCTGCAGAAACAAAGGTGATAGCTGTTCTGGAGGACACAAAATGAAAGCAACTATCTACATTATCTTAACTCTGATCTTATCAACGACAGCTCTGGCTGCATCCTGGGGGGATGTCGATTTCCGCATCCTCGCTTCAGATGATGATCTGGTCTTCCCTATTGTCTTAGAATTCCAGAACTCTCAAGGAAAAGATCTTAATGCGCAGCTATTGATAGAGACGTTATCGCCGGACGCTGATTTCGGACCGTCCGAATATGAGCAGGATATTGTCATCAGTAAAGATCCTGAACTGTTAAGAGTTGATCTGCCAATCACCGAAGCAGAGAAAAATTATGACGTGTGGGTCTCGGTCTGGGTCGATGACGAACTGGCAGATAAGATGTATAATTCGCTGGTCCGTCTTAAACCGGAAATGCTGGCAGAGACCAACAAGCTGCCGCCAAAACCAGGAGAGGTCTTACAGCAGCAGATGGATGAAGCAGCTGATTTCGCTGCCAGGCTGAGGGAAAAATATCCTAACATCGACGAGATGGACACTCAAGACGCGATGATCATCGTCCACAAAGAGATGGCCCAGGAAGAAGGTCTTAGCGAGAAAGAATATCTGCAGAAGCTGGGTTCAGATGCCGACACTATCGAAGAAGCGTTCGGCAGACCAGCTCCAGAATCTCAGGAACAAGCGGATGTTCCACAGCCTCAGGCCAACGTTGAGAAAAAAGCCATAGAAGACTCTTCTTCTACTGCCAACATCATCGGCTCTATCATCGCGGTCATTTTGATGATTGGGGTCATCGGCATCGGCTATATTTTCTTCATCAAGAAGAGATAGCCTACAATATATATATTGCATATACTATCATTTTATATATTTGTAACTACTAACTGGGGGAAATGGGAGGGGGAATGGCACAAGAAAGTAGTTCACGTTCTGTAGGTATCCATTTCTCTATCTATTTTACGATCATCTTGATCCTTTTGGTATTCATGCTTGCCGCCTGGGTCTTTTTTGATAAGATCTTGCTGCAGGTTGTCGGCCTCATCGCCCTGCTGACAGCTTTGGCTGTGGTCACTTCATTATACTTTCAGAAGAGACGGCTGACTTGGAAGCTGAACTCGACCAAAAGGGAGATAGCTTCCCTTCAGGAAAGTTATAATACTAGAAAAGAGCAGGTTGGTTCTATCTTAGAGGAGTTGAAAGCTGTTGGTAGCAGACAGGCGCAGGCTAAAAAGATGCTTAAGAAGCAGGAAGAAGCTATCTCTAGACAGGACATTCAACTGCAGGCCACACAGAAAGAACACTTACTGCTGGAACAAAAAGTAGCGTCGTTGCAGCAGAACGAGAAAAGAATAGAAGGTAAAAATCAGACCATGCATAATTATCTCAAAGTTAAGAGTAAGGAGTTGCAGCGGCTTACCAAAAGCTGCCAGAAGATGGAGAAAAAACTTATGACATTACAAGAGAAGAAAATGATGATCCCGGAAAAAAAGACTGCCTCAACAAAAGATGTTCGGAGTGTCTTCTCTTCTATCACGAAGCCTTCTTTTATGTTCAGGAAAAAAGAAGGGCCGGACCAGATACCAAAGCTGCCTAAAACTGAAGTTAAAGAAACTAAAATAGAAACTAAAATTGTAGAGAAATCACCAAAGAGAAATTTCAAAGAGCTCTTTCAGAGAAAGAAAAAGGAGACAGTCGCGGCTCTTCCGGTATTGGTTATGGACGTCAGCCCTTTAGCCGGTCAACTGCAGGTCCAGTTCCCGGAATTTCCGCTTAAGAACAAGCAACAAAGGGTGCAATTACAACGCCTTGCAGCTCGATTCATCCAGGATCAAGAGCAAAGCTTTTCAATAAGTAAGGTATTATCCTTATTGACTCAGGCTTACGAGAACGCTGATCAGATGCGTGACACGCTCAGCGTGGAGATCAAAAGCTGGGTCGATAGTGACCCTTATGTGATCAGGACCGCTAAAGCTGGCGGAGCTAACCATTATAAGATTACATAACATGATACAGGAGGTAAAAATATGAAACAATTCAATAAGTTTGGAATGGTGGTCTTTTTGTTGTTGCTTGCCATGCCGATGGTGTTTGCAGCAAATGGGACAGAATTATCAACTGACGCTTTTGCACCAGTTGATATCACTAACATTGGAGGGGTGTCTGAGGTTACAAATCTGTTAGCAAGGATAATCAGTATTGTTCGGCTTGTTGCAGTAGGTGTTGCAGTATTAGCTTCGATTATCCTTGGCATCCAGTTCATGGGAGCAAGAGATCCGATAGAGAAGAAGCGCTTGGGAGACCGCCTGAAGTACATCCTTATCGGGCTAGCCGTTGTGGTTCTAAGTTACCCAATCGTTAACCTGTTCCTTTAAGAGATGAAAACAATTTTTTTTATTGTCTTTTTTCTTGGAGCGGTGTCGGCCGCCGCTCTCATTGATACGTTAAGTGTGGAAAATTGCGGCCAGCCGCATCATTTCGGCCAATTGCGTGAGGATGTTTGTGAGAAGTTTGAGGAAGGTAATTTCAGCGCCCTGTCGTTGGAACTGCAAAAGACGATCGTGCTTAACACCCTCGTCCGCAATGAAGTGACCATCTATGAGAAGCTTAACATCGCTAACATCTGGAACTGGAGAATGCCAATAGCTGAGATATCGACAGACCTGAACCCGCAATTTCCAGTCATCTGCAGAGATGACGGCAGCACTAGTTGTATCTATGATTCTTGGTTTGCTATCGGCGGTATCGACAATTCATTTGAATATCACAACCAGACTTTCGTCCCTGAAGATTCCACAGTCCATGTCTTGTATGGCTACGAGCTGGGCGTTCCGCCGGAGATGGGGCGTCCTGGCCAGCACAGTTGCGGTTCCCGGCCGAAGGTCTTTATCCCCTCTGGAGGAAACCACTGCGGATTCAGGTTCTCTAGCGTTGACGTGACAGAGAACCATCTTTATCTTGACGGCGCGTTGCAGAGCCAAGATGATCGTCATCTGCCGTATGCTGATGCCGTCGCTTCATCTACTCTCACGGCCGATCTGAACGTGAGGAACCACATTACCGTAACTGTCTATGATTGGGAAGCTGACGGCCATTGCGGTATTGAGACTACCCGTTATATCTGTCGTGAATCATCGACATATGAATACATCGAAGAACAAAGTATCACCGAAAGCTGGGAAGTGGTCCAGCCGTCATCATACGGACAAGCGTACAGTTTTCAGGTAAAAGATCCTGATTCCAGTCCTTTGGTCACGTTTACGACTGACATTCCTGAGTATAAGCTGCAGTTGGGCGGCAGTTCTTTACAGAACAGCAAGTATAGGTATGACGTGGGGTATCGCTATCCGCCTTACAATTATCTCTATGTACAACGGCGGGACAGCCCTTTCATCCTAGTCTCCGATCTGCTGCTCCAGGATGACGATAATGATACGGTCCAGTTTAAAGCTGACAGCAGCTATCTTGACGATTGCACGCTCTCGATACTTGATCCTTATGGTGAGCATACTATCCCTTGCTCACAGAATCAGCCGGTAACTTATACTCCCAAGCTCAATGCTACCCTTAACGAATCGATCTATGACAAAGGCGACAGGATGATGTTGACTGTCGCGGCCAGCAGGGACGGCGGACCAGCAGTCGGCCAGGTTACCGTAGAATACGGTGGCAATGTCACTAATCTAGCGTTGGTCGATGGAGAAGCAGAGATTATCCTGGACCAGATTCCTGATGATGAGATTATCACCGTGCAATTCGAGGATCAACGGAGAGTGTTGCATCTGGCCGTCTACAATTCTAGGTTATATTGGAGCATCGCCTGGCTGGCCGTCAGCCTCAGCGTGATGTACTTGCTGTTCAAAGGCGTAAGCCGCGAGATATTGCGGAGGTCGCTATGAAAAAAGTGATCATTATCTTTATGGCGCTGTTGTTAAGCTTTGTTTCAATAACTGGCGTTTCCGCAGAAGCTCAGGTGGTCGCTTCTGAATGCGGCGATGTCTCTCCTTATGAGTATGACGCTTTGCTAGCTTGTCAGATCTCTTCCTATGCTGCTGCCGGCAATCTTCTCTACGATGGACAAGTCAACCTCTACAAAGACCAGATCATCAATGTTACTCGGTCTGATGATATTAAAGTAAGTGAGATTAACCTCTACTATAATCTTTTTAAATTTATTTTCGTCGGCCTGCTGATCCTTATCACAGTATTGACCGGCTACAAATTCATGACAGCAGATGAACCGATAAAGCGGGAAGAAGCGAAGAAAACGTTCAAATATATCGTCCTTTCCGGTGTGATGGTGGCCCTCCTGCCGATCATCCTCTCTCTGGTCTATAATCTTTCCACGGATCTGACCAAAGTAACTTTGAGCCTGAGCAGTTTTCCTAAATCCGTCGGCGATTTCCACACCTCTAACTTCAGCAACCCCGGATTATCTGGCGTCTCTCAGGAAGTGACGAGACTGAGTCAGTATAATGCCAACATCCCTTATTTTGCTGCGGCTGCCAAATCATATGTTATCGCCATGAACGCCAGGCACATGTTAGTGCTACTATTACTTTCCCTGGCCCCGATGATCCTGTTCTTCTACATCTATGCTCCTCTTAACTCCTACGGAAAGCTTCTTACTTACCTTTTGGTCTCGGAACTGTTCTATCCGGTCCTCTGTGTTATCGTCCTTCACTTCGCGTTCATCCTAGCCAATGATCCGATCGATTACCTGATGCTGAGCGGCGGCTTGTTCCTGTGTATGATAATCCAAGTCATCTTGTTGTCGGCAGCGCTGTTCAAAGCCAGCATGCATTTCATCACCCACATCAAATATTCAGAGGAGGAATCATCATGAGCTACGAGATCCCCCGCAACCTGACCAAGTACGCCGAAGAGTTTCTCTTCGGTCTGAGCTTGAAGCAGTTCCTTTACGCTCTTGGTTTCATCGGCGGCACCCTTATCCTCTATATGTCACTGGCTGAGAAGATGAACCAGCTGATCGTCTTTGCCATCATCCTACCGTTCCTGATACTGGGCTTCCTGTTTGTTTTCCTGCAGCTCGACGAAAAGATCAAAGCCCAGTTCAACCTCCGCCGCAGCCTCTATAAAGCTAGCTACTTTGACACCAACATCTCTTCATTCATCGACGTTGAGGACATCCGGGACGATATTGTCATCCTCAAGAACGGCAACATCCTTGGCATCTTGGAAGTGACCCCTGTCGATTTCTTCATGCTTAGTCCAGAACAGAAGACGCAGGTGATGACCGCGTACCGTAACTGGCTGCGAAGCATCGATTATTACGTGCAGATCTTGTCAAGGTCGGTGAACATCAGCCTTGATTCCTGGCTGAACTCGATCGAGAAGAAAGCTACCAAAGATGACAACCAGCGCGCTAATCATTTCCGGGAATGGATGAAAGAAGAGATGGGCAAAAACAACATCCGTGACAGAAGATTTTATGTCATCATCCCGCAGAAGATCGAGATGCGGCGGCGTTCCCTGCTGGCAGAACTGAAAAGCATCGTCACTGGCAACTATGATTCAGAGCTGTCAAAGGACGATCTTTCAAGATACAAGATCCAGCTCCAGAACAACCTTATCAACTGCAGCGAGATGATGGAGCGCTGTTCATTAACGGCAAAAAGACTTAAAACTGACGAGCTCTTAGGGCTATATGCCTCCTATTTCCGCAACGAGAGTGTCATCAACAAGACGGTGCTTTCTCCCCTTACCTGGATGGATGAGCTGCTCCAGGAAGAGATGCCGCCGGCAGTCGAGAACGATACAAAAAAGATAGGCCATGAAACAATTCAACCGATTGGACATACAGGAAGTTAAAGACGACACCATCGTCTTCAAGGATGGCAGTTTCTGCTGCGTTTTGGCAGTCAGCATTCCGCTTGAGAAAAGCAAGACTGCTGAAGAGCTGCGGAAGAATATGAAACAGTTCCATCAGTGGTTGACATCTTTAGATTATCCGATCCAGATCTGCGCCAGGAGCGTCAACTATGACCTGGACAAAAGGCTGCTGGCGTTCCGCGCCAAGGTTGAACGTGAGCTGCTTCTGTCTAAAGAGAAGAATCGAGAGAAGATCTTAGAGTCTAAACGGTTCTTCGATTGGTTCGAACGTTTCATATTCGACAACGCCACAGCGCAGAGGTTATATTACGTGACGGTCCATCTGCAGCCATACTATCGCCGTTTTTGGCAGAGAAAGAGACTGTTCAACAGCCAGCCGCGCTTACAGGAACTTAAGAAGAGGATGATGGCCGCCAAGAAAAACCTTGATCAGATGGGTTTTGACAGCAAGCTCTTAGATGACGCCCAGCTGGTCAACCTATATTCTTCCTATTATCTTTTCTCATTTTATCACGATAAAGGATATTATGAGACGATCGAGAGCAGTTACCTGAAATGGAAGGAGGGAGACACACATGGTTACCAACAGTAGGACTGAAGCCGATTTTGCTTTTGACAAGATCATCAATATTTTACAGAGAAAAAAGATCATGCTGCCGGGCGAGTTTAATCTGCTGACAGAGAGACTCAGTCGCGAGGACATAGGTTACATCCGCCAGAAATTGCTGGCTTTGAACTATGTCATCAATGAAGACATGATCGAATTTACTGAGAAGAGCAAGCCTGAAAAAGAAGTCAAAGATTCTGAGCTCTTAGACTTATTGATCCGTCCTGATTACATCAATACAGAAGAAGATACCATCCAGGTCGGCAATCAATTGTACAAGGGTATTGTCGCTTCTGGATTTCCCGCCACGGTCGGTGAGAACTGGCTGGGCCATCTGACCCAAGAGAAGCGCAACCTTGATTTTAGCATCTTCATCGAACCAAGCTCAGTCCGAGCAATTGAGATCTACCTTAACCAGCAGCTTCGTAAAGTTGAAAATGATCTTTACAAATATTCCCAACGTGGCGTCACCAATCCCTCATTAAAAGCAAGGAAAGACCAGCTTACATCACAGTTGAAACAGATCCTCAGCGGTCAGTACAAGCTGTTCAAGATGTCTTTGCATGTGGCTGCCAAAGGTCAGAATGATGAAGAGGTGTCTTTATTAGCATCGAAGATCACTGCTGATCTGCATTCACAGGGGATCGAGACCAAGTACACGGCAAAATATAACGAGCAGCTGTTGAAATCGATCATCCCTGCCGGCCGGAAACATCTTACCAGCAGAGAGATTTTCGTCCCTGGTCCGGCTGCTGCCGCTTCCTTTCCTTTTTCATCAAGCTTCTATGATATCGATGAGGAAGATGGTGTACTATTAGGTTTCAACAACAACGGCATCCCGATCGCCAAATCTATCTGGAAACTGCCGAAATACGTCGGCACGGTCATCGGCGCTACTGGGTCCGGGAAGAGTTATGCGACCAAAGCGTTGATCCTTAACGATTCGATGATCCATCAGTCGCGGGTCTTCATCCTCGATCCTGAAGATGAGTATACCAAGATGTGCGACAATATCAAAGATTCTCAGGTGATCCGGCTCAGCCGCAGTTCTAAGAAGATCCCTAACGTCCTGGCTTTGATGGGTTCACCATTGGCTGATAAGTTAACTTCCATACCAAGGATATTTCATGTGCTGCTTGGTGGTCTGACTACCTCTCAGAAACCATTGCTGGAAAAAGCGGTGATGGAGACTTACAAGAAGAAAGGCATCACTGAAGACAAGACTGAATCCTGGAACAAGACGCCGCCGCGACTGAGTGACTTGTATAAGATGATGGAACATATGAAGAAAAGCTGCAAGGATTACAAGCAGAAAGCTGATTATGAAGACATGATCAGCAAGCTGTCGCGATACACCAAAGGCATCTTCAAGTTCATGGACACTTCTGGAGAGAACATCAATCCTAAAGCCCAGTTTAATGTTATCGAGTTCAAGTCGATGCCGGAAGAGATCCGCCCGGTGCTGATGATGGTCTTGCTGGAATTCATCAAGACTCGCTTTTTAGAGGACAAGAAAAAGAAGATCCTGGTGCTGGACGAGGCCTGGAGGGTGTTGAAGAACAAGCATGAAGCTTCCTATATCGAAGGTTTCGCCAGGACTTTCAGGAAGAGCAACGGTTCATTGATCCTGGTCACCCAGAGCGTGGCTGAATTACAAGACTGTCAGGAAGGGAAAGCCTATCTGGCCAACTCCGCTTTTGCATATATCTTCAAGACTGAGGGCATCATCGCTGACGAAACTTGCAGGTTGTTCGGTCTTAATGATACAGAGAAAGAGATCATCACCACGGCCAGGCCGGGGGAAGGCGTCCTGATCTGGGAGAAACGGCACCATAAGATCATGATCAAAGTTGACAAGAAGACGCATGCCTTGATCACGACGAACCCGCAGGAAGCTGTTTGATGGCAGTCCCACTGCGTTTAGTGAGGCTAGAGGATATCTAGGGCTTTTGTGAAATCCTCACCGTCTGTGCCGTGATTGACAGGATTGACGTAGTCAATCATGGCAGGGCCAGACGGAAGAGACGAGGTTCGTATACGAAGTGTACGGTTCTCGTCTCTGGAGTAGGAGAGGATTTCATATTAGCCAGGCTTTAGGAAACCTTTAAAAACCCTAAATTCATCCTTATCCTAAAAGAGGTAATGATATGATAGTCTTTGGGGTAGATGTTCCTTTGGTCGAGATCGTGCTGGTCTTTGCCATCATTGTCTTTATCCTTCTGATCGAATCGCTGGTAGTCATCGGTCTGCTGATGAGCCAGATGAACAAATCCCGAAAGATGGCTTTATTGCTGGACCAGCTGGCGCAGACCATGCTGAAGATGAAGGAAGGAAGAAAGTAAGACTTCTTTCAAACCTCGGCTAATATGAAATCCTCGAGGAGATGAGGTTCGTATACAAAGTATACGGTTCTCGTCCCTGGAGTCATGAGAAATTCGCTTTTTATTGGCGAATTTCTGTGACAGAAAAAAGCCAGGAAATGAAGCAACACCACACTAGTAGTAAAATGCTGAACTTTCTGGCTTTTTTACTGTAAGGGAGGATTTCATAAAAGCCTCAAACCTCGAAATCTTTATATCTCATCACCATTCCTGAAAATGCATGGGAAAAGTTTCTTCAGGGGCAGCATTCTTGGACTCCTTTCTGGACGGCGGGTATGATGATAACATCATCACGACAGTCTACGGCCCTTCCGGTTCTGGCAAGACCAATCTTTGTCTTATAGCTGCCGTGACCATGGCTGAAAAAGGGAAGAAAGTCTTGTTCATGGATACAGAGGGTGGTATTGCTATCGAAAGGATCAAACAGCTTACCTCTAATTTTGACGATGTCATCCAGAGATTGTTCTTCTTCTCTCCGGTCAATTTTTCACAGCAGAAAGAGATCTTCGAGACGATGCGGAACATGGTCAACGATTCTGTCGGTCTTATCGTCATCGATTCCATCTCCATGTTGTATCGTCTGGAATTAGGCAGAAGTGACGAAGTCTTTGAAGTAAATTCTGCTTTGGGAAGGCAGATCGCTTATCTGGTGGAAATTGCGAGGACCAGGAACATCCCGGTATTGATCACCAACCAGGTCTACGTTGATTTCAATAGCAAGGAAATCAGGATGGTCGGCGGCGATCTTCTGAAATATGGGTCTAAATGCTTATTGGAGCTGCAGAAATTTGTCAACTGCCGGGGTCTGATCCTCAGGAAGCACCGGTCTCTCCCGGAAGGTATCGAAGCAAGATTTAGGATAGTGCAGAACGGCATGGAGGAAGTAGAAGGGTGAATGGCTTAATGGTCGTTTATAGTTTTCCCTGATCACGAAAATTTTGAAGCGCAAAAAGCACCTCTTTTTTTGCTATTTCTCTCTGTTTATCGTTGGCAATTTCAATTTTGTCAAGCTTACACTCGTTCCAGAAGTTCATCGGACTGTATTCTACATCACTGATTGCAGACGTGTTAAGATCCACGCGGCCAAAATAACAACAATCCGACCAGCTAACCCTCTGGATCATAAAATCTGCAACAGTATTCTCTACACACACTTCGTAGCGGGTCCAAAAATCATCTCCTCTTTCAAATGAATAACAGGTTGCTCCAGAATCATCCGGTCTGGTTTCTATGTCTCTCTTCTGATAGCAGTCACTTGCGTACCATATCTCCAAAGAGAGAGCAACAAGGCCAAGTCCTTTTAATATCTCTTTCATCAGGTCTTTATTTGGAGCGATATCTTTTAAATCTTTTTCAGTACATCTACTTTTTTCAGAAATCTTTATAAATCAGCATCTTAATCAACATCTCATAGCCAAGACCTGCCCGTCGTAGGGTATGGGAAGCTGCGTGAGGCAAAAAAAATCGCAGTCAGAGATGATTTCTGACTACTATTGCCCGGAGAAAGAAAAATGTCCGAAGAACAAGAAACGTTATTGATCGATTCCAATGAGTACCTGAAATCGGGTATCCACATCGGAACTAAATTTAAGACCAAGTACATGAAAGACTTCATCTACAAGACCCGGCCTGACGGGCTTAGCGTCCTGAACCTGAAGAAGATCGACGAACGGTTGCGGTTAGCTATCAACTTTCTTTGCCAATATGAGGCGAAGGATATCTTGATCGTCGGCAGAAGGGAAAACGGCTGGAAAGCCCTAAAACAGCTGCATAAGTTGACTGGTATCAATGTTATCACCGGCCGTTATCCGCCGGGAATCCTGACCAATCCAAACCTGGAAACGTTTACAGAACCTAAACTAGTCATGGTCTGTGATCCTTGGCCGGACAGAAACATCGTTGATGACGCCAACAAGGTGGGTGTTCCGGTCATCGCTCTCTGCGATACCAACAACCAATCCAACAAGCTGGATCTGGTCGTCCCTTGCAATAACAAAGGGAAGAAATCGGTCGGCTTAGTATTCTACCTGGTCGCCAAAGAATTCCTTCAGAAGAAAGGTTTGGCTACTGAAGAGAATAAAGTCACCATGGAAGATTTCATCGAGGAGTGATCCTCTCTTTTTCTTTCTTTAACATTCACAACCTTCTTAAACAGTTTTCTTTTATCTCCTGCTTATGTGCGGCATTGCAGGATACATCGGCCTGAGACAGGCGAGTCCCCTCCTCTTGGAAGCATTGCGCCGTCTGGAATACCGGGGCTACGATT
The DNA here is from genome assembly GCA_002762785.1 of Candidatus Woesearchaeota archaeon CG10_big_fil_rev_8_21_14_0_10_45_16. GTDB lineage: Archaea > Nanobdellota > Nanobdellia > Woesearchaeales > GW2011-AR9 > PCXY01. The sequence continues at coordinate 106,709 of PCXY01000005.1, read as the reverse complement.
CAGTGGGCATGGCTATCCAGCATGACAATTGTGTGGAGATCCGTAAAGGTCCGGGAAAAGTTGCCGCTGTCGATTCTGAATGTCATTTTGCAGAGATGCCCGGCACTCTCGGTATCTCTCATACTCGTTGGAGCACTCATGGCGGACCATCGCAAAGGAATGCTCATCCTTTTTTTGATGCTTCAAAGCGTTTCGCGGTCGTCCATAACGGCATCATCGAAAATTACTTAGAACTGAAAGAGCTGCTGCGAAGAGATGGTGTCGTCTTCAGCTCTGATACTGATTCGGAAGTAATTGTCCATCTGACCTCGCAGAATTTTAAAGGTGACCTTCTGGAGGCTGTACGATCTGTCGTCAAGCATCTGCAGGGAGCCTATGCTTTCTGTGTGATAAACAATGTTGATCGCGAGATCATTGTTGCGCGAAACGGCAGCCCTTTGGTCATCGGCATCGGACAGGGCGAAAATTTCATCGGTTCTGATGTCTCCGCTTTCGTTGAACATACAAAAAAAGTCATGTATCTTGATGATTTCTCTCTAGCTAGGATCACCAAAGACAATGTCCAGGTTTCAGATTTTGCGGGCAATCCTTTGCCTTTGCAGGTTAAAACAATAGACTGGGATCTGGAACAGGCCCAAAAACAAGGGTATAAACATTTCATGCTGAAAGAGATCTTTGAACAGCCTCAGGTCGCGCAGGATTCATTGAAACAAGCAGTTTCTATCACTGTCCGTCCGGCAAGGATCATCATCGTGGCCTGCGGTACAGCTAGTTATGCCGGCTACGTCGGTAAATATCTTATCGAGAAACTAGCAGATGTCCCGGTGATAAACGAGATCGCTTCAGAGTTCCGTTATCAAGAGCCGCCGTTGTCGAAAGACGATCTGGTCGTGGCTATTTCACAGAGCGGCGAGACTGCTGATACTTTAGCGGCAGTTAGGTTAGCTAAGAAACATGGTGTGAAGACTCTTGGTCTCATAAATGTCGTTGACAGCACCATCGCTCGGGAAGTTGATCAGGTGATCTACACCCGCGCTGGACCGGAGATCGGTGTGGCCAGCACTAAAGCGTTCATGTCGCAATTAGTCACTTTGTATAAAGTTGCATATTCATTAGCTGACCGGACGTTTGATCCTCAGCAATTGGTCTCTTTGATCACCAAAGTTTTAGAGATGCAGCCGCAGGTCAAAGAGATCGCTCAGAAATATTATCATCACCCTCATTTCCTCTATATCGGCAGGAACCGCAACTTCCCTTTAGCGTTGGAAGGCGCCTTGAAGCTGAAAGAGATCTCTTATATCCATGCTGAAGCTTATGCTGCCGGCGAGCTGAAACACGGTCCGATCGCCCTGGTCTCCGATGAGATGCCGACGGTCGCGTTGTGTCCGCAGGATCAGGTCTATGCCAAGACCATCAGCAATATCGAAGAGATAAAAGCTCGTCAAGGAAGGATAATCTCTATCGCTACGGAAGGCGACGAGCGTATCAAAAGCGTCAGTGATGATGTCTTATATGTACCAAAAGTCGATGATATCCTCTATCCTTTCATGCTAGTAGTCCCATTACAGCTTCTGGCGTATCACATTGCCGATCTGAAAGGCTGTGATATTGATAAACCAAGGAATCTGGCGAAATCGGTGACGGTGGAGTGAATTCTTGTTTCCACAACCTTTAAAAGGGATTTCCTAACTTCTTCGCATAATGAAAAAGGTAGTGGTCATCGGCGGCGGCACGGGAAATTTCGTGGTCTTGCGTGGATTACAGAAATATAACGTCGAGCTGGGGGCGATCGTCTCCATGGCTGATGACGGTGGCAGCACTGGTATCTTGCGAGATGAGCTGGGGGTGCTTCCTCCGGGAGATGTCCGGCAGTGTCTTGTCGCTCTTTCTGATTCCAGTAGGCTGATGCGCGACCTGATGAACTATCGCTTTGAGAACGGCGGTCTTCAAGGCCATAGTTTTGGCAACCTTCTTCTTTCCGCGTTGGAGAAAGTCACCGGCAGCTTTGAGAAGGCTGTCGAGGAAGCTGGCAAGATCCTCTCGATCAAAGGGAAAGTCATCCCGGTGACGACCCATAAAGTCCGTTTGAAGATGATCCTGAAGAACGAGAAGATCCTAGAAGGCGAAGGGGAGATCTACACCTCTCAAGAGATAGATCAAGGGTATCTGAAGATGTACCTGGAACCATATCCTAAAGCTGATTCCCATGCTATCGACGAGATCATGAACGCCGACCTTATTGTCCTTGGTCCCGGCGGGTTGTACACTGCGTTGATCCCCAACCTTTTGGTGGAAGGTATCAGCCAGGCTCTTAAAGAGACCAAAGCCAAAAAAATATTTGTGGTAAATCTGATGAACAAGAAAGGACAGACTACTGGGTTTAAGGTAGGCGATTATCTTCGTGAGATCATTTCATTCATCGGTAAAGATGTTTTTGATCACATCTTAGTCAACGATGGAAAACCGGCGCCGGACTTATTGCAGAGATACTCTGACGAAGCTGAACTCATCGAAAATGACCAGGACGATCCACGAGTGATCAGCGCCAACCTTTTAGAGAGACAGATGTCTGAGTATGACCAGAACGATGCGCTAGCTAAGCATAGGACTCTTATCCGACACGACGCCCACAAGCTGGCGGCAGAACTGATGAAAATAGTGGAAAACCTCTAAAATGCTCTTCATCTTTGACCTTGACGATACGTTGTATGACTGCACCGGTCAGATGACCGAACAGAATAAGTGGCAGGACGTCTTGTCCATCTCACTGTTCCCTGGTGTTAAAGAGCTTCTTTCTACGCTCTCAGCAAGGAAAATATTAATAACTAAAGAGACAGACCTTGGTCTGCAGGATAAAAAGATCGAGACCTTGGGAGTCAGAAGTTTTTTTGACAGGATTGTCATCTGCCGTTCCAACGAAGAGAAAAAAGAAGAATTCCAGAAGATCAAGCAGGAATTTCCTGAGGAAGAGGTATGGGTCATCGGCGACCGTGTCGATGCCGAAGTAAAGTATGCCAACGAGCTGGGCTGGAAAACAGTCCATCTCTGCCACGGTAAGCATAAAAGTCGGACGCCTCAAGAAAAGCTAGAGGTTCCTGATTTCCAGATAACTACATTCATGGAGCTACAACAGATACTATGCAAGCAGTGATCTTAGCGGCAGGACAGGGGAAACGGTTATTTCCATTGACGAAAGATATTCCGAAAGCTCTCGTTCCCGTCAATGGTATACCAATGCTGGAGATCATCCTGAAACAGCTTAAGAAAGTTGGTATCACTGATGTCGTCGTCGTCATCCATCATCTTAAAGGCCAGATGCTGAACTACTGCGAAGGTTCTCCGTTCGGCATGAACATCCGCTGCGTGGAGCAGAAAGAGATGCGCGGCACGGGAGATGCGGTGCTGACAGCCGAGAAATACATAACTGATAAGAAATTTTTGTGCATAGCTGTCGATTCTTTGTTTGAGACCTCTTTGCTTGAGAAGCTGTTGAAGTCAGATAGTGACGGGGTGATAACCTGCAAGGAAGTTGATGATCCACGGCGGTATGGTATTCTAGTAGTCGATGGCAAAAACGTGCTTGATATCGTCGAAAAACCGGTCGATGCTCCCAGCAATCTGGCTAACCTTAGTGTCTATCTCTTCCCTCGTGAGATCTTTGCCGCCTGCAAGAGACTGGAGCCGAGTCTTCGGGGCGAGCTGGAAGTGACAGATGCTATCAAGATGCTTATTAAGGGGGGGAAGAAATTTACGTATGTCAAGACTCCCAATATATTAGACATCGGTACTCAAGAGCAGCTGCAAGAGGCCGAAGGATTGGCGAAGAAACTGAGATTACCATAACCTTTATCTAAAAATAGCTTCTTCTTTGGTATATGGACATCTACGAACCGGCTGAAGATTCTTATCTGTTGCAGAAGCAGGTCAAACAGCAGGCTATCGGCCGTGTATTGGACGTGGGAACTGGCTCGGGCATCCAGGCCTTGACAGCTGTCCTGTCCCCTAACGTAAAAGAAGTCATCGCAGTAGATATCAATGAAGAAGCTGTAGAAAAGTTAAGAGACAAGATTCGAGACCAGCGGTTACGCAAGGTCAAAGCAGTCAGAAGTGACCTGTTCGACAATGTCTCTGGCTGTTTTAACCTGATCATCTTCAATCCGCCCTACCTGCCGCAGGACAAAGGAATAGAAGACGCTGCTTTATATGGAGGTAAGAAAGGCTGGGAGATATCGGGGCGGTTTTTCAGTAAAGTTTCTAAATACTTGTTCCCAGACGGAAAAATCTTATTCTTGTTTTCAACATTGACCAATAAAGAGAGAATCGAAGAATTGATCGAACATAACCTGTTCTCCTGGAAAGAAAAAGAGAAGCTGAAGCTGGCTTTTGAAACGTTATATGTCTACGAGGTAGAGAAAACACCTTTGTTAAGAGAATTGGAGAAAAAAAATCTGTATGGCCTACAATACTTCACTTCTGGAAAAAGGGGAATGATCTATACTGCCTTGCTAGATAGAAGTTCTTACATCAAGACTCATCTATCTAAAAAAGATGTTGTTAAAGTGGCGATCAAAGTAAAAAAACCAGAGAGCAAGGCCGAAGGGACGATCGAGAATGAGGTCCGCTGCCTGAAATTGCTGAACAAGAAAGGCCTCGGTCCCAAACTACTGTTTTCGGATGATTCTTTTTTTGTCTATGAGTTCGTGGAGGGGGTTTTCCTGTTAGATTGGCTGCAGACTGCTTCTAAAGAAGCGGCAGTCAAGGTCCTGGACGAAGTATTACAGCAATGTCTCCTACTGGATTCTTTAGGGTTGAACAAAGAAGAGATGCATCACCCTTTCAAGCATGTGCTGATAGATGCTAAACAAAAGGTCACGTTATTAGATTTTGAACGCTGTCGGGAGACGGACAAACCCCATAATGCCACTCAATTTTTGGAATGCTTATGCCGGATGCAGAAAGAACTGGAGAAAAAAGGGATCGGGATCGATGTTGATCAGATCCGTGAGTTAGCCAAGGAGTATAAAGATACATATGATGCGAAGGTTCTGAAGAATGTGTTAAGTTGATTAGAACGGTATTCTGTTTAAAGCTATAATCCTCTCAATAAAACTCAATCTTATCATCATGATATATGCCCTGCTTCAATTCTACCGGCCGCCAAGTGTCCTGCACCAATGTAGCTTCCAACCAGTCTGCCAGCTGCTGGGGATTGCCGATGGTGGCAGATAAGCCGATAAGCTGGGGCTTTATCATGGTCTTTAAGAGAGTCAGGATTATCTCTAGTGTCGGTCCCCGGGAAGGATCATTCAGCAGATGGATCTCATCTATAACCACAGCTTTCACCTCCCGCAGCCAAGGAACGTGATGCCGCATCAGCGAATCCAGTTTTTCGGTAGTCAACACCAGCACGTCATACCTGCTCAGGTATCCTGAATCAGAATCAACATCTCCTATTGAGATCATCGCTTTATGATCTGTCTTTTCCAGAAGCTGCTTGAACTCTTTATATTTCTCGTTGGCTAACGCTTTTAGCGGCACTAGGTAGATTACCTTCCCTTTTCCGATAGTATTGGCCATGGCCATGGTCGCTACCAAAGTCTTTCCGGAAGCGGTGGGGGCGCAGATCAATAAGGAAGTTCCTTGAAGCAGGCCGGCATCGACTGCCTTCTTCTGGATAGGTGTCAAGCTGCTAAACTTGGTATAATGTTCCCGAAAAAAAGCCGGTAAAGGCAGGTCTTTGATATCCATATCAAACTCTTGAAACCGATGACTATTTAAATAAATTTATCCTAAAACTACAAAATGATGGCAAAATATAGAACAAAGTTCTTTTTTGCCCCTTTGTCATTTCCCAATGATGAACCTCTGAAACTCCGAAATTTCAAAGTTTCAGGCGTTCAACCCTCTTTTCCTTTTTTTCAAACCCTGAACATTGCGAAAGACTTATAAAGCGATTTTCAGTCTTGAGACCTACCAAACAAATAGTTGTGGCTATCGCAACAGAGGTGGCCATCTCTAAATTCGAAAAGAGGCATGTCCATTCCGGACATGTTGTTCGTAATCTTTGGAGATGGTCGGTGCGGCTTCAACTAAAAAAGCATATTCAAACACGGAGGTGTGTTTTGGAAAATGAAAATAAAAAGAGTGGTTAAACGCCTTTTCGCAGTAGGTGCAGGCGTAGGAATGCTCGGTGCAACCGCAATGGGTGCATTGGCTGCAAACCTGAACACCTATCCCGACATGTTTGTCGCGGACGGTACGTTCAATGGTCTGTTAGTTGTAGGAGAAGCAGCAGCTTCTGTAGACAACTTGGCAGTGACTGACATCGCAACAAGTATGATGTATCATAGTGGCGCTGCAGGAACATCTTCTGTTTCTGTCTCTGGCGACGCTTGGCTTGTTGAAAGCGGTTCTGATGTATTAGAATTCAGCGAGTCTATCGGTCCATCGACACATGGGGTTGTTGACTTCTTAGACGATACCGATTTGGCAGCTTTGGAAAGCGGTGAGTTGCGAAGTTCTCAGGGAACGTTCCAATACGAACAGTTCTTGCACTTCGATAATGCTGTTATCAACTCAACATACGCAGAAGATGACGATGATGTCACCAACCTTTTCGTGTACATCAAAGACAACGCTATGTTTGCTCGGTATGAGTTAAACTTCCTTGATGCAGCTGAGTCCGATATTGATGCAAGTGAGAGTTTCAAGTTAGATGACTACGAAGACAAGCAGTTGACCATGTTTGGCAAGACCTATGACATCGTTAAAGCTGTTACTGGTGGGGCTCTTAGCTCACAAGTAACCTTGACTTTGATGTCAGGTTCAGCTAATGGTGTCTTGATGGAAGGTGAATCCCAAACATTCAATGTTGGTGGAAAGGACTACGAAATTAGTTTGACCTTTACTGATACCAACAACCGGGCTAAGTTTGTCATCAACGGTCAGACTACTCCTTTGATGGATGAAGGCGACACTGAAACTCTTTCAGACGGAACAGTCCTTGGTCTAAGTGAAGTATTATACCAAGACTACGCTGGTGGGGTCCATCAGGCAGAGTTCTTCCTGGGAGCTGACAAGATTGAGCTTCAGGATGACAGCATCAACGCAACCGGCAGCACCGACGAGTTGAAGATCAATGATGAGACCATCGACGGCGCAGATGTCGAAATTATCGGTACGATGCTTGATCAGGCTACATCAACAACTGAAGATGGCGAGTTAGAAATTGACAGCATTGTCATCAACATGACGGCTCAAAATGACTACTACGTTGCAGTTGGTGAGACCCTGCTTGGTCAACCGGAACTTGATGAAAAGCCTCTAGTCTTCTCAGAGAACTGGGACCTTAGCTTCGTCGGTTTGGCTGATGTGGCGACAGACATGATCAGCGTCAAAGACAAGAGCGGTGAAAAAGAGTACGAATTGACTTTCACCAACGTCAATGGCGATGTTATCAACTTGCCGTTAGCCTACGCTTCCGCGGCTACCTCCATGAGGCCAGGTACTCAGGATGATGTCTTGCATTTGAACAACTCCGAGATTGGTGACGAACAGTACTTTATCCTGAACGACGATAATGACGAAGATTCCGTTTCAAACGTTATTCAGTATAAAGGCGCTGATGATAATAGTAAGTCAGACCCTAAGATCAAGTTCAAGATTTTGGCAACTGGCGAAACTGTCGACAGACCGATCACCTTCGGGGCTAACGCAGCATCTGCAACATTAAGGTTGGCAGGAACGACGTTTACCATAGCAAACGTAACTACTGCTGGTGGGAATACTGGTGTTAAAGACTGGAACATCTCAGTAACTGGTGGCGTAGATACTTCGTCATTCACTGGCGGAGCATTCGGTGGTAATATGACCAACTACGTTATCGCTAGAGGCGGTGCAAAAATCTTTATCCAGGATTTCAACACCTCTTTAGGGACTGATGCATTAAGGTGGAACGTGTCCTTGATCGACACTGACGCAGTTGACGACCGAACAGCAGCAACCTCTGGAGCTGTTGCTGTGCCATACCAGGTAATCGGAGCTGACATCACTGCTGCAAGTAGCGAGCTTGACTTGGCTAATTTTGTAGGAATCACCTTGACCTCACCTAACGACGATGATGATAACAACTACGGTTATTCTATCAACGGCGCATGGGTCAAGAGATACACCCCTACTGGCAGTGGAACCTCTGCTGATCAGATTGAAGTCGAGTGGCCTCAGGTGGAAAGAACAGTCGATCTCTACGTGACCTCCGGAGCTGTCTCAACCTCAGCGAGACGATCTGGCGACCTAGTAGCAGTGACTGTTGTTGACGCAACCAGACTAGACAGCGAAGTCGCAGACTTAGCTGCTCAGAACCTGATTGTTGTTGGCGGTCCATGTGTTAACACCGTAGCAGCTTCCTTGCTTGGAAACCCAGCTGACTGTACAGAAGGCTTCACTCCAGGCAAAGCACGCATCAAGTTGTTTGAGCAATCAAACGGCAATGTTGCTATGCTAGTAGCTGGTTACAGCGGTGAAGACACCCGTCGCGCAGGAAGAGTTATCGCAACCAGATGGGAAGAGTTGTCCGGTTCCGAAGTTGAAGTGGAAGGAACCACTGCAAGCGATGCTCGTATCAGCGCACCTTCAGCAGCTCCTGCTGGCGATGCGATGGTTGACGACGCAATGGTAGAATAAGCCTAACAGCTTTTCTTTCTTTTTTTTTCTTTTCTTTTTTTCTAGCCGCTTAAGATTCTTGCTGGGAATAAACATATAAATCCGATAGTATTCTCTTCTGTATGGAAACCATGACTCAGCAGCCAGTCTACAGCTTTTCTCAGGTCAAGGTCAGAGCTATCATCCCTAAAGCTGTCGTCTTGCTGTTCTTAAGCATCGTCTTCTACCTTGGCATCCTGCTCAATCTTTCCTTTCTCTACCTGCGTTCTTCTGAAGAGACGCTGATCAAGATTGTGGTCCTTATCTTTCTTCTTTTGGTCATCGCTATTGGCGTGTTCATGGCATTTAGAAGGGCCAGCGCTCCTTACATCTTCTATCAAGACAAGATCCGGCTGCATGGGAAAGAGATGAAGTATACAGATATTGCAGTCGTGGAGAAGAAGCAAAATTTTCTGGACAAGACGTTTAAGACTTATTCTCTTGACCTTGGTAATAAAGTACGGATGAACCATATTTCACAGGATCTTGATATAAAAAGTTACCTGGAAAACATCTTGAGATACGTCCAGAATAGATAAGAAAAATGGACCCGTCCGGATTTGCACCGGAGATCTCCCGCGAGTCAGGCGGACGTCATAGCTACTAGACCACGGGTCCTTGTTTTTTTCTTTTTTTGCTGGTGACCGAGCGAGCTGGCGAGCAAGTGTCGCCTAATCTATCAAATGGATTTCCATTTGCTATCTCGACCACGGGTCCTTGTTTTTTTCTTTTTTTGCTGGTGACCGAGCGAGCTAGACACTCGACAAACGTGGAAAGACTTATATTCTTTTATAAATTTTCTTCTTCTGTATGCTAAATCACCATGAATTCTGGTGGCGTTTCTTTCCTAAGAAAGAATTAACCCAGGTCTATGTTTCGGCGGCACTGCGCTCGTTTGCTATCTCCTTGCTGGGCATCTTCATTCCTTTATATCTTTACATAGAACGTGGCTTTTCTTTGCAGGAGACGCTTATCTTCTTTCTTTTCTATTCGGTCATCTTTGCCATATCCACCCCCCTGGCGGCGAAATTTTCGTCCAGCTATGGTGTTAAGCATTCTATCCTGCTAAGCGTCCCTTTATATCTTGCTTTCGTCGCCCTGCTTTTCCTTTTAGAATCGTTCTCTATCCCTCTCGTTATCCTTGGTGCTTTCTTGGGCTCGTCCCAGGCGTTTTATTGGATGGGCATGCATCTTGTCTTTCATCATGCCAGCCACCGCGGCCATCGGGGCGCGGAAGTCGGCAAACGGGACGGGATCAACATCCTTTCGGCTATGTTCGGCCCCTTTCTGGGTGGGTTGGTGATCAGTTTCTTCGGCTTTACAGCCATTTTCATCCTAGCGGCAGTGATCCTTCTCGCTTCCGCTACCGTCCTTCTCGCTAATGGGGACAACCCTACATTGTATCATTTCTCTCTCCGTTCTCTTCTTAATCGGGAACACTGGCAGGATTCGTTATATTTCACTTCCAAAGGGACGGCAGTCATCGCCAACGGCGTCATCTGGCCGTTATTTATCTTTCTTATCCTTGGCGATTACCTCTCTCTGGGCCTTATCGGTTCCATCATTTCCGGTGTCAGCGCCGTTTTACTGTGGCTTGTCGGCAGATATAGCGACCATACCTGCAAGAGAAAAATTATCTGGTGGTCAACCGGCCTTGATTCGACGGCTTGGTTCCTGAAAGCGCTGGTGACGACCGTGCCCCAAGTATTTGGCATCACCATCTTTTGGTCTATCACTAACGGGATCAGGGAATCTCCTTTGGGAGCTTTAGAGTACGACAAAGCTCATGATGAAGTCGCTAGTTATTTTGTCAGCCGGGAAGTGTTTATCTGTCTTGGCCGGATCTTACTGCTGTCATTGGTGCTGTTTACTGGCAGTCTCGCTTCCGGATTGTATTTTCAAGGCTTTGCCAACCTGGCGGCGCTGATCTTTTAAGATGGATGCAGAACAACGGTTTATCGAAGGGTTGCTTGAACTACAGTATGGTCTGGATGCAGTTGATGATCTTAAAAAGATTGCTCCTCAAGTTTCCTGGGCATCCGATTGGCCTGAAGACAAAAGATCTTTCTGGAATGCTGAAGCTTTTCTCTGGAGTCGTAAGATCCCAAAAGAGAAAAGAGAGATGATTACAAAAGAACTTAGTTTTCTTTCTCACGGCAAGAATCTCGATCTCGGCAGCGGTGCTTACAGTTACATCCCTTCCACTTGCTTTGATATCTCTCCTAAGATGCTGCAGTTCAATGACAATTGCAAAGAGAAAATCACCGGTGACCTCGAAAAAGGGCTGCCATTCTCTAACGCTAGTTTCGATTCGGTGACAGCCGTCTTTGTCATTAATTATGTACAGAACTATTCTTCTTTATGTCGTGAAATTAGAAGGGTGCTCAAAAAAGAAGGAACTTTCGTGATGATCCTGTCTGCTAACCCTGTCAACGACTGGCAGCGGCAGAAAGAGGTTGTCTCATTGCCTTTTTTAAAATGGGTAAAGCTACTTGAAGAAACAGGATTCAAAGTAGACCATTATCTAAAAGAAGAACTGCACTTTTTCAAGTGTCGGATCTCCTAGAACTGTATCCTTTTCTTGTACCAGAAGTAGAAGATCCAGGCCGTACCTAGTGCCATGTCGATGATGGTCCGACGCATCTTATCCTCTAAAAATGGTAGTAGTTGATGGACGATAGTTATCTTCTCTCTCACGCCAAACTCGATATTGAAATAGGAAAAGTAGTAAGGTAATGGCCACAATAACGGCACTCCCGATGAGAGCATATCCAGAAGAAGATGGGTGATTATCCCTGATCCTACGGCTAAAGCATACTCTTTTCTTCTTGGCAGCTCTTTCTTCCACAATAAAGTAACTCCCACGTACACAACCACCAGAGCGATCACGGCAAACAAGAGGCTGTGGGTGATGGTCCGGTGCGATTCGATGCCGATAGTCCATTCCAGTAAAAGATCGCTATCCGGCAATATGCCTCCCAGTAGTAAGAAAAACCAGGCGTAATGGCTGAGTTTCTTGCTGCCGAATTTTTCGTAGCCTTTTCCTGCCAGCCATACTCCGATAAGGTGTCCAAAAGCGAAGGTCATGCACTTTACAGGATACGAAAGATATATAAACATAATGTACTCATTCTACTACAAAAAGAGTTGAGGTAATGGATGGCAAATCAAGATATATCTAACGAGACGGTTGTGTTTATGCTGACATTTGTCATCCTGGTGAGTGTAGTCAGCCTTGTTCTCTACCTAGATATCTTGGGAGGCATCAGTTCTTCTACAACGGGAGATGTTTCATTGCAAGCCTATCCCCCAGCCGATTATAATACTGGATCGTCAACAATGGATGGTCAAGTTTCCGTCTTGATAAAATCTTCTGGAGATGATTTCTGATGAAGAAAGTAAAAGCTGATTTCTCTAACAGGGCCATCGTCAGCCTTTTGATGCTTTCATTGCTTGTCACGGTTATTGGAACAGTGGTGACTGTCAGTCAACTTTCTGAACCTAATAGTTTTGGCATCTCTGGAGCAGCTACTACCGGTACAGGTTCGACGTCTATCACTATCCAAGCTCAGGCTGGTATTGTGATGAATGACGCCAACGCTACGTTCGGGACAGGTTACGTCAATCCAGGGAACACGACGGCTACAATCTACACTCACGGAGGACATAATTTTCAGAATAACACTAACATCACCGGCGCCTGGACTAATGTTGCCAATCTTGGTTCCGATCCTAACATGACTATCGAGAATACTGGTAACGTTGATATCAACTTGACTGCTGCTGCCAATCATTTTGACGCAGAGGAATTCTTTTGTGGTTCTGAACTTGGATGTACATCAACAGCTACAGCGAGGCTCTCGATCTCTGCCGGAACTGCTGAAGCAGGATCTTGCGATACGGGGATTTTGTTAAATTTTCGAGATCTGCTTAACCAAACCAATACCTCTTCACCGACAGCACCGCATAATCTTACTGGTGTCCTCCTTTGTGGGGATTTTGATTATGGCAACTCTGGTGACCTGTTATCTGTTTCATATAGAGCATCTGTCCCATTTGATGCTGCAATTGGCGGCCACTCCACGATCATCACTTTCACTGCTGAATCCATAGGCCAGCAGGATTGATCTCTACGATGTCAAAAACAGCTACATTTTTCTTTTTATCTCTCTCTTTTGTATTTCTCTCTTCTTCTGTCTTGGCCATCACTATCTCTCCGGTAGGTTATGAAATAGATTATGTTCCGGGCAATAAAGAGACTATCACTTTTTTTGTATCCAATATTCCAAACGGTGTTGATATCACTTTAGACGGTTCCCTTGCTGATCATTCCCGAATCAAGACAGATCTAAAAACCTGTTTGAGTTCTTGCCGTATTGATCTGGAAATTACTGTTCCCAATCTTGAAGACCAGCCTGGTTACCAATCGATGGATATCTTTTTTAAAGAGGGAGTACCTCCGGAAGGATACGGCCAATCTCCGCTCGCGGGAAAAGCACAGGTAAAAGCAAAAGTTTTTCTGATCGGTCCCTATCCTAACAAGTTTCTTACGATAGATGTCCAGACCCAGGATCAATCTTTTCGCTACCATGTTGGCGATATGATCTATTTTGTAGCTCATGTTCGAAACCATGGTCGGGAGACAGTCGGTTTGACAAAGGGTGAACTCCAGATCTCTTCTCAAGAAGATGGTATTAACCTGTCTGTGCCTTTGACCCCTGTCCAGAACTTGGGATATAAAGAACGCGGCGAGATGTATGCCCAATGGGATTCCTCCGATTTTCCTTTAGGTCAGTACCAGTATAAAGCAGTTGTGGATTATGATGGCGAAGCTGCCAAAGCCCAGGGCTTACTACAGTTAGGCGATAAAGTAGTGAAAGTTGTCGGCATCAGTAAGCATGAATTTGTGCAGGGTACGATCGATCAATTCCAACTTTCAGTAGAGAACTTCTGGAACCGCGACCTGAAAGCTGAGATCTCTCTTACTCTTAAAGCAAAGAATGGTACTACCATGGCCGAGGCGCAGACGGCAGCGTATCCTATAGAAGCTCGTTCAGCTGCTGATGTCGATGCTTTCTTTGATTTTAGCGATGTTAATAGTGGTGATTATGTTTTAGAAGCAGCTACCTTTGTAGACGATGAGCCAAGCGCTAATTCTAGTTTTTCAATACTTGTGGTAGAACCGACTCCTGAGCAGTCGGCCATGCAGCAGCCGGCTAGACAGAACTATTTCTTGGCCTTGCCGATCGTCTTGATCCTTATCATCATCATGCTCTCGTTCTTGTTGTTATATAAGTATAAACGAGAAGGGCCTAGTCAGGATGGGTTTTAGGATTTTTTCCAGGGCCAGTCTTTATAGAGATAGATGACAAAAGCGCCTTCGTAGGTTTTATATTCAGCTTCTTTTGGGATGGTCAGCGTTGCCAAAAATGTTTCTGTCTGTTTTGGCTGCAGGCGATAGTTCCAGTTAGGGGTGACCGTGAACCAATCTTGGATCTGCTCTTGCTCTTTAGAAGCGATCAGTATCTCAGCTCTCTGCGGATAATCTGCATCATTGCCGATCTTGATCTTCCTGGTCCCTTGGCTTTCTCTATGGATGCGGCCGAAATGCATCTTGTCGGCATCAAGATTAAAGCCGATGTTGGTATTAGAAACATTAAAATCGAAATCGATACTGATTACCTCTTTCGGCAGGGTGTGGTCGGCTATAAAATAGATGCTAGAGAGCAGGACGATGATGGTGCAGCTGATGATGAAGATGGCTGTTTTTAGTTTCACTCCATGATAGAATCCGGTTCCCTATAAATCTTTTACGGTAACCATCCATCTTCTGAAGCATTATAGTGCGAAAAACTAATAAAGAACTGCGCTTCCCAGAGCTCCATGTTAATAGGGATAGTGGGGAAACCAAACGTAGGAAAGTCAACTTTCTTCAAGGCTTCCAGCCTGGCTGAAGCAGAGATAGCCAACTATCCTTTCGCGACGATCAAGCCTAATTCAGGTGTTGGTTATGTTAAGGTTCCCGATCCTGCTCTCGATTTCGGCAAATCTTCTAATCCTCGTAACGGGTTTGTTTTAGGTAAGTTTAGGTTTATCCCGGTCCAGCTGATTGACGTTGCCGGTCTGGTTCCGGGAGCTCATGAAGGGAAAGGCATGGGCAACCAATTTCTGGACGATCTTCGTCAGGCCGATGTGCTGATACATGTCATCGACGTTTCCGGCAGCACCAACGAGAAAGGCGAACAGGTCGAGAAAGGCAGTTACGATCCAGCCGAAGATGTCCGCTTTCTGGAAGTTGAGCTAGACATGTGGTATCTACACATCCTCAAGAAAGGCTGGGAAAAGTTTGCCAGGACAGTCATCCAGGAGAAGAAAGAGATCAAAACTGCCTTGGCTAAACAATTATCTGGTCTTAAAGTGACGGAAGAACTGGTGGAAGAGACTATCGCTTTCCTGGACCTTGATAAGGACAAGCCGCATATGTGGTCGGAAGATGATCTCAGTCGATTGTCGACAACCTTGCGGAAAAAGACTAAGCCGATGCTTATCGCCTGCAAC
This sequence comes from Candidatus Woesearchaeota archaeon CG10_big_fil_rev_8_21_14_0_10_45_16, assembly GCA_002762785.1. Taxonomy (GTDB): domain Archaea; phylum Nanobdellota; class Nanobdellia; order Woesearchaeales; family GW2011-AR9; genus PCXY01. Next base: position 91,451 of record PCXY01000005.1, on the reverse strand, counting down.
AAGATCGACGTGCCGGGAGCCTCTGAAAACCTTGCCCGGCTCAAACAACTATTTTCTGAGTACACGTTCATCGGCTGTTCGGCAGAGGCTGAGCTGGCTCTTAAAGAGGCGGCCAAAGCTGACCTTATCGATCACATCCCTGGAGAGAACACTTTTTCTATCCCTGAAGGTTCTGCCCTCAACGAGCGGCAGCGACAGGCACTCGCGTTTATCGAAAGCGGCGTCCTGAAAAAGTTTGGTTCTACTGGTGTCCAGGAGGTGCTGGATAAAGCTGTCTTCTCGCTCCTCGGCTACTTGGCCATCTTTCCTGGCGGCGCAAGGTTGGAAGACAAAGATGGGAATGTCCTGCCTGACTGTTTCCTGATGCCTAAAGCCAGCACGGCACTAGATTTTGCCTATAAGTTGCATACTGACTTCGGCAAAAATTTCATCCGGGCGATCGACATCAAGACCAAAAGGACAGTAGGAAAAGAACATCTGCTGCGGAACCTGGACATTATCGAGATAGTAGCGGGAAGATAGTTTTCTGGTATAGAAATCATTAAAAGAGTATAATTCTCTAAGTTGATCATGGGGTGGTTTCAACGATTGCTCGCTAGATGGCGACCTGTTCCAGAGACTTCTCTAGAAGTGGTTCCTTTTGCTTCCCTGGACAGCTGGATCGGCCAGCAGTCGCAAGTCCTGCTTGAAAGAAACGGCTTAGCTATGGAGTTGATCGAGTACACAAATTCTTTGAAAGATCTGCAATGGTATCTTGAGAACTTGTTTCAGGAATCATCTGTTGAATTAGGTCTTTTAAGCTCTCCTCTTAAACAGCTTATCAAAGCGGTCGAAGAAGTCATCAACTCTTCTGGCTTGGATCAGGTGAGCGTTTCCAGTAAAGAATTGTCCCAGAAAGCTATTGTGCTGCGACCTGTCTTTGATGCGGTGGAGCCGTCGGAGACGGTAAACTCACTCCTGGCGAGATTGACGCAATTGTTAGACCTCCAGAGAAAATTTCAGGAACGCCTTCTTGCTGCGCCGTTGCAGACAATCCAGCTGCTGAAGCAGAAAAATGATACTTTTCAGAAAGCTGTGAAAGATTACGACGGCTTTCAGGAGCAGCATTCTTCCTTGCAGGAACGTCTGGAAGAGACAGAGCAGAGAATCCAACAGAAGCAGGAAGAGCTATCATTTTTTGAAAAAGATCCATTGCATAGGACTATCACTGAGACAAAAGAGAAGAAGAAAGCCTTGCTGCAACAGAGAGAGATGCTGTTGAAAGAGATCTCAGAGATATTGAACCGGCTGCAGCCGCTGCTCTTGGAATACAACCGCATGGCGCCTCATGCCGCTATCGTGGAAACGTATCTAGAGAATCCCCTGGAAGCGTTTCTGGCTGACCACAATCTGTCCATAATTCACATCCTCCAGCACCTTGATGCTTTGATCAAAGCCGGCCGCATTACCTTACAGGATGGCCATCAACATCTTTTTCAGAAAGCGCTGGACTTGAGACATCTACAGCATCTTCAGAAAGAGTACAGCGGTCTCCAGCATCTTTCTGAACAGCAGCCATTGCAGCGTCGTGAAAAAGATTTCATGATGCGCGTCCAGGAATTAGAATATAAGCTGGAGCATTATCGTTCCCAGCGCAAGAAACTGCAGCGCGCCATCAAAGAGATGGATGATACGCTGGAACATAGCAAAGAATCACGCAGGATCCAGAAAAACGCTTTAGAAGATCTTCTGACTGTTTCTACCGGCAAGAAAGTATCTATCGTCTTTTGAGACGATCTGATCTTTTTCTAAAATGCTTATGGTTTCTTTCTAAAGCCGTGATGCCGGGCAGTTTTTTTCCTTCTAAATATTCGACGGCTGCCCCGCCGCCTGTAGAAACATGCGTGAAAAGATCATCAACCTGAAACTTGCGCAAAGCTTCTGCCGTCTCTCCGCCGCCGGCGATGGTTACGGCCGTCAGTCTTCCTAGGAAACGGGCGATATCCCGCGTTCCTTCAGCGAACGGCATCAGCTCAAAATAGCCTAGAGGTCCGTTCCAGACGATAGTGTGCGCTTTACGCAGGTAGTGCTTGAACAGTTTGATCGACTCCGGTCCGATATCCAGAGCGATCTGATCAGAGGCGATCTCCTGGGCCATGACAGTTTTAGTCTTGGCTCTTGGTGTAATCTTGTCAGCGACGACAAAATCTGGCGGTAGGATCAATTTTTTAACTTCTTTCATCTGCATGATCTTTCTTGCTTCGCTTACGGCGGCTGCATCTACCTTCGACATTCCGGTAGAGATACCGTGGGCTTTCAGGAAGGCAAACGGCAGGGCTCCTCCTAGCAGGACATGATCTGCTTTTTGCAGAGCGTTCTTTAAGAGAGGTATCTTATCAAGTTTTCCTCCTCCCAGGATCCAGACAGCCGGTCTTTGCGGCAGTAAGGCCTGATCCATGAAACTGATCTCTTTCTTCATCAACAATCCGGGAAGCGAAGGCAGGAAATGGGTAATAGCTTCTACTGAAGCATGGGCGCGATGCGATACGGCAAAGGCATCGTTGATATAGATCTCTCCCAGATCAGCCAACGAATGGGCAAACGCTGGGTCGTTATTTTCTTCCTGAGCATAAAACCGTAAGTTTTCCAGAATGAAGATGTCTTTCGGCTTGCCGCTATCTATCTTCTTTTTTACGTCCTCTCCGATACAATCATTAAGCTTGTGTACTGGGTGTTTGAGCAACGATTCCAATTCTTTTGCTAGCGGTGTGACCCTTAGGTTCTCGTCAATCTTGCCGTCGGGCCGCCCCAGATGGCTCATCAGGACGATCTTGCAGTCATTTTTTAGGAGGAGCTTGATGGTTGAGAGCGAAGCCAGGACCTTGCGGTTGTCTTTAACTTTTTTCTTTTCAAGTGGCACATTGTAATCTACTCGAAGAAGGACAGTCTTTCCCCGTAGGGGATAGGTCATAATATCGAATAAAGCCATCATCTCACGCTCATCAGAATAAATGATTACAGCTTTATATAGATTGTCCTATGTCATTTAAGATAATCAGTTTTTCATAAGATATTTAAAAGAATTTCTTTGCGAAGTAGTCATGGATTCGACTATGAGAATAGGGATTATCACCGACGCCCATTCTAACCCGTGGGGTCAGGAGGCAGTACTAAATTATCTTCGAAGAGAAGGTATTGACAAAGAACACACTCTTGATCTTGGCGATATTGTTGGAATGTTCCCTGGATGCTTAGAAACGGTCAGGGTATCAATAGCCGAGGCGGGCAGGGGAATTCTAGGCAACCATGACGCTATGTTATTGCAATATTTTGAAGACACTCCTCAACGTGAAGAAAGGATTGCTGCGTTAGATTACAATAGGCGAGATATATCTTCCTCATCAGATCAGGACAAAATTATGGCTTACTTGCAGTCACTACCAACGACCATGAGTTGGGACGGCGTGACTTTTGTCCATAATAGTCCCTTCCATACTAATCCCTATAAAGAAACGGATATGCATCATCGTTTTGGAGAAAGCATGAGAGATCCTAGTGATAAAAAATACGATCCGAAGACCTCCCTTCTCCTGAAGTTGGCTCAACATTCTGACCAATTAGTCATACGTGGTCATTCTCATTCCGCTTCTTATATGGGCGTACCGAAAGACCTTACTGAAGCCACAACCGGCTGTCTTACAAAAAAACCAAAGCCGCGAGAAGGCGCTGTCTCTTCAAGAGGAGACATCTGGACGGTTCCGATCGATCCGGATCACAACTATGTCCTGGTCGCTGCTTCGGCCTGCGGCGCTAACACCATGTTTACTCCAGACGGAAAGCTTGACTATCGCCCAGCTGGGATGATCGTTGAATATGATCCTGGACGACAGCAAGGAGAAATTACCTTTTTCACTGTGATGGAAGGTTACGATCACCAGAAGTTTGTTAACAGCGTCCTAAATGATCAACGCTGGCAGGCTCCAGTGTTTGAAGAAGCCAGGAAGCAGATAGAACATCTGCAAAGAGGGACGCTGCTTGGTGACCACTAGGCTTTACTTAATTTTTTGATTTAATATTAATCTTATCCCCCTTCACAACCCCAGCACCTTCTCCATGTCGTCCTCGACGCGCTTCTGGAAATCAGTCTGGGTTTCGCCTTCCTTCTTGGTTGTATCCAAGAAATTCAGCAGCGATCTGGTCACTTCCAGCTCTTTCTCAGCCGGAAAAGCAGTGTGCTGGCCCAGATGCTCTTTGATGATCTCTTCTTCCACCAGTTCCGGATTAGCCTGAGCGATCTTGATCTCTTCAAACTCTTCCGACTGTAGTTTCGCGGTATTCTTCATCACGAAATAGGCGCCTTTCTGATAAAGCCTTTCAAAGATCTCTTTAAAGTTGATGTCAAAGACACGTCCGCCTTTGATCGATCCTTGCAGACGGATGGTGACGATCGCTCCTTCCACGTCAACGTGCTCGAAATGATCAGAGACCTCATAGTGGATAACTTCGGGAGACTTACCGTTGCATTGCAGGAGGAACTGCTGATGCTTCACCACTTCCAGCGGCTTCCAGGTCACTTCCTGCTTTCCGTCTTCAACTGTTATTAGATAATAACCGCCGTTTCCATACTTCTCTACTTCCTGGAAATTATTAGGGAATAATGCACCAGGATACGTGACGCACTTGTATCCTGGCTGTTCAACTTTAGCTGGGTGATGGATGTGACCACCAGCATAATAGTCAAACGTTTTAGGAAAGACTGACAACGGCTGTGACTCGATCTTGTCCATGTCTCTCGATAACAGTTCTGAGACAGTCGTATGAAACATGAAAATCTTATACCCTTGCTCTTGTTCTAGTGAAGTTCTGTCTAAAGTTTCGTAATATTGTTGGTCCAGCTGTCCTTTCCTTCCCAGGAGACCAGTCAGCTTAACCCCGGTCTTTTCTTCAATAGTAAAATGGAGCCGCAGCTCTTTGGTTTCCTGGTCGATAGAGCCTTTACAGACATTCTTCAACAGGCCGGCGTTCTCCAGGACATCGATCATGGTCTTACCGCTGGGTGAGAAATCATGCGATCCGGCTATGACGTAGATAGGGATGTTTAAATCTTTGATCTCTTTCAGCCGTTTGGTCACCAGCTTTAAAGTGTCTAGAGATGGCAAGGAGGTGTTGAATAGGTCCCCGGCAAAAAGGATGAAATCCACTTTTTCCTGGATGCATTGATCGACCGCCATCATAAACGCTTTAGTAGAAAGGTCTCTCATCTTCGGCTCCCGCCAAGAACCAAGGTGCAGATCAGCTAGATGGGCATATTTCATGGGTTTTCTAGAAGACATCTGTTTATATGGATTGTTGACAGTGAGCACAACAATCTTTATAAAATAGCCAATGGCTGAGATTTTCTATGGATTATGAGAGTATTGATGCTGCATTTGAAGGGTTGGGATTTATCTGTTTTACAAGGAGAGCCATTTCAGAAGATCGTTCTGGGGTTCAACAATATAAGAAACCGAATCTTGCGCCCGGATTGGGGTTTGTGACGGCGACATACGACCCTTCTCAGGCTTCCAATGATTCTAAAGGTCCTGGGGCTTTTGAGATGGTCACTATGTATTGGCTTAACGAACAACAAGCTCCTGAAGCCTTCGCTGAAGTGACCGCAGCGCTTGGCAGGTTTAAGGGTCAGCTTACCGATCGGTTTCAGGACAGATCTGCAACTGTTGTTGTAAGTGCCCCTCTCGTCCCTTCGGCCAGAATAACCATCCAGGGCAGTTCTCCTGAGGATGTCTACGGCAGATTGAGAGATTACCTCTTAGAAAAATTCAACTGTGTCTTACGCTGATCTCTTGATGTGGTCTAAAATATGATCTAGGGTCGGGCATGGGATGTAATGTTCTTCGTCTTGTAAAGGATGTTCAGCGCTGCCGACGATAAATACCTTCCCTCTGTAGCCTCTTTTTTTAAGTTCTCTGGGAAGACCTCTACTATCATCCGCTATTCCGCCGATTTCAGGGAAACGTTCTACTAAAAAGTCAGCTTTCCAGGCGTTTGCATCTTTTGCGTCAACATCAGCTGGTCGGTGATACGCTGGCAGCCATTCAATCGGGAACCCATGAGTCCGCAGCCATATCTCGGTGACCTCTGTTAATGTATGCGGCCGGGCTGTGAGATAGCCGGCGGTCGGTGTTCTGGAATGGGTGTTCCAAACTGCAGCTTGAGAACCTTCAATCGGTGGCAGCTGCGCATGGGTAACCCCGCAATATAAAAGCTTTTGAAATTCTTCTCCAAATTGAGGGTGACTTTGCCATTCTGGCACATGCTCTACTAGTTCATGATTTGCTATCAACTCTTCAACCGGTTTAGGATGTTTCAGAAGCCGATGCAATTCTCTAAAATAATGTTTGGTAGTAGGGGTTAAAGTATTATCTATGTCATAGATAAGAGATCTCATAACATCCTCTGCAATTCTCCGGAAGCGAACAACTGTTCAGCGATATCACAGCCGCCGACAAATTCGCCGTTGATGTATAGCTGAGGGATGGTCGGCCAGTCAGAATATTCTTTCACGCCTTCCCTGATCTTCATGTCTGAAAGGACATCAAAAGAGCTAAATTCAGCGCCGATCTCTTTGAGTATCTTCACCACCCGGAACGAGAATCCGCATTGCGGCTCTTCTGGTGTCCCTTTCATGAACAGAAAGATTTTATTGCTTTTGATCATCGTCTCGATCCTGTTTCGTATATCTTCATCCATCGTATCGTACCTTCGTTTCTATGCCCAACGCATGAACTTTTTCCTTTAATTCTTCTTTGAGTGTCTGATAGACCATCCGATGCTGCTGTAAGAGAGGCTTCCCTTCAAATCCAGCGAAAGTGACGATGACTTTGATATGCACTCCATCCTTCCGTGGGTCAAGGATCTCCACTTCTGCTCCTGGCAGTCCAGCTTTGATCTTTTCTTTGATCTGTTCCAGCGTAAGCATTCTCTTCTTTCTAGGCAGGGTTTTTATATGTTTTTCGGGAATGTTGATCAAAATCAGATTTTTCGGGCAAAAATAGGCTGGATAGCCGAAACATTTTTAAGCGGAATCCTGCTTATGGATAAAAAAGGGCGTGAGGCGTTTACGTTCCTAAAAGATTGAGGTGTTGACTATGGTTGAAGGATATTGTGTTAAGTGTAAAGCAAAACAAGAGATGACTGCTGCTAAAGAAGTTGCTATGAAAGGTAAAGGCGGTGTCGAAAGACGTGCGATGAAAGGTAAATGTCCTAAGTGCGGCACGACAATGTTCCGAATAATGGGGAAGAAGTAAATCTTCTCCTTTTTTCTTTTTGTTTTCATTTCTTCCTGGGATTGGGTTTTTTCATTAATCTTATATATGATCATCATTCTTGACAATTTATGCCAACCATAACCTTATACCAATTTGAAGAGTGCCCATTCTGTGAAAAAGTAAGACAGCAGTTAGCTGATCTGAAGCTTGAATACCAGAAAGTCAACGTCCCTTACGATCGTGACGATCCTTTACGCCAGGAGCTGCTTCAGAAAAGCGGCGTTCCAACGGTTCCGGTCATAAAGGTCGGCGAAACTTTCATCGGCGATTCGCAGAAGATAGTCAAGTACCTGAAGGAACATTTTTAAGTATCTCTTTTTTACTATATTAGATGGTGTTAGGTGTTTATCTCCCTTTGGTTTTCGGTATAGTCATAGCTGTAACCCATTATTATGCCAATCGGGTCAAGGTAAGACGCCGGCATTATAGTCAGAAAGTGATTTCGTTTGCGGCCGGCATCTCTATCACCTACGTCCTTCTGGAGCTTTTCCCAACTTTTACTGAAGTGGCTCTTTCTATCAGCAAACTGCTGTTTATCTCGCTCCTTATCGGTTTTATCACTCATCATCTGATCGAGAAAGAGATCTATAAGCACAACCGCAGCCATCAGCTGGTGAAACTGATCTCCATCGAAGAGAATGTCTTTTCATTCGTATATCACGTTATCCTGGGGGTCGTCTTCGTGACCTTGTTCCAGGAAAGCCTCTTGGAAGGGATCATCGCTTTCATCCCTATCCTCACTTTCACGCTGGTAAGCACTTTGCCGATGGAGCCTCATCACAGCAAATGGAAAGCGGCTTTGATGGCCAGTTCTACTGTATTGGGAGTTCTTTTTGCTCTCTTATGGAAGACTATCCCTGTCGGCTTTGAATTTTTCCTTGTCGGTCTGGCCACTGGTGTCCTTCTCTTCACAGTCATCAGGCACCACATCCCATTTGGTCGTGATGGAAATATAGGTTACTTTACAATAGGATTTATAACCTATGCCTTATTTATCGTGATGACATGGTATATTTAACACGAGGTGAAATAACATGAAATTGCAAGCAATTGTAGGAATTTTGCTGGTACTTGCTCTCGTGGCAGGATGCAGCCCTAGCGCTCCCCAAGCTGCTCCTTCAGAACCAGCTCCAGCGCCTGCGGTCCCTCCACAAGAACAATCAGCAGCGCCAGTCGATACGGCTCCGGCAGCTCCAAGCGGCGACGAAGTCCATATCCTGGGAAAGGAAGGTTTTGACAGGGAAGAAGTTTCCGTCTCAGCCGGTGGAACCATTAGGTTTGTCAACGATGACGCTAAACCGATGACATTGACCTTTAAAGGGCCAAGCGGCAACTCCGCCAGCAGCTTGATCAAATCAGGCGAGAGTTACGAGAAGACCTTTGATATGGCTGGAACCTATCAGTTCTGGACCGTAGCCTATGGTGTTAGAGCAACTTTGAACGTAGAATAAGTTTTTTTATTTATTATTTTTCTTATACACTTCTGGATTGACTGTCTTCGCCGCTTTCTTACCGCTGAGCACGGCCAGGATATTATTGACAGCATCCCAGGCCATCTCTGATCTTGCTTCTATCGTGGCTGAAGCGATATGCGGAGTCAGTACCACATTTTGCAGTCTTGTCAGTCCAGGGGCTAACTTTGGTTCAAATTCATAAACATCTAATCCCGCGCCGGCTATCTGCCTCTTCTTCAATGCCGATACCAATGCTTTCTCATCAACGACAGGCCCTCGGGAGGTATTGATCAGGAATGACGTTTTTTTCATCATCTTTAATTCTTTAGCTCCGATAAGATGTCTTGTTGATTTTAATAAAGGGACATGTAAAGTGATGAAATCTGAATTTTTGAGAAGTTTGTTCAATGGAACAAATTGCGCTTTATACTTTTTCTCAAACTTTTTATCTCGTCTCACATCGTGGTAGATCACTTTCATCCCAAGACCATGGCCAGCCCTTTCTGCTACACCTGTTCCGATCCTTCCCAGACCGATGATTCCCAGGGTCTTGCCGGTAAGTTCTGTTCCCATCAACAAAGTGGGGGACCATCCGCGATATTTTTTCTTTCTTGTGAAGGTGTCAGCTTCCACCACTCGTTTGGAAACAGCCAGCATCAACGCGAAAGTATGTTCTGCGACTGCATCGACGATAGCCTGACCAGGCGTATTGGTAATGGGTATGCCTTTTTCAGTCGCGTATTTGACATCGATATTGTTGAACCCGACAGCATAATTAGAGATCATCTTCAGGTTAGGGTTGGCGTCGATGACTTCCTTGTCGATCTTATCGGTAAGAAGACATAATAGGACATCACACCACTTTACACCTTTCAGCAGCTTCTTTCTGGGGATAACTTTATCTTTAGGATAGATCTGGACGGTGTGTTTCTTTTTCAGCTTGGCGATCGCTTCTCCAGGAAGGTTCCTTGTCACAAATATTTTTACCATCTTATTCCAATATTCTGTATTTTTTTACCAGTTTAGTCTTCGACCATCGTTTCCCGAAACCCAGCCATTGTCCGGCTTTCAGCGATGATAGACCAAAGAGGATGATTGAAAATACGATGTGCTCGTCGACGATCGGATTATTCTCGGGAAGAAGAGTTGCCAGGTACATCAGGATCAACAAAGTCATGCCGGAATAACAGGCTATCCTGACACCGATGCCCAAGATCAGCGACAATCCGATCAACAGCAGGCCGAGCATGAACAGCCAATCAACGACGGGATTGTTGGCAAGTGACTGGAAGAGAAAAGCCAATGGACCTTTTGTTCCATGAAGCAGGAATCCGGAGGTAGGCGACGTTCCTGATAGCCAAGAATTTCCAGCTGCCGTGGCAAATCCTAAGCCAAACAGCTTATCGAAGAACGGCCAGAGAAATATCCATCCCAGTGTGATACGTAGTATTCCCCAGATGTATTGGTCTCTCTTCATACTTGCCTCTTTTTATATCTGCCAATATTTTATTGTATTTAAATGTTGCTTGATAAGATTTATAACTTCCTGGAAGTATTTCCTCAACATGGTACATTTATCCCTGGCGGCAGAGAAGCTGAACGCAGTCCTGGAGAAACAATCTCCTTTCATCTGCTCTTTGCTGTCTAAAGCTGGACAGAAAGCTTTCTTCCCTAAAGACGGCATCCCCGGGCAGACAGCTGATGCCAAAGGAACTAAAATAAATGCTACTATCGGTCAGGCTTTTGAAGATGACGGCCGTATCATGTTCTTAAACGCTTTCAAGAAACAATCTCTCTTATCGCCGGAAGAGACATTTATGTATTCTCCTAATTACGGCCAGCCGCAGCTGCGGAAGCTGTGGAAAGAGCTGATCCTGGAGAAAAATCCTGATCTGGGATCAGAGATAAGCCTGCCTGTCGTCTGCAGCGGTCTTACTCATGGCCTATATATCATCAGCCGTCTCTTTGTGGATGACAACGACACGTTAGTGCTTCCTGACCTACACTGGGGCAATTACAAGCTGATCTTTGAACAGGCTGACCTTGATCTTTATCCCTTATTTGATAACGACGGTTTTAACATCAAAAGCCTGGAAGAGAAAACTTCAGGCAACAACCAGAAAAAGATAGTCTTGCTTAATTTTCCGAATAATCCGACTGGTTACTCACCGACGGTTTCAGAAGCAGAAGCTATCATCAAAGTCCTGAAAGAAAGCGCTGAGCGGGGCAACCGTCTGCTGGTCATCTGTGACGATGCTTACTTCGGCCTGAACTATGAAAAGAACATCTATCCTTCTTCTTTATTCGATCTTCTGACAGATCTGCATGAGAACCTTCTCGCTGTCAAGATAGATGGCATCAGCAAGGAAGCGTACTCCTGGGGCCTGCGGGTCGCTTTCGTGACTTATGGCGGCAAAGGTCTTTCTCCCGAAGTATTGGAAGTGTTAGAGAACAAGACTGCCGGTATCATCCGCGGTACTGTCTCCAACGTCTGTACCCATTCACAGAACGTAGTCTTTAAAGGACTTTCAGATGCTTCTTTCACTTCTCAAGTAGAAGAGAAGAAAAAAATCTTGCAACAAAGGTATGAAGCTGTGAAAGACGTTTTGAACAAACATCCCGAATATACACGTTGTTTTGAACCATTGCCGTTCAACTCCGGCTATTTCATGTGCATCGAACTGAAGAAACATGATGCTGATATGATCCGTAAGAGATTGATCTCCGAGAGTGGTGTCGGAGTGATATCCTCTGGAAAACTACTGCGTATTGCGTATTCCTCAATCTCTAAAGAAAAGATAACTCTGCTGTTCCAGAAAGTGTATGAGGTTTGTACGGAAACCTCCTGAGCTTGTGACGGTGACATTTCATTTTCTACAGGGCCGCTTGTGACCGAACCTTTTAAATATCAAAATTCATTCTTACTATAAAAAGAGGTGTACATGAAAACATTCGATCTGATAGTCATCGGCTCTGGAGCTGGATTGAACGTGGCTTCTGCTGCTGTTGAACGTGGCTTGAGTGTGGCTGTCGTTGAAGATGGTCCTTTAGGAGGGACTTGTCTCAACAGAGGATGTATCCCCAGCAAGATCGTCATTCATTCTGCGGAAGTTGCCGAAACCATCCGAAGAGCTAAAGAGTTCGGGCTTCAGGCTTCTTTGCAACATGTAAACTTTAAGTTTGTTACAGACAGGGCTAACAAGACCGTTGATGCCGATGCTAGAAATATCGAGAAAGGAGTAAGATCAACTTCCAAAGAAACGTTGTTCAAAGGGAAAGGCAGGTTTATCGATAAACACACTATCAGGGTAGCCGGCAAGACCATTCGGGGTAAGAAGATCGTCATCGCCGCCGGGGCCAGACCATTTATCCCACCGATCGAAGGGCTGGACGAAGTGCCCTACATGACCAGTACCGAAGCTTTAAGACAGACGAAACTGCCTAAAAGTTTAGTCATCATCGGCGGGGGTTATATCGGCGTTGAGTTAGGACATTTCTATTCAGCTCTCGGCTGTAAAGTGACGATCATCCAGCGCGGTCCGTTATTGGTACCGAGGGAAGACAAAGAAGTTGCAGGACTTATTACCAAACTATGGGAAAACAAGATCCTCCTCAATGCATCTGCCACTAAAGTCCAGAAGAAAGGAAAGAATGTTTTAGTTACTGTTAAAATAGGCAACAAGACTAGGAAAATTACTGGAGAAAAATTGTTAGTTGCGACAGGAGTAGTCCCTAATTCCGATACCCTTGATCTGGAAAAAGCAGGTATCAAGACCGACAAGCGTGGTTTCATCAAAGTAGACAAGTACATGAGGACCAATGTCAGGAACATCTGGGCTCTTGGTGATATAGCCGGTATCTATCTGTTCCGGCACAGCGCTAACCTGGAAGCTGATTACGTTACCAATAATATTTTAAGCAGGAAGAAAGCTGTCGATTATTATCCGATGCCCCATGCTGTCTTCACCAGCCCGCAGATCGCCGGCGTGGGCTTGACGGAACAGGAATGTCTGGAGCAGAAGAAGAAATATACGGTCGGTAAAGCTTATTACAAAAATACTGGAAAAGGACTAGCCTTAAACGAGAAACATGGCTTCGTGAAGATCCTTGCCGATAAAGACGAGATACTTGGTTGCCATATCATCGGGCCGGAAGCGTCTATATTATTGCATGAAGTTTTAATAGCCATGAAAGCCAGCCGAAAGAAAGCTCTTAAGATCCTTAGGAATACTGTCCATGTTCATCCAGCTCTTAATGAAGTGGTGCAAAGGGCCGCGTATCGAAGCTAATATGGTCATCGTCAAGGAAGGATACAAATGGGTGCTTTACAGCAAAGATAAGAAGAAAGTCCTGGGGACGTTCAAGACTAAGACAGATGCTCTTAAGCGGGAACGACAGATCCAATTCTTTAAGCATATTAATAAATAACAGATTTCAAAACACAAGCTCAAGACAAAAAATAAAAAAAATTAGAACCGTAACAGAAAAACACTTAGTCTTGTTCGCATTCGCAACAGCCTGGGCATCCACCGCATTCTTTACAGACTTTCTTTACTTCATCCCCACAGAAATCACATTCTGCCATAGAGCTTTCACCCCACATTCTTGTCTCGTAGATATCCTCATTATGAGCATATCTTTTGTCAGGCCAAATCAGATTTAGGTTATAAATCTTTCTCTAGGAGGTATGTATTTAGTTCTTTCCTGTGAGCAGGGCACGGCGCTTATCATGGTGACTTGTTTTTACTGTAAATTTATGGTCACCATCGCTTCAATGGGTCCCAAAAATCATCGATTTTTCAGGACCCCCAGAAATCTTAAGATTTCTCGTGGGCACTGCTCACCCACTTAACTAAATACGTACTCTAGGAGATTTGATAGGCTCATCTCCTGAACGCTTTCATCAGTGGTCTGATCGCGAACAGTATCCAGGCCGCCAAGAACCAGGTCCATGATGTAGTTGTAGCCCAGGAAGCGAAAACTGGCCAGGCTGAGACGACAAATAAAGTGAACGAGATGATCGTCAGCTTCAATAATGCTACATCAAAAATGTCAAAATATTTCAATGTTGTCCCGAATAAAAGCCTTTTTTCTTTTACCATAGTTATACCTCTTTTTTGGTGAACGTTATTGTTTTCGGATAGCTTTAAGCACAGCCTGTTCTAATTCTTTCGGTTGATCGGTTCCGATGCGGTACCGCCGGCCATCTTTCATCACCATTTCGATAGCATCGAAGCCAGAGATGTTATAGATCCACATCGTCGGCCAAAACCATACTCTAATCCCCCAGCCGTAATACCAATGGTTTCTCACTGTCTTCACAGAATGGATATCTTTAAGTAAAAACTGTTTTCCGGCCAACCCATATCCGAATCTAATCTTCAGATATTTTTGGTCGATACTAACTGTCAGCGTCGAAAATGAAGCTACAATAAAGATGATGAATAGCATTATTGCTAGGATTACAGGGTCTGATCCGACCACTATCAAAAGAGAAGTATAGAACACCAGCAGGATAGCCGTGATCACGATCATCAAGTATCCGATCTGGGTATGTTTGTATTGCACGGCATCAAAGTGTCGTGTAAGTTTATAATGATTTCTGTGGAGATACATTTAAATAATATTTTGTCGTTCTGAGATTGAAGAGGTGTTATGATGAAGATCCTGTCAACATTCGTATTGATTTTTCTACTGATGCTAAGCGGCTGCGCTCCTCAAGAAGCCCCGTAGCAAGATATCTCTGCAGATGATGTTAACGATGCTCCTGTGGTTGAGCAGCCGGCTCCAGAGGTTGAAGAACCGATCGTGATGGAAGAGTCGGCAGTTTCGGAACCAGTCATTGAAGAACCGCAGCCGGTTGTCCAGCAAAGTTTTAAAGTCTTCAACCCTCGTCTGACCTATCCTGGCGCTTACAACGGTCCTTTATACGGAACCTCAGAGCAGGTTGGCTCGGCATCGATGGATTCGTATTTTCAGCTTCTTGACAGGAACGGCATCAACTTCTTTATCGGTATGTTTGGTATTGAAGGCGAGCCGCAGCCTGGCAGTCTTGTCAGCGATAAAGGGCTGGGTGAAGTGATTGCCGCTGCCCAGAAACACCCACATAGGATCATCCCTTTCTTCAATCCCGGTATCGGCGGCGAAGAGATCCAAGAGAAAAGATATCTTCAGACAGAACTCCTTGGTTGGTACAAAAAGACGCTTACAGCTTCCAAAAGGATTGTCGGTGATGATTTCATCAAAGGTTTTGGGGAGGTGGAGACCCAGGAGTGGAGCGCTAGGCATAATGATCCCCGAATTTTGGAACTGATAGATCTGGCTAAGGCCAATAATATTGATTTTATGTTCCATCCCGTCGCCAGCAAGATTGACGACGTGGAGAGGATTGTCGAGGCTTACCCACAGACAACGTTTTTGATCCATATGTATCGGGAAGATCTGGCGAAGAGCATGCCTCGTCTCATAACCATCCTGAATGAGCATGATAACCTCTATTTTAGCATGGACGCTGCCCACATTATCCACATTGATGGTGATGTCATCTACGAATTTGATAGCGCTAATAAAGATGCGTCTGTCCAGAAATTTGTCAATTATTACGACTCTAAAGAGAGCCTGCTGGTCAGCAATGCCATCAAAGCGTATAAACCCCTAGTCGATGCCGCGCCCGATAAGGTCATGTGGGGGACGGAAATAGGTCCCGAGTATGCTTTTGAACCAGAAGTATTTGACAGGGCAGTCAAAATCTCTCGTCTGGTGATTGCTGGATTTGATAAGGAAGATCAGGAAGCTGTCGCCTATAAGAATGCTCTTCGTGTCTTCGGCGAAGGCGTCGTTGCCGACTCTGGCATCAAGGTTCTTGATACCGGTTCCTGGCCTGAGTGCAGCGATTCTCAGCAGAGTGACTGCGATAGTTTCTGTGAAACTCCTGATACCGACGTCCTGACACCAGAACAAGAAGCTTGTTTCGAGGGCTGCATCAACGAGAAGAGATGCAAAGAAGTCGTGGAGATGGATGTGGGATAATTTTTATTTAGGATTATTCTGTTTGTTGGTCTCTCCACTGGACAACTTCTGGTGTCCAGTGCTACAGCCTCTGTAAGTTAAAAATTTCTACATTTCAGCCATTGCAGAGGCCCACTGGACGCACTGGTCAAGTCCGGGTAACAATTATAAATTGAAAATTATGCTTTTTTTCTATGAAACTAACATACACCACCAAAAATCAGCGTCTTCAGGTTGAGATCGATTCTGATTCCGTCAAGGAAACATTCAAGAAACTGGCGGAGTTCCAGGAAGTCTTTGATGAATCCTGCTGTCAGCTGTGTCATAACGAAGATCTGCAGTTTGTCGTCCGTACCGTTGACGGCAATGATTATTACGAATTAAAGTGCCGGAAATGTTTTGCCAAGCTTGCTTTCGGTCAGCACAAGACTGGCGGCAGCCTGTTCCCTAAGAGGAAGAACGACGACGGTAGTTTTGACAAAGAAGGGAAAGGCTGGCACAAATGGAACGGCAAGTCGGATTGAGACGCTTTCGGCGAATTTTTCATGACACCCAAAAAGGACATTCATATCCTCTCCAGCGAAAGTTGACATATGGGCCTTACGTAAAATAGATATATAAACCTCCGTGTCTTTGCCATAAGCATGAACATTGTCTTCATTCATGGAATAGCTGGATCGAAGAGAAACTTCACTCTTCTGCAGAAGCATTTCCCTGACAGCCTTGCCTTTGATCTCATCGGTTATGGGCAGGAAAAGAAACCAAATGTCACTTATGATTCTGCATTGTTCATTCGCTTCTTAGAAAAAAAGATCCCTAAAAAAAAAGAGATCACCCTGGTCGGTCATTCATTAGGCGCCATCTTGGCTAAAGAATACGCTTTGAAACATAAAGTGAAAAAAGTGATCCTCATCAACTATCCTTTCAGAAAGGAAAAAGTCAAGACCCACTGGTTCTACAGCCATTATATCAAGCAGTCTCCCATGGCCAAGCTGATGTGCCAGTCTAAACATCTATGGAAATATCCTTTATTTCCATTTTTCTTTATCTTTTATCACAAATATTTCAACTCTTTTGTCGATTATTTTAAGCACACCTATCGGTCGGCTTCCAGTTCCATCAGGGACACCATCCTCAAGGACGACAATCGGTCTTTAGAGAAGCTTAAGAACAAATGCATTATTATCTCTGGCGATAAAGACTGTCTTTTAGACCAGAAAGAGACGGCAAAATACAAACATTATCTTATCAAAGATATGGGCCATAATTTCTTTGGTCATGAGGAAGAGATTGCAGAGATAATCAACGCTTCCTGACTCTTAGAGCGGCTTTGACGATATGCTGAGAACTTAGTCCGAACTTCACCAATAATTCATCCGGTTCGCCGGACTCACCGAAACGGTCATTGACCGCCACTCTCTCGATAGGGACAGGATGATTCTCAGCCAGCAGTTCACTGATCGCTCCGCCCAGGCCGCCGTTGATCTGGTGTTCTTCAACCGTCACTACTCTTTTACACTTCTTAGCCGCCGCTACGATCGTCTTCTTATCAAGCGGTTTTATCGTATGGCAGTTGATGACCATGGCTTTGATGCCTTGTTTCTGCAACTCTTCTGCCGCCACCAGGCATTCATGGATCATCGGACCGGCTCCGATCAATAAGACCTCTTTTCCATCTTTCAAAACCTGCGCCTTGCCGATCTCAAACGGTGTTTTTGCGGTCGTCACCTGTTCCGTCTTTTCTCTGGCGAAACGCATGTACGCCGGCCCCTGCCATTCGGCTATCGCTTTCGTCGCTTTCTTGGTCTGTTCATAATCAGCCGGCACGACGACGATCATGTTGGGCAGTGCCCGCATGATGGCGATATCTTCCAGGGCCTGATGGGTAGCGCCGTCTGGACCGACTGAAATACCGGAGTGAGCGCCGATGACTTTAACATTGCGGTTATTGTAGCATATAGTGGTTCGGATCTGCTCCCAGCACCTTCCGGGACAGAACATGGCGTATGAAGAGACGAACGGAATCTTACCCACGGCTGCTAGTCCGGAACCGACGGTCACCAGGTTTTGTTCAGCGACACCGATCTCCACGAAACGGTCTGGAAAAGCTTCTCTGAACTTATGGACTCGGGTCGATTCGGTCAGGTCAGCGCAAAGGACCATGATGTTCTTGTTCTTCTTTCCCAATTCTACCAGTGCGTCGCCGTAGCCGTTTCTTGTCGGCACTCTTTCTCTGAAAAAGTTCAGGTACAGCTTCTTGTTGACGCCCTGCAGGTTCATTTCTGTTTCCTCTTCATCGTGTGTATCGGTCTTAATCTGAGATGCTCTAAGTACCAGTCGCCCCTTTCCTCAGCTTCGTGGGCATGGATCTCTTCTAAAGCAACATCTGTCTGTTCGTCTTTCGGTGGCGTCCTTTCCGTCGTTACCGTTCCCGGCGGAGAACCGTGCCATCTGTAATCATTTTCCATGTACTCGACACCTTTGCCTGGGATGGTATTGGCGATGATCATCAACGGTTTTCCTTTGTTGTTCCTGGCTTTCTTCAAGACATGCAAGATCTGCCTGAAATCATGGCCGTCGATCACTTCCACATTCCAGTTGAACGCTTTATATTTTTGGTCTAACGGATCGAGAGGCATGATCTCTTCCGTGTTGCCGTCGATCTGGATATAGTTCCGGTCAGTTATCGCGATAAGGTTGCTCAGCTTGTTCTTGGCGGCAAAAAGGACAGCTTCCCAATGGTTTCCTTCATTCTGCTCTCCATCGCTGCAGAGACAGAAGACGATGTTTTTCTTCTTATCCAGCCGCAACCCATAGGCCATCCCAGAGGCCTGACTTAGTCCAGAACCCAACGGTCCTGAAGTCGTTTCTAATCCTGGAAGAGCTTCCCGATGCGGATGTCCCTGTAATCGTGTTCCTAGTTTTCTAAGCGTGAACAGTTCTTCCTTGGGGAAATACCCGGCATTGGCCATCGTCGAGTACAAGATCGGACAGATATGGCCGTTTGACAGGACGAGCCGGTCTCTTCCCTCCCAGCACGGCTTCTTAGGGTTATGTTTCAGAATATTGAAGTACAACGCAGTGAAGATGTCTGCCATCCCTAGCGGCCCGCCGGAGTGACCAGACTTTGCTTCCGTAAGGGCAGCGATAGTGTCCTCTCGGATGACATCAGCCATCATCTGCAGGTCTTTGATCTTGGTAAGTTTTTTCATCCTCTTTTGATATGCCTAAATAAAAGAAGTTAATAAACATTGTGCTTGGTGCGATAGTCTCTATTTCTTGATACGCTTCTCAACATCTTCTAAAATTTTGGGATCCAGTGGATACATGTTTAACGTCTTAGCCTGTTCTATGCTAAACCATTCCATTCCAGCACCTTCATGCAGGATCATACTTTCATAATCTCCTTCAGAGATCATCGCGATAAATACTTCCTGGATGACTTTGATCTCCCCTAGATGTTTCTTAAGCGGGATGCCTGTAGTTTCGTATCTGCCAAGAAATTCTGGTTTTTTAATATTGAACTCCAGTTCTTCTCTAATCTCTCTTACAACTGCTTGTTTTGGAGTTTCCCCTTCATCAATAGCCCCTCCAAAATATCCCCAATCTTCTCCCCACTTTCTCATATTGAATCTATCCTGAAGAAGAATCTTCCCATCGCTATTATAGAAAACCATCAAAGCTAATTTTCTTTCTGCCATAAAGAGAATGGAAAAGAAGAAATTTTAAATATTTATCTACTCAACCTTTTCTCGCCGAAAGGATGCAGTTCAGACACAGTATTGCATTCCAGACACTGAGCACATCTCTCTCCCACTTTGAATTTTCCTTCTTCCGTCACTTCACAGCCGCATCGTAGTTGTACCATCAGTTTCGCCTCCTAAAATAATCGAATAAAAATAAACAAAAAATTTAACAAAATTCGCAGACATTCTTGCCTTTCTTCATCGGTTTCTTAGCGCTCTTCTTCGCCGCTTTCTTCTTGACCGTCTTTTTCACCGCTTTTTTCTTCGCTGCCATAGTTTCACCTCATAATATTGTATATAACATGTATGCTCCTAGAGCTATCAAGAATGATCCGATGCCTAACCGCATCAATCCTCGGTGCTCCTTACGCCATCCCTCCAGCTTTTTGGAAGACTTGCCAAAGTAAGCGATACCGATGATCACAAACAACGGCAGGATAAAGATAAAATTGTACAACAACAATAATGGCACGCCTTGGGCGTAATTGCCATGTCCGATCAAAGCCAATACGGCTAGATATGGCGCTCCGGTGCAAGGCAGTTCGACCAGCACTACAAAGAAGCCCAACGCCGCAGCTGCCAGGTAGCTGAGCGAGACGCTTTTCTCATGAGCCTTCTTGATTTTTTTGGTATACATCTTGATGCGTTTCTCAGCACCAGGGATCATCTTCAGCGTCAATCCTCGGCCGTACCAGAAGAAGTCTTTGATTTCCAGGATGCCGGCAAAGATTGCTATCAGCGCCGCTACCCAGTAGACTGTCTGCGACACGTTGAACGAGACGGTGATCTTGAGGAAACCTAATCCCAAAAAGAAATAAGAGAGGTAGACCACCAACGTATAGAGAAAACCTCCTAACAGCATCCGAGATGGTTTCTTATACATCTTGGTCATGAATGCTATCAAGAATATCAGAACCCCGAAGACACAAGGATTTATGCTGTCTGCTAGCGCTGCCAGGACCAGGATCGGCAAGGTCAATCCCTCTGGGAAGACCATTATTCAGTACACCCCGAAAAATCTTTCAGTTCATCGATGGTCAGGAAACCGGCGTATCTCTTCTGCTCAACGCCGTCTATCTCCAGGACCCAGGTCGGCGTTCCTTCAATATTCTTGCTTAAGCATAATTCTGTCTCTGAATCTTCTCCCTGCGGATGACATTCGATCTCTTTCACGTATTGGAAAGACTCACCGAACATCTCCCTGGTCTTGGCGCAGACTCCGCAACGGAACGAGCCGTACATCACTACGCCTTTCTCTGTGAGGCATTTTGCCAGAGCATCGTGGTTTTCGTCTGGACTGAAGGAGATATTAAAGAACAATAAAGGCAGAAGATTGAGGATCAGGATCAGACCGACCCATGTTTTTAATGATTCTATGGTCTTTTCGAGCGACACCTTCTTTTTTTGATCTTTGTAAAGTAGGATGGATAAAGTCAACGTGGTTAATACGATAACATGAACAATCGTGCAAAATGGACAGATTGATTGCAAGATGATTTCCGCGCTGATCAGATAGATGACAGATAGGATGCCGAGGATGTTCCACCATAAGATGGCTGTCACATACGCCGGACTCTTTCCTCTGCCTTTCCAGCTTAATCCTAAGAGGATGAAGAACCAGATGGCGCCGAACAAAGCCACGGGAACGTGGAAGATTTCTGAAAAGACGCTGGTGTTGACCAGTGAACAGGAGATAGTCTCACCCAGGTCGCAGACAGATCCTTGTGTAGGTGAAGCATAATGGTTCTCGATGAGATAGCCTGATACTGCTAGCCCGACGATGCTTAGGATGATGATCGCTGTCAGAATAGAGTTTTTCTTCATCTGGGACCTCTTTTAAAGAGAGAGATATTTATCTTATATAAATATTGTGCGTTGGATATTGTCTCCATCGATACAAAGATTTAATAAAATCTATCGTTATCTCTTGTTATCATGAAATTTTACTTATCCTCCTATGGGATTGGAAAAAAAGCAGGGGAGCTGAAGAGACTGGCTCGCGGCAGAAAAATAGGTCTTATCCTTAATGCTTTAGATCACGTTAAGCCTGGGGAGAGAAAAGCGAGCAACGAGAAGAACCTGAAAGAATTATCCAGTCTCGGTCTGGACGTGGAAATTCTGGATCTTAAAGATTACTTCGGCAAGAAGCAGCGGCTGAAAGAGAAGATCGATACTCTCGGTGGTGTCTGGGTGAGGGGCGGCAATACTTTTGTCCTCCGCCAGGCGATGAAATTATCTGGTTTTGATAAGATCATCAAGAATCTTAATAACAAAGACTTCTTGTACGGTGGCTATAGCGCAGGCATCTGTGTTCTTGCTCCGAGCTTAGAAGCGCTTCAGCAGGTTGATGATCCTTCTGTAATGCCTTACAAAGAATCTAAAGAAACAGTTTGGGAAGGTTTAGGGATGCTTGATTATATCATCCTGCCCCATTACCGATCAGATCACCCTGAATCAGCAGACATTGACAAAGAAGTTGAATTCTGTAAGAAAAATAAGATTCCCTTCAAGACTTTGCGTGATGGCGAAGTGATCGTTATTGAATAGTCTTACCTCTTCTTCCTCAGATACAGCACTAACCCAAACGTGATTAGCACCAGCACATGCACGAAAGTGCAGTACAGGCAGATCGCGCCTAGGATAATCTCCGCCCAAATTAGATAGACTACCGAAAGTATCCCTACGATCGACCACCAGAATAGCCACTTTACATACTGCTTTGGCTTCCAGAAATACTTGAAACCCAGATATGATAACACCACGAACCAGACCATTCCCAGCAGAGCCACCGGAATGCCGAAGATCTCAGAAAACGTGCTTGTATTCACAAAAGAACAGGATACTGTCGGGGAAATGTCACAGGCAGTAGAACCACCGGTAAGATGGGCATTGGTAAGATACAGCGATGTCACCAGTCCCAGTACGCTGATGAGCTGGATGATGTACAAGATCGTTGCCCGATTCTGAAGTTTCATCTGGAGCTCAGAACCACGCCCACTATTAAATTTTTCTTCTTTTTAGCACATCAAAACAAAAGAAATTTAAATGAAAGAAGTTACATAGATCACTAATACTAAGGTGATACCATGGCTAAAACGACAAAAAAGACTGCTGGTTCTATGACAACTGTAAAAGTATACACTACTCCGACCTGTCCGTGGTGTAAGAAGACTAAAGAGTTTCTGAAGGAGAACAAGATCCCTTTTAAGGAACTGAACGTCGCTTCTGATGAAAAAGCCAGAGATGCCATGATCGAAAAGTCCGGCCAGATGGGCGTTCCGGTGGTCGAGATCGGCAAGAAGATCATCGTCGGCTATGACCCTGCCGGAATCAAGAAGGCTTTGGCGAAATGATCTAGGGTATCGACCTACTATCGCCGAGTGTAGTAAAATTAAATTGTGGTAATCATCTTTTCTTTTTGGTTTTTGTGACCTCTGTTGCAACTGTTGCAGCCTCTTTATGTCCTGAAGTTTTTATAATCACAAAGACTATGAACGCTAATAGCAGGATGGCTGCTGTAAATGCGGTGGTTCTCTTGCTTTGAATGAAATCGGCTCCCTTTTCGACAATCTGTTCTAGAGCCTGCTCAACCTGTCTCCTTTCAATCTCTCCGGGAACCTGTCTCTCCAACGGTGTAGCCCTACATTCTTTCTTTTCTGAGAACTTGGTGACGGAACAATCATCATGGACCAGGACACAGTCTCTTGTTTGAGCTCCATCTATGCGGCACTCACTCCAGGCGAAGCAGATCGTCTCCTGCGGACACGTCGCATTCTTCTCGATAGTGGTCCTAAACGTACGAGTGCCGCCGCCGCCGATAATCGTTGTTCCCCCTCCGTCGCCTTGTACAACTTCGACCGCAGCGTTCGGTGATTTTATGGTCAAGCTTCTGTTTGCTGCGAAGGGGTATGTCCGGTTATCGGATGTTTGGCAGCTCCAGGTGTAGTTGCCTCGTTCTAATACTAAGGTCCAGAAAGCTGAAACATTCTTGGCAGAGGTATTGGTCGTCTGGTTGATGGCGAAACTGCCTCTTGTGGAGTTGCTAAGATACAAAGACAGGTTGAAAAGGGTAGTGACGTGTCCTGCTTTGCAGACAAAAGTGATGGTTGAGTTATCTTCTCCAGTTTCTACCGTGAAATTATTTGCAGGTGCGATAAGCACAACCGAAGGTGTGGGGAACTGATAATTGAGGCTGACGCTTCCTCTGGTGGCGGTGGCTTTTCCAGTTAAAGTGAACATAGTCGTAACCTGAACTAATGAAAGAACGAGCAGTACAACTACCGCTACAAGTATCCCTCTTTTTTGTCTGTCCATCTACAAAGAATATGAATAAATCAGCCTATAAATACTTTCCCTTTTAGAAGATCAGCCTAACTGCTCATCGATCTCTTTAGCAACTTCTCTGAGTTCTGAGAAAAAAGCTTCCATGTCTTGCTGCAAATCCTTTACCAATGTCTGTAAAGAATTTTCTCTGAGGATGTAGCGTTGTCTGTCTTTTACGACGATGCCTGCGTCCATCAGCTTATCAAGATGGTGGATCACTGTGGCTCGGCTTAACCTCAGCTTTTCGGCGATCTCATCAGAACTAAGGGCCGTATTGGTCTTGGCATTCCTAACAAAAGTGATGAAGACCCTGAAACAACTGCTGTCCTTATCCCTAAGGTTGAATAATCCCAGGGAATTTCCCAGCCATTGCAGTTCCTCATTGACATTAGGGTTAGCTGCCTTGCGCACTTTGATAAGGATAAATTTCTGGGTCATGGGTTGGTAATGTTGCTGGAGATTTTAAAGGTTTCCCGAAAAATTTATATACTTGTTGGTGTAAGCTCTACAAAGTCGAGTTAAAACCTACAAAATGACAAAACACACTGAACCACAGGATAATCTGGGAAACCAGGAAAAGGCCCACCTTGCTTCCAAAAAGAAAGAGGCAGAGGTTGTTGAGGATATCAAAACGCAGTCAGGCACGACTGTTGATGGGGTTGTTGACAAAGTTGCCGAGATCACTGACTTATTGCAGCGGACCCAGGCTAACTTTGAGAATTACCGAAAGCAGACCGAGAAACGTCTGGACGAAATGAAACAGATGGCGTCTCGAAACATTCTTGCCCAGCTGCTGCCGATCGTCGATAACTTTACGCTGGCTTTGAAGAATATCGATCCTGCTATCAAAAGCAGCGACTTTGTCCAAGGCGTCGAACTGATCCATGCGCAGTTGATGAAACTGTTGGCAGATAACAATGTGATGATCATCGAGGCAGCCGGTCAGCCTTTTGATCCTCGAAAGCATGAAGCATTGCTTAAAGTGGGGTCAGAACAGCCTGAAAACACTGTCTTGGAAGTGCTGCAGGATGGCTATCAGATGTATGGCGTTACTTTGAGGCCAGCCAGGGTTAAGATCAGTTCAGGAAAAATTAGCAGATCAGAGAAAGAGATTAAAGATACTACCAATGATGGAGGAAAATAAAAATGACAGAAAAAAAACCAGATACTAAAGTGAGCGGAGCAACTATCGGGATCGACCTGGGAACAACTTTCTCAGCGATAGCGGTCCTTGAAGGCGGCAAGCCGACTATCATAACAAACTCTGAAGGAACCAGGACTACGCCCAGCGTCGTCCATATCAAAGATGAGGAGATCATCGTCGGTCAAGTGGCTAGAAACCAGGCTATCGTCGATCCATCTCACACTATAAGGTCCATCAAGCGAAAGATGGGGACTTCTGAGAAGGTTGAGATTGACGGCAAGGAATATACTCCTGAGCAAGTCTCAGCCATGATCCTGCAAAAATTGAAGAGAGATGCTGAAGCGTATCTGGGTCAGCCGGTCAAGAATGCAGTTATTACTGTCCCAGCTTATTTTAACGATTCACAGAGACAGGCTACTAAAGCTGCCGGCGAGATTGCTGGCTTGAATGTTCTCAGGATCATCAACGAACCGACAGCAGCCTCATTAGCATATGGTCTGGACAGACAGGAAAAAGAACATACTGTTCTTGTCTTCGACTTTGGCGGAGGTACTTTTGATGTTTCTATCCTAGAGCTGGGAGACGGCGTCTTTGAAGTCAAATCTACCAGCGGTGATAATATGCTTGGTGGAGATGATGTCGATGAAGTGATCATGGATCACCTTATAGACACGTTCAAGAAATCCACTGGCATCGATCTTAACAATGATGCTACGGCCATGCAGCGTCTTAAAGAAGCGGCAGAAAAAGCCAAGATCGAACTATCTAGTAAAGCTAAAGTGGAGATAAGCATCCCTTTCATCACTGCTGACCAGAACGGGCCAAAACATATCAAAGACGAACTGACTCGGGCCAAGTTTGAGGAACTTATCGCTACTATCCTGAAGAGATTGGAAACACCAGTAAGGCAATCTTTGAAAGATGCAGATCTGACGGCAGATAAGATCGATAAAGTCATCTTTGTCGGCGGTTCTACCAGGATTCCGGCTGTGCAGGATCTTGTTCGGAAGATAACTGGTAAAGAAGGCGACAAGTCTGTCAATCCTGATGAAGCAGTAGCTGTCGGGGCCGCTATCCAGGCTGGCGTCATGGCGGGAGACATCAAAGATGTTCTGCTGCTTGACGTGACACCTCTCAGCCTTGGTATAGAAACCCTTGGCGGTGTCTTCACCAAACTGATCGAGAGGAACACCACCATCCCGACGAAAAAATCGCAGGTGTTCTCGACCGCTGCCGATAATCAGCCGGCCGTTACCATCCGCATCGCCCAGGGAGAACGTTCCATGTTTGCTGACAACAAAGTTCTAGGTCAATTTGACCTGGTCGGTATCCCGCCGGCGCCCCGTGGAGTGCCGCAGATAGAAGTAACGTTTGACATTGATGCCAATGGTATCCTTAACGTTGGCGCTAAAGACAAAGGCACCGGAACAGAGCAGAAGATCAAGATCACTGGCTCCAGCACCCTCAATAAAGACGAGGTTGAGAAGATGAAACAAGAAGCCGAGAAGAACGCTGCTGACGATGAGAAACGGAAAGCTAAAGTCGAAGCGGAGAACAACGCTGAAGCGGTCGTCTACCAGACCAAGAAAGTTCTGGAAGAGTTCAAGGACAAGATTGACGAGAAGACCAAGAAGAACATCGAAGACGGCCTGAAAAAAGTTGAAGAAGCCCGTAAGGACGGCGATCCGGATACTATCAACAGAGAGATTGAATCTTTGAACAAAGTGGTCCAGGAGATCGGTGCCAAGATGTATCAGGAAGCTGCTCAAGCCGAGTCTACCAAGCAGGATGCTGGTAGCAAGGGCAAGAGTGGTGAGAAAAGCAAAAGTGGTCAACCTGACGACGACAGCATTGTCGATGCTGAGTTCAAAGAGAAGAAAAAAGAATAGGAAGTTTTTTATTCCTTTCTTTTTGTCGCCATCGGATAAAGATCATGAACCTCCCTACCCAACAACAATGTCTGGATTATTTTGAGAAATACGTTGTTCCTAGAAACATCTTTCAGCATTGTCTTAAAGTACAGGAAGTATCCCTCTTTCTGGCTGCAGAGTTGAACAAGAAAGGCCATACTCTTAACATAGAACAAGTGAGGGTCTTAAGTCTCCTGCATGATCTCTTCAAAGCTGCTGCTCTTAAAGAGCTGAAACCGTCTAAATATCATAGTTATCAAGCAACTCCTGCCGAAATTGAAGCTTGGAAAGAGCTGCGGGCTAAATATCAAGGGATGTATGAAGGCGAGATCGCCTTTGAAGTGTTCAAAGAT
Source organism: Candidatus Woesearchaeota archaeon CG10_big_fil_rev_8_21_14_0_10_45_16 (assembly GCA_002762785.1). Lineage (GTDB taxonomy): Archaea > Nanobdellota > Nanobdellia > Woesearchaeales > GW2011-AR9 > PCXY01. The sequence goes on along the minus strand of PCXY01000005.1, from coordinate 64,206 downwards.
TCTTATCCTGGGCTAGCTGTTTCGTTGAAGAGGACCAGTGATCCTCAGGTTAAAGACCGGACTCCCGAAGAGGAGCTAGTGCATTACTGTGATTGGAGAGTATTGCGCAACATCATTATCCCTTTTGAAGATCGCGTCGCATATATTGAGGAAGTATATCACTGTATCGCTGAGCGCGTTGAGGAGATCGCTGGCATGAAACAATTTGAGAAAGAGATCTTTGTATCGCTAGGTTACCAACCAAATGATCTGGGTGATAAGATGGAAGAACTATTAGACCAGCCAAGCCCACAGAACGTAAAGAACAGCAAAGCAGAAGGGGTAGAAATCAAATAAAAGTCAAATAAAAATCAAATAAAGGTATCGATATGGCAGACAAAGATTATTACGAACTTCTTGGTGTCTCTAAAAATTCCACCAAAGAGGACATCAAGAAAGCGTACAAGAAGCTTGCTCTTAAATATCATCCCGACCGCGCTCCTGAAGATAAGAAGCAGGAGTATGAAGAAAAGTTCAAAGAGATCAGCGCTGCTGCTGCGGTGCTGGGGGATGAGAAGAAACGCAGACAATACGATCAGTTTGGCTCTTCTTCATTTGAGGGCGGTCAGCAGGGTTTTGATTTTTCTGATGTCATGTCCCAGTTCCGTTCCGGCTCGTTCGGTGATTTTGGCGACATCTTCGACCAGATTTTTGGCGGCGGCGGTTCTCGCGGTCGAAGCCGGGCTCGCCGAGGTTCAGACCTGCTGTATGAAGTGGCTCTTACGCTGGAAGAAGCTGCTGAAGGGGTGGAGAAAACCATCTCTCTCAACAAATTAGAACATTGTAAAACATGTCATGGCAAAGGCGCGACTTCTTTTGAGAATTGCCATCATTGTCATGGTTCTGGTTACATAAAGCAGACCCAGCGCACTGCCTTCGGCTTGTTTCAACAGACCGGACCTTGTCCTTACTGCCATGGCAAAGGCGAACTGCCCCGGGATTCCTGTTCAGAATGCGCTGGAGAAGGGTTCATCCGGATAAAGAAAGAACTTGAAGTCTCGATTCCAGCTGGTGTCGATAACAACATGCGCCTGCGTGTTTCCGGAGAAGGCGAGATCGGTGAGAACAGCGGTCCTGCTGGTGACCTTTATGTCCAGGTCCACGTCTCAGAACATAAATATTTCAAGAGATCTGAAGATGATCTTCACATCACTATCCCAATCTCATTTTCACAGGCAGTTCTTGGCGACGAGATTGACGTGCCGACGATAGATGGAACTGCCACCTTTAAGATCCCTGCAGGAACTTCCTCTGAGACCACTTTTAGGATGAAAGGGAAAGGCATCCGCCATCTTCATAGTTCTGGAAAAGGTGACCAGCTGGTAAAAGTGAAGATTGCCGTGCCGGAAAAGATAACTAAGAAACAAAAAGATCTTATCCTTCAGTTAAAAGAAGAGAAACCGATCAAGAGCTTCCTACAGAAGATCTTTGGGTCTTGATCGCTTGGTTGTAAAGTTAGCTAAAATGCGTCTGCTAAAACTCCTCTGAAAATCCTCTAAAACTCATCTGAAATTCAGCTAAAATTCATCTACTAAAACTCATCGTTACTGGGGCCGTTTTCATATTCGTTCTTTCTTCGCTTCAGATATCCAAAGCCGAGGATGCAAAAGAACCCTAGGATCAACGTAAGAGCTACAATGCCTGCCATCTTCCAGAATCCTGATCTTGGTTCCTGGCTTTCCGGTTGTCCGCTGACTGCCGATTCCAGAATCTTCTCTCTGCTTAATCCTCTAAACTCTTCTTCCGTCAGCAGTTCACTGGTATAAGTTTTGCTTTCCATCCGGTAGGTGTTCCAGAAATTGACAACCATCTCAAATGAATACTCTCCTGGACTTTTGTCTTTAGCATCGAAGTAATCCTCTAACCTCTTGGTAACTTCCCCTGGGATATCAACTGAACGCGTCCTGAACTCATCGATCTTCTCGTCGTCTTTTTTCACAGCCACATCAACGTAGACATTCTGGATCTCTTTGTTCCAATGGTTTAACAGGTCCAAAGTGTATTGGTTGATCTTGTTCGCTATGAAATATTTATCAAAGAACGTAACTTCCACTTCCGGCCTTCCGATGATAAGGCTTTTGACAACTTCTGTCTGCTGACCGTCATAATCTGTGACGGCTGACACTGAAAACTCTCCGTTCTCAAAGTTGTCCCTGCTGATCTCTGTATCTAACAGCTTGTTTTCGCTTAATCCTAGGCTGGTCTCTTCCGTTTTCAAAGCTTGCACTTCCTGTTTCCTGTCGTTGATATAGAACGTTGTCTGCACCTTGCTGATATCCTTATGGCCAATGTTCTCAACTTCAGACACCAGTCTGATCTTATCGCCGTTATCATAGAAATTAAGCTTGGCCATAAGGTACAGTTCTGGGATCTCTCCTTCAATCTTGACGGCGTGGTTTAGGATGACCCTGGAATCGACGCCGTTTTGTACTTTCTTGCCAGGTTCCTGTTCTACCACGATAAGGCCGTATAATGCTTCTGGCGGTACTTCCTCCGGCAGTTCGATAGTAAAGTGTACGGTCTCCGCTTCATCAACGTCTTTGAAATTGATGTTTTTCTTGTCGATGTCTATAAAGTCAGCGATCTCACCATCCGCGTGGATCTTAAGTTTCATCTCTTGGTGATCAGTATTAACTATGGTCAGTGTCCCTTCGTAGATAGGTCCGTCTTCGGCCGAGATGGTCGTCTTGGCCGGCCGTATTCCCAGCCCTAAGACTAGCTGGAATGACAGCAACAGTACTAGTATCCAGGTTATGGTTTTTCGATTCATTTTTTTGGCGTCATGATATCGTAAATGTGACTGTGGAACTCTTGGCTCCGAACGACTCGTCAGGCGGTACGGTAATGTTGATATCTGTCAAAAAGTCATTCTGGAACGAATACCAATTTAAGTTGAGGACATGCGGTGAGGCGCTGGCATCAGGCATGTTGATGTAGGTGATGTTTGACAACGTCTGGTTAAAAGCATTGCTCTCATTCTCTCTTACTTTAAATACATAGTAGCTTGAAGGGAAGGCCACGGAGGTGAAATATGCCGTCCCTGTGATAGTGACATTAGATACGATGTTGCCGACATTCTCTGTCCTGAACGGAGCGGGCGCGCCGTCTGTAGTGTTGAAAGTCTGGTTCGGTAGTCCAGTGCCGAAATTTATGGTGTCTTGCAGTACTGATACGGCCAGGAACGACTGCACCGTGAAATTAAATGTACTGGAAAAAGATCCGAAGTCAGTTCCGTCAAAGCCGCGGACTTTCCAGAAATATGTCGTATCGACGGCCAGTTCTGTCGTGTTAGCGTATGTCGTATTGTAAAAGTTGGATGCGTTAAGATTACTAACATTTATCTCTGGATTGTTGAATGCCGAGTTGTCATCGACGATGAGATGATATGTTACGTTATCGCCATCAGTATCTACTGAATTGTTCCAGATGAAGTTAGGCGTCCTGTTGATGGTCGTGTTTTGATCCGGTGGCGAGATCAATACTGGAGCTGGCGGCGCGGTGTTGCCAGCGACACCCAATACCAACAATTGATTTGAACAGACTTCAGCGCTGTTAGAAGTTCTATCGTTAGAAGTTACGCAAGCTGTCCAGTTTTCTCCAGCCAGAGTTTCTTGGCTAACTATGGTCTCCGTCCTGTTGTTATAAATCGCCATTATCTGTTCTATTGAAAGTGAACGGTTGAATATCTTCAATTCATCCATTGAACCGTTGAAAGCGATACTTGATATCCCCAAGCTAAGGTCGCTACCATCTCCATTAAATTCCACAAATGATCCAGATGAAGTGGTTTCAACATCAACACCATCAATAATAAGGTCGTAATCTGCAAATGATCCTGAAGTTCCGTTCTTCATCGCGACGACGTGGTGCCATGTGTCGTCTTCAAAAGTTGTCGCTGTTGTTTTTATCTGTCCGTTGTTGTTACCAAAGTAGAGGCTCCCGGTCGATCCAAAAAGATAGAGATTATATCCCAACGTCCCCCTAAAAATAACTCTTGAATTTCCTTGCTGCTGCTGTGCTTTAATCCACACTGAGATGGTGAGATTTTGCGTTATGTTCAATGAAGGAGTATATGGTATGGTGATGTAATCTGCTGTATCGTCAAATTCATACGCTCCAAATCCATCATACCCTCCAGTCTGGTTCCATACTGCTCCCGTCACTGTTCCATTGTTTGATTTACTGCTATAATCCTTTGTTGATTCACCTTCATTTCCTCCCATCGCTTCAAATGGCATGTTAAGAACAGCTATCGAGGTACCATTTACTCGCCAATCAGTGATGTTGGTGAACGCATCGCCCTCAGCATCTGTTGCTTGAACATAAACTGTCAGGTTGCCATTGGTTGTGTTGTTTGGGAAATCTGTAGCATTGACATAAACAGAAGTTATGCTCGGCACAGTTTGACCGGCTGTTGCTTCAATAATCAACACTTGGTTTGAACATGTTTCTGGACTATCCTGCAACCTATCGTTAGCAGTAACACAAACAGTCCAGTTATCTCCAGTAGCTGTTTCCTGACTGACAATCAGATCGGTCCGGTTGTGGTAAAGAGCAAGGATCTGTTCCTGCGACAATGAGTGGTTGAAGATCATCAGCTCATCTAAAGAGCCATTGTAATCTATTGTGCCTAACGAACCAATTCGTATATCTGAGTTACTACCGCTAAATGCAGTGTATGAACCAGAATTAACAGTGGGAACGTTGACACTATCAATAATAAGGTCGTAATCTGCAAATGTTCCAGAAGTACCATTATGTAGCGCGACGACGTGATGCCAAGTATCATCTTCAAAAGTTGTCGCTGTTGTTCTTATCTGTCCGTTGTTGTTACCAAAGTAGAGGCTTCCGGTCGATCCAAATAAATAGAGAGAGTAACCTAAAGATCCTCGCTGAAGAATCCTAGTATTTCCAGATTGTGGTCTTGCTTTTATCCATAAAGAGATAGTAAGATCCCCGGTGATATTTAATGAATCCTGATAAGGGATAGTTATAGTTTCAGAATCTGCATCAAAATCATAAGCACCATAACCGTCAAATCCACCAGTTGAACTCCAGCTTGCGCCACCACTTACAACCCCATGATTCAATTTACTGCCATAATCTTTTGTCCAACTGCTTTCATTTCCGTCTGTCGCTTCAAAGCGTAGGTTTACTACCGCTATAGAAGTTCCGTTTTTTCTCCAATCAGTGATGTTGGTGAATGCATCGCCTTCTTCATCACTGGCTTGGATATGCAAGGTGATGTTGGTAGTAGTATCATTGGCAGCCGGATTTGTCGTGTTAATAAAGACTGAAGTGATATTAGGAAGCTTGTTGAACTGGATTTCTGAAGTGTATGGAAAATTATCCTGCGACAGGAATGAAGCTTGGATGGTGCTGTTGAAAGGCGAATCACAGAAACCATCAAGATTGTCGTCGTTACAACCTTCAGCAGCAGTGTCATAGTGGAACCAATAGTTCCCCGTACCTGTGGTGTTGAAATAGTTGTCGGCTGGTGTGTTCACTACCGTCGCTCCAGCATTGCTTTCAAAATTGTTGCGGAAGAAGACGTTAAAGTCATCTCCGATACCGACAAGTATTGCTGAAATGACACTGTGTCTGAACGTGTTCTCAAAGATAAAGTTAAGGTCGCTGTTAGATCCGAAACGCAGCCCATAGACGCTCCCGTTGATCACGTTCCTGGTAAGCTTGTTACCGCTGTTCAATCCCCCGGAGCCATACATCATTATCCCATGATAATTTGAAGTGAACGTATTATGCGATATGTTCCAATAATCACTGAGCTGTTCGAAGAAGATGCCTCCGTCCTGGTTGTTGAATGATCCATCCTGATCTACGAAAGTGTTGTTAAAGATAGTTCCGTTGTCGGCAGTGTTGAGATAGATCCCCGCGTCGGTGTTGCTGGAAAATTTTGAGTTCTTGATCGTTACATTATCAGAGCTACGGACACTGATCCCTTCTAGGTTTGAGGAGAAGTTACTATTTGTTACTGTAACATTACTGCTTTGCGTGATGAGGAAAGCCCCGAAATCGTCTGAGTTGGAGACATGGTTCATCACTGTCAGGTTGTCGATCGTGGCATAAGGACATTCGGCCAGGATAGAAGACCCTAGGCTGAATACTCTGTCAACTAAGGTCATATTGTTGCTGCTCACAAAATAACTCTCATTATAACACATGAAAAATTCATAGCCGTCGGCAAAATTATTTCGAAAGTTATGCTTAAGCGCAATAGAACTCAAAAATACGTCAAATGTCGTCGATCCATTAAACTGGTTATTGTAGAACTCGTCATAAAGCTCACTCGCGCTGTTGAAAATTACTGCATACTGCGTCTGACCACGGAAGATGTTGTCCTGGATAATGTTTCTACGGCCCTGGCTGTTGAAGGCTACTCCTCGGGTGTTGCCATCAAAATAGTTAGCCGTGATGTTGTTAAAAGTGTTGACTCCTCCGCTCCCATAAAGATTGATGCCGTGGTAGTTAGATGAAAAATTGTTGCCAGTGATATTCCAGTAATCACTGAGCTGTTCGAGGAAGATGCCTCCGTCCTGGTTGTTGGATGATCCATCCTGGTCTACGAAAGTGTTCCCAAAGATAGTCCCACTGTCACCAGTACTCACGTAGATCCCCGCATCACCGTTCAGGTAAAATACTGAATTCTTTATAGTGGCATTGTTAGATGTCCTGACGCTGATCCCTTCCAGGTTGCTGGTGAAATTGCTGTTATTGACGATGACGTTGTCGCTTTCGGTGATAAGCAGAGCTCCAAAATCATCACTGTTTGATACATGGAATGCTGTCGTCAGATTATTGATGATGGCGTTGTTGCATTGATAGATGATGGAAGAACCGATGTTAAAGATCTTGTCTGCTTCAGTCCTGTTGTTGTTTGACCTGAATGATGTATCATTGAAACACATGAAAAACTCGTATCCGTCTGCAAAGTTGTTGAGGAAAGTTTGGTATAAGCCCCCTGGTGCTATGTTTAAAAAGATGTCAAATGTTGTAGAGCCGTTGAACTGGTTATTATAAAATCTGTTCTGGTTAGCTGATGCTGTCCCAAAGATCACCGCATACTGCGTGCTGTCTAAGAATATATTGTCTTTTATGACAGTATCGTCGCTGTTGCTATGGAATCCGATCGCCCTGGTGCTGCCTTCAAAACGGTTGCTGGTGACATTGTTGTGAGAATTAAGTCCAGCGCTGCCATAGAAGTTGATGCCGAAATAGTTAGAGCTGAAGTTGTTAAAAGAGATATTCCAATGCTGGGCTTGATCATTGATAAAGATGCCGCCGTCTGCGTTTGCAGAAGTTCCCTCATGATCTATGATGGAGTTGTTGAACACGGTGCCGTTGTCGCTGTTGGTGATATAGATTCCCGCATCGACGTTAAGGGTAAGGTTGGAGTTCCTCACGACGGAATCGTCTGAGCCGCTGAAATATACTCCTCGGTTAAAATCACTGATAAGGCAGTGATCGATGGTTATGTTGTCATGAGTGGTGACATCAATGCCGTGACCGCTGCTGTCTCCGTCACCATCAATCATGTTTCCCTGACAATCAAGGGTGATATTGGAATTATCGAAAACCATGCAGCTGGCATCGTCACCGATGATATCTGTGTCTAAGCAGTAAGTTCTTCCTGGAACCCATCCTGAACTTTTACAGGCCGAGATATATTCTTCACATTCTGTCGCCGTAATGGAGATCTGCGCTACTCCAAGTGTCTGACAACCGTCAGTGCAGGTAAATCGCACCCAATAATATGGTCCATATAGTCCTGCGACAGAAACAGTGCTCCAGTTCGCTCCAGCCGTAAAGTTAAGGATGTTGATTCCGGTCTGTTGAAAATATTTGGTCTCGTTGATCGGGTTGAATGGCGTCCAGCCGCTACCGTCATAATAAAACCATTCATCATTCGGATCTGAGAACCCTTCTGAGGTAAGGTTGAAAAATATCTTTCTGAACCGACTGGTCGAACCGATGTAGGCCATGTCGGGGAAACCGCCCATCTCCCACCATCTTACATCCCCGCCGAAGAAACCTGAAGCTGGAAGGTTGTCGTAGTCGTTAGCTTCCGTCGTATTAAATATGAGTATGTTGTTGTTAGAGTCGTTAAAAAGATAAGCGCTGACGTTAGAGTTAGCTCCCAGGAGAGGCGGATCGCTCTGGATAAAAAATCCTGGCTGGCCTATCGCCGTTGTGCTTACCTTTTCCTGCTTCTCTGGTTGTTCATCTATTATCGTCTCGATCGATTTTCTTTCTGGTTCGACCGTAATCTCTTTCTGTGGCTGCGCCGAGATCTCTTGCTCTGCCACTGCCGCTCCAGTGATCACATTTTTCTGGAAGAAAGAGGTGTAACCTTGGCCTTCCTTGGTTAAGTGAAGACCAAAGCCACCCTCACCAACTAAACTAACCAGAACCATGATTGAGATGAGGAAACTGAGAGCGATGCCTACACGGAGGGTGGTGTATTTTTTCTCTCTGTTCTCAGCTCCCCATATCTTTTCTCTGGTGATCTTGAGTTCACGTTGTACTTGTTTAAGCTCCTCTTCTTCATGCTTGATCAATGGCTGGAAACGCTTTGCATCTTTCCCCTTGATCACTCTGCTTTTTGCCAGGCTGTCGAAGAGCTGCCGCTGTTTCATGATGAGGACTCTTTCTTTCTCTTTCAGCGGACCATGGTCACTTCTTTCCATGTTTCACCTTGGCTCTTTTCAGTAAGACAGCGGTTGAGTTAGGGCTGCTTCCTAGCAGTCTGGCCATCTCTTTGGTCCTCAATCTATGGACGGTGTGTAAGTAGTATATGATGGACTCAAGGATACTGAACTGCCGGTTCCTGAACAGATTGATATTAAACTGATATCTCTCTCGTTTCTTAAGAAAATGCTGCGGCCGTTTTTTCTTTGCTCTTCTGTAGCTGGCCCAGACGCTGCGTTGGTCGCGGTCCAATAACTCTGCGATATCTTGGTTGGACAACCGTTCGTTCTCCCTAAGATATTTGTATAACGCTTCAGCCGGATGCAGTGGGGTGTCAAAAATTGATAGGGGGATAAGAATATCGTTCTTAGCTGTCGTGACCAGCTCTAAAATTTGAGAGAAATCAAGCTCTTGGAGTAAGGTTTTCAATACTCTTTCTGCTTCAGTCCTCTTTTCTACTGTGTCCACCCTCATCAGCAATCAATCATTATTTATAAATTATTCTATTTTTGTTTATTTGAGTTCTATTTTTGTTTATTTAGGTCTATTTTTAGTCATTTAATTCAATTTATGTTTATTTTTGTCCTTATTTAGTTTATATTCTCCTTGTTTTATTAAGACCAATACTTTAATAAATCCAAGGAAAACCTACGAATCATGGCTGAAGCGAAATACAAGCAGCGTTGCGCAATCTGCAAGAATAACATGGTGGAGATGTTTTCCCGCCAGCAGTTCCCGATCTGTGTGGACTGCCAGATGAAACGTCTCGAGGAGCCCATCAAAGACCCAGTGATGAAGAAGATGTTTGACATCCCAGTAGAATTCTACAAGAAGAATTATTTCTTAAGGAAGATCAAAGAATCCTACATCCGGTTCGGTTCGCTGACGGAGAAACAGGTCGAAGCTTTCAAAAAGACTGTCAAAGAGATGAAAGCGGAGAAAACAGGGAAGAAACCTGAAAAATGAAGATCGGTGTCGATATAGATGGTGTCCTGGTAGATTTCGTCAGCGGTTTTTTGCAATACTATAACTTAAAGTACGGGACGGACTTGAAGTACAATGATGCCACTACCTATTATATGGAAGAAGCATTTGGTCTGCCTCAAGATAAGATCTCTTCAATCATGAACGAATATCTTCGTTCCCATGCTTTCGTCAGGATGCAGCTGATACCTGGTTCTAAAGAAGCTATCGGCAATCTTTCTTCCAGGCATTCTTTACATATAATCACTGCCCGCAGTTCAGATATCTATGACCGCACCGTCGGCTGGCTTCATCATAATTTCCCGGGCTGTTTTTCTAAGATCCTCTTCTCCAACAGTCCCGGGCTGCCGAAAATGAGCAAAGCAGCCATCTGCAAACAGCAAGGGGTATCCATATTGGTAGAAGATTCTTTGGAAAATGCTTTAACTTGCTCGGCTGCCGGCGTTACCGTATTTCTTATGGACTGTCCCTGGAACCAGCGCGGACAGCTGCCGGAGAATGTCATCAGGGTAAGTGATTGGCAGGAGATCGTGGAGACCTTGCAAAAAGAAGAGAGATTTCTCACAGAAACATTATAAGTTGGCTTTCTTACCTGTCCCTGAAGCGAACCTGGAGTCCAACATTACCCTTGATTACCAAAATCTTTATAAATAACCCCCAATCCTCAGCCAATAACCGTCAATACTACCTATGGTAGGAGGTTTTCATGGATAAACAACAAGTAAAAAAGGCATTGGAAGAGTTGAACAAACAGCCTAAGAAGAAGTTCACGCAATCTTACGATCTTGTGATCAATCTTAAGAACATTGTCATCAAGCAGAATCCCGTTGATTTCTTTGCAACTTTACAGCATCCGAAAGGAAAACCTATCAAGACAGCTTGTTTTGTCGATCAACAACTGGCTGATCAGGCTCAGCAGAACTGTGATCTGGTCATCAAAGAAGCCGATTTTTCTAAATATCAAGATAAGAAAGCTCTCAAGAAACTTGCCAAAGAATATGACTATTTTATCGCTCAGGCTACCCTGATGCCAAAAGTGGCGGCAGCTTTTGGTAAAGTTCTAGGCATGCACGGCAAGATGCCTAACCCGAAACTAGGTTGTGTCGTCCCTCCTAATGCTACTTTAGAACCATTAGTGGATAAGTTGAGGAGAACCGTCCGCCTTTCTGCTAAGAAAGGTCTTAACCTGCAATGCATGGTCGGCAAAGAAGATCAGCCGCAGGACGATGTCATCGATAATGTCCTGGCTGTCTATCAGGCAACTGTCAAGCAGCTGCCGAGCGAATCTCAAAACATCAGAAATGTTGCGCTCAAACTAACGATGGGAAAACCGGTTGTGGTCTAAGATGGTCAGCGATACGAAGAAAAAACAGGTACAGGAACTCGTCAAAGAGATCCAGAACAACCCGATCGTCGGTCTTCTTAATATGCAGAACCTTCCGGCCCAGCAGCTGCAGAAGATGAGAGATACCCTGCGAAAGAAGGGGGTCAAGATGACCATGGCCAGGAAAAAGCTGCTGACTCTCGCTCTTAACGAATCTAAGAAAGAGAACATCGATCAGCTGGTAGCCAAGATCAAAGGCATGCCTGCTCTGCTGTTCAGCGATGCCAATCCTTTTACATTATACTCAACTATCCAAAAAAATAAATCAGAAGCTCCGGCGAAGGCTGGTCAGACTGCGCCGCGAGATATCGTCGTCAAGGGCGGTCCTACCAACTTTGCGCCAGGTCCGATAATCTCAGAATTAGCAGCTGTCGGTATCAAGACTAAAGTTGATGCGGGCAAGCTGGCTATCATCAATGACGTTACTGTCGCCAAGGAAGGGGCGGTCATCTCCGGAAAACTAGCAGAGACTTTAAAAAGGCTTGATATTAAACCGATGGAGATTGGCCTAGATTTGGTGGCTGTATGGGAAGACGGTCTGGTATTCGACGCGAAACAGCTTCGTGTTGATGAAGCCGAATACACGCAGAATTTCATCCAGGCTGCCACGTGGGCCTTTAACCTTGCGGTTGAAGCCGGCTATCCTACAAAGGAGACCACGGAAGTGCTGGTTCAGAAAGCCTTCCGGGAAGCAAAAGCAGTTGCTATCGAAGCAGCTGTCCTCACGGCTGAGACCCGTGATGAGATCCTAGCACGATCAGAACAACAAGCCCTTTCAGTCAAGAAGGAGGCTAAACTAGATTAGGGAGGAAGGAAAATGGAATACGTTTACGCAGCAATGTTGCTCCACAAAGCAGGAAAAGAAGTCACTGAAGGCGCTGTTAAAGCAGTGCTGGCAGCAGCGGGCGTCGCAGTTGATGAAGCTCGTGTGAAAGCGTTGGTTGCCGCTCTTGAAGGCGTCAACATCGAAGAGGCTATCAGCAAAGCAGCTATGGCTGCTCCAGTTGCGGCTGCTCCAGCTGCCAGCGGTGATGCACCTGCTGCAAAAGAAAAGAAAGAGGAAAAGAAGGAAGACGATAAGAAAGCAGAAGAAGCTGCAGCTGCCGGTCTCGGCGCGCTGTTTGGCTGAATTTGACTTTTTTTTCTTAATTTCTTCTTTTTCTAAGGTTTAATCATGGAAGCAGACCTTCGCGAATTTAGAGAAAAGAAGAAAGAACTGGCGTCACTTCGTGATTCGCTACGTTCTCTCAACACCCAAAAAGAGGAGATTTACCGTCAGCTTCGGTCGCTTAGGGACCGGATCAAGGTTCGCTCCGCTAGATTAAAGTCTCTAAAAGAAGAGCGAGATATTATCACTTCTGAAGTTCAAAAGCTGAAAGGCGAACGCGACAAGCTCAACACTACTGTCAAAGAGAAAGCTGAAGTCCGTAAAGATATCGATCAGAAGCGAGACCTGATCAAGAACGTCAAGGAAAATCCTCTCCAGCTCAAAAAAGATATCGATGCCATCGAGCAGAAACTTGAGATTGAAGTCATGGCTTTCAGTAAAGAGCAGGAATTGCGGAAGAAGCTCAAAGAATTGAAAACTAAATATGCTAAGATCGCTTCATTAGAAAAAGTCTGGAACGAAGTTAAAGTCGCCGGCACAAACCTTTCTGAAGAACGCCGTAAAGCTCAGGATTCTCATAAGAAAGTGCAGGAGATGGCTCAACAGTCTCAGGAGAAGCACGAATCCATGGGCAAGCTCTATGAGGAGATCAAACAGCTTCGTGAGGAGGAGAAACCGATCCTTGAGAAATATGTAGATCTTAAGACCAAGTTTGAAGAGTCTAAGAAATCTCAAGAAGAACTGGAAGCTAAAGTAAAAGAGCTGGGTGAACACTTCGAGGAAGAGACTCAGAAGAGTTTTAAAGCTAAAGTAAAAGAGAAGACCCAAGAAGTCCGTGAAAAGATGAGAAAAGGAAAGAAGTTGAGCACCGAAGACATCTTAGCTTTCCAGGCCGGCGATTGATCGCTGGTTGACAATCTATTCGATCTATTCTATCTTGCCTAAAAGATCGGCTTTGGAGATGATGCCCTGTATCTCTCCTTTTTCAGAGACCAACACTACTGGAGAATGGGTCAGCAGTTCTGAAATGCTCTTGAACCCGGTCTTTGGTGAGACGATCGGTGGCGCGTCATCCATAATCTCGCCGACAGGGATATCGACGTCGTTGTTCTCGACAATCTGCTGTAAGATCAGGTTCTCTGTCAATAATCCTGCCACTTTTCCTTTCGAGAGCACTGGCATCTGAGAGATGCTTCTTTTCCGCATGGTCATGATGGCTTCTTTTAAAGAATCCTTACTCTCTATAAAGACTACTTTCTTGTGCATGAGTTGAGACGCTTTTATCTCTGCTTTTTCTCTCAGTTCTTCCAGAGCTTCAAAGATCTGCCGCGCTTTGGTGTACGTCGGGTCTACTTTTCCGGACTCTATCTTGGCTATCAAGCTCTGCGATACGCCGGCTTTATCTGCTAATTCCTTCTGGTTAAGATGGTACTGTTTCCGTAATCTTTTGATCTCTTCTAATGATCTCATACAGTCTTGGATCCATCGCAGCTTAATAAATATTTCGATAAAATATTCCTATTGGAATATTTCTGTCAAGATGATTTATATATAGGGTGGGTGTTTTTTGAGATTATGGAACCGAAAAATGAACTTACTAAAAGAGAAAAAGTAATTGTTGATCTATGCAGATCTGATTCTATTAGGGGGAAGCTTGACCTAGGTCTAAGCGGCACAACGTTTATCGATCATCTGGTCGGTCTTACTGAAACAGCACTCAAGAGTTCTCCGTCTGATGATCATCTAAGAGCCGGTTACGAAGCTCTCCAAAAGCAATATCCTGCTCATTTTAGGAATACGACTGCTAGTTACGAAGGACCAACATTCAAACCGCAATCCTACAAAAACCGAGGGAACAGTGGACATTAATGAGGAAAGACTAAAAATGACAAACAACTATTTTTTTACAAGTGAAAGCGTGACCGAAGGTCACCCTGACAAGATGTGTGACCAGATCTCGGACGCGATTCTTGATGCGATGCTGAAAGACGACCCTAACGCTCGGGTAGCTGTAGAAAGCTTCACCAAGACTGGCTTTGTTGTCGTCGGCGGTGAAGTAAAGACAACTACCTATGTGGATATCCAGAAGATCGTAAGGGATACCATCCTCGAGATCGGCTATGACAAGCCGGAGTACGGCTTCGAAGGTGCTACCTGTGGTGTTCTGGCAGCCATCTCTGAGCAGTCACCCGATATCGCTCAAGGTGTCAATGAAGGAGAAGGCTTGTATCAAGAACAAGGCGCAGGCGATCAAGGCTTGATGTTCGGCTACGCTACCGATGAAACACCAGAGTTCATGCCATTATCTATCTTACTGGCTCACAAGTTGACACAAAGATTAGCCTCAGCTCGGAAAAGGGGAGAAGTATGGTACCTCCGCCCTGACGGCAAATCACAGGTGACGATTGAATATGAAAACGGCAGGCCGAAACGTGTTGATGCTGTCGTCATCTCTACCCAGCATCATCCTGACGTCGATCTGGAGACTATCCGTAGAGACATGATCGAAAAGGTGGTAAAACCTATCTGCGCCAACTGGGTCGATGACAACACTAAATATTTCATAAATCCGACGGGCAAGTTCGTCATCGGCGGTCCTGTCGGTGACGCTGGATTGACGGGCAGGAAGATCATCGTCGATACTTACGGCGGCCATGGTTCTCACGGCGGCGGCTGTTTCTCCGGAAAAGATCCGAGTAAGGTGGATCGCTCCGGTGCTTACTACGGCCGATACGTTGCCAAGAACATAGTGGCAGCAGGATTGGCAGAAAGATGTGAAGTGCAGGTTGCTTACGCCATCGGTGTAGCCCAGCCGGTCAGCATCTTCGTCGACACTTTTGGCACCGGCAAAGTTTCTAATGATAAGATCATTGAACTTGTCAAGAAACATTTTGACTTCCGACCGAAAGCGATGATCGATCAGCTGCAATTGAAACGGCCGATCTATCGGAAGACGGCAGCTTACGGCCACTTTGGCAGGAACGATCCAGATTTCACTTGGGAAAAGACCGATAAAGCTGAAGTATTGAGGCAGGAAGCTAGTTTGTAGTAAATTTTGATTTTTTCTCTTTTCTTTCGGCTCTGTGGAAAATGAAGGGTCACTGCCTCTGTACGAGCGGCGCTCACAATTTGTGGTAGCGGTTTGCGACAGGGGGTGACCCATCCGGGGATGTCGCATTCCTATCGCTTCAGTAAAAGAGCGAGTTGGTAGTGACCCCTCGAAGAGGTTTTCTACAGAACCATCTCTTTCGATATCTTTAAATATCTAATGACCTGAAGGTTCCTAATGAGAACTTCTACTTACGATATCAGTCCGCTTATCCTGGATAGACATTCACCGAGAGCGATGAGCGGGGAAGAGTTGACGGATAAAGACTTGATGCCTCTCTTTGAAGCAGCCAGATGGGCGCCTTCGTCCTATAATAACCAACCATGGCGTTTTATCTATGCCAAGCGGGGATCAAAACAATGGCAGACGTTTGTAAGCCTGTTGACGGAGTTTAATCAAGCATGGGCGACGAAAGCAGCTGTGCTGGTCGTGACTATCTCACGGAAGGATTTTGAATATAACAGCAAGCCTTCGAGAACACATGCTTTTGACACTGGGGCAGCTTGGGAAAACTTGGCTATCGAAGGATGTAAGAGGGGATTGGTAGTCCATGGGATGGAAGGGTTCGATTACGATAAAGCGCAGAAAGTTCTTAAGATCCCTGCTGGTTACGAAGTGATGATGATGATCGCCATCGGCAAGAAAGGTGACAAGAAAAAGCTGCCTGCCGATCTGCAGAAGATGGAAGAGCCGAACGATCGGAAGCCGTTGAAAGATATTATCATGGAAGGGAGGTTTAAAGGGTGATGTGTGTTCTTGAATTTCTAAATGTTTTTATATCCTCATTAAGCTAAATTAGGTCATGGCTTTATATCTACAAAGACTAATCCTGGAAATTCCCAGTGTTGATGCGCTTGCTTCTTTATCATCAGAGGGAGCGACTTTAGAACAAGCATTGATAAGGGATTTTGGGAGAGAAGCTCTTGAAAGATTTCGTGGTTATGGAATAGAGTTGGATACGCCTGTCAATACTGGTTACACACTTCGTTTTGATGCAAGAGATATGTTAGTTAGAGAAAGAAATAATGCTATTGCCAAATTCTATGCGCTAGCAGGTGATGAAATAAAAGGAGTTTATATTACTGGAGCTGAAGTAAAAGCCATTCGCTCTGGTCGACATTGGAGCCTTTTAGCTTTGATGGACTTAACTCCTGTTGTGGAAGATGGAAAAGAAGCAATTAAAAAGTTTTTACGGATGAAATTCCCTCTTCAAGATTGAAGACCCTAACCCTTCTTATGCTTGTCTAATTCCCGCAGCCACATCAATCCTACGCGGATCATCAGCTTGTTGAACTTATCAGAAACTTTGTACGTCTTCTTATACAGGTCGTACTCGATCAATCCCATGCCTCGCATCGGGGTCAGGATCCTATCATAAAACTGTCTCTTATTGTAGGAGATCCGTTCTTCTTTCTGCAGCGGCGACTTTCCTTTCTCTTTTACCACTGCCTTCCCTTCGTGCAGAGCCGTGGCGAATAGGCTCATCTCGGTCTTGCCGATCTCACCGCTGTTGTCGAACATATACTTGATGAGCATCTTGGCTACCAGTTGCTGCTGTTCCGTGGCAAAGATTACCGTATAGATATCTTCCGGAAGATTGAACTGATCTATGAGGATAACCATGGGGCATTTAAATCCCGCTTAATATATAAACATTACGTAAAGCTATACTAGGGGGCATCTTCCGTCAAAGACAAGTTCTGTAGAAAATAAAGCAGGTTGGCCACAACCTCTCAAGGAGATTTTCTACAGGGCTTTACAGAAATCTTTATAAACAGGCCACTCTCTCAAGCCGCCATGGGAAGAATCAAGACCACATTCATCAAGCGAAAGACCCGTGAACTGCTTAAGATCCATGGTGAGAACTTTACCACAGACTTTACACAGAATAAAGTGCTGACTTCACGTCACACCGTGATTCCAAGCAAGAAATTACGTAATGTTATCGCAGGATATATGACCAGATTGAAGAAGAAAGAGTAAAATGGATAACTCTATTCTCATAGGCGAAAAGCCTTTCATGAACTACGTGACGGGCGTGGTCATGCAGTTTACCAGTAAAGGTGCTTCTGAAGTGATCGTCAAAGCCAGGGGGAAGTTCATCTCTCGGGCTGTTGATGTGGCTGAAGTCACCCGTAACCGTTTCTTACATGATATTGACGTAAAAGATATTCGTATCAGCAGTGAAGAATTTGAGAGCGAAGGCAAGCCGGTGCGAGTCAGCAACATCGAAATAACCCTGTCTAAGCGCTCCTAAACTTTTATAAATACGCCCCTTTTCTAGCAATGTATGGCGAAGAAGAAAGAAGCGGTGCAACCGGAGCTTAATATTGCCCTTGTCGGCCACGTCGACCACGGCAAGACTACTCTAACGGAGCGATTGAGCGGCAAATGGACCGACACGCATTCTGAAGAACTGAAACGAGGCATCACTATCCGTCTTGGCTACGCTGATTTCAACATCTATTACGATAAAGAGAACGATTTCTATACGACAAAAGAGAAAAGTATCAAATCCAATAAAGCTACTGTCTTCCAAAGGAAGATCTCTTTGGTAGATGCTCCTGGCCACGAGAGTCTCATGGCTACCATGTTATCGGGAGCAGCCATCGTCGACGGCGCTTTATTGCTGGTGGCGGCCAACGAGAAATGCCCGCAGCCACAGACTAAAGAACACCTGATGGCTTTACAGATTTCCGGCATCAAGAAAGTTATCGTCGTCCAGAACAAGATCGACTTGGTCTCCAAAGAAGAGGCTTTACAAAACTATCAGGAGATCAAACAATTCCTGGCTGATACTGAGTATAGCGACGCGCCTATCGTTCCGATCTCCGCCAGAGCAAACGTCAACGTGGATGAATTGTTACGCGCTGTCCAGGAACAGATTCCCACTCCTGAACGGAAAGTTGACGAAAGACCGATGATGCTTATCGCTCGCTCCTTTGATATCAACAAACCAGGTATAAAACCAAAACAATTGGTCGGCGGTGTCCTTGGTGGAACTGTCAAGCAGGGCCGCTTCAAGGTTGGTGACGAAGTAGAGATCGCTCCAGGTTACATGGTAGAAGAGAAAAACAAGCGCATCTGGAAGCCGCTGACCACGAAAGTGACTCAGATCTTTTCTGGCGGCCAGCCGGTTGATGAGATCCTTCCTGGAGGCAGCATGGCCCTGGGCACAGAACTGGATCCAACTATCGTCAAATCAGATACTCTTACTGGCTGTGTTGTCGGCCTTCCTGGGAAATTGCCGCCAGTCCATTACGATATTGAATTAGACACGAATCTTCTAGAACGCGTTGTCGGCGTGAAAGATGAGACTGATGTCAAGCCTCTGGCTAAAGGAGAGATGCTGATGCTTAACGTCAACTCTGCTGCCACCGTCGGTATCGTCGTCGATCCTTCTAAGAAGAAGACCATCCTTTCTTTGAGAAAACCGATCTGTGCAGATAAAGGCGATAGGATCACCATCTCCCGAAGGGTTGGAGACAGGTTCAGGCTGATCGGATACGGAATCTTGAAGTAGTTATTGGTTGTATCTGATCCAGATCTTCTTAAAATACGATAACGATAATGTCGATAATACAAAACCTATGGTTGGTACTATTGAATTGATAAATGGTTTCGGCAGGTCGGCGAAAAAAAAGAACAGGACGATCACAAAGTAAGTTAAGATGGCGATGATTACTTTTCTTGTTAGACTTGTTTCCCAGGCTTTATCCAGTTCGACTCTCAGATTTCTTTCTTTGATCAAAGCGATGTCCTTTTCTAGATTGTTAGCTGAACCCATATCATCAACACTTTTTCCTAAACTTAAATATGTTTCTATGGGTTAGTAATCAACAAGTCTTTTATAATCTCTTTCTAATAGTGTGTTGTGGTCAAGCTTATAACCTACAACATCGAATACTGCGAGGGTATCGAAGGGATCTGGTACCAATACTTAAAATTCTGGAAGATTTTCTTCCCTCCTAAAGATCTTGATGAAAAAATTGTCTCTGCCCTTCACAAGCTCAAGCCGGACATCCTGGCCCTGATCGAAGTGGACATCGGCTCTTTCCGCAGCCGTGGCCGGGATGAAGTCAAGTTCCTGGAAGAGAAGCTGAAACTGAACAGTTTCGTGGAGCAGATAAAGTATCCATTGAAAGGCTGGCTGAAATTATTTCATCATATTCCCATATTAGACAAGCAGGCTAATGCCATCATCTCTAAGTTTAAACTGAACAATGTCAAATATCACGTTTTTCATGAAGGCACTAAACGGGTCGTCATCGAGTCGACGATCCAATGTCCTCAAAAGGTCACATTACTGGTAGCCCATCTGGCGCTTGGAAAGAAGGCTCGAGCCCGGCAGATCAAAGAACTGATAAATATCGTCAACAGGATCAAGAACCCGGTCATCCTGATGGGCGACTTCAACACTTTCAACGGCGAGAGAGAGATAAGGGAACTTCAGGAAAAGACCCATCTTAACGACAAGATCGCCCTAGACAAGAAATCACTGCCGCTTACTGAACCGGCTTGGCATCCTAAGCGGCGGCTGGATTACATCTTGACATCACCTCAGATCAAAGTAAAGAAGTATTCTATACTGCATTTTCCTTTTTCAGACCATCTGCCGTTGATGATTGATTTTACGGTAAAGAAGTGATCATTCCAGTCAGTCGTATCCGTTTCTATTTTTGAGATTATATAATCTCATCAGCTTCTCTCTTCCTTCAGCTGTCTCTATCATCTCTTTCTATGTTAAATCTAAGACTGCCGTTTTTTTAAAGCTTACCAAAAAGCAAAAAAAAAAGTGGGCCTGCAGGGATTTGAACCCCGGACCTCTGGCTGTCCCAAGCGATTAATGGTTTTGTAAGTTGTGCCATTAATGGTCATATAAGACCAGCGCTCTAAACCAGGCTGAGCTACAGGCCCACCTGCTAATCCGATTGTCCGATCCATTTAAAAGGTTTTCTTATGAAAAATAGTCGCCCCTTTATAAAAAACAGATAAAAAGAGAGTGACTACCCTTAAATTACAATAAAGATATATAAACCCAAAAAAGAGTTCCGGAAAGGTAGTATGAACTTAAATCAAGTCAAAAAATTGATGGAGCGGAAGAAGAATTCCCGCAAAGGAGAGAATGGCCACGTCCTTATTATCGGCGGTTCTGAAGAGTATGTCGGCGCGGTCGCATTGGCGGGACTAGGTGCTTTGCGGGCTGGCTGTGACCTCGTCACTATCGCCGCTCCGGAAAAGGTTGCCTGGCATATCAATAGGTACGCCCCTGACCTGATGACTTATAAGATCAAAGGAGCTTTCACAGTTAAATTGGCCAAAGAACTGGTCAAATACGCCGAACGTTTTGATGTGGTCCTGATCGGCAACGGCATCACCCGGAAGGCCGACAAGTTTGTTAATTATTTCATCCGCAAGTCGCAGAAACTAAAAGTTATCGACGCTGATGCTCTTAAATCATTATCTTTTAAAGATTTCAGCAACGCTGTCCTGACACCGCATGAGACGGAGCTGGAAATGATGCTGGTCAACAGCAATAAGGATTTCCTGCTTCCTAAACTGAGGGAATCAAATGCCAAAGAGAAGGGCGAAGTCTTGCAAGGCAACCTTCGTTATTTCCTGCAGAACAACAACGTCCTCTTGATGAAAGGTCCTACTGATCTCGTCATCTCCCGAAACAAGATCGCTTACAATAGAACCGGTAACCAGGGCATGACTAAAGGCGGCACCGGCGACGTCTTGGCAGGACTTTGCGCTGGCTTTTTGGCTAAGAGTAAAGACCTTTTCAAGAGCGCAGCGGCAGCAGCCTATATCAACGGTTTTATCGGTGATCAGCTGCTGAAGAAAAAGAAAGGGTATGCTTTTATCGCTTCCGATATTGTGGCAGACTTAGAGAGTATCCAGAAATTGGAAAAGAGAAAGTAAACCGCTTCTTGACTTACACAAAGCATAAAAACCAGTTTCGTCTTTGTTTATATGGAGGTTTTCATCATGATGACGTTATATGGTATCTATCAACGGCCTGCTTGGGCTTTATCTGGTCTTTTGGTCGCCGTTGTCTGGTCATTGATCTGGAAGGGTTATGCGCTGTGGTACAGCTCCCAGAACAAGCAGAAAGGCTGGTTTATCGCTCTTCTGATTGTCAATACTTTAGGGTTGTTAGAGATACTCTATCTGATCTGGTTCCGACCGCAGCCGTTAGGGATGACTGTTTCGGTTGAGAAAAAGCCGCAAGTGCAGCATAAGACAGTTACCAAGACGGCGGCAAAACCAAAGAAGAAAACTACAGTTTGAATTCTTCAATCTCTACTTTTCCTTTTTCTGCTTTTATCACATATTCTTTCTGATCGCTGAACTGGGTGATCTTGGTGACAAATTCCGGCAGGATGATCCTTTCTCCTCTGAACGTCAGCGAGGATATGATCTGCTGCCATCTTTCTTTTTCTGTGTTGTCGATGGATATTTCCCGCATCACTTCATCGCTGGCTCTCTTCCTGTGTTTTTCGACCACTTCTTTGGTCCTTCTGTAGAGGTATTTGGCGATCTCATCAGCGACATCGATGGTGCTAACTTTTGTAACTCCTTGTAATCCCGGAGAAAGGTTAGCTTCGATCACCAATGGGCCGAGAGGGCTTTCCAGGATGTCGATGCCGCAGATATCAACTTCTAAAGCTTTAGCAGTGTCCACGGCAATCTTGCTGATTTCCCGGCTCAATGTGACGACTTCTCCAGTGCCGCCGGCATGGATATTTGATCTTTTGTCTTCTTTCTGAGCTTTCCTTCTGTAGGCGGCTACGACCTTGTCGCCGACGACAATAGCGCGGATGTCAGAGCCGTTGGTCTCGATGTATTCCTGGATGATGAACGGCTGGTTCAACGCTCCGAGAGCGTCAAGCAGCGAGGAAGCGCTGCTGATGGAATCAGCGAACATCACTCCTTTCCCTTGCGTCCCTTCCGGGAACTTCATCACGATAGGATAATTAACTTTTTTCAACAAATCTTTGGCAGCACTGATGGTGGAAGAGATATATGTTCGGGGCATGGGGATGTTATGTTGTTGTAATATCAGATGGGTCAATAGCTTGTTATGTACGGTACTGAAAGAATTTGCTGGGAGAGGCATGTAAGGTACCCTTCCTTCCAATAAAGCAGCTATTGAACGTAATAAATGAGCATACCTGAAAGAACCTTTTAAGAAAACACAATCATATTGTGAGAAAGGTTCTCCATTGTAATAGATTCCAGCTTCCTTCCCCAGGTTAACTTCAATATTCTTCAACTGAATCATATCAACCTGATCGAAATATTTCTTCATAGCTTCCGCTGTCATCTGCGAACTGACGCTACCCAATGATATCAATGCTGCTTTCATGATGTTTTGAGAGGATCTATTAGAAATTCTCCTTTTTTTAATATATTTTGACCGATGAGGATTGGATAAGTCATATGACTTCTATCAACTAAAGTAAATTCACCTTCGATGTTCTTGCCATCTATGATCACTTCAGCTTTGACAATCGGCCTTTTGCCGACACCGGAAGCTGATTTTACTAATTTAGACCTTGTTATAGGGCCAAGTTGTAGTTTTACAGCGATATTCAGGTCTACAGATGAAGAAGTGGCTCCAGAATCAATACGGGCCAGGAGAATTTCTTCTTTCTGGTCATTTCCTAATAGCTTAACTGTCTCCGTCAGCCCTAAAATTGACCTTTCTTTCATTAAGAATTAGTCTATTACTGCTTTTATAAGCTTTTCTTTAGTCAAGACAAAAGTTTTTTAAACTATTCCCTAATTCGACGTTTATAAGTGCCCTGGTGGTGTAGTCCGGTTTTGTCATCAATGTTGATGATGAAGGACAAACTATCATACTGCCCTTTCGCAGTGAGAAGCAAGCTTCTAAGCTCTTCTTGTTGAAGAGAGGCAGTGACCCGGGTTCAAAAATCCTAATGGGATCTGAAAGTCCCGGCCAGGGCACTTTTTATTTTCTTTAGAAATGGCTCTGTAGAAAATCTCTTTGAGGGGTGCAGTCCACCAATGCTGAGGCAGGATTCATGCAACAAAGGAAAGAAATCTTAAACGTTAAAACGCTGAGTATTCCACCACTCTATTGACCGATGGTCCGCCCAGTCCTATTTTGACAAAAAACGCTGGGTTGCGTTCTTCTTGTGTTTGTTTCTTGGTACTATCGGTGTCCATAGGTTCTATGTTGGGAAAGTAGGTACTGGCGTGTTGTATATCTTTACTAGCGGTCTGTTCTTGGTGGGTTGGTTTGTCGATCTGGTGATGATCTTTGCCGGCAGTTTTACTGACAAAGGCAGGCATTTCTTGAAGTAGGGTGTGTTAAATGCACTCTTTTGTGGGAACAGTTTATATACTTCTTCTGCTTTTCTTAAAAGATGGTTGTGTTAAAAAATCGTGCGAAGGTCGTAATCTTTTTCCTTCTTTTGCTCATTATTCCTCTTGCCCTCTCTGCGGTAGGAAACGTTTCAGATAATGGTATCGGCATAGTAGCTGTTCCGGAGGAAGTTGGGAGTCCGACTTCGGCTGTCGTTGCCGAAATTATTCCCAATGGAACAGAGGTAGATAACTCTATTGAAAATAACAGCGAAGAATTGAACGTTCCAGTTGAGACAGTAGTTCCTTCAACTGAAGATACACTGGTTGAGGTTCCTGAACCAAGTTTAATTCGTACCGTTTTATCTTTAGTTGCCGATAAAATTACTGCATTTGTTGGTGACATGATTACTCTTCAAGCTACTCTCACTGATGATGAAGAAAACCCACTTGCTGAGAAAAAAGTTGATTTCTATGCTGACGATTATATCGGCTCTGATGTTACTGATGATGGAGGTAAAGCGGAGATCCAATGGGAAACCTCTGGTATCCTTCCGAATCCATATTCTGTTACTGCTCGTTATGAAGGTGATGATTCATCTGAACTGGCTTCAGCTGATGTTGAGGTTGTTGTTGAGGAATTGGTAGAGGTTGTGAATTCAAGCGTAGCGAATGCATCAGTAGCCCCTAGCGTTACTGACGTCAACACATCAGAAGAAGCTATGATGGATATTAATATTGGTCAAAATTTTTCTCGATTGCGACCTCGGTTAATTGAAGATAATCTTGGTTCTTATGAAATAATGCAGATTCTTAAAGAAAGTGGTTATAATATGAAAGGAGTTAGTTTTGGGTTAGATAAAGAAGGCTTTTACACTATCGGTGCTAAGTTTGAAACTGCTGGCGATATTAATTTGGAATCACAGGAAATTTTGAAAGTACTTCACAGCAATGCCTACGCTGACTATTACTGGGTTGAAATAACTGATAAAGCTAATCAAAAATTCATAAGATCAAAAGTATCTGAAAATGTATTGACAGATTTTGTTTCAGATAGTATCTCAAAGGCAGAATTTAGCAATAATCTTGAAACGAAGACGACTACGCTTAGAGATAGGCCTAAGAAATATGTTGAGATAAATGGGCAAAGAGTTAATTAAAGTAAAAAGGTGATGGTATGAAAAGAGAGTTAATTGCATACTTATTGATTTTTCTAATCTTTTCGATGTCATTCGCTCTTGCTAACAGTTTTACTTATGACAATAATGGTAATCTAATCAATGATGAAACATACAAATATTCTTATGATGGCTATAATAATCTAATCCAAGTTAATGATACGGTTGGCAATATCCTTGAAGAGTATACACATGATGATGAAGGTAACAGAATTAAAAAATATGAGCCTGCTACTGATACCACTACCTATTACTTTAGTGATAGTTTAGTCCGTGTGGTTAACAGCTCTGGAACATTTGATACATACTATTACTACGATGATCAGGGCAATTTATTGTCACGTAAAGATCCAGATGGTTCTAAGTTTTATTATCATCCTGATCATCTTGGTTCCACTTCTTTGGTAACTGATGAAGCAGGTAATGTTGTTGAGAAGACTACCTACAAGCCATTCGGTGAAGTGTTAGAAGGAGGTTCAGACAGGTATACATATACCGGCCAAGAGCTGGATGGAACTGGATTGATGTACTATGGTGCACGATATTATGATCCAGGGTTGAGGCAGTTTGTACAACCCGATACGTTGTTGCCTGATATGTATGATCCGCAAGCGTTGAATCGCTATGCGTATGTTTTGAACAATCCGTATAAGTATACTGATCCGACAGGTCATTTTTTCTTTTCTTTTAATCCTATTTCATTCTTATTTGGTCAGAATAGTCTTGGATTTCTATTTGGTCAAACTGAAGCTGCTATAACTCCAGTTAAACCTGCTACTGAAGCTGTTGCGAAGTCAGGATTATCGGAGTCTTTAGGGAAGTCATCAGGAGAGTTAATTAAATATGAAGACCCTTTTGCAAAAAGTTCCGTTACTCAACAATTTCTAAAACAACAAGGTTTTAAGCCGATAGAAAATTTCCCAGAAAATAGCCCTGCTCGTTCACTTCCAGAGCAATTTAAGATGGCTAAAGACCTAGGCAATGGTAAGTGGGAATTAATTAGAGCAGATACTCCCCACGGCGGAGCCAACTATCAACACATTAATCATCAGATTGGGCAGGAAGCTGTTAAATCTGATGGTAGTATAGTGATTAAAGCCCCAAATAAAGGTATTTTTGATCATCTGCCCATCTTTTCACAGTCAAATGTTTTATTAACAGATTTGACCAGAAAAGGAGTATCAAGTTCAGAAACTATTGAGGGGCCGCGTTAGATGAGAGAATTAAGCTTATATTGGAATGAGGACTATAAAACATTTGAAGGGAAAGAGATGGTATTTATAAGTGTAGGAACTATTAAAAAAGAAAATGCCCTTACTGATTTTTTAGTTCAATTTTTAGGAAAGTTAAACCTAAAATTTTCAAATAAGAACCAAACCTTTGGTTTTTTAAAGAATTCGCGATACTCAGTAAGTTTCTTTGCTTTTCAAAAATTAGCAGAAGTCCATATCTTAATAATGTGTAAAAATAAAAAGGCCACTCAAATTTTAGGGGATGTAATCAAAGGTATTAAAAATGGATAATAAATATTTAGTATCCACACAGAGAGGGTCTGATAGTTCCAACCTAATATTCTTAGTGGAAATTCACCCAAATGTAGGTAAAGTTCTGGAGGTAAATGATATTATGGCTTTCGCCTCCCGTTTAGGTTTTGATTATAAAAATTACGACTTTTATTTTGGAGGAACTTATTTGGATCATTTTGATTCCAATAAGGATTATGATTTTATGCTTCTCTTCGTGGAACCTGAAAATGTTACTTGCATGTCTATCACTTGTAAGAATGCAGAAGCCGTAAGTGGCCTGAAAAAATTGTTGAAAGAGATTTCCGAATTGGATTATATGGATTCAGTAAAATTTGACACTAGAACCAAAAAATGAAAAATAAAACCATCCTCCTAACAATTGTACTTCTTCTTATTCCACTAGCAGTTGCTGCTCCGTTCAGTTCGCAGATTCACTCGCCAAGTATAACTCCTTCGATCCCTTTAAACAGCATCTTCGTCAATAACATCGGCGCAGCCACTTATTCGATACCTTTGGAAGTTCCACCTGGGATCAATAATTTACAGCCAACATTAGCGTTATCTTATAACAGTTATGCAGTGAACAGCTATCCCGGACTCGTTGGTAGCGGCTGGACCCTCACGGAAAGTTATGTTCAACGTGATGTCAATTTCACGGCCCAAGATACTTCAGATGATGAGTTCATCCTTGTGCTTCGTGGTCAGCCCCAACAATTAGTGGATACTGGAAGTGATTACCACACCAAAATAGAATCCTTCCTAATGGTCAACTATGAGGGCAATACCTGGCAGGTTCGATCAAAAGATGGCACTTTATACAATTTCTCACAGAAACTAGACTCAAATCTAAACAATTACACTTGGCGATGGTATCTTTCAGAAGTAGAAGATACATTTGCTAACAAGATTTTCTACTCTTATCAGGAAAACCCTTTCTCTGGCGATAATGGAACTCTATACTTAAGTCAGATATCTTATAATAATGACCAAAGCAGAAAAATATCATTCAGGTACGAAAATCTTCCTAACTCTTGGGGGATTATTGATAATGGAAACTTGATCAGAAGAACTAGTAGGGTAAACCGGGTAGAGATAAATGCCTCGGGTGATTTAGTTCGACGATACGACTTTAGTTATACTGGCAATGATATTAGTTCAAGAAGTTATCTCTCCAGCATAAAAGAATATGGCAGTGACGGTTCTTCATCTCTGCCAGTTACATCGTTTAACTATACAGCTTTAGACATTGGGTGGTATAGAGATAGCGATGTGGAAGATGACCTTCCAGACTTAGGGTTCTCTTGGGAAGGTGTTGATAGTGGAACCAGGGCCCTAGACTTTACTAGGAATGGAAAAATTGATTTTATTCAAAATGCTAATGTTACTGGTAATCAAAGCCAAACTTATGAAGCGTGGTTAAACGGATATGATGAAGGGTCTGAACAACTTATGCTCCCTCCAATGGATATGGCTTTCACAGCGGTTGAAGGAGCTGAACTTATTGACAGAGGTGTCCAGCTTGGGGATTTTAATGGCGATGGTCTAATCGATTTGATTCGTGGATTCAATAGTACTGGTGGTTCAAGTTACGAGATTTGGAAGAACTCTGGACCTTTTGTCGGCTGGAATCTTTCCACCAGCAATTTTGTAACTGAGTTCAGTAATAATAACGAGAATCAAGGTGTTGAACTGGTTGATCTCAACGGTGACGGTTATGCTGATGTTGTTAAAGCAAAAGAAGGACAAGCTAAAACTAGTTGGGTTAACGATAAAAACGGTTCGTGGTCTGTTGATAATAACTGGAACATCCCAGTTTACTTAATAACCAGCGATGAAAAAGATACTGGGACTCGCTTAGTTGATTTTAATGGAGATGGTTTAGTAGATGTCTATGTGTCTAATGCAACTGATAAAGCGTTGTGGTTTAACACTGGTTATGGTTGGCAACTTTCTAACATTGATTTGTCCTATCTCCCTGAGAATATTAACACCTCTAATGCCGACACTGGTGTTCGTTTTGCTGATTTGAATGGCGATGGACTTACTGATATAGTTCAGGCGAAGGGTGTGCTAAGACATACTCTTATTAACAACGGTAGCGGTTTCGTGGAAAATTCTACCTGGGATATTCCTGATCAAGGGGAGTTTGTTGAACTTGATGGTGAAAACGAAGGTACGAGACTGATTGATGTTAATAATGATGGTTCTATCGATGTGGTCAGAATGAAACGGAATGGAGCTTCATTGACAAAAGCAGCATGGGTTAACTTGGCTGATCAGCAAAGTCTTCTAAGCACAATTCATTTGCCTAGTGGTAACACCATGCGTTTTGATTACATTCGTTCTTCGGAGGCGACTGATGAGTGGGATTCTGGATTCAATCAATGGGTACTTGAATCCGTCTCTCAATATGATGATCTTGACCATCGCCAGGATAATGGATTCGCTTCTTGTATGCCTTCAAGTTGTCCTGTTGGTTACGTTGATCAAGGTATAGATTGCTCCGGAAGCACTTGTAATAGGTCTTGTGTATCATATAGCTGCGGCTCTTATACAACAGTAAAAAACTCTGCTTACACTTGGAATGATCTTGATGATGCTTCAATAAATCTTTACGAATATGCTTTGGAGTTAGATAGTTACCAAGCTTCCAATAGTGACAGCTTTTGTTATCGTGTAACGACTTCTTCAGATACGGGTATTGTAGATGCAAGCGATATCGACTTTGGTTCTCCTTCCAGTTATGATTCTGTAATGGCATTAAGTTGGGGAATAAGTGGTTTCAGCGAGCAATCTTGGGATGGTTATTGTAAACTATCTGATGATGGTGATGTGATGGGTAGTCCATATCGCTTTCTAAGAGACGACGCAGATCAAGATGATGAAGACTTTAGTAGTGCTGATTCTATCGGGGGAACTTGGGTTGGTTATTGCATGCCTCCTGATAGTGAGTGTACTGGCTTTAGTAGTTGTACAACAAGATGCTATGGGAACCAATGGCAATTTATTCACCACGTTGACGCAGCCGTAAATGATGCTTATGTTCCAGACCAAGCTGCAAGCTCTCATGGTGCTTGTCAGGAGGGTGGTCCCGAAACGTCTGGTCCTTTAGCCCGTAGTATTGACTATGACACCAATGATTTCAGTTATGTAGTGGAGAGGGGAAACGTTGGTACTTCTCATGATGACCAGGTCTGTCAGAAAACACCAGCGGTTGTTACCACCTACCAATATGGGAAGGGCGAGTTTGATTATGGTGATCGCGAGTTCCGTGGCTTTGATGAAGTCACAGAAACTAGACCGGATGGTGTGGATGTAGTTCATCATTACCATCAAGATGATGCACTCAAAGGTCTTGAGTTTAAAACGGAAACTGGGAGTATCAAGACGAGTGAATACTTCTATGATAACTCTACTCAGGAAGGTTATTACACAATCACATTGGGAGAGACAAAAACAACCGACTATACTGGTATTGCCCAGATAATCAGTGGCACAAACTTTACCTACGACCAATATGGAAATGTTGCATCCATAAACCATTCTGGTGAATACGGCGATTCCAGTGATGACCACTCAGAGTCATTTGAATATACCTACAATACCAATGATTGGATAGTTGATAATGCGAAACATCACGTTACAAGAAACAACGATGGTACCATATTCTCAGAAGAATGGTTCTATTACGATAATCATACACTGGATGCTAGCCCTTCACGAGGAGCAGTAACGAAGCATGTTCAATGGCTTGATACTGGTGCGGACATTGAGATGAACTATCAATACGATAGCAACGGCAACCTCATCAATGAAACGAATGGCAGAGGTTTTCTGACAACATACGAATATGAAGATACTAACACCTATCCAAACAACATCACTGACGCTTTAAGTCAATCTATCCTTTATGGTTATGATATTGGAACGGGGAACATTCTGAACCATACAGATGCGAATGGTTACACCACATTCTATGAATATGACGTCTTCGGGAGAAAGACGAAAGAGGTTCAACCAGATGATTCCTCCTCCAATCCTACCACTTCCTGGCAATATCACTTTGACGGTATTGCTCCTGAGATAGTAAATGAGAGCAGAAAGGTCAACACCAATGAGCGACAGGAACAGTTGTCGTTCTATGATGGTTTCAGTAGCCTCGCTCAAATCAAGACCGAAGCTGATAGCAGCCAACAGATTGTCAAGAATCTTTTTTATAACCCGATAGGTCAGTTATCAAATGAAAGCAACAACTACTTTGTTTCAGCTGGTGGCTCTTACGTAACCCCAAACACCAGCGTTCCAGCTACAGAGTTAACCTATGACGCGCTTGGAAGGGTTACTCAAGTGATCAATCCAGATGACAGTAAAATAAGTACAACATATTTCTTGTGGGAACGAGCAGATTATGATGAAAACGGTAACCAGGTGAATACGACCACGGATGCTTTTGGAAGGATTGTTCTGGTTGAAGAAATAGACAGTAGTAATATTTACACTACCAGCTACCAGAATGATCTTAATAACAATGTAATTCTGATTATAGACGATCTTAGTAATGAGTTTGCTTTCACCTACGATTCAGTAGGAAGACTCAGCCAGCTTAATGATCCTGATCTAGGTCAATGGAACTATCTTTATGACGGCCAGGATAATCTCCTTACACAGACTGATGCCAACGGCAACCAAATAGCAATGGCTTACGACGCTTTAGACAGAGTAGTAAATAAGACAGTCAATAATGACTTGTTTACATATAATTATGATGTTGATACTGTTGGCACGCTCTCTTACGTCAATAACTCTGATTCAGTTATGCAGTATTTCTATGATGAAAGACTAAGACCCATAAAGCAGGTTAAAACAATTGACACACAATCTACTGAAATCAATATAACTTACGATAGCCTAGATAGAGTTACTTCGGAGAAAGTTGCTGATGGAGAAACTATCACTTACGACTATTCACTACAGGGACTCGATGATCTGAACAGTGAAATTACTATTGATTATAACGCTCATAATCAGCCAACTAGTAGAACTTACAGTAATGGCAAAACAACTCAATTAGCATATTATACTGCCAATAAACGTGTCAAAGAAATATCTACTAGCACTATTCAGGACTTTAAGTATAATTATGACTCTGTCGGGAACGTCATCCAGATCAATGATTCTGGCAATCTCACTTCAATTTCTTATGATGATCTTGATCGACTGATCAATGCCGATAGTAATAGCTTTAACATTAGTTATAGTTACGATCATATTGGAAATATTCTTGCTTTGAATAACACTTTAGGTGAGAACGTCTCTTTCCTCTACCAAAGTGGGCCTATCCATGCGCCAAGTGGCAGTACGGCTAATGGTTCTTCACCAGGAAACTATGCTCCGGTTGTCACGACACCGGCTATATCGCCTGATCATGCTAACACTAGTTCAAGATTATCTGTAACTACCACCTATACTGATGCAAATGGCGATCTTGGCACAGTTAATATCACCTGGTACGTTAATGATGTGGATGTTTATAGCCAGATCAATACTTCCATACCTACTGGTACTTCTATCCAATCTATTCTTAATGCTGGGAACTTTAGTGAGAATGACGTGGTTAATGTTTCAGTCTATGCTAATGACGGGACTGAAGATTCTGCAATCAAATGGTCTCAAGACGTTGTGATACAGGATATCCAGTTTGTTCCAGAAATTACAACTCCTATCATTAGTCCTAATCCAGCCAGTTTCATTACTTACACTTTTTTAACTAGTACAAACTATACTGATCTCAACGGGGACGTCGGAACAATTTACTTCCAATGGTATGTAAATGATATTAATGTTTATAACCAGACCAACTACTCAATTAATAGCGGGACAACGGTGGTCTCTAAGTTAGAAGGGTATCTTAATTCAGGCGACCGGCTTAATGTTTCTGTTTATGCTAACGATGGTTTAAATGATTCCATCTTAAAAGGGTCTGATAGTGTTATTGTGAATTATCTTCCTAATGTTACCATACCAACAATCTCTCCGGATCCAGCAGATGATCTTTCCACTTTATACGCTAACACGACTTACACTGATGTTGAGAATAACCTAGGCCTCGTGATTTTCTCTTGGACAGTTAATAATGTGGTTGTATATGTGAAGAATTATTACAATGTCTCAAATGGAACAGTCGTAGTTGATAATTTTATGCCTGGTAATTTTACTGCTGGCGACTTCATTAATGTTTCTGCTATCGCTGATGATGGTATAGATGATATGGAAGAAGGATTCTATTCACAAACCATTTTGATTAATGGTCTCGCACCGAACATAACTACGCCAGAGATAAACCCTAACCATGCTTATGAAGATATGACATTGTCAGCAAATACTACTTATACAGACCCTTATGATGACGCCGGAACAATTTACTTCCAATGGTATGTGAATGATATTAATGTTTATAATCAGACTTTCTCCGATATTGATAGTTCTATAACCGTAGTAACCAACCTCAATCCTGGCAACTTTACTGCAAACGATACTATCAATGTCTCCGTTTATGCAATACATGGTTCAGACCCATCTATTATCCGCTGGGCTCAAGAACTTACAATTTTTGGGATACTTGGAACTCCAAACATGACTGCTCCAGTATTATCGCCTGATCCAGCTTATGAAAATTCAATACTCTCAGCTAGTTCCATTTATACTGATCCAAATGCTGATTCCGGCACAATCTATTTCTTCTGGTATGTCAATAATGTCAATGTTTACAACCAGACTAATTCCAGCATTGTCAATGGAACTTCAGTAATCGCTTCACTAAATCCAGGAAATTTCACAGCTAATGATATTGTAAATATTTCAGTTTATGCAAATGATGGAAGTAGCGATTCAACCTTGTTGTCAAGCACCATCTTCATTAATACATTACCTTCAGCAGCAGACGAACAAGAAGCCCGCACCGCTATCGGTCTCGGCATCAACGCCTCCCTCCTATCCGACTATCTTACCTACTACAACCAGTCTATCAACGTGCGCTACCTCAACAACAGCCAGAAAAGCGGCCAGTTTGACTTCCTCCTTGTCAAAGGCAGCCAGGCCTGGGCTCTAAACTACATCAGTGAAGGCGAATCATTCACCACCATCGACAGCTTATACAACAATACTCTTGTTGTCTGGGAGAACCAATCCCTCACTTCAGAAGAAATAGCCCAACAGATCAACACCTTGATCAACACGACACTATGGCAATGAAAGAAATAGCTTTAATCGTACTGCTCATCCTGGCCAGCGCCACTGCCCTTGCCACAGACCTCTCCGCTTGCGGCGCTATCAACACTCCTGATACCTATACGCTCACCCAAGACGTTTCCAGTACCGGAACCTGCTTCACCATACAAGCATCAGATGTTATAATAGACTGCGCTAGATATAATGTTACCTATGGCACCTCCTCTTCCGGGAAAGGGTTTGACATCAACGGCTACGATAGGGTCACTATCAAGAACTGCGACATCAAGCAAGGTTCCTCCAACAGCAATTCCCATGCCTTGAGACTCAGTGATGCCTCTAACCTCACCATCGAGAACAACATCATCAACACCGCCGGCACTATCTCCTATGGAATCTATGTCAACCATACGGAAGCTGCCTATATAGACAGCAACAACATCACTGCTCCCGGCTCTGCCAGCTATCCAATCTTATTGTACAGCTCTGCCAACAACTCCATCATATTAAACAACATGCTCGATGGCATTACCGCTTCCGTCTTTGACGGGACGAGCACCAACACCCTCAACTATTTAGTTTACAACAACTCTTATGGGGAGATCAGATGGACGGATGAAAGTTTTCTAAGCTACCTGCTGTTCTGGGATCCTATCATCCCTGGCGTTAATATCTTTATTGATAACAATACTGTTGCCATTAACACTTCCGCGTTCACGATAGGCAATATCAACTCAGCTGCCACCATCACGCTTAAACAGCTGCCGTTCAGCCAAGTAGATATCGTCAAAAGAAAAACATCTTTTACCACAGATCATGTTGATATACTCAGTACAGGCAATTACTGTCTTGACAGCGATTGTGTTATCAACAGCTACGACAGCGGTACTCTCAGCTTCAATGTTTCTTCATTGGGCAGTTTCTCCGCGAATGAAGACACAGGATTCCCTGCCATCACCGATGGTGAATCTTCACCTGGTTCAAGAGCCGCTAACCGGACTATCGTCCTCAATGCTTCCGTCACCGATGATGGGAAAATTGACACTGTCAAGTTCTACATCCCTGAATTTGGCAACCTTACTGCCACCAGAAACGGCGACCAGTTCATCCTTCTTTGTTCAGAGACTGGTGACTGTAACACCCACACTCCGGGTTCATATTCGGTTACTTCCATCTGGGCCAACGATACTACTGGTAAAGTAAGCATCATCTCTTCCTCTATCGGCTTCACAGTCACTGCCATCCCCGATATCACCCTATCTTTAATCTACCCTGTAACCAATACCAACTTCACCCCCGCCAATTTCAGCCAGTTCATCATCAACGTCTCCTGCTTCAACATTGATTGCGGTGAACTAAGCGTCAATCTTGACCCGGAAGCCAGCTATATCTATTATGGCGACAACCTGAATACTGTCTATGAAGCTGATTCTTCTGGCAATCCGCAGTGGAATAAAACGCTCGCCAATCACGACATCAAAGCTTTGGCAACCAGCCCTGAGAACGATCTCTACATAGCCACTTTTTACAACTGGGCTGACGGGTATATCCTCAAGTTTAACTCCTCCGGCTTCGGACTCTGGAACTTCACCCTTCCCAGCCATCAGATGAAGGACCTTACTTCAAACACGCAAGGCGATATTTTCGCTGGAACTTATTACGGTTATACTGATTCCTATCTCATAAAATATGATTCTTCCGGGGTTCAGCAATGGAACGCTTCCCTGCCGGGTCAGGAGATCATGGCGGTCAAGGCTGATTCTCTTGGCAATTCCTATGTTTCCACCTATAACTTTGGGACAGGCGCTGCGGTCTATAAATACGACTCCACCGGCAGCCAGGAATGGAGCACTAGCCTTCCTGGAAATGCCATGAAAGACGTGGCCGTCGATGCCTACGGTAATCTTTTTGCCGCTACATATGATTATACGGATAGTATCATCTTCAAGCTTGACCCTTCCGGCGACCAGCTTTGGAACTTCACTCTCAACGACAAAGAAGTGAAAAGGTTGGCCATAGATAGTGAGAATTACCTTGTTGCCGTAGCCACCTACACTTCCGTCACCACATACCTTTTCAGGTTTGACAGCTCGGAAAGCGAGGAACAATGGAACACTTCCTATGGCGGCGGCTTCTATGATCTTGCCGTTGACGATTTTATCTACACTGCCGGTAATCTCTATAATACTTCCGATAACTATCTTTTAGTCCAGAAATTTGATTCAGCTGGAAACATCCATTCAACCATAGAAGGGGCGGAATATAAGAACGCTGTGGCCGTAGCCGTCCCACCTCTATCAATCAAAGGCAACATTCCGATGAATACCGGAGAACCGTTTTGGACCGCTTCCAGCAACCCTAAGACTATCAACTTAAACCAAGACGAGTCTCAATTAGTGCTGTGGCAGGTCAATACCACCGGCTCTTTAGATTCCGTGTACGAATTCTTCGCCTTCGCATATCAGACAGCCGACCCTGACTATACCTATGAAAGTTCAGTTCTCAACGTCACTATCGGTCCTTCCGCTGCCAGCGTGGACATCTATAACTCGACCTTGGCTTTCACGAATTCTAGTGATTATAGTGTTTTCCGCTTCCTGATGAAGAACGTTGGATCCTCTTTAGATACTTTGAGTTGGATCTTCGAGCCTGGCGGAGACGAGATACCGTTCTCTGGAATCAGCAACTCTTTGGAAGCCGATGAAGAAGTATTCGTCTTCGTGGAGCAGAATTATAGCAGTTCCGGCCTACATAACGCTACCGCAACGGGACTCGCAGCAGATGATACTGACTCGCAGGTAAGAGAAGTAAGTGTTGGGTAAAAGTTTATAATGGTTCAAAGTCCTTGCACTTTTTATTTTCTTCCACTTGGATTGTACTCATCCCTATATTCTTGCAACTTCTGGATCCTATTTTCCCATAATTCTTTTTGACCAGTAAAACGTTTCATCTTGATAGCACCATCTATCGCTTGTCCTAGATCAAGACATAACCTTCTCCTATTTTGATGAATACGACCCTCGTGCTCTTCCATCCTTTCTCTTATTAGAAAAGAAGAGAGGTCGTGTTGATATTTTAATCCCACAACTTCAATACGTTCTTCCATAGAAAGGGGCCTATCTAAATATTCTCTTAAATACCTGGCCGCATGTCCATGTTGAATTGCAGCTCCTTTGGGATCTCCTATCTCTAATTTTAGAATTGCAACATAACCGCATAACTCGGCGGCTTCAAATAGGTAGCTGGTGTTTCCTTCTGTTTGTGATCGTCTTTCAAGATCTTGACTTTTCTCTCTAAGTTGACCTATCAACTCTCTCACTTCGTTATCAGAAGGCATTTCCAAAGCTTCAGCTTTCATCTACCCTTCAAAACAAGCCTCTTTTAAAAAAACTTACAAGAAAATCCTATCTAAATCTTTCTTATGCAGTCTCTGGAACCGTCCTAGTTTCAGCATGCCGATAGACAGCTTTCCTATCTTGACCCTAGATAGTTTCTTGACCCGATGTCCTAACGCTTCAATCATCCTACGCACGATCCGGTTCTTGCCTTCATGAACTCCCACTTCAATCAGTTTAGGTGTAAGAATATTGACTTTAGCTGGACGGGTCATTCCATCTTCTAACTTGATTCCCTTTCGCAATTTTTCAATTTCCCAATCACTTATTGGTTTGTCCAATTCCACTAGATACATCTTAACGATCTCGTGGCTAGGGTGCATGATTTTGTTAGCGAAATCTCCATCATTTGTCAGCAATAAAAGACCGGAAGTGTTGTAATCTAACCTTCCTACTGGGAAGACCCGTTCTTTGATGTCGATATAATCCATTACTGTCTTATGACGAGGATCACTCAACGCTGTAACACAGCCTAAAGGCTTGTTGAACATTAGATACACTTTCCTCTCTCGACCTAGAACCTTTCCTTCGACAGTTATCGTATCTTCCTCGGCAGCTTTGTCTCCCAAAGTGATAACTTTGCCATTAACTTTAACTTTTCCTTGAGCGATCAGTTCTTCAGCCTTTCTTCTAGAACAATAGCCATGGTTACTCAACATTTTCTGGACGCGTTCCATCAGGACATAAATTTTCTCTATCTTTTTAAAGTAAACGCCTTTTTAGAACCTTATGGTCATTACCATAACTGAAGCTCTGAACTTTAAAGATGCAGTTTTTATAGATACTCGGACTCCTAAAGAGTATGAAGAAGATCATCTTCCAGGAGCGATAAATTTACCTATTCTTAGCAATGAAGAACGAGCTATCGTCGGCACGTTATTCAAACAAGTCTCTAAAGAAAAAGCTATCAAACAAGGGATGCAGTTCTTCTCACCTAAACTACCTCATTTTCTAGAAGAGATCACCAAATATAAAGATAAACGAATAATTATTTACTGCTGGCGCGGTGGTATGCGCTCCAAGACTGTAGTGTCTCTTTTTTCAGCTTTAGGGTATGATGTAGAACAGTTACAGGGTGGCTACAAATCATATCGTCTTCATGTTAGGGAACGCTTATCTAGATATGTTCTTAAGCCAAAAATAATCGTCCTGTGGGGTCTTACTTGTACCGGAAAGACAGAATTGTTGTCAAAATTTTCAGACTTTCTGGACTTAGAAGGTCTGGCTCAGCATCGTAGTAGTCTCTATGGTTCTATCGGTCTTACGCCAAGGTCGCAGAAAAGTTTTGAAAACCTTCTACTCCAAAGTCTGGACCAGCTTAATGATAAAAAACAGATCTTAATTGAAGGAGAAAGCAGAAAGATTGGTGACGTAGAGATGCCACCATTCTTATGGAAAGCCATGAACAATGGGTTGGCTATCCAAGTAACAAGATCGTTAGAAAAAAGAGCTCAAGCTTGTGTTAAAGAATATTTTAGTTCCTCTGACCATGTCCAGAAAATCAGGGAAACGACAGTTGGATTATGGAAAGTCATCAGTAAGAAACGGAAACAGGAAGTTCTTGATCTTATAGACAATAAACAATATAAAGAGGCTGCGGCTATCTTATTATCAGAGTATTATGATCCTTTGTATGGTCATACTTTAAAGAAAAAAGATTTTGCTTTCACGTTAGATAATGATGATGTTGATAGAGCTGAAGAAATTCTTACGCGGAAGCTTTCTCTTTGATCTCATTCAGTAAATTTTCTATAAGCACCCTAATATCTTCAACACTTTTCACTGCAAGCAATCCGCCGCGTACTTTTTTGCTTCCAGGACAGCCTTTGGTAAAATTCATAGCTTGCATCCTCATATTAGCCAATTTAATCGTGGGATATTTCTCTGCATAATCAAGATATTTAAAGAACGCTTTCAACCTTTTTTCTAAAGGTATATCTGGATAAGTTCCATATTTTAGATAATGGTTAATCTGGGTGAAGAGAAACGGATTTTTGGCAGCAGCCCGGCCGATCATCACATAATCACAGCCAGTCTCTCGCAACATCTGACGGGCATCTTCGGGAGTTTCGATGTCGCCGTTGCCGCAGACGGGGATGGAAACAGCTTCTTTCAACTGTTTAATCAAAGACCAATCAGCCTTGCCTGAATAGCCTTGCTTGACTGTTCTTGGATGAAACGTGATCATCTGGATACCTTCTTCCTCGGCGATCTTGCCGATCTCTAAGAACTTGTCAGGAGCATTGACTCCTGCTCGTATCTTGACGGTAACTGGTTTCTTGGTAGCTGAAACCATGGTTTGGAAGATTTTTCTAGTAAGTTCAGGCTGTTGTAATAAAGCAGAACAAGCCATCTGCTGGGTCACGTGAGGGGCTGGACAGCCCATGTTATAATCAATTATGTCGAAATATTTCTCAACGATTTTGACTGCTTTTTCCAACGCTTCCAGGTCAGAGCCGAATAGTTGGACGGAGAGGGGTCTTTCTTTCGGCGAGAACTCGATGAACTCCTGGATGTTTTTGTCTTTTGAACCTCTGGCTATCACTGCATGGATGTTGACAAATTCTGTCACGACTAATCCAGCGCCTAGTTCCTTGCAGATCAATCTTAAAGCCGGGTCGGAGACGCCGGCCATCGGCGCAAAAAACGCTTTACTGGTGAAGGTTGGGAGCATGATGGTGTTTTTTTTAGAAACTTTAAAAATTATACCCTCTCCATCTTCTCCAACAGCTTCTCTAATTCGTCAAACCTAAACTTCTCCAGCGGAATCACCCGGAAATATTCCTGGTTCTTCCTGCTGTATAATCTTCTGGAAATCTCCAGCTCTTTCAACAACTCTTCTTTAGAGATGATGCCGAAGAACCGGCTGAAACCATCTTTGTGGTTGCAGACGATATGGTGGTCCGCTATCTTATCCTGCTCCAGCCGGAACCTGTCATCTGGATAGGCGACAGACTTCCATTTTTCTAAGGAATCAGGGGCGATGCTTCTTAGACCAACTGTGACCTCTTTTCCGTCAATCTTCACCGTGAAGTCGGCTCCGGCTCCCTGTGAATCGCCGAAGTACATCCCTCGGTACCGGAACCAGATTCCTTTGGAAATAAGTATCTGCTTGAACGCTTCTTCCGTGACCCAGCAGTGGACGAAGTTATCTATCTTGACTTCTGCATTGCGGCCTTGCTTGGCCCAGCCTTCTACGGTGATCTTCTGCTCTGCCTGCTTGCGGAAGATCTCCAACAATTCTTTTGGAACCGTGCATTCAATCGCCATTTTTCTTAAATATCAGACAATAATGATGATGGACGTTAGGGACGAAACTATACTTATATCCATACGGATACAACGTCTTATTATCCTGACACCAAATCTTCTCGCCGCGTAATTGCAGATGATTGCTCATCTCCCGGGCGAAATCCCAGGCCAGCATCTTATACTCGCCTTTGTCCATATAATTCTGAAGTATGACTACGCAATGACCACCGACTTTCAGCTTGTCTTTGATCGGCAGGAACAGATCTACCAAGCGTCGTAAGAAATCGTCATAACCTTCAGCATTTCCCAGATCGTCTTTATCGTCGCTATACTGTGTATCCAATCCCTGTTCTTCCCTTTTCTTGGACACTAATCCTTTTTTCTTAAGCATCGGCCCATATGGGGGTGATGTCACCACCAGATCTATCTCTGGCAGGCCCAGCTGCTCCCAGATGGTGTTTATCTTGGCGCTGTTGCCCTCGATCACCAACTGTTTGCATTTAAATTCTGGTCCGATCTCTCCGAGCTGCATCTGGTTTTGCAGCGCCTGGATGCGTTCCTTGGCGATATCAGCATATTTTTTCTGCAATTCTATCCCGATACCGTTGCGCTGTGAATTATGGCAGGCGACTAGAGTGCTGCCTGTTCCCAGAAAAGGATCGAAAACATTGGCTCCAGGTTTAGTGAAAAAACGGATGAACCCCTCGATCATATCTTCTGGATATTTAGCGGGATGAAGAACTTCATTCTTCTTTCTTCTCGGTGGATTATGGATAAACCAGGTCTTGGTGAAGCGGAGCCATTCCTGCGCTGATAATTCATTTAATCTATTCTCGGAGTTGACCATGGTGGCCTAATCTTCTAGAACTTTATAAGAATTTGGGGTCAGAAAAAGAGAAAAAAAAAGAAAAGAGACGTTTACCGTCTTTTCTTCTTGGAAGATTTTTTAGCAGCTTTTCTTTTAGCTGGTTTCTTAGCGCTCTTCCGTACTGCTTTTCTTTTAGGAGCTTTCCTCTTTGCGGATTTTTTCTTGGTAGCTTTCTTCTTCTTGCTTCCTGCTTTTCTACCGCGGGCCATGCTTGCTCGAGCAACGTTTCCGTTCTTGTCGACAAAGTAAAGGTAGCCATGTTCTTTTTTGACACCAACTTTAGCAACTACTTCCTTCTTAGCTTTTCCTTTGGATCGGCCTGCTCTGCTCATGGCAGCTCGGGACACGTTTCCATTCTTGTCTAAGAAATAAAGGTATCCTTTAACTTTTTTAATTCCTGTTTTTGCAACAACTGTAGCCATTTCTCAACCCTCCTCTTTTTTGGTCTTATCTTTTTTTTTATTGTCTGAAAAACGCCGTTTAAGCGACGCTTCCGACGGTGGAGAATCCTTTTGGCTTTATAAAACTTTTCTTTTTATCGACGGGTAGCCGACGGGAGATTATTGAATACACTATCTTTGCTTAAAACTTCCTGCGCCAGCAATGCATCATTCAGGTTTATCACGCCTCTCATGAACTTCTCCTGGTCATCGAATCCCACCCGAGGGCAGGCTGTGTTGACCCAGACGTCGATGAAATTGAAGTTTTCCAGCTGGTCAAAAGAGATAACATTGTCGACGAAGATATAGAACCTCTTGTCAGGGTACTTCTTCTCCAGCTCTAAAGCCGGGCGAAGCTGCTCCTGGCCAGGTTTTATCGTCACTAGGATTCCAACGGTCTTAGAAGTAAAGAATTTCATCAAAGACCCCCTATATTTTTTCAAGATATTCTTGATGTCATCGATGCCCATCAATGTCATCTTCTTCTGGATAGGATCATTGCAGACGATCTCCTTCATCTTGGTGGAGTCTTTCTGTCCATAGACGAGTGCTAAAGGATGGAAGCGGCCATCGCCGATGTAC
Organism: Candidatus Woesearchaeota archaeon CG10_big_fil_rev_8_21_14_0_10_45_16; assembly: GCA_002762785.1. GTDB lineage: Archaea > Nanobdellota > Nanobdellia > Woesearchaeales > GW2011-AR9 > PCXY01. The sequence goes on along the minus strand of PCXY01000005.1, from coordinate 22,074 downwards.
AGATAGCAGTCGATATCTTCCTCAAGCCTTAGAGAATCATGATAATTGTCACAACCTAATAATTGTCCTTTGACGTGCGTCCTATCTGCTCTTGAAGTGACGGCAGCGATCCCTAACTCTTCTAATCTCTTTTCCACTCTCTCCAGATTATTGACAAACTGCACAGAAGCGTATAATCCTACTCTCTTGAACTTTTGATCCTGTAGGTATCTGATAGTATCTTTGGATAGTTCAACACTGCCGGAGTACGGGGCATCTAGGAACATCACATCCACAGTCACCATCCCTCCTTCTTGTGGAAGACGTTATGTCCCCAGCTGATCAACAGATCGATACCCATCTTGTTCAAGCCGAGAGGCATGTCGCAGGCGCCGAAATTGCTGCCAAGCCAGATCAGTACTCTCGCCTTCGTCTCCATCTCCACAGCATCAGCTATCTCTTTAGCATACGGCTTCATGCCGTCTGGTAGCTGGATGCAGACTGTTTTTGCTCCGATCTTCCTGATCCTTTCCACAGCTTTCTCGACTTCTACGCTGTATAATCTCATGCAAACGTTTTTATAGTGATTCTTTATATACTTTATGGGATGGATTTCACAGGCACTATTCGACGGAACCGGCAAGCCAGAAGCAGGAAATTGTCTAGTTTAGGTAAATTTCTTCTCTCTCTGGGTTTGAACGCCAATATTTTGACTACTCTTTCTTTGATATCAGGACTATTATCTATCTATTTCCTTTTCAGTCATTACTGGTATTTCCTACTGTTTGCAGTCATCCACCTGCTGTTTGATGCTTTAGATGGCGTGGTGGCGAGAGTCAGTAAAGAAACCTCTTTCGGCAGATACTTTGACCTGGCGGTCGATAATGTAATCGCTGTTCTTCTCTTTGTCAAAGCCGGCTGGTACCTGGGTAGTATCTACCCTTATCTGGCTGCTGTTCTCTATCTCATCAGTATCTTGATCTATCTTCTGAGCAGGTTGCAGTCGCCGATATTATTTGTAAGAACCTTTGCTCTTATCTTCTTGTTTGTTGTCTTGTTCCCCGGTTTCCCGTATCTGACAGGATCATTGACCATCGGTTCTCTGGTAGGCGGCTTAGTTTCAGTCTATTCTTTAGTTATGCAGATGTGGTGGAAACTCAGATCATCCGTTTCCTGAGACCCAGAAGGTAGCCGATGTAATTGAAGATGATATGAAGAAGAGGGCTTGCTAGCAATAACACTAAGACTACTTCTGCCCGTGGCACGTACACAAAGAACGACATGATGATACCGCCAAAGACAAAATCCAGCTGGTCGAACGGTATCCATGGTTCTCCTTCTTTTATTCCAGCTTTTCTCTTATAATAACTCTTGGCCATATCTCCTGCTAGAGCTCCAAAACCTAGTAAAAAGCCCAACAATAATGAATAGTCAGCATAATCGATGATCCCCCAAGATGTGAAACCAGAAGTGTAGACTATCTTCTGCAGCCAGAATATCAAACCGCCAGCCACTGTCCCGAAGAACAATCCGCGCCAGGTCTTGTTCTTGCCAAATAGTCTGCTCGACACAGGTTTCCCGAGGAACGGGATCTTCATCACCAGCACCGGCATCATGTTGGCAATATATGCCGGCAGGAAGAAGTAAAGGCTGCTTAGTATCACTGATCCCGTTGACATGTAGATGGATAAACAGTTTATCTTTTTAAATGTGACTGTGCACTTTCCCCGATCCATTCCTATAACTTTTAAGTACCTCTTACAGTCTTCTTTTTAGAGTTTCAAACCTATATTTTCTATTACTAAAAACGTTATAAACTATCCGTTTTTCTTCTTTCCTGAAAACACTATATCTATACTAAAAACGTTTTCGGACGCTAGATGTAGTGTTTCAAAAGAGGAGGGTTGTGGGATGTATTGTCCATTTTGTTCGCATGAAGAGACCAAGGTTCTGGAATCGAGAGTGGTAGAGGAAGCCATGCGCCGCCGGAGAGAATGTCTTGGCTGTGCCAACCGCTTCACGACCTATGAGAAAGCCTACTTTAACCTTACGGTCCAGAAACGGGACGGGCGCATCCAGCCGTTTGACCTGCAGAAGATTTCGGCCAGCATCGAGAAGGCCTGCGGCAAACAGGAGGACCAATTTATCCAGAATCTTACTAAGAAAGTAGAACAGAAAGTGCTTCGCAAGAAGACCAATCCGGTCAAGAGTGTTTACATCGGCAACGCCATCCTTCAGGAATTAAAGAAGTCGGACCAGATAGCCTATCTGCGCTTTGCCTCCATCTATAAAGGATTTGAGGATCCTCACGCTTTCAAGAAAGAGATCAAAGATTTGCTTGCATAAGAGGGGTGAAATAAAATGGATAAACAAGAAACAGTAGTAACAGGGAAAAATGGCCTAAGAGTGCCGCGTTATTTTACAAAAGAAGGAGTTGATCCTGCTTCCATGTTTACATACGAACTACGGAGTTCTGTCATCAAGAATTCAGACGGCAGCACCGTCTTCGAGATGAACGATGTCGAGGTTCCGCATTTCTGGTCTCAGGTGGCCACCGATATCCTTTCTCAAAAATATTTTCGGAAGGCCGGCGTGCCGCTCCGCAACGAGGATGGTGACCTTCTCCTGGATGAGAACGGCAAAGTCATCACCGGCAGCGAGAACAGCATCAAGCAGGTTGCTCACAGGATCGCTGGCTGCTGGCGCCATTGGGGCGAGAAGTTCGGCTATTTCACCTCTGCTGATGACGCCCAGACGTTTTACGACGAGATGTTGTTCATGCTTATCGGCCAATATGCCGCCCCTAACAGTCCGCAGTGGTTTACGACAGGATTGAACTGGGCCTATGGTCTTACTGGTCCGGCTCAAGGCCACAGTTATGTTGATCCTCTTACCAAAAAATTAGAGTTCTCAAAAGATGCATATAGCAGAAGCCAGCCTCATGCTTGCGCAGAGTTCTTCACTCAGTTGTATACGGAAGAAGGTATCAAATACATCGGCGAAGTCGTCGAAAAGAACCTGACTGGTCTTAAAGTGTTTGATGGTGAAAATTATGTTAGGATTCTTGCCACTAAAGATAATGGGCAAAAAGAAGCTTTCAGGGTTCAGCTCAAGAACGGCAATTATATAGACCTTACTGAAGATCACCTGGTTCTTTCAGCAGAGAAATGGCATGGGGAATACACCTGGAAAGAACTAAAAGATGTTAAAGTGGGCCATAGGCTCCAGCAGCCTTTAATGCTTGATATAAAAGAGAAAAATGTCTTCAGCAGAGACCTTGCGAAGGCAAGATTGGCTGGTTGGGTGGTCGGTGACGGTTCTGTGGGCATATATTCTGATGTGATGCGGCTAGAGATAATCACAGTCAACGATTGTGAACATGAAGCAGTTTTAGATGATGTCAAAGAAGTTTTTGGGGAAGATGTCTCTTACTGGGTAACCGCTTTCAAGACACAGAACGAAAATCTTGATGGCAAACGGATCCATCTTGCCGGAAAAAAGATTCATTCTTTTGTAGAAGAATACGGGTTGTTAGAAAGCAGGAGCAGGACAGCTAAAGTTCCTACAAAGATCATATCTGCTTCTCCGCAAGAAAGACGAGAGTTTCTTAAATCTCTCTTCCAAGCTGATGGTTGTGTGAGGATCAGGGTAGATAAGGATAGGAACTCTGGAGATATCTGTCTGACCACTTGTTCTGACGACTTGTCATTTGGCGTACTGCAATTACTAAACTCTTTAGGGATCTACGCTAGAATCTCTAAGAACATAGATCAGAGAGAAAACGGGGTTGGCACAAACCAAATAACTATTGCCTATGGCAGCGCCCGTGAACAGTATTCTGAACAGATAGGATTCATAAGTCAAGAAAAGCAGGATAAATTAGTTCTATTAAACAAACTGGTCCAGCGTTCGAAATCTCTTCCATTGATCCGTGAGGAACTGGTTATCTCGATAGAAAGCATAGGTCAGAAGAGAGTATATGACATCCAGACAGAAAGCGGCAAATTTTTAGGTAATGGGGTTGTTGTTCACAATTGTTTCATCCAAGCGGTCAACGACGATCTGGTCCGCGACGGCGGTATCTTCAGCCTGCTGACGCGTGAAGCCCGCATCTTTAAGTATGGCAGCGGTACTGGCAGCAATTTCTCCCAGCTACGAGGACGAGGGGAAAGCCTTTCCGGCGGCGGCTACAGTTCAGGATTGATGAGTTTCCTGAAGATTTTCGATGCAGCGGCAGGAAGCATCAAGTCCGGTGGAACCACTAGGCGGGCTGCCAAGATGGTCAGTCTTGACCTTGACCACCCTGAAATCGAAAATTTTGTCTGGTGGAAAGTTCGCGAGGAAGAGAAAGTAGCTGACTTAGTGGCTGGCAGCAAGATCCTTAAGAAACGCCTTTCTACGTTGATAGAGCTGGCCAAGAATAAAGAAGATCCATTACGGGAACCAGCCGTGCAGCAAGCTCTGAAAGCTGCTGCCCGCGACGAGATTCCGGTCAATTACTTAGTGCGCGCCCTCGAGCTGGCTAAACAAGGGTTTGACCTTCCGCTTAACGAATTTGATACTCATTATGAGTCAGAAGCGTATCTTACCGTCTCCGGCCAGAACAGTAACAATTCCGTCCGCATCCCTAACTCATTTTTCAGGGCTTTAGAGAAAAAGCAGGAGTGGCAGCTTAGAAGCCGTACTGACGGTGAGGTGCTCAAGACCATCTCTGCTGAAAAATTATGGAACGACATCGGCTACTGCGCCTGGGCTTCTGCCGATCCAGGAGTGCAGTTTGATACGACCATCAATGAATGGCATACTTGTCCTGAAGGTGGAAGGATCAATGGCAGTAACCCTTGCAGCGAGTACATGTTTCTTGATGATACAGCCTGTAACTTGGCTTCGATAAACCTGGTCCGCTTCTATGACCCAGAAGCTGAGATGTTTGATGTCGTCGGCTACCGGCACGCCATCCGTCTGTGGACTGTCGCTTTAGAGATATCTGTCCTGATGGCTCATTTCCCGTCAGAAAAGATTGCCATGAAAAGCTACGAGTATCGAACTTTGGGGTTAGGATTCGCCAACATCGGCACATTGTTGATGCTGCAAGGCGTTCCGTACGACAGCGACAAAAGCCGGGCCATAGCTGGAGCGATGGCGGCGATCATGACTGGTGATTCTTACGCAACGTCAGCAGAATTGGCTTCCGTCCTGGGTCCTTTCGAACGCTACGAAGAGAACAAAGAACATATGCTGAAAGTCATCCGCAACCATCGTCGGGCGGCCTATAATGATGATTCTTACGAAAGACTGACTGTGAAGCCGCAGGCGATCCAGCAGAATCTCTGCCCGATCGAAATATTGTCGGCAGCTCATGATGCCTGGGACAAAGCCCTTGAACAAGGTCAGCAGTATGGCTTCCGCAACGCTCAGACGACAGTCATCGCGCCCACCGGTACCATCGGCTTAGTCATGGACTGTGACACGACCGGCGTCGAGCCAGATTACGCTCTGGTCAAGTTTAAGAAACTGGCAGGCGGCGGTTTCTTCAAGATTGTCAACCAGTCCGTACCAAAAGCCCTTAACAAGCTAGGATACTCCGAAGGACAGATCAAAGAGATCATCCAATACTGCCTCGGCAGCGGCACATTACAGAACAGTCCGTTCATCAACCGCCGTTCGCTACAGGAGAAAGGCTTTACTGAAAGCCAGATTGCGGCTGTCGAGCGCGACCTGCCAAATGCCATGGACATGCGTCATGTTTTTAACCAATGGACGCTGGGTCAGGACTTTTACAATCAGATCATGCAGGGAAAACCGGGCAGTGTTCTGGAAGCTCTTGGATTTACTGCTGAGCAGATCAAAGAAGCAAACCGGCATATCTGCGGAACCATGACTGTGGAAAAAGCTCCTCATCTCAAGCAGGAACACTACGACGTCTTTGACTGCGCCAACAAGTGCGGTGATATCGGTCAAAGATATATCCATCCTTACGGCCACATGAAGATGCTGGCAGCAGCGCAGTCGTTTATCTCTGGAGCTATATCGAAGACCATCAACATGCCGACGGAATGGACTGTAGAGCAGATCAAGATGGCTTACTACGACTCCTGGAAGATGATGATCAAAGCTGTAGCTTTGTACCGCGACGGCAGCAAATTAAGCCAGCCGCTAAATTCCACATTCCAGGATAACCAGCAGTTGAAGGAAATTTTGTCTCAGAAAGATGAAGCTCCGGTGGTAGCCGTCACTTACATCAAGAAAGTTGTTCGGCTCGGCGGTCGTCCTTGCGTGTTCACGGCCGAGACCAAAGACGATATTCTTAAAGGAGTTTCGGTAGATATGGAGTGGGTCTCGCCGGTGCAGAGGGTCATGATGCAGGCCTTGGTGCAATCAGTGAACTTCAGCCTGCAGCAAGGATGTTCTCCGCAGCAGGTCGCTCATGGCAGTCTTAATGTCGAAGGTCATCCGGTGATCACTGAACTTCGCGAGTTCCTGACAGATTTTTCTGCCATGACTGGTCCGATGAAATCTGCTGTGCAGACAGCAGCAGCAGTTTCGGCGTCGAAAGTTTCAGCTTCAAATGTTTCAGCCGTGCTTCCAGTAACCAGAACAACATCCGGCCGGGCGGCTAAAGAAGAACTGTCCTGCTCCGGCTGCGGTGCTTCCCAGCTGCGGCAGAACGGCACCTGCATGCTCTGTGAAGTTTGCGGTGAGACGACGGGGTGCAGCTAGACTGATGTCGTCTGTATCATCAAATATCGTCCGGAAAGTCGTTAAACGAGACGGTCGTACTGTCGATTTTGATTTTAAGAAAGTAGCTGACGCCATCTTCAAAGCAGCTCAGTCAGTGGGTGGTGAAGATCGTAAACGAGCTGAGGAGCTGGCAGTTGAAGTGATGGCTCTTTTGGAAACAGAGTATCCGACCAAGACCCCTTCCGTGGAAAATGTTCAGGATCTTGTCGAGAAAGTGCTGATCGACAAAGGCCATGCCCGGACTGCCAAAGCGTACATCCTTTACCGTCATAAGCGTAATGAAGAACGCCACCAGCGGGCGATGATTCTCGGTGAGCAGCATTTAGATTATAACTTGGATTTCTCTCAGGAAGCGCTGAAGATCCTGGAACGGCGTTACCTTCTCAAGGACGAGAACGGCCAGCTTTTAGAGAATCCACAGGCGATGCTTTGGCGTGTGGCCAATGCTGTCGCTGCAGCTGACCAATTGTACGGCGCGGACAAAGAGGCGGTGAAAAAGTCTGCCGAAAAGTTCTTTGCGTTGATGGCAGACCGTAAATTCTTTCCCAACACTCCAACGCTGATGAACGCAGGAACCAAGACCGGCCAGGTCAATGCCTGTTACGTCCTGCCTATCGACGATTCTATGGAAAGTATCTTCGGCACGCTGCACGATGCAGCCGTGGTCCATCAGCAGGGAGGCGGCACCGGATTCAGCTTCTCCCGCTTAAGGCCGAAACGCGATCCTGTCAAGCAGCATCAAGGTATAGCTCCCGGTCCGCTGGCTTTCTTGCGAGTCTATGACCGGGCCTTGGATGTCATCAAGCAGGGCGGCGTCCGTCCTGGAGCCAACATGGCCGTGCTGCGGGTCGACCATCCAGACATAATCAGATTCATCGAATCAAAACGTGACAAGCAGTCGCTTAAGAACTTCAACATCTCTGTCGGCGTGACCGATAGGTTCATGAAATCTGTCGAAGAAGATCGTGAATACTTTGTCAAGAATCCTCGCACTGATAAATATGTGGGTAAATTAAGGGCTAGGGACGTTTTCGCGGTGATCACCCAGAACGCCTGGAAGACTGGCGATCCCGGACTGCTATTTTTAGATGAGATCAACCGCAAGCATCCAGCTAGGCATCTCGGCGAGATCGAGACTACCAACCAATGCGGTGAAGCTCCTCTTCTTCCGTATGAAAGCTGTGCTCTTGGCAGCATCGACGTGAACAAATATGTTGTGGGCGACGATCTCGACTGGCAGCTGCTAGAGAAAGATGTCAAGACTGCCATCCATTTCCTTGACAACATTATCGACATCAACAAATACCCTCGAAAAGAGATAGCGGTCATGACTAAGAAAACCAGAAAATTAGGGCTGGGTGTGATGGGATTTGCAGACATGCTATTTCAGTTAGGGATAAAATATGATTCTGAAGAGGGCTTGGAGGTGGGCGACAAGCTTCTTTCATTTTTCAAGAAAGTTTCATCTGAGATGTCCGAGAAGTTAGCGGTGAAAAGGGGTGTCTGCTCGGCGTGGGAAGGTTCTGATTATGAAAAGGTCGGTAGGAAGATGCGCAACATGACTTGTATCTCGTTGAGTCCGACCGGTACAAGAAGCATCTTAGCTGACACTTCTGCCGGCTGTGATCCGGTCTTTGCCATCTCCTATCAGAGGACAGTGCTGACGAGCAACGAACTGGTCTTCATCAACAAGCAGTTTGAGAGAGTGGCCAAAGAAAGAGGGTTCTATTCCCCAGAACTGATCCGGAAAATCTCTCTTAGAGGAGGCATCCAGCAGTTGAAAGAGATCCCTAAGGATGTCCGTGAGATCTTTGTAACGGCGCAGGACATCAGTCCGGAATGGCACATCAGGATGCAGTCTACTTTGCAGAAACATGTTGATAATTCAATCTCCAAGACAATCAATTTTCCCAGGACGGCTGCCATCAAAGATGTTGAAAATGCCTACATGACTGCTTGGAAAGCCCGCTGTAAAGGGATCACTATCTACCGGGACGGCAGTTATGAGGATCAGGTCATCACTATCGGTGAGGGCCTATGAAGATCTACACCAAGATCGGCGATGCTGGGAAGACCACTTTCTTCGGCTGCGGGTTAGTGAGCAAGGATGACCCACGTATAGAAGCCTTCGGCGCTTTAGATGAACTTAATTCAGTATTGGGGTTGACTATCTCTTTTACTGATGATAAAGTTTTGATATCTATCTTGACCAAGATCCAGAACGATCTTTTTCAGTTGGGTGCTGATCTGGTGGGGAGCAAATTGTCTGCCCACAGCATGCCCAGGATCACTAAAGAGCACGTAGAGGAGCTGGAACGGAAGATCGATGAGTTGGAAGAGAAGTTAGGCATGCCTGATTCTTTCATCCTGCCAGGCGGCACCAAAGAGAGCGCTTTTCTCCATCTGTCTCGGGTAATTACACGAAGAGCTGAAAGGACCCTGGTGAAAGTGCAGAACATCTTAGAGTTGAACCCGGAGATGCTGAAGTATATCAACCGGCTCAGCGATTTCATGTATGTATTGGCCCGGCAATCTAATAAAGAACTAGACGTGAAAGAACAACAGCCTATCTATAAGTATCTTGGTGATTAGATCTCCAAATTGGTTCTTTAAACATAAATCTATGCCACTGACTGCGAGCAGCTAACCTTCTTAACTCTTGGCTTCCGTTTAGAATGCCCATCAGATCTTCTATTAAAAAAGCGTTATGTAGGTTCTCCAAAGCTTTTTCCAAACCTGGATGTCTTTCTATCTCTCCGATCGGGTATGGGAAAGGCACTCCTCTTTCAGAATATATCTCTACAGGAACGACGTATGGGTGTTGCAAAGGAGCTTTTGGTTGGATGCCGTAGACCTGACCATCAACTTTGTCGTACCATAAAGTGCAGGTTCCGTTTCCGTTAGGGGTTACGTCTATTTTTTCCATGAAATGAAGAGTTTTCTAGGAATAATATAAACATTGTGGAAGAAGAATTAACCACTACTTCCAACACTATACCCGACTATCTTCTTGCCCCCGGGATACGACTGGAACAAGATGTATCGGACTGTTATTCTGATGTCCTGATAGACGAAATCGTCGCCGTCCATCAGCCAGTCGCTCCTGACACCGTCTACGTCCAGCTTGACTTCGGTCTCGGTTATGAAATATAAAGTGAGATTGTACTGCTTTCCGCCAACGTTCAATACTTGTGTCTCACCTTGGTTAATCTCGGCGATGTTGGAAGTTTCTGCTTCTTCTGGCTCCTGATTTTCTTCAGCATAAGATGTAGGGGGCTGCTCTTCCACTGGTTCGGTATAATTAGCAGGTTTTTCAACACACTGGCTGTCTTCACACTTCCAATCACACGTTTGTTTATTGATATATCGGCAGCTAGCTTCCTGGTAGGCTTTCCGGCTTTCATCGATGCATTTCCAACCTGGCTCACAGCCTTCAGGGATGACGCATCGGTTATCCTCACAGCCGTTCTCACAGATCTTGGTCTCACTGACAGAACAATCAGCCAGGACGTGCCCTTGAGTACTGTCATCAAGACATTTCCATTCATCGACGCAGGATTCATCTGCTGGTTGTTCGGCAACGGCTTGATCATCGACTGTTAATGTCTCATTTTCTACCTCTTCCATAACGGCAGTAGTGCAGCTGACTATGAAAATCGTTAAGATAAGAAACAACATCACTTTCCAAAATTTCATTTCTCCTTCCTCAACTCGTCTGCCAATAGTGGTGCCACATCGATCTTGTTGGTCTTATGCTTGATACAGTTGGTCGTCGTCACTTTTGTCACGCCAGCTTTCTTTAACTTAGAGATAGCATCCTCAACAAACAGGCCATGCACGCCGATGGCCGTAATACTGTTTGCTCCCATCTTTCTTGCTTTCTTGGCCGCTTCAGCGATGGTGTGGCCGGTGGAGATGATATCATCGACGATGACCACGTTCTTATTTTTTAGATCTATCGGCTTGATCATCTTCACAGAAACTTTTCGTGAAGAATGTCTGGTCTTTTCCAGGACAGTCGATTCAACACCTATTTTGTTGGCGATATGTTCCGCCCATTGGAAAGACTCCCAGTCAGGACCGATGATGACCGCATTTTTGATCTTCTTTTTGATATGATCAGCGATCAGATCGTTAGTCGTCAGGTTTTTTGCCGCAATGGTGAAGATGTCTTTCAGAGACTTATAACGATGGATGTGCGTATCAAAGGTGATAATCTTATCCAGGCAGATATTCAGATGTTTGGCCATGATCCGGCTGGAGATAGCTTCCCCAGGATTAAATCTCTTATCCTGCCGCATGAAACCAAGGTAAGGAGCAGCTAAGATCACTTTCTTTGCTCCCAAGTCTTTGGCCGTCTCCGCCGCAAAGATGATCCTGTATAATGACTGGTCTGAACCAGGCTGGAAACCCTGGACGATGACCACTTTCTTCCCTTTCACATCGGTGTTATACTTAAGATAAATATCTCCATCAGGAAAAGATGAGATGGTCAACGGCGAGTATTTCGCTTTCAGCTTTCTGGCTACAGCCTTCGCTATCTTCTCAGAATTGCCGCAGGATGTAACTATCAAAGAAACCATCCTCCTGTCTTTTTGGAACTTTCCTCACTACAATCTGAAAGTATCATGGTTCAACCTCTTTTTAGGGGATGATGTACTAAATGTTTTTATACCTTTTGATATTCTCAAAGCACATGGCTTTTAGATGGTGGACTTTCCGAAAATGGTGGAACGGTGTTTTGATGAAAGAAGTGGAAAATCTTATGCTAGAGATGAGGTTTGCAAAGGGTGAGAAGGTTCATGTTCTGGTTGCTCTTGAAAAGAATCGTGCTGCAATCAAAGATGCTTTCTTTACTATTAAAGATCCAGAAGTTCCAGTAGACCCTGTTGTTTTGACAGTCACACAGGGGCTGAGAGCAGCGAAGATACCTTCTCTTAAGATAGTCCCTTTTAGAGAGCGATTGGAAAGACGATTGACAGCTCTTTTACAGGCTAAGGAAAAGGTTTCCATGACCGTCGATCTTGAGGATGTCTGAAGAAATCTTTATATAAACCGTCCTGTTCATCTTGCTAATGGCTGATGAAGAATCATACCACTGGACTGATGTTGCGGTTGATAATATCATCCGTGAGAAAGGTGATAAGAAATCATACACGATAGCGGCTGGCATCACTCCTTCTGGCACTGTTCATATCGGTAATTTTAGAGAGATCATCACTGTTGATCTGGTAAGAAGAGCTCTAGAGAAAAGGGGTAAGAAGGTACGTTTTATCTATTCTTGGGATGATTATGATGTCTTCAGGAAAGTTCCTAGGAATATGCCGCAGCAGGAGATGCTGGAAAGATGTCTGAGAAAATCTATCGTTGATGTTCCTGACCCTTACGGCAAGGCTGAAAGCTATGCCCGCCATAACCAAATCTCGGTAGAAGAGGAGGTTAAAAAGGTTGGGATCGAACCGGAGTTTATTTATCAGTCAAAAGAATATCGTAAATGTCGCTATGCGAAAGAGATCCAGCATGCTCTCAAAAATACTGACAAGATCAAAGAGGTCCTTAACGAGTATAGGGAAAAACCATTAGAGAAAGACTGGCTGCCGATAGCTGTATTCTCAAAGAAGCTAGGTACCGATGTTGTCAAAAACCTGAGATGGGACGGCGTCTGGGGCGTTTCCTATGAATTAGAAGATGGCGTAACAGAAACTGTTGACATCAGGAAAGATGGTAATGTAAAATTAAAATGGCGTGTCGATTGGCCGATGCGCTGGTATTTTGAAAAAGTTGATTTTGAACCAGGCGGAAAGGACCACTCAACTGCCGGCGGTAGTTACGATACCGGTAAGAAGATCTGCAAGGAATTGTGGGGCTTTGATGCTCCTACGTATGTCATGTATAATTTTATCAATGTCAAAGGGATGGGTGGTAAGATGTCCAGCTCTTCCGGCGAGGTGATTACCTTAGCTGATGTCTTGGAAGTCTACGAGCCTGAAATTGCCAGATATATTTTTGCAGGCACACGACCCAACAAAGAATTCTCTATCAGCTTCGATGCCGACGTCATCAATATCTATGAAGAGTTTGATAAAGTAGAACGTATCTACTTCGGTTTAGAAGAGGTTTCTGAGAAAAAGGCCGTCAAATTTAAAGCAGCATATGAATTGAGCCATATCGGTAAGATTCCCAAGACTATCCCTTATCAACCAAGTTTCCGTCACCTGACCATGCTCTTGCAGATCTACGATTTTGATATCGACAAAGTCATCGGCTACTTTGAGAAAGAGCTGAAGAACCAGCATGATAGAGTAAGGCTGCGTACCAGAGCTGAATGTGCTGCCCATTGGATCAAGAAACATGCTCCTGAAGAATTTAAGTTCACGGTGCAGAAGAAACCTTCCGTTACTGTAAGTGCGGAAGAGAAAAAGCTGCTTCATGAACTGGCCCTCAAGCTGGAAGAAAGGGATTGGACCGATAAAGATCTGCATGAAGAGATGTATATCCTCTGTAAGAACCACGAGATATCGCCTAAAGATTTCTTTACTGCTGCCTACAAAGTGTTGATCAACAAGGAGAAAGGCCCGAGACTGGCTTCTTTTATTTTAGAGATCGGCAAGAACAAAGTTGCAGAACTTTTTAGGCGAACCTAAATACGCTCTTGTTGGAAAAATCTTCTCTATAAAAACCTCTATTTTCGTCTTTCTTCCTACATTCCTGCAAACTCTGCCGGACTCTTAAGAACATCTGGCCGCATCCGGAGATTAAGGATCTTCCGATCACCTCCTGCTGGCGGAGAGACGCTGTGTATCACCTGCTTTCCATTCCCAAATCCTGGGGCTCGTAAAAACATCAAAGATCCTGGAATCGTCGTAAAGCGAAAAATATCTCTTAAATTGTTTGACCTATAATCATTAGGATCGTGCATTGTTTCATACATAATCACTTCATTTGTACCTTTGATGGTAATAGTTACCGACAACATTTTATCGTTTTTTCTGTCTCTATGGGGGGAAATGAAACCACTCCCCTCTCTATAAAGCTGATAACCAACTTCGGTCATCTCCCATCTTGTTAATTCAGGGAAGAGGGGATATAATCTTTGTACTTCCTGTGCCAGATGTAATATCAATCTTGTTGCTGTTGGAACTAAATCGTCTTTTGCTTCACAATAAAATCGTTCATGAAACTGCCGTACTTCCCATGGTTTTCCCCGATTGATGGGTCTTTTGATGTGATCCCCTTCTTCCAAATACAGAGAATCAATCTCAGTCTCCAATTCTCTTCTGAACTCTTCTGTAACTCCTTGTTCTGTAAAAAAATACCCCTCTTGTTTGGTCTTATTGAGTGCGTACTCAAGATTAAAAGAAAAATCTAACACCATTTTCTAATACCCTTTTTGAACATAAAATATGTGGACGGCAGGGTTCGAACCTGCGTAGGCACTAAGCCAATGGGTGTCTTTTAGTCATAGCCAGAGGCTCATTACACCCGTAGACTAACCTAAGCCCATCCCGTTTGACCACTCCGGCACGTCCACGCAAAGTGTGCAGTGTCGGTCCAAAGGGACAACGATCCCTTTTCATACCGGCACATCCACATGGTGAGAAACGATCGCTCGTTTTTCATAATTCCGCATTGGCAACTCTTTTAAAAATCTATCGGTTCATTCCAGCATCTTCCACAAAGCTTAAAAATGGGTATTTGACTTCTTCCTGTTATGAGAAAGATAGTGGTAGTACTGGTGTTTGTCATGATATTCTTGACAGCCTGCAACCTGCTGACGGGAAAAGCGGTCGTCGATCCTAATGATTCGTGCTCAGCCATGGAAGGGGCCGCAAGAGACCAGTGCTACTCAGAGAAACAACAGTGTGACAAGATCGAGAATCCTATGGTCAAAGATGGCTGTGTCTCCGAGAACGCTATCGCCACCGGGGAACTGGCTGCTTGTGAGTCTATCCAAGACATTAAAAGTAAAGGATACTGTCAACAGCAGATTGCTCTTCAGCAGGATGACTGGAAGATATGTCATGATAATATAGAGGACCCTTATTGGAAAGACAATTGTTATTATCAGATTGCTCTTAAGAATCTAGATGGACCACTTTGTTCGGATGTTTATGATATTCCTCAACAGCTTGATTGCTATAAGAAGATTGCTATTGCTACTCATAACCCTGATTATTGTGAAAGGTTAAGCTATACGGAAGCAGATAAATGCTTTTTTACTATCGCTATAGATTCACAAAATCTGGAATGGTGTTCTAAGCTAGCATCTGATCTTAACAAAGATCAATGTGTCTATAAGATTGCCAAAGAGACCAATAACAAAGCTCTCTGTCAGCAGTTATCGACAAAGATCATCAAGCCAAAGTGTGAAGAATTCTTCCAATAATTTCTTTCGAGTAATTCTTTTGGTTAAGTGAAATCTTTTTCTACGATAGAAAAGCTATTTTCATTAGAAATTAAAACTCAACAAGAAAAAATTAAGCGTGAACTTTTTTGTTCCAGTTGTATTTTCTGGTAGTAGCTTGAGCTCCATAACCACAGGAAGCGCACCTCTTCTTACCCATGTGATAAGAATGGCCACCACACCGTCTACATTGGATATGGGTCTTTTTGCCGCTTTTACGGCCCATAGCTGATGTTCCCGTTCCCACTAGAAATCACCCCCCTGATCTCTGGAGGTTCCAAAAAATCGTTGTTTTTTGATACCCATTGTTTACGCTGGAGAAATGATGGTTATAGCATCACCGCGGATAAAGACAGTTCCTACTTTCCGCTTAACTTCACCGTTGTGGTGTTCTTCTGCTTCTTCCAAAACAGTGTTGATATGAATGTCAAAAGCTCTCAACTTGCCTACGTAACGCAGACCGTTCTTTAGGTCTACCATCACTGGCTTGCCGCGAGCTGAATTTAAAGTATCTAATGGTCGTGAAGATTCATCCATGATTATGCACCTATAAACGCATTATGGTGGTTGTTATATAAACTTTTCTACATTTTGAGGAAACAATTATAAAGGAAACTCTAGTTTTGAGAAGCATGACCAATTTCACGAAGCTGCAGACATCTATCAAAGAGTATGACGAAGCTAGGGAGAACCTTATCAAGAAGAGCCGGGATGTGCTTAAGCTAAGCAAGCTCTTGATCTATTCTATCCATCGCGATGAGATGAAAGAAGCAGCTAGTCTTCTGAAACAGATTGAGAAAGAGCTGAAAGCGCTGGAGAAGATTGCTGAGCATGATCCTAAGATGGCCTACGAAGGCAGCTACAAGATTGCGGTCCAGGAATATGTGGAAGCCGTCCTTTATTATCACTTTGTGACTTCTGGTAAATTGGCAGATCTGGACGTCCTGCCGGACCATTTTGTGCTGGGATTGGCTGATCTGCCGGGCGAGCTGGTGCGGAGAGCGGTATTTTTAGCCGGGAAAGGAGAAGTTGATCAAGTAGTCAGGATCAAAGATGAAGTTAATTCTATCTACGGTGAGCTGTTAAAGTTTGATTTCCGGGACAATGAGATCCGCAGGAAGGTTGATGCGGTCAAGTACGACTTGCGTAAGTTGGAAGACCTGGTGCTGGACCTGAAGCTGAAAGGAAGGTAATATTTATTTCTCTGAATCAGATAATCCTCCAATCTTATCGACGGGCACTAGAGAGAGAACTCCTTCGTCTCGTCCCGCTTCGCTTTGAGGGAAAGACAGGCATCCAACTCTCTGATCAATAACATGGTGTGGACGAAGAGAATAAGATTGCCCCATCGCTTGAAGCTGGCCAAGCACTCGGACAGGAAAACTAAACTTATGAGCTGTCTGGAGAGCTTTTTCTAACTTTGAACCTTCTTTTATTATAGTGATATGGTGCGTTCCGTCTCCGATCTCGATAAGGTAGCCACTGAAGCTCTGGGCGTTAACCATTGGATCATGAGTGTACCACTCCTCAAAGCGAGTCACATTGCCGTCGATCGAATACAATGTTCCATCTAATCTTTCTCTTCTTTCTGGAGACATCGTTGCGATTTCCCTGACAGTGATCTTTTGGTAGCTCATTGTTCATTCCTCCCATATGCTCCTTCTGCTGCTGTCCTGACACCGCAGACTCTTCTGAATCCATCTAGGAACCAGCCCATTGAAGGCCCGATCAGTGGTGAGATCAATGCTAAAGAAAGAGCTCCATGTTCCACTTTCTCCATATCGACTTTTCCTTCTGAAACGAGACTACCTATGGCGACCACTGTTGCATAGAAAGGAAGCTGAAATGTATTGAAGGCAAGCAGATCAACTGCTGTTCTTTTCATCCTGTTGTCTTCTTCAGTAGTTCCTGTAAATCTAAAGACCTGCTCCCGCCACCAGCCGTAAGGAGCTCCAGTGATAGTATTCATTCCGGCAGCATAGGTTCGCGATGCAAGAATCCCGGTAAGATCTAGGCCAGCATTATAATCCAGCAGACCGCCAACTACCAATCCATAAAGATTATTGCCAATGGTGTCAACTACCGCAACCTTGCGAAGGGATGGTTCTGTCAATTCTTCTAGAGATTCTGGTCTTTCAGGGATGTTGGAAGTCATTGTTCATCTATAAACTTTGATCTCTTTAAAAATCTTCCTCAAAGTCACTACTTTCTGATTACAAAACCAAAAGATTTATAAAGTGGCCTCCCTAGAAACAACCTATGAAAATTCTAGCCTTAAGCGACGTGCACGGAGACCGCTCTTTCATCAGAGAGATGGCTGAAAAAGGGTTAAAAGAAAAGGTAGACCTGGTCATCCTAGCCGGCGACTTAGTCGATCATGATGGAGACGTGACTGGTCTTATAGGTCCGTTTAAAGAGAAAGGCCTGGACGTGGCTGTCCTGCCGGGAAACCATGAAGGGTTAGCAGAGATCGGTTTCATGGTCGAAAAGTATGGTGTCAAAAATCTTCATGGTTATGTTATGCAGAAAGGCGACGTCGGTATCTTCGGCTGCGGTTACGCTGACATCGGACTGCATCAGTTAGAAGATCACGAGTTCTTTGAAACCTTGAAGCAGGCTCATGGCAGGTTGAAGAACGTCAAGAAGAAACTGATGGTCACCCATGTCCAGCCTAACGATTCCATGATCGGCTTGCAGATGTGGGGCAGTCAGGGTGTCCGTAGAGCTATCGAGGAGTTCAAGCCAGATGTCCATATCTGCGGCCACATCCATGAGACTCATGGTATCGAAGAGATGATCGGCAAAACAAGAGTGATCAATGTCGGCAAGACCGGAAAGATCATCGAGTTGTGAAAATGACGTCTCTATCTGATGTTTGTGATGATTTTTGTTCAGCTCGTAATATCTCATTACAAAGAACAAGGTACCCTCAAGGTGAAATCTATGAATCACAAAACAGCTCTCCAACTGTAGGATACATAGTTAACGGTGGGCTGCATATAATGGATATTTCTAAGTTTGTGACGTTACCTGATCGTGTGGTGATGGAGAGCGCTGTCCAGTTTAAAGAGATAGGTTATAAGTTCTTTGGGGTGAGAGTGACTTTGGTAGGCGCAGTGATCACCGATTATGTTGATGTTCTAGAAAGGCAGGGGACCAAAGCTCTATCTGCCGTTAGGGACGCTTTCGCTGATCATCTTTTCGAAGGAAGCAGAAAGCCTTTTAATTATTTCACGGAACATTTTATATGGCATTCTCCTGAAGACGCAGCGCCTCTTCTTGCAGGTTTTTATCCTTCTTGAAACTCTACTCCTGATGGTGTTCTATTAATTGTTAGAGTCATATAATTGCCTTTTGGCTTATCGTGTCCTTCAGTTTTAAACACCGCATAGACCCTTTTCTTCCCTAGCATTGAACTAGAAACGACCACTCGTAATGGAGCCATTCCTGTTCCATACACCTTCCATTTCCCAGCTCGTTTTACATCCTTTTCTAGTTCCAGCAATTGGACAAATGTATACAGATTACTCACAGAAAGAGATGGTAATACTCTGATCGGAGAATCAACCCCTATTGAGTTAAAGATATATTTTCGTCTCAGACCTTCATCAGCATAGATATAATTTAACGTATCTTGCTTGGACGGCGATAATTCTTTGATCCTGGTTCTGAACCCTAGTTTTAGGCCTTCTACTATCTTATTTAACCCGAATAGAAATTCTGCCTCCATCGTCCTACACTTCCCACGTGGTATCTGTGTATTTTTTCCTTGCTTAATGGCACTTAATACAAATGATACCGTCTTGATACAGATGGTGATCCCTTCTTTAAGTTCAGAGATGGTAGAATAGTTGATTGTCTTTATAAATCCCTGAAACTCAGCTAGATATCCCTCAGCGAATTGCAGCGTTCCAGGAGGGGTTGTAAATGGGAGATTACGTATGACTGCTCTCATTCTCTCAATAGACTTTGAAGAGGAGATTAGGGTGAAATTATAGTCTTCAAGTATCTCTTGAAAATCCTGTAACTGTTGATAACTTGCCATACTTTTATAGTAAATAGGTAATCCTATAAAAATCTCACGGAAAACTATATTAATGCAGAGGATAATTTCAACCCATGATCTTAAACTGTCCAGAATGCAAAAAGAAACTTCATGAAGGTCAGCACAAGTACGCTGATGGTCTTTACCATGTGCAATACTGCAAACAATGCGGATTTAGGAAAGAGACGCCTCAAGAATAAGTTCACATACCTGGCATCCTGCCTTTCATCTTCTTCACAAACCTTTAGGCAAGCTAAACGTTTGATTCCAAATCCATTCAAGTGAGATTTCATTATGTTCAATCTCACGACATAACTCACATACCTGGCATCCTGCCTTTCATCTTCTTCATCAGCTTGTTCATGTCCTGTTCGCCTTTGAACATCTTCATCATCTTCTTTGACTGTCTATACTGTTTCAACAGCTCTCTTACTTCATTTATCTCCACGCCGGAACCAGCTGCCACCCGGTCGATCCGTTCTGCATTGAACACGTCTGGATCTTCCAGCTCTCTTTTGGTCATGGAATTCATCATGTAGCGCCATTTCTCCAGCTTCCCTTCCTGCGTCTTGAGCATGTCCTTCGGCATCTTCAACTGTCCCATTCCGGGAATCATCTCCATGATCTTACCGAACGATCCCATCTTTTTCATGGCTGCCATCTGATCATACAGGTCAAGAAGGCTGAAATCACCTTTTAGGAATTTCTCTTGCATATCTTTCGCAGACTCTTCTGTCATCACTTCCTTTGCTTTCTCTAGCAATGATTCCAGGTCGCCCATACCCAGAAGCCTGCCGACGAACCTCTTAGGAAAAAACTGTTCCAGGTCGTCGATCTTCTCGCCGACACCGATGAACGTGATGGCTGCTTTAGTGACGGCGCAGGCTGATAACGCTCCGCCGCCTTTAGCCGTCCCTTCAAGTTTAGTGACGATGACCCCGGTAACATTACAGGTATCGTGAAACGCTTGCGCTTGTCTTTCTGCTGCCTGACCGATGTCAGCGGAGATGACCAGCAGTCTTTCATCAGCATCAACCAAAACGCTAATATCGTTGAGTTCTTTGATAAGATCGTCGGATAATGCGTCTCGTCCAGCCGTATCGACGATGACCAGATCATAATTGGTCAATTTGTCTTCCGCCTGTCTGTAGATCTTGACGGGGTCTTTCTCTTTTTCTGATCCGAAGAAATCTACTCCCACCTGCTCAGCCAGCTGTTTTAGCTGATGATAAGCGGCAGGACGCCAGGTGTCGGTCTGGATGACAGCTACTTTCATCCCCCGTTTCTTGTAATACTTGGCTAATTTTCCAGCTGTGGTGGTCTTTCCTGAACCGAACAGACCGACGAGCATGATCTTGGTTGGCTTCTTCTCAATCTTGATCTCTCTCGCTTCCTTTCCCAGAAAATTGGTCAGCTCTTCATAGACGATATTGATCAGCTGTTCTCGTTTGGTGATGCCGGCCGGCGTCTGTTCCTTTGCTCTTTCTTTGATGTTCTTGCTAAGGTCGAAGACCAGCTTGACGTTAGTATCGGATTGTAATAACGCTCTCTGGATATCCTTCACCAGCTCATTGATGAGCTTTTCATCTACGAAGACGGCATTGGTGATCTTTTTTAACGTACTTTTGAGGGAATCTCCGAGCTTTTCTAAGACCATTCTTCGTAAAAAACCAAGAGTTTATTTAAAGGTTGTTGAGCTGAAACTGCCTCTTATCTTAGCAATGTTTTTAAACTAATGAGTCTAATCAGAACACTATGAAAAAGATACTCTTCGCTTCTGCCATTTTCCTGTTGATATTCATCACTGCCTGTTCTCAATCCGTCGCTGACATCAAAAACGAAGACATGGTCGGCCAGTCCGTAAAAGTCTCCGGAACGGTAGAAAACACCCTTAAGATTGGTTCCATCTCCGGCTACACGTTAGTAGATCAGCACGGCGATAAGATCGCTGTCTCCTCAGGATCCCTACCAAAAGAGGGAGAAAAGATAACCGTCAAAGGAACCTTGATCAAAGATACTATTTTCGGTTACTATATCAAAGGTGATTAGTTTCTCTTTCTTTCACAGGCTCTTGTTTAGGGGGTCTTCTTCCCATCTGTTTGGGATGTGTATAGACAAACCAGTCTTCTTTAGTTATCGGATGGAAGAAGTCAGCTTCATCCATCAATATCTTGGCTGTCGTCTTCTTCACAGCGGCAATCTCTACACGAACTCCTTCGTTCTTCAGATACGAAACCAGTTCCACGTAATCAGAATCTCCGGACATGATGATGATAGTGTCAACTTTTGAAGATAATTGGGTCGCTTTGATCGACAGAGGGATGTCCGCAGACTTGTGACAGGGGACGACGGAGCCGTGATAATGTTCATGGAGCCGATCCGCCAACTTTGAGGAAATGTTCTTGCCTTCCCGGAAATAGATAAAGCGGTTTAGACTGCGGTTCATCAGCAGTTTCGGGATCAGCGTGTCAAAATTGACCATCGAACTGGTCGTTCCTGACTCTTCATGGATACTTCTTTCGATATTGTTGCCATCGCATAGTATGGCAACCGATTGGTTGATAAGAATATTTTGTTTTACCATGGGGTTCACCTTCTTTTTTGATAATATAAAATGGGCCTGCGGGGACTTTCAAAGACACACGTCAGATGACGCGATATCTGTTCGAACCCCGATGACCAGGTCCGAAGCCTAGCATGCTTTGTGGCTGCTCTAAGCAGGATCCATTACATCACAGGCCCATCGGAAACGGAACTGGAGTGGCGTTTTAAAAACCTTTCTACTCTTCTGTATATGCTCAGTTCAAACTGACCTCAAAACTGTTCTCGACCACCGTCTCGCCTTCTCGATAGATCCTGGCTTTCATCTCATAGTCGTCGAAGCAGCCTTCTTCATATTTCAACT
>PCXY01000003.1 GCA_002762785.1 Candidatus Woesearchaeota archaeon CG10_big_fil_rev_8_21_14_0_10_45_16 | reverse complement strand
TCTCCGTCAGCATCTGATTGACAACACGTTCATTGACCCGTGAATCGCTGCCGGAACTTCTTCTTGGCACCAGCGAATCTATCTCGTCGAAGAATAATATCGTCGGGGCGGTCTGCCTGGCCTTCCTGAATATTTCCCTAACGGCTTTCTCTGATTCACCGACCCATTTGCTCAACAATGAAGGACCGTTTACTAGGATAAAATTAGCTTCGCTCTCTTTAGCGACAGCTTTTGCTAATAATGTTTTTCCCGTACCAGGAGGACCGTATAAGAGGATACCTCGCGGCGGCCGGATACCCATGCGTCGGAAGACTTCTGGTTTCTTGAGCGGCCATTCAACCGATTCTTTCAGCTTGTCCTTGACTTCTTCCAAGCCGCCGATATCTGTCCAGTTGACATCAGGCGTCTCTACCAATACTTCTCTCATGGCTGAAGGTCTGACAACTTTCAATGCTTCCACGAAATCCTTTTGGGTGATCATCAGTCTCTCTAGTATCTCGTTAGGGATCGGCTCGCCTTCTTCGATACCTTCAACTTTCAGCTGAGGCAGGATGCGTCTAAGGACGATCATCGCCGCTTCTTTTGCTAATGAGTTTAGATCAGCTCCGACGAAACCATGGGTGACTTTAGCCATCTCCTCAAGCTTGACATCTTTAGCCAGAGGCATGTTCCTGGTATGGATCTTAAGGATCTCTAACCTGCCGGCAGTATCTGGAACACCGATCTCGATCTCTCGGTCAAACCGTCCCGGTCGTCTCAGGGCAGCGTCCAATAAGTTGGGAATGTTAGTCGCAGCTATAACGATAACTTTTCCTCTGTTCTTAAGACCGTCCATAAGCCCCAATAATTGGGCTACAACACGTTTTTCGACATCGCCGCGGGTCTCTTCCCTCTTGGTAGCGATAGCGTCTATCTCGTCAAAAAAGATGATGGAAGGAGCATTCTGTTCGGCTTCTTCAAACTTCTTCCTGAGGTTAGCTTCCGATTCACCATAAAATTTAGAGATGACTTCAGGACCGTTGATAAGGATGAAATGGGAGTTTGTTTCAGAAGCGACTGCTTTCGCCAATAAGGTCTTTCCCGTTCCCGGTGGACCATGCAGCAGCACTCCTTTAGGCGCTTCAATACCTAGTTTTTCAAAGATCTCCGGATGCTTTAAAGGTAGTTCGACCATCTCCCGGACTTTCTTGATCTCTTCACTGAGACCGCCGATATCTTCATAGTTGATACCTAAGTTTAAGCCCTCTTCTTCTTTTAGTTCTACTGCCTGAGGATTGAAGATGATCTCTGTATCTGGTGTGACGACGACAACCTCTTTCTTTGGCTGTGTATCCACGACGACGAATTTGATGTCGCCGAAACCGAAACCGGCAAAATGGTTCAGGTCATTCTCCATCATCGAAAAGATGTCGCTTAGTTCACCTTGAAACTGTCGCTTTCGTGATCTTCCCAGAGAGACGATATCACCTTTCAACAAAGCTTTTCCTAAAAGACCTTGCTTGAAGACTTGCGGCGATGCTTTGACCAATACTCCTTTGTTGGCAGGCGCGATCGAAACTTTGACAGCCGGTTTGACTTCAGTCTTAGCTACCGCCACCATCTCGCCGATAGAAGTTCGCGCGTTTCTCCTGATATTACCATCCATGCGGATGATATTCAGGCCGATATCTCCCGGATAGGCCCGGTCTACCATGGCTGACGTCTTGCGTTCGCCGTTAATCTCTACGAAATCGCCAGGATTGACACCTATCTGTTTCATGAAGCTGGAATCTATCTTGACGACGCCTTTATTGACGTCATCCTGTACCGCTTCCATGACTTTCAGCTTGATCGGTGCCACGGTGATTTTCGGGCTTCGGTCCTATATAAAGATTGTGGGTTTATATTTAATCGGACATATTTATTACTGCCTAGTTAGAAAAGTTTATAACCCTAGTAGTTTTTTTTATAGAAAATGGTCAAGTTTAGCTTTATTGCAGCAGGTTTAGCATCGATTCTCGCCAGCCCTGGCTGTGTGGAGCCAAATCCTGATTTTTTGATAGGGCAGCTCATTGACCATCTTAATGACATTGACGGTGACTTTGAACCTCCATTAGAACAGAGGCTTGAGGAGCAATATGACATCCAGATCCTTGGTGAAAGAGAATTAATCTCTGAACCAAATCTCTTGGAGATCGAACGGGTTATCGGAAACCTCTACCGTCCTGACCAGATAGCTGGTCTGACTTTTGTTCTAGGAGATGATGGCCTTCCTGACGGAAATTGGGGAGGTTCTTATCATGGTCGCGATACAAGTTACGGTCCTGCTGTCTTTATCGTAAACCCTTCAAGTCCAACAACAGCACATGAAGTTGGCCATTTCCTTCATTATAGCATCCCTCAGGCTGACCGTGAAGGTTTTAACCAGGAATGGCACAATGTCAAAGTAACTATATTGGACAAAGAAGGACAACCGATAGAAGTGACGACAAAAGATATTCTCAGGATGGTGAACATCCATGATAATTATGATGCTCTTGAGTTTGACATCGAAGGAGTTGCCCCTCTTTTTTATTGGGGAATATTTGGTTTTGTCAAACCTTACGGTCATGGGCTGAACGGATCTGATCCTGAAAGAAGGCATAATGCTGAAGATGTCGCAACTTACGTTCAATTTATCTCGCAAGCTGCTAAAAGCGATCAAGAAAGAGATCTACAAAAACGCTTTGATATTATCGCTTATTGGGATGCTTTATTTGACATAACTCCATATCTTGAAAAATTAGACCTTATAAAGCAATATCGTCTTCTTGATCCTGAAGTGATCGAACAGGCAAGAAGAGAACTGCAAGAGAAATCAGATTATTTTGCCCCTTACAGAGACTTTGGAGCTCTTACAGACAGGATTACCGGTATTCCAGACCCAGCACTCTGTCCAGTAGTATGGTCGAATCTACACAGTGATGGTTTTTTTAGGCAATATCAAGCTTATCCAGACGCTACTATCAGTGTTGAAGCTGACACTCGTGGTGAAAATCTTATGATTACAGTAAGATATACGCAAAATGAACAGTTGTTGGCTTCCGTTAATTTTCTGTATGATCCAGAAAAAGGGAATCTTGAATATTTGCATCCTTTTGTTGAGGAAGAAACCCTTTTTGTTCAGGATCAACAACCAGATCCAGATGCAGTCTTAGAAAAACGCGTTGACAATACTAAATGGGAAAAACACATTCTAGATAAAATTCAGGCTTTTAAAAATGATCTGGTTGTTACTGTATATCAACCCTAGCAACAACATTAATAAAAAAGCCCCTTTTTAAATAGAAGAATGTCACAGGCAGCTTTACGAGAGATAACGGAACAGGTCAAAAAACAGCAGATCACTACCCAGGCAGAATTTAATTTCTTGAAAAGAGAGATTGCCAAGAAACACGGCCTTAAAAAAATTCCTAATAATATCGAAATTCTGCTTTCATTACCTGAAGAACAGATCATCCAATACAAAGATATTCTTCTTACTAAACCAACTAGGACCATCTCTGGTGTATCTCCAGTAGCCATTATGACTGCTCCCAGCAATTGCCCTCACGGCAAATGCACTTTCTGTCCGGGCGGTATAAACAGTCCTTGGGGTGATGTTCCACAGTCATATACTGGTCACGAACCAGCAACTATGCGTGGTATCCGAAACGATTACGATGCTTATCTTCAGGTGTTCAACAGATTACAGCAGTATGTTCTCTTAGGCCAGACTCTTGACAAGATCGAGATTATCGTCATGGGCGGCACGTTTACAGCGACCGAAAATGAATACCAAGAAGAGTTTATCTACGGCTGTTTCAAAGCCATGAACGATTTCTCTGAGATGTTTTTTGCTGGTGATGAATTTGATTTCCTGAAGTTCAAGAGATTCTTTCTCCTGCCGGGAGATATGCATGACAAAGAAAGGGAAAAATCCATCCAGGCTAAATTATTGAAAATTAAAACTGAAAATGTAAGATCATTAGAAGAAGAACAAGTAAGGAATGAAACCTCTAAAGTGCGCTGCGTTGCTTTATGTATAGAAACTAAGCCTGATTGGGGTTTTCTCAAAGAGGGGAACGAGATGCTGCGGCAGGGCTGCACCCGGGTTGAGCTGGGGATCCAGTCTGTCTATGATGATGTCCTGAAATATGTTCACCGTGGGCATACCGCTGCTGATTCCATCAAGTCGATCAGGATATTACGTGACCTTGGTTTCAAGATCAATTTCCATTATATGCCGGGCTTGCCGTTGACAGATCATGAAAGAGACATGAAAGGCATGCGGCAGCTCTTTACCGATCCAGATTACAAGCCGGACATGATCAAATTGTATCCTTGCATGGTCGCTCCCGGCACGGCATTATATTACCAGTATAAGAAAGGCGAGTTCACCCCGATATCGACGGAAGAAGCAGCTAGAAGAGTAGCGGAATTTTATACTTTTGTTCCTGAATACTGCCGTATCCAACGTGTGCAGAGAGATGTGCCGACGAAATACTGGGAAGCTGGTGTTGACCGCACTAACCTGCGGCAATATACGGATGAAAATTATACGGCAGAGTCAAGAGATATACGTGCCAGAGAACCGAAAGGCCGAGAGATAGATTGGGACAAGGTTGCTATCAAAGTGATGGAATTTGAAGCTTCTCAAGGTAAAGAATTTTTTATCTCTGCTGAAGATCCTCAAAATGATGTTCTTATCGGATTCCTGCGATTACGCTTTCCTTCGCAGTGCCTAAGGTCGGAGATAACTGAGAAGAGCGCTTTGATCAGGGAGCTGCATGTCTATGGTACGGCTACTGCCATCGGTGATTCCGGCATGGTGCAGCATAAAGGCTGGGGTAAGAAGCTGATGCAGAAAGCGGAAGAGATCGCCAAGGAACATGCTAAAGATAAGATGGTTGTTATTTCCGGTGTAGGTGTCCGTGAATATTACCGGAAGTTAGGATACGTTAAAGAAGGGCCGTATATGGTGAAGTCACTTATTGGGATTTGATTGAGACACTTCCAGTTTACCCCGTAACAGATCGATTTTTTCTTTATCCATACTCTCAATAGTTTTTTCTATCTCAAGAACAAAACTTCTGGCTTTTCCGGAATCCTTCTTAAGCTTCTCCTTGTCAAGTTCATCTGCTACATACTATTGCATGTCAACCCTTGCTTCTTTGGCTTCTAGCAATTCATCATAAAAATGTTCTTCAATGAGCTTTTCATCGACCAAAAGATGATGAAAAAGGGAAATAGTACAATCATGGAGGAGTTCCAGTTCTATCATTTGAGCGTTACTTAGAGAACAAGAAGAAAGGGGCGAGAAAACACTATTATTTATTATTGGTTTATTATCAATTAGTATCAATATTGCTTGATAGTAATCCTATTTTCCAGAAGAGAAAGCTTTATATATTACTATCAACTTAGTATCAATTAATTATCAAAAGTAACTGATAGAAAATGGATAAAGACCAAATTTTAGAAGTAATTGAAAGTGGAGAAACACAAGAAGTAGAGCTAAAGCAATCTTTCCATAGTTCTCAGGATTTCTCAAAATTGATGTGTGGTTTTGCTAATACTTATGGTGGTATGGTTATTGTTGGTGTTGATGCAAAAAAGAATGTCATGGGAATTAAAGAAGATATTGATCAGATTCAGCAGAAAATTTCAGCAGCCGCTCAAGCAATCTCGCCGCCCATCGTCCCTCAAATCCAGGTTTATACAATTAAAGGGAAAAAAATTATTGTGGTTATTGTTCAGAAAGCAATTGACAATACATTTCATACTTTTCAAGGCGTAGTTTATGTAAAGGTTGGAAGCACTCTCAAAAAAATAGAGGGCAATCAATTAGTAGATTTTTTGAGAAGCAAACAAATTCTCTGTTTTGATGAAATTACCAGCGATGCCAACATTAAAGATATTGACACCGAAAAAATAAAAGACTATTTGAAAGTTCGTGGTCATGAAGATTTCTTGAACCACAATTCGGTAGAAAATTTTCTCATTAGTTCAAAACTTGCCTCTAAAAATGGAAGTTTAAAGATTAAAAATGCAGGTTTCCTCTTTTTTGGAAAAGAACCAGCCGAATTTTTTCCTCAAGTTGAGATTAAACTTGCACAATTTGATGGCATAGAGCCAGTAAAAATAATCTCCCATCAGATGATTCAAGACGATCCTGTCAGTTCAATAGAAAAATCTCTTTCTTTTGTGAAAAAGAACCTCTCTAAAAGCATAGAAATAACGGATAAAGCCAAAAGAGAAGAGAAACATGAGTATCCTGTTGATGTTATACGTGAAGCCATAGTTAATGCGGTCGCTCACAGAGATTATTTTAGTAAAGATTCCATCCAAATTTATCTTTTTAGCAACCGGATTGAATTAACAAGCCCTGGCTCTTTGCCAATAGGACTGCCACGAGAGTTATTTGGCACATTATCAGTACGAAGAAATCCAATAATCTACCGCTTACTACGTGATTATGGCTATGTAGAAGGTCTTGGCTCAGGAGTTCCACGAATGATCAATTCCATGCGTGAGCAGGGATTAAAAGATCCAGAATTTGGCATATACGAACATTTCTTTCGTATCGTTCTCTATAACCAAAAGGGAAAACAGAAACCAATAGAAGAATACTCCGACTTAAATGAACGACAAAAGAAAGTTATTGAATTTCTAAAAAAACATAAATCAATTAAAACAAAAAAGTACATGGAAATAAACAATACCTCATTTGGCACAGCAATAGCTGATATCAACGAATTACTGAAATTTAAATATGTTAGAAAAGTCGGCTCATATAGAGGGGCTTATTATGTTTTGAATGAGGAGAGGGAATAAGATGTTTGACAAAGAACAAGCCAAAGAGGAGATTAAGAAACTCGTTGACAATGTACTCGCTTAGTTGAATCTGGAAAGCTAAAATCATACAATGAAGTGATGACTAAAAAGGATTTATTCTTCCATTATTCAGAGCGTTAGGTTGGGATGTTGACCAGGTAGATAGCAGTGTTGACTGATAATGACTTCCAGAGTGCGAGAAATTACTAGAAAGTCCTAAAACACAGATGCTTGCTTCTGATGGTAAATTTTATGAGACTGATTGCGCAAATACTGAAACAATCTTGAGAATAGTCCAGTTGCATCCGTATTTTCTCCCCTACATTTTACTCACTACTTAGTGAATAATCTAGAAAGATTTATAAATGGGAGGAAGGATTTTGGACTTATGGATCGACGTCAGTTTTTAACTGGATTAGCAGCTTTGGCCGCTTCAGTACCTCTAACTGGTATTGCGCAGGTTGAATCGACATATACGCTGGAACGACTATTAGATGTCACTACAGAAGCGGGAATCCATTCAGCAGAGGAGAGAACAGAACTGGTTGCTGGATATGATCCAAAACAAGATTATTCAAAAGAGAGCAGCAATTTGCTTGCTAAAATAAAGAAAAACGAGGTACTAGCCTACGGTTCAAAAAAATCATTGGCCCTAATCTCTTGGGAGGTTCCTCTTCCTACTGGAAAAAATGTTTCCGTCTCGCTCACTAAAGAAAGGACAATATTAGTGGATGGTCCTTCATTCTCTATTGAAATGAATAAAAGATTTATTTTTGAAATAGGTGGATCTTATAACGATTTTCGTAACCCTAGTGTTGATAGAGCTCGTACAAATCAGGCGGCTTATGTTGCTTTAGACATTCTGCAGAAAGTTTATCATCGTCTGGAAAAAAGCACCTGGAAGGACAAGCCTTGGAGAATGCCTTCTGAAGAGATTTATCAGTCAGAGAGATTGCTACAAGGAAAGCCTGAGCCTCGAGGTGTCTTTGATCACAAGACAAAAGAATTGGTTTTCTATGGTACGGAATGGTGCCATCCATGTACAGATGTTGCAATGTTTCTTATAAAAGAAAAGATCAGGTTTCGTGAAGAAAATGAAACCCGTTATGGAAGAGCGCCAATCCTTGTGACCCATCAGGAAGGCATAGTATTTGGTAAAGACGAAATCATCGACTTCATCAAAAAAGCCTACAATCTGCCAAAATAAGTCAATTCCTTCCTTCTAACAGCAGACTTATACAACTGTTAGGAATATATCTTCCAGCAATACTTTCAAATGAAGCCGTATCTGGTCCTTGCTGATAAGATACATGGATCATATGTTCTCTTGCTCCATAATGGTCGGTCGCTGCTTTTAAGCTCAATTTCAGGGCTAATGCCGGTGTACTGGCTGTTCTCGATTCCAGACTGCCCAAACTAGAGTTAAAAGAAGCAGTATAATGATTTTTTCCTTCGCTTAAGGTTATCTCCAGGCGTTCCATGCTTTTCTAAAGCATTTCATCTTTAAATAAATTACCCAACTGCCATTCCTTCCCCCATAGGGGAGAGCTAGAATTTATATCAAGCGCTTTCTCACAGGAAGGCATGACGACAGTGATGACCCTGGAGCAGCAAGTACAGGATGGAGTTGAAAAGCTCCGAGCGATGACAGAGGTTACCAGAGTAGTGGTGCCTGCGGCCTACCAAGGCTTGCAGGCCCAGTTAGAAGGGGTTTATGGGCATGTTACCTCTCTGATAAGTGGATTACCTCTAGATCTAAAGCTAGATTATATCATTCAAGCAGCGATCGCTTACGTAAATGTAAGGGATGATCTAAGATCGCTAGAAAAAAAGCATCATAAACTGGAAGCCTCTGCCGGTATTCTATTAGAAAAATACTTCGGTGAGATGGTTGTAGGAGATTACTCTCATAATCAGCGATTAGCGGCACGGACTGATGCCTGGCTGGGCACCGTCAGAGAAAGATTAGGGCCAACTTTTACCACAGACTATCCAGTGCTGGGAACACTCTATGATCTGGTGCAGCATGACCTCAGCACAATCTTAAGGGAGCCGCAGAGAGCTGCCGATTCTGGAAAGTATCAGGCTGCAGCATAATTCTTTCAGAAATATTATAAATTAGAATAATTTTTGTTGGTAGATGGATGAAACTCCTACTGATTATAATTTCCTTAGTCTTGCCAGAAGTTATTGTCTAGCTCATGGCCAAGGTGATAGCAGGATCAATGTTGCACTTCTAAAATTAAGATTGGGTGTAGATTCTCCTGATTTCGCAAGAGATTACGAATCACATGTTAGCAGACTTCAGGACGCCGGATTGATCAATATTGAAACATTTTGTGGATCTGTCGTCTCTCCTGTCTTTAGGATCACTCTCGATGGTCTAGACTATCTTCGGGGTTCTAGACGCTAAATCTTTAAATAAAATCTTACTCTAGTGACCATATGCATGGTAACGACGGAAGGGTTCCGTACATATGGAGAATCTTCGACCATCCATCGCTGAGCAGATCTTTGGTTTATAGAGGATTCTTACGGGATGATACCCAACAAGCTTTTTTTGATGAGCTTTTTGCTTTGGATTTTAGAAGAAGCCTTTTTCAGGAGGTATATCATGGACAAAGTGCTGGTCTGAGAGGAGGGAGTTCCAATAACTTCTTTCGCTGTGATGTCCGTTTCTATACTGATGGGATGATAGACTGCGAAGTAGCAAGGGCCAGACACGGGTATGTTCACCTTCCCATCCCCGAGGGTCGTGAAGTTCTAGAAGGCCTTCTTCACCACCATATGGAACATCTGACTGATGGGGTACGCCGGAGCATTGTCTCTCGGTTGGTATATTTTCCCCATCATGAAAATGCGTGAAACCGTCTTACCTCGCCAGTCCTATTTTGACAAAAGACGGTTTCTCTGACCACGCATTTTTAGGATGCAAAATAGCCCGAAAACTTTGCTGTGGACATACAAAAGCTAAAACCTGTGTTTTTCTGGCTATTTTTACATAATCTTTAAAAAATAGCTATTATAATCTATATCCATGACTTTATATATTATCGGCCTTGGTCTCAGTGATGAGAAGGACATCACCGTCAAAGGTCTGGAAGCGATACGAAAGTGTGAATATATCTACTTGGAAAACTATACTTCTCTATTGCAATGTACAAAAGAAGATCTGGAAGAATTCTACGGGAAGAAGATCATCATGGCTGACAGAAGTCAGTCTGAGCAGGGTTCTTCTGAGATACTTGAAAAAGCAAGAGATCACGACACAGCTTTCTTAGTCGTCGGTGATCCGTTGTCAGCTACCACCCATATTGACCTGTTTAGGGAAGCGAAAGAGCAGAAGGTTCCAGTAAAAGTGATCCATAATGCTTCTATATTGACTGCGGTCGGCATCACCGGTCTGCAATTATACAAGTTTGGCAAGACTACCTCCATCCCTTTCATAGAAGACCATCCGCAGCTGGAAACACCTTACAACATCATCAAAGAGAACAAAGAAAGGGGAGCTCATACGTTATGTTTGCTTGATCTCAAACCAGGCGAGAACAGGTTCCTGACCATCCCGGAAGCTTTACAGATATTGGAAACTATCGAAGAGAGGAAGAAAGAGAGTCTTATCAGCGATGATCTGTTGGTAGTGGGCTGCGCCCGTCTTGGTTCTACTGATCCTTCGATAAGATCAGGAACATTGAAAGAGATCAAAAAGCTTGATTTTGGCAAACCACCATATTGTCTTATCATTCCCGGAAAACTGCATTTTGTCGAAGAAGAGATGCTCAATCAGGCTGCTTTTCCGTAATCGATATCCCTGGTGAAAGAATACTGCAGTTCAAACGCATGGAATGTTGACCGGTTAAATTTGATCCACATATCAAACTTACGTCTTTCCTTGAAGTTAATTTCTGTTGCCGCTCCTAAAGCCGTCGCATACTGGATATTGACGAAAGCATCCTTTGCTTCCATGTCGGTCATCATCTCTGATTCAACATCGGAATCTCTAGCATCGCCGGTCCAGTATTCCTCTTCTGGTTCAAATGATGAGGATGCTCTTTTTTCACCGTACCATAACTGATTGTAATCTAATCTTGTGCCGTATAATTGCTTGAACAATTCCTCATCAGCAAAAGAATATTCCACATCGCTGCTGGCTGCTTTTTCATCAAACCCGAAATCTTCCAGAAGCTCTTCGGGATTCTTGATCTCATCTTCTAAAGATTTATCAGAGATAGGTTCAGGAAGCTTGCTGATGAGACCGATAGCTTCCTCTATACTCATGACCTCTCTAAAATTACTTTCTTCGTGAAATTTTTCTTCTAAAATGATCTCATCCCCCTATGCTGATCTAAGAAATTCATGCTTATATAAAGATTACTGATTGCAATGGAGTGGTGAAATTGCGGGATCAAATTTTGGTTTATAGTATGAGCACCATATTACCAGTCTTCAGGGAGACAATTTCACTCCAGCGGATCTCTGAATGTCTTTTCATCCTTTCGTGTAAATCATCTTCTAATCCACAAACGTTATTAACCCCAGCTTTCTTTTTCCGGTTATGAACATCCAGGAGATCAGCAGCAAGGGCATCCGTCTCTCGTTGAAAGTAGAAGGAAAAGAAGTGGGAAGAGCCCGTATCTATCTGATCGAGAACGATCTTGACCATGACCGGCCTTACGCTTTGTTTGAAGACCTTTTCGTCGAGGAAGAAGCTCGTGGTTTCGGCTATGGCAGCCAGCTGGTCAATGCTGCTATCGATCTGGCTAAGAAACACGGCTGCTACAAGATCATCGGCACCAGCCGGCATGAACGGAAACGGGTCCATCAGCTCTACGAACGCTTCGGCTTCAAGGACCACGGCAAAGAATTCAGGATGGATCTCTAGCTAGAAACTTTTCGATAGGATAGCCTTCTTCGGCGGCCGCTTTCTTGACCCAGCCGACTTCGTCTTTCAAGACGTCGTCAAATCGCAGTACGCTTCTCTTGATCGGATAATCCTTGACTTCCCACTGCAATGAATCGTCATCTTCTACCAGGATGTGGACATATTTTTTTGGTTTATGGTATAATTTCCCGTTGGTCTCGTCAAAGGTATATTCATCCCGCCAGGTATCGGGATGGATGATGATCCAGCCGCCTTTCTGTTCCAGATAATGTTCATGGACGTGTCCAAGGACATGGATCTTGTTCCTAAGGTTAGCCCGCCACCTCTGCCGCCGCTTGAATACAGGGACGATATTGTCGATGTCCCAATGGCGGTTCTTTAACCTTCTATATAACTCCCGAAAAATCTCCCGGGGGATAGTATAGGTCGGATCGTAGAAATAACGCAGCGGGTAGTAGATGATACTCTTCAGCACGTATTCGATAGAACGCCGGTTAATCTTCTGCAGGACGGCTTTATGATGCGAGAACATCGTCGGATATGGTTTAATCCTTTCCATAAACGGATGCTCTTCCTTGATGGTCATGAAACGGCTGATAAGACCAAAAGCCAGCCAGGGGATGTTCAGGATCTTCTCGCCGCGATAAGTGATGAAAGCTCTCTTTGGATTGATCTTGTTAAGGAAATCATACTGCTGGCCATGTTCCGCATAGACACCATGAAAATGGTATTGCAGACGGAAAAAGACGTTTTCCTTGCTCTTCAGCAGTTCTTTTATGCGTTCCTGCACCCCTTCATAGAAAAGGTCATGATCATGGTTGCCGATGGTAAAAAAAAGCCGATTCTTTTTATGCGAAACAAACCTTCTCAACGCTTCAAACACCGGCGCATGAGCTTCTTCCATCAACTTTAATTTAGCCAGGGAGATCTTTTCTGTGATGTGTCTGGGGTAGGTATTTTTCCCTTTGACGATGTAAGGACATTTCATGAAATCAAAACTATCTCCGTTGAGGATGAAGTCAACAGGAGTCTTTTTTCTGGTAAGAGTGCCGATGAAAGCAGAAAGAGCTTTATCGCTGATAAAATCGTCCGTAAGGGTGCCCCCGCCGATTTCCACGTCGCCGATGACGACGATCTCTTTCTTCATCTTGTGTTTAGAGAGAGCTAGCTTTTAAATGTTTTCAGAGGAAACTATTATAAACTATATCTTCCAACAGGGGCTTTATGGCTAAATATGTCTGGGCAAAGCAGAAAGTGAACGTTACCAAGAAGATCAAAGCCAGCCATGATCCCTATAAAGAATGGAATCAGGATCCTAAAGGCTATTTTTTGATCAGGCTGAAGGGCAAACAGATAGAGGTAGGCTTCGTCACCAACAAACACATAATCACAAAGACGATCACCGGCAAGAATGCCATCGAGATCTACAATACCATCGTCAGGCAGAAATTATTAACTCGGCTGGAACACGCCGCCTATCTTGGCAAGGAGCTTTTCAAAGCCGAGATGTGTTTAAGGTACGGCCTTGCCTATCGACAGGAGTTTGCGCTGAATCTCCCACTGGAAGAGAAGGTTGTGTTAAAAGTAAAGAGTTAAGAGCAGCGTAGACCATAAATCCTTTGTATTCTCCTGGTTTTTCTTTACGGGGTGTAAGACCGGTTCTTTTAAGAACCCTTTCTACCTTGGCAAGATTCTCTTTAGAGTGGACTTGCACTGCAACATAATAACCAGTTCCAGGAATCCTGTCTTTTCCATTATATTCGTGCGTTCTTGGAGGAGCAAAATAAACATTGATGTCGTCTATGATAACCCTGTCTCCGTTCTTTCCATTCCTGTTGATCATCCGATGTGGACTGCAATAAGCGTATGGTAAAAGAGCTTCTAAACCTTCATTAACTCTTTTTAGATCTAATGGGAAAGCCTGAAGAAAAGTTCTGCCTTCTAAAAGTCTGGTCCTTCGAAGGACGGTAAATATTTCATTAAATCTCTCTATCGCCTCTTCTAGTTCCATCTTAGGGTGAGACAAACAGATGGTTTAAATGGATTCTGTCTTTCAAAGATATATTTTTAAAGCATCGCGGCATCCGATTGCTATGCTTCCTATAGAATCAGAATTGCAAACGGCAGCTGATCCACAAAAAGCCCCGCTCTTCCAACGTTTCTTCAAGACCGGGAAAGGGCAATATGGTGAGGGTGATATTTTTCTGGGCCTGACTGTACCGGAGCAGAGAAAGATCGCCAAAAGATACAAAGATCTACCGTTGGAAGATGTCGAGACGCTTCTCAGAAGCAAGTTTCATGAACACCGCCTTACCGCTTTATTCATCCTTATGTTTCAGTATAGGAATGATAAAGATAAGATCATAAAAGTGTATCTTGACAATCTTAAGCATGTCAACAACTGGGATCTGGTAGACAGCTCTGCTCCGGGATTGTTGGGAGATTATCTTTTAGACAAAGACAGGGAACTATTGTATAAGCTTGCTAGATCTGATGACCTTTGGGAGAAACGCATCGCGGTAATTTCCACTTTTGCTTTCATCAAGAATAACGATTTTGATGACACTTTAAAGATATCAGAGATACTGCTTCCTGACAAGCATGACTTGATCCATAAGGCTGTGGGCTGGATGCTAAGGGAGGTTGGCAAGAGAGACCAGGAAGTTGAAGAGAAGTTCCTGCGAAGGTATCATAAAGTCATGCCCCGGACCATGCTTAGATATGCCATCGAGAAATTTGATGAGCCAAAGAGGAAAGAGTATCTGAAAAAGTGAACCAGATTCTAGACACGCGATAACACAATGAAAAATCAGTACCATAACCTTTAAATAAAATCGTCTTTCTCAATCAGTAGAGGTAAATTCTTCTATGGGTGCAGTCAAGTTTAAAGATACGGTAATACCTGTTGAAGATGGTGAACCGATCAGGGACGCTTGTGAACAGCTGGGCGTTCCTTTCGGCTGCCGTTCCGGGTTATGCGGCACTTGCATGATCACCATTGAAGAAGGTGAGAATAACCTTACTGAACTGACACCAGAAGAAGAATCGATGGACAGAGACCGGAAACATAGGTTGGCCTGTCAGACTCAGATAAGACAAAACTCAATAACGATAACATTTGACGAGGTGTAAAAAATGGAAGATATCAAAAAACAAAGATTTTTTGAAATCCCCAAAAATCACGGAGGGATTTTTGATGGAAAATAAGTTAGCAATAAATGAAAACGCGCCGGCTTTTGAAGCGCAGGCGTTCCACAACGGACAGATAACCAAAGTAAAGCTGTCAGACTACAAAGGAAAATGGGTTGTCCTCTTTTTCTACCCAGCGGATTTCACGTTCATCTGTCCGACAGAATTAGGAGAGATGGCTGATCATTACGCAGAACTACAGCAGCTTGGCGTGGAAGTGTTGAGCGTCAGCACTGATACCGTCTTTGTCCACAAAGCCTGGCATGATAACTCAGATACTATCAAAAAGATCAAGTTCCCGATGGTCGCTGATCCGGCCGGACAGATCTGCAATGCCTATGGCACGATGATCCCGATGGAAGGCCTTAGCTTACGGGGAACGTTTATAATCGATCCTGATGGGATTCTAAAGACAATAGAATTAAATGACAACAGCATCGGTAGAAGCGCAAAAGAACTGATCAGGAAAGTCAAAGCTGCCCAGTTTGTCCGAGAGAACGGCGGCGAAGTCTGCCCGGCCAGCTGGGAACCTGGACAGAAAACATTGAAGCCGGGTCTAGATCTGGTGGGGAAGATTTAAAGTGGAAGATAAAAAGAAAAATCCAGTCGGCTGGTTTGAAATTCCAGTAAAAGATATGGATAGGGCTGTTTCGTTTTATGAGAAAGTGTTCAAATGTTCTCTTGAAAGGATGGATCTGCCAAATATTAAGATGAGTATTTTTCCCCATAGTGATGGTCAAGGAGCTGGAGGATCTTTAGTCAAGAATGAAGAGTTCTATACTCCATCCGGTGATGGGATCTTGATCTACTTCACCACTCCAACCGGTAATCTTGACGATGACCTAAAAGTGGTAGAAGAAGCTGGAGGAAAGATAATCATCCAAAGAAAAAAGATCAGTGACGAACATGGTTTCATGTGTGTGGTGGCTGACACAGAAGGCAACAGGATCTCAATACATTCAATGACCTAGGAGGCAAAAAATGACATACAAAGAATTAGATTTCAGCGGATTGATAGGAACAGCTGGTTTCAGCGACAAGTTGCTGCAAGCTCACTTTAAACTGTACTCTGGCTATGTTGCCAATACCAACAAAGCCATCGAATTATTAAAAACATTAGAACCGGGAACTCCACAGTGGGCTGAGATCAAACGAAGATTCGGCTGGGAGTTTAACGGCATGAGGTTGCATGAGTTATATTTCGGCAACATGAACAAGGAGAAATCTTCATTACCGGAAGATTCTGCTCTGTTCAAGAAGATGGTCGCCACGTTCGGTTCCGGACAAGCCTGCCATGAGAATTTTGTCAATACCGGCAAATTACGTGGTATCGGCTGGGTCGTGATGTGCTACGACAAACAGGCAGACCAAATCTTCAATGTCTGGATCAACGAGCATGACGTCGGCCATCTGGCAGGCTGTGTTCCACTGTTGGTGATGGACGTCTTTGAGCATGCTTTCGTCACCGATTACGGCATGGATCGGGCAGCGTATATCAAAGCGTTTATCGATGCCATCGACTGGAAAGTTGTCCAGGAAAGGTTCGAGAAAGCTTGATTTTTCCTAATTTTTTCTTTTTCTTTACTTAATTTTTTAAATAGCGATTAAAATGATAGTTCTATGGTAGAAAAGAAAGATTATATCACTGAAATATTTAGCGGAACTGATTATATCATCGGCAATCCCCAAACCATCGGCGAATTACGACGGACCCTTGAAGAGATTGCAGCAGACTTGCCGGAAGATGGTTCTTTAGAAATTGCTGAGGTCTATTGCAGTGATGGAAAAATCTGTTACACACTTAAAGAAGGAATAATAAAAGAATAATAAATTAAAATCACTTATCCTACTTTAAAAACGTGAACCACGCTTTTCCCGTCACCGTCAGCCAGTCTTTCAAAGACATACAGATACTCATTCTCACGGTCATAAGCAACAGCACCGACCAGATATCGTTTTCCAGCTTCATAATTGAATCCAGGATTGATGAGATATGGATCTAGATTAAAAACAGCATAGGGCTGCGGTTCCCAGGTTTCCATCTGTCCTTGAGCGACGGCAGCCAGGTCAGCTGGGTCATAGAAGATCATCTGAGCCTGGATGTCTTCAGACCACCAGCCGCGTTCATCATAGGGCCAGTCCGGCACGTCTGGGTAAACTTCATCCTCATCTCCAGAAGTAGGATAGACAATACCGTTGGCAAAACCATACCAGCTCTTGCCGACAGCTTTGGTGCCGACGAAAATGACTGCTGCTTTATCTTCAGCCGTCAACCATTCAGCTCCTGACCATTCATCAGGTTCACTGAAACCATCCATAGCAATATCTTCCGATTGGATTATTTCTGGATTGCCAGGTTCAACGGTTCCGTATAATAGGAGAGGCGTCGCTTCCAGAACATTGTTCCCTGGCTCGTCATTGATAGCCAATAAAGCAGGACCTCTTCCTGACCACAAGCCATCCCTAAATCTGCCTGTAGCTAATGTTTTGCCAGGCGTATTCTTCTGATACCAAGATGCTGGGATCTCAAACATGTAATCGTTGAGGATGTAATTTGGATAATTCTCAATGCGCCATAATCCTTCTGTCTGTGGATCAGATAGGTCAAGACTACTACGGCCGTGCGTCGGTGTAATCTCAAACTCGAAATGCTGGCCCCAGGAGAAATATAATTTGTCTTTGTGATATACAATTCCGGCGCGAGGGATCTCTTGTTCACCGTACAGATTTCCTCTGATGTCAGCAAACGGCTGCAATGTTTCCGCAGTGTTAAGGTCTTCTACGTTCTTGCTGATGACTGGCGTAGGAATACTCACCTCTGAGACCATCTGATGATGATCATGACCTATGGCAAATAATGAACCGGGATAATTGTCGTTAGAAGCCTGATCGCCTTCTGGGTAGAATGTTGCGGCATAGCCGCTGAATTCCCAGTTTGAACCACCGGAAGCTTCTGGTAATCTGAATGCTCCCAAGTATTCAATATCGGAAGGCTGCAATGTTTTCGTCGATGTTTCTAAGGGAGAAGGTACATTTGAACTAGTTTCAATGATTTCTGTAACAGGACTTTCCATCACTGGCTGTTCTTCAACTATTGAAGGTTC
Source organism: Candidatus Woesearchaeota archaeon CG10_big_fil_rev_8_21_14_0_10_45_16 (assembly GCA_002762785.1). GTDB lineage: Archaea > Nanobdellota > Nanobdellia > Woesearchaeales > GW2011-AR9 > PCXY01. The sequence goes on along the minus strand of PCXY01000003.1, from coordinate 190,647 downwards.
TTCTAAAGGTATTTCTTGTTCAGCACTGCTGCAGCCAGCGATGAATATTGATAAGATCAGGATAAATGCGAGAACCTTTGTCATGCGTTAACTATCGCTTATAGAATATATAAATGTTTCAGTCCCTTAGATGATCTGTGAAAAGATGAGCATATTCAAAGAGCAAATCTCGATATTTCTGCTCTCTTTGCGTAAGAACTTTAGAACCGATCGGGAACGGAGAAACCAAAGGATGCTTTTCTAGTTTCTCACCCCAGGTGTTACGCATCGCCGTTAGGTAGGCTTGCCGGTGAAGAAGATTTATTCTTTCAAGCAGCTCCAAGTGGCTGATTGACCTTTCTTTAATATAATCATTACCAACCAGGCCATCTCTTTCAAAGGCCAATACCAACGGCTGCATATACTTTTCAAAAGTTAGATTGGGAACCCGACATGTACTTTGATAATCCCAAAAATCAATCTCTCCGCTTTCTGCTGTCTCCCAAAGGCGCCGAGCGAAAAACTCCGCAGGGGTATGATTGAAGATATGCCTTCGGGTATTATCGTATTCCCTTTGGGTTATTTCTGGAACCAGTTTTTTATTCCCATCTAACCAAAAGCCAGAAGCAGCTTCTTTCAGATGTTTATGTGCCCGGTCATAGTCACCAAGGCTGCCGAACGCCCAGGCTATCCTCCTTTGAAGGGTAGTATAAGCTTCAAAAGCGCCTGTAAGAACCGACTCATGTCGATCACGTGATTCTGGAAATTGCTTGCAGAGAGTATCGTAGATATACAAAGCAGGCTCAAATTCATCCTTTGTTGCTTGTTTCCTGATCTGTTCATATCCTGCCCTGACAAGAGGCGGAATCATTTCTGGTTTAGTCTTAGGCTTCGCTTCTACTTTTGCCAGAGGATCCCTTTTCTTCCCAAATTGTCCATTGAACCAATCGGTAGATGACATCCTTCCCACTTTCCTAATTTATTTTATAAATTTTTCCAGGATCACTACTGGATAATAAGTATACTATATTGCCACAATAATCTTTTTAAACAGTTGTCATTCTGGCATGAAGATGGATCTGGCTGAGATTATTGATAGGCATGGAATGGTCGTTTTCGATTCCGGGGCTTTCTCCAGCTGTGGGCGGCCCACTAACGATCTTACATCCCGAAATCCAGATATTGTAGCAAAAAGAATCAGGCTAGAATTGGCTCATCTCAGACAGCTTTCTTCCTCTGGTTTATTTAGAACTGTAGGTTATACAACGCCAGAAGTTCAAAGAGAAAGCGCAAGATATACTGAATTCTGCAAATATGAAGCTAGGGGAAGAAAAAGTGCAGCTCGTGGTTTGCGTGCTCTTGCTGATGCGAGGGATAGGCTCATCTGGGAAATGAACCTTCTTGATCCTGGAGAGACGCCTTTTGAGATAAGAAATGTCTCCTCAACAGATATCGGTCTGGTCGTTGGCTTGTTAAAAAATCTTCCTGAAGGGAATACCGGCTGTATAGTGAGCCGTGATGGTGATATTCAAAGAGCATACGAATTTGCTATCAACAGAAGAGATGCTAGAAAACGGAATCTTGCATCTCGCACCGGCGTGTATCATTGTGAAGAAGATGGAACTATCAGAAGGATCGGATTTCGGCCGATCCGTCATCCGGGTCTGCACCGTGTTGAAGTTCTTGAAGGCATACGTTACCTAATTCCTGACGGTCGGGAAGTAGCAGTTCTTTTAGAACAGACAGATGCAGGTTTTCCCAGACGCTATTTTGTCACGGAAGCCGATGGTAAAGCTTATTTTACACGCCCGCAGGATTTTGCCCATAGGAACTATAACCTTGGTTATCCTCTTGAAATTGAACGTAACCAAGAACTCGGCATCATTGCCATCCACAGCAACGACCGCGGGTTGATCGATGCCGCTTCCCACTATCCCATTGAAGAACTTTTAAGAATTTTGCCTCCTTCTTTAATATCACCAAAAGCCTTTTAAAGTCTCAAACCCCAGATAGAAGTATGGGAATCGTAACATTATTTATGGCATTGCCCGGTGGGCTAAAAATGTTCATCATCCTGGCTGGCATCATCTTCTTTGCAGGCATCAGGGTAATCAGACCAACACACTGCGGCCTTAAAGAAAGGCTGGGAAAATACAAGAAATTCTGCAAGCCGGGATTTCATTGGATCATCCCGTTCATCGATAAGTTGACTAAAGTGAACATAACAGAACAGATGGTCGATGCAGAGCCGCAGGAGATCATCACCAACGACAATCTTAATGCCAGAGTGGATGCCCAGGTCTATTTTAGGGTAAAACCGTCTGAAGCTGATGTCAAGGCTTCACAGTACGCAGTCCATAATTATCAACGGCAGATTGTCAACCTAGCGAGAACAACCCTGAGAAATATCATCGGTACTCTAACTTTAAAATCAGCCAACAGCGAGAGAGATAAGATCAACACTGAACTGATGAAGACCCTTGAGAAAGAGACCCATAAATGGGGTATCGAAGTTGTAAGAACTGAATTGAAAGAGATCGATCCGCCGAAAGATGTCCAGGACACCATGAACAAGGTCGTCAAAGCTGAAAACGAGAAGATAGCGGCAAAGGATTTCGCCCTCGCCAAACAGACCGAAGCTGATGGTATCAGGATGGCTCACATCAAGGAAGCAGAAGGTTCAAGGCAAGCCAGGATCCTGGAAGCGCAGGGAGAAGCGGAGGCTATCAAGCTGGTCAACGAGGCGGCTAATAAGTACTTCGTCGGCAATGCTCAGGCTCTCAAGAAACTGGAGACCGTTGAAAGATCTCTGATGAATAATGCCAAGATCGTCGTTCCGACCGATTCAGAACTGGTGAATGTCATCGGCGACCTCTCTGGAGTGCTGCCGTTGAAAGGCAAGAAGTAATTTTTTATTATTTTTATTGTTAGAAGATTCAAATGAAACGATGGTTGCTTTGTAATTCCTATTAGTAAAATGGTTTTTTAGTAAATACGTTTTTTAGTAAATACGAATTGATTAAAGTTCTGTTTCTCATTTTTCATCTTCTTTAACTATCAACCTTTTTTATCATCTTCTCTATCACATCAAAACCTTTCTGCCAGAACTTTTCCGAAGTTATGTCAACACCGACAGCTTTAGTGATCTCCAGCGGACTTTCACCGCCGCCTTTTGACAGCATCTCGATGATCTTCGGAACAAACTTGCTGCCCTTCTCTTTATACATCTCATACAAAGCGAGTGTCAACAGGTTGCCAAAGGCATAAGCATAACAATAGAACGGGGTGTGGAAGATATGCGGGATATAGGCCCACTCGTAAGCAAATATTTCGTCTACATCCACTTTCGGACCTAATTGTTTTTTCAGATCAGCTAAATATACTGTCGACATCTCATCGATGGTCTTGCCTTCTTTCATCATCTGGTGGGCTTTCTTTTCAAACATGACAAACCCAGCCTGTCTGGTTATGGAAGCATAAAGATTATCGATCTGGGTGAACAGCATCTCCTTCGCTGCTTTAGGATTATCTTTCATCATCTTCTCAGATAATAACATCTCGCTGAAGATAGAAGCTGTTTCAGCCAGCGGCAGACAGGCTTCATGGGTAAATTCTGTCTGGATCGAAGCCAGCACGGCATGGACACCATGACCAAGCTCGTGAGCTAAAGTTGACACGTCGCGATATTTTTCAGTATAGCTCAGGAAGACATACGGTGGATGTTCAGTTGTTACAGAACAGCAGAAAGCACCGCTTCTCTTGCCTTTGTAGACCGTAGAATGGATATGCCTGGCTTCAACGATCTTTCTGGCAGCCAGACCAAATTCTGCTGAGAACTCATCAAATGTTTCCAGGACCGTAGACAATCCTTTTTCGTAGGGGATGTTCTCTTTCTCTTCTTCTAATGGAGCATAAAGATCAAAACGACGTAGCTTCTTTAGTCCTAACCGTTTGCGTTTGATCTCAAAGAAACGATGGAACAAAGACTGATTTTTTTCACAGACAGTAAGCAGGGCTTCTACTGCTTCATCAGGGATATCATTGACAACATTACGGACAGAGATAGGGCTTTTGTAACCTCTTAACGTAACATTTTCCTCCCGCCAGTCGTTGATGATATTCTTATAGATCTCGCCGATGACTTCTTTATTGTTCTTATATGGCGTCAGTAAAGCGCGATAGGCCGTTTCTCTTACTTTTGGAGAAGACGATCGGACAAATGTCACCATCTCTTCCTGAGTCCGCTTCTTTCCATCAACTTGATAGATAAAGTTAGAGGTAAGCAGGTTATAGATATTATCAAGGGCAGACGCTCCCGTAGTATCTTTGATGTTGATGATCTTCTCTTCTTCTTCCTTAAGAGTGTACCTCTTGTTTTTTCGCAGCATCTCTAGATAATAATGATATTTTTCACTAACTTTGATCAATTCTGTCGCTTTTTTATCTGGCAGATCTTTGAACCATAACGAGAAAAACAACAGTCGGTTATTGATAGCCGTAAGAGCTGTCTCCACAGTTGACATCTCAGCCAGGGCTTTCTGGTCGTTGGCGTTTTCTGAGAAGCGTAATTGCGCATAGACAGCTGTCTTCAGTCCGATCTTATGGAAATCCTCAATCTCTTTAAGCAGCTGGAGAAAAGTTTTTGCTGGGATGCCAGGTGTCAGTTTAGTTTTCCATTTTTCCAGGACAGCAGCCCTTTTTTCGATGATCTTAAGCGATCCTGCCAGATTGCCGGAATGGATAGTAGATAAGTCCCAAGGCTCTTGTTTCATAGGAAAAAGGACAGGAACAGCGTTTATAAATGTTGTTCTTTAGTCTCCTTCCTCAGCAGCAGGTTCAGTACGACCGGTGGTATCAATGTTGTCAAGATAACTACGATGACGATCACCGAAAATACCGAATCATCGACGACACCTAATCCTTTTCCGATAGTGGCGAAGATCAGGCCTACTTCACCGCGAGGCACCATGCCCCAGCCGACAACCCATTTATTGACCTTGCCGGCCACTAAGCCCACGACCAACTTGCCCAAGATAGCAACGATGGTTATCCCTAAAGCGACCAAAAGAACCTTCAGGTTAAACAAAGTAGTCAGATCGACAGCGAAACCAGTCATCACGAAGAAGATCGGCACCAGGAACAAGCCGATCGGTTCGACGATCTCTTCAACATGACGTTCAGAGTGCTTGTGGAGGATCTCTGAGACGCCGTTCTCTTCGGCATGATGTTCTTTAAAATGCTTCTTTATATCTGCTACAATTTTGGGATCCTTGAAATATTTGAAATGGACCGCGTCTAATACCAAGCCGGCAGCGAAAGCTCCCACGATAGGAGCCAGACCGATGACGCTGGCGAAATAAGCAAACAATAGGCCGAAACAGATCGCCAGAGTGAATTTCATGCCGACGCCGGCATTGATCTTAGCAAAGATCCGGCTGATGCCAGGAGCTGTCAATTGGCCCACAACAATCGATCCTACCAGAAATAAAACTGCTTTTCCAAAGATCAGGCCGATGGTTCCGGCGCTGACAGATCCAGCGGTGACGATAGCAGAGACGACAGCCAATATGATCAGACCGAGAACATCATCGATAACTGCTGCCCCGAGGACGATCTGGGCCTCTTTTGTCTTTAGCTTATTGAGATCTTTAAAGACCCTGGCGGTGATGCCGACGGAGGTTGCAGTTAATGTAGCTCCAAGGAAAAGATAGGCGTTGAAAGTCAAGCCAGGTAATAACCATGGTCCGACGACCCAGGTTCCTAAGACAAAAGGGACGATGACGCCCAGAACGGCCACGATACCTGCTTTAAAGCCGACTTTACTCATCTCTTTCATGTTTGACTCCAGACCGATCTGGAACAGGAGGATTACGACTCCCAGTTCAGCCAAGAAAGCGATTATAGCATCTGCTTTGATAGGCTCTAACCCATGGAATCCTAACAATACAAGGTTTCCCAGGATAACACCGATCACCAGTTCGCCCAGAACTGCCGGCTGGCCGTATTTTTCAACGAGGCTGGACAATTTTGCAGCGATGAGGATGATCGCTATCCAGAGAAAAGTCTTGGCAAAATCATGCCCTTCTGCCGCTTCTCCGGAAGAGCCGAAAACGTTGGTGGTGATAAAGACAGCAAGTAATAATGCGATAACAGTCAAGATATTTCGTCGTTTGATCATGATGGAGAGGGGGAAAATAGCGTCTTTAAATAGATTTCGGTGATGGATACTCTTCTATATCAGAGCTAACCTTACTTTGGAACCATCTCTTTAACATAATAGAAATAACAGTAACCAGATTCGATACGACAAGCCGTCTTCGTGCCTTTCATGACGATACCGCTGATAGTATAATCCCTGTCTTCCTGCAGTTTCCTGTAAGGCAGGACCGGAACTTTCATCCCTTCTTGATCACTGAACATATAAAACGGAGAATCAGCTTCTCTGATGTTGATATAATATGGACTGGCATTGCCGAAGATGAAAACCTCCTGGCCTTCCAATGCCTGTAGATTTAGAGTATCAAAATTGCTGATCGGTGCGATAGTTTCTACCGAAACTGTAGGTTCAATCTTTTCTGCGCAACTTACAAGGAAGAGGCAAAGTACCAGCAACAGATAGTATTTTTTCATGTTTAAATGCAACTCAGAAACCGGCCTCTAGGTCTTTGATATACAGTCTACAATATAAATGTTTTGGAATAATTTACAGCTTCCCTTTCAGCTTAATATAAGCATAGATAATGACAGCTAATACCAGAAGAAGGTTAAAGATCGAGATAGCGATACGGATCCAGATTAGTTTTTTATTCTTTGTAAGCATCGATCTCCTCCAGAAAAGCTAAAGCCTCCCTCCCCAATTCTCACTTGAGGTCGCAAAATGCGTCCTCAAGATTTCTGCTTCATTTTCAGCCAGCTGAAACATGAAATCAGGTGGGAATCTCTCGCTATTTCTTCTTACCTGCTCATTCAGCCTTTTTGTTTCAACTCCATAAAACGCAGCCAGATCACTATCAAGCATAACCTGCATTCCGCGGATCGTATGGATCTTATCTTTTATCCCGCTTAGGGTCACAGTTTTTGACTTTAAAACATCTTCAGAAGGTAGATTGTGGTGCAGTACTTTATCATCATTCCCATCCATAAACCTAAAAAGATTAAACTACTTAAAAATCTTATCCATTGCCCTTGATCCGTTTCAGCCGGAAAACGTTCTCGCGCTCCATCTCTTCCAGCCTAAGCGTGATAAACTTCCTTGCTTCTTCCATGGCCGGGATGCGGCTGAACTCCAGAGCATTGACCCTTCTCTTGGTCTTCTCGATCTCTGAGAGTAACTTTTTCATTGCCGTCTCAGCTTCTGCCACTACCACGACAGCTTCGACAACTTTTTCATACTCATCGATCGAAGTGTCTATGACAGGAGAGCTGCCGGCCATACCGATACCTCTTTCCATCAACGTCTTGCGTACTTTTGAAGGATCGATCTTCGGCACCTGTACACCCATGATGTTCTTCTTCTCCAGATTGATTTCAGGACTTTGTTTGATAGCAAAAGCAAGAGATTGCAATTTAACATCAGTGTGCATGACTCTGGCAACATTCAGCTTCTGAACTGCTCCTGAATAAGTCTTAGCCAATTCCAGCCGAGCGTTCTTGGCTTTCTTCAGCAGTTCAAAGAATTCCAAGATCAAGCCATCCCGCTTCTTTTTCAGCAAGGAGTGGCCTGATTTGGCCAGCTTGATCTGTACTTTCAGCTTCAGCAGTTCGCTTCGCGTCGGTTTGATGTCGAGTGCCATGTTTTTATTGATTCTTCACTTTTACTTTACTTTCCCTACTTCATCTCTTTGTAATACTTTTTCTTCAGCTCAGGACTGACCCTAGTCAGCATCCTTTCTGGAATAGTACCTAGCAATTGCCAGCAGATATCTAATGACTGCGATATCGAACGGTCTTCCTTCTTGCTCTGGGTAACGATCTTCTCTTCAAAGAGGTCGCCGAACTTCAGCAATAACCTGTCTTTCTCAGACAAAGCTTCTTCACCGACGATAGCGACTAATCCACGAAGATCGACGCCTTCAGCGTAGTTGGCATACATCTGGTCTGAAACGTTCTTGTGATCATCTCTAGTTTTAGTACCACCTATACCCATGTTCATCAATCGTGACAAAGATGGAAGAACGTTGATCGGCGGATAGACTCCTTTACGATGAAGCTCCCTGTTCAGGACAATCTGCCCTTCGGTGATGTAACCAGTAAGGTCCGGTATCGGATGGGTGATGTCATCGCCGACCATAGTCAGGATCGGAATCTGAGTGACAGATCCTTTTCTGCCTTTGATCATACCAGCTCGTTCATAGATCATGGCTAAGTCAGTATACATGTAACCAGGATACCCTCTTCTACCGGGAACTTCTTCCCTAGCAGCGCCGATCTCTCGTAATGATTCACAGTAGTTGGTCATATCCGTCAGGATTACCAGAACGTGAGCATCTTCTTCGTAGGCGAAATACTCCGCTGCCGTCAAAGCCATGCGCGGGGTGACTAATCTTTCAACAGCCGGGTCGTCAGCCAGATTTAAGAAGACCACGCTTCTTTCCAGAGCGCCGGTCTCTTCAAAGTCTTTCATGAAGTACTGTGCTTCTTCGTTGGTGATACCCATGGCTGCGAAGACAACAATAAATTTCTCTTTGCTGCCGACGACTTTAGCCTGACGGGCGATCTGCAAGGCGATCTCGTTATGCGGCAGGCCGGAACCGGAGAAGATCGGCAGTTTCTGCCCTCTGACCAAGGTATTTGTAACATCGATCGTACTGATACCGGTCTGGATAAAATCTGCAGGAGAAGCTCGTGCATAAGGATTAATTGCTGCTCCGTTGATATCTATTTTCTTTTTAGCGACGATACTAGAACCGCCGTCGATCGGCTTGCCTGCGCCGTTGAAGACACGGCCAAGCATGTCTTTGCTTACTGGCAGGGTAATGTTCTCTTTTAGGAACTTGACTTTAGCATCCTTGCTGATACCGCTGGTGCCTTCAAAGATCTGGACGACGACCAGGTCATCGCTGGAATCAAGAACCTGTCCTGACTTTACAGATCCGTCTACTAGAGTAACTTTTACAAGTGTTCCGTAGCCGATAGGTTCTGTCTTCTCGACGAAGACCAAAGGTCCGGCCACCCTTGTGATCGTTTTATATTCTTTCATCGTTGTCATGATAATCACCTTAATTGCTTGAATTCAGTTTCCATCTCAGCCTGCACTTCTTTCAGCAGTTTCTGATAATCTTTCTCGAACTTCGCTTCGCCGATCCTATCTTTCGCTTTGATAGCGAGAAGATCCTGTACTCTTGCTCCCTGGTCGTCTAAAGCGGACTGGGCCAGATCAGCATACAGCAGGATAGTCTTCATCAGGGTGTAGCTCTTCTTCAGTTCACAGTATGTATCGATGTCATGGAAAGCGTTCTGCTGCAAGACGAACTCACGGATCAGACGGGCTACTTCTAACGTCAATTGCTGCTTTGGCGGAAGAGAGTCGGAACCGACCAGCTGGACGATCTCCAATAGCTTGTCTTCTTCCTGGAGGATCTTCATCATGGTGCTGACCAATGACCGCCATTCGGCAGCCACATTCTTAGCAAACCATGGTTCAAGTGAATCCATGTACAAAGTGTAGCTGGTCAGCCAGTTGACGGATGGGAAGTGTCTTCTTTGGGCCAATTTTGCGTCTAGCGCCCAGAAAGTCTTGGTAACACGCAGGGTGTTCTGGGTAACTGGTTCCGAGAAGTCTCCACCAGGCGGCGAGACGGCCCCGATAAGGGTGACTGAACCTTCATTATCGACCCCCAAGGGTTCGACCATGCCGGCTCTTTCATAGAACTCTGCCAGTCTTGTCGCTAAGTAAGCAGGATAGCCTTCTTCACCAGGCATCTCTTCCAGACGTGAAGAGATCTCTCTCATGGCTTCCGCCCAACGGGAGCTGGAATCAGCCATCATCGCCACATGTAAGCCCATGTCACGGAAATATTCTGCAATGGTTGCGCCCGTATAGACGCTGGCTTCCCTTGCTGCTACCGGCATGTTTGAGGTGTTAGCGATTAGGACGGTTCTGTTCATCAAAGGACCGTTGGTCCGCGGGTCTTTCAGATGCGGAAACTCTGTCAATACTTCGGTCATCTCGTTTCCTCTTTCGCCGCAGCCGACGTAGACGATGATGTCAGCATCGCACCATTTTGCTAACTGCTGCTGGGAGACGGTCTTGCCGGCTCCGAACGGACCAGGGATAGCGGCGGCGCCGCCTTTGGCAACCGGAAAGAAGACATCAAAGATCCTCTGTCCCGTCAACAATGGCGCGCTGGGGGCCTGTTTCTTGCGGTAAGGTCTTGGCATACGCACCGGCCATTTCTGCATCATCATGATCTCTTTATCATTATCAAGAACACAGACAATCTCATCGACCGTGAATTTTCCAGATTTGATCTCTTTAACCTTGCCTTCCATGGAAGGAGGCACCATGATCTTATGGGTGAACGTTTCGGTCTCTTTAACTTCACCGATGACATCGCCGCCTTTGACAGCTTCACCTTTATTGACCAGTGCTTTGAAGTCCCATCTTTTTTTGTGATCAAGTCCCGGAGCATCGACACCGCGGAAGATGAAATCTCCCATCTCTGCTTGTAATACCGGTAAAGGACGCTGGATACCGTCGTAGATAGAGGTCAGCAGTCCTGGACCAAGTTCAACTGATAAGCGTTCTCCAGTGTTTTCTACCGGTTCGCCCGGTGTGATCCCAGTAGTATCTTCATAGACCTGGATGATCGTGTCTTCGCCATCGATCTTGATAACTTCGCCCATCAGGCGTTCGTTTCCGACACGGACAACATCATACATCCGTGCCTGCAGTCCCCGGGCCACCACGACGGGGCCGGCGATCCGGTATAATTTTCCGATCTGTTTCTTGTTTGTCTGTTTTTTGTCTGTAGCCATGATTATTCACCTTCCTTAAGTAAGTCAACTCCGATAGATTGGATGATCATCTTCCGTAATTCTTCTTGTTTTGCTGTCTCTGAGACGACGACAAAGACTGGGTCTACTGATGCCACGATATCATCTTTCAACCGTGGATCAAGATCCTGCATGGTAGCTTCATCGATGATGACGATGCCTACTGTCTTATCGTCCAACAGTTCTTTAATATTTTCCTTGCCGACGACCTGGCGGATCCCAGCCAGCCTGAAACCCAGCGTGAATTCCGGCTCTCCGACGATAGCTATCGATCTCATGCGGCGACCACCATCATCTTTTGGATATAATCGTCAGGCAGCGACAGTTTCCTGCCTTTGACCAGGATCTTGAGGTTCCTGACTTCGATCTCTTTAGCGAAGAGAAAGCCCAGGACGTAATTGGCGCTGAGCAGGTTGCGGTGCATCAGCTGCCGTTCTTTCTGCAATAAGGTCTTTTCCAGATCTATCTCTAATCTGGCGAGGATGTCATCTTCATCGCCTTTCAGTTCGGTCCTCTTGTCTTTTCGCAGAAGAGCAACGATCTCTTCGATGGAACGCAGCTTAGCCATCTTTAGCACCAGCTTGCTGGGCTTGATAAGGTAATCAGCTGCATCATATTCCTTTTCTTCCAGCAACCGTAATATTGTCTTGATGTTCATGGTCTCGATCTCTTCTTCCCATAATTCTTTCAGTACTTTTCCTTGTCCTCTTACTGAGGATGCAAAAGACATGACCGTCTCTACGTAATAAGTATCAAGCGCATTTTCGATCTCAAACAGTTCTTTCAGTTCACTGCCGTCTTTTTTTCCGCCATCTCTGCCATAATTTTTCAGGAAAGGCAGTAAAGCCACGATATCTTCTATCTTATCTTTCGCCAGTATCTTTTCCCAGAACTCAGCCGGATAATTGACCGATTCATACAACAGCGGCCGCACTTCATCAGCTGCGATGCCAGCCTGGGTGCTCCTGATGATAGCTTTGATATTTTCAAGGTCGTAGCGCAGCAGATACTTTGCTATGGCTTCTTTCATGCCGCCCAGCGAGATGCGGTGCAGTTTCAAGCAGATCCTTAAAAGATTAGCATTCAAAGCCTGCTCGATGACTTTCAATCCCTGGGTGGAAACATCATATTTATCGATCTCCTGTTCATAAGCAGAGTCTTGGAGAGAACGCAGTATCTCATGGTAGCCCATCTTCAGCAGACGGTCGTAATCTTCTTTCGAGAGGAGAGAAGACTTCATCGCCGCTACTCGGGCATATGTATACGGAGAAAATTGAACTTTTACTTTTCTCATCGTCCTTGCGTTCCTATCCATCAGACTGCTCTCACTCATTGAACAAGACCTCACTTAGTTTCATCGACAGTTCCTCTCGTAGTGAAGCGAGAAGCTCTTCCACGCTAAGGTTGACGCTGATGTCGCCTTCCTTGGTCTCGGCCATCAAGCCGCCTGAGATCGGCGCCTCTTTGACGTTCTTGACGCCTTTGACAAGAGACGTGTCAGCAGCCGCTGCATAGACTGTATCGACTTTGATCTCTTTCTCAGCTTTCTCTAAAAGAGATTGAAGAAATTTCTGTTTCTCCGTCTTACCAAGTTTCTGAAGACTAGCTGCTGCGTTGTCAAAAAGATCATCCATGATCTCTTTACGGGCGTTCATCTCCAGTCGCTGCGCGTCAGAACGAGCTGCTGCCAGGACTTTACGTTCCATGGCTTCCAGCAGCGTCGCTGCCTGTTTCTCAGCATCTTTCTTGTACTGAGAGACTTCGTCCTTCGCTTTCTTCAGGACTTCCTGCGCTTCTTTTTCAGCCTGCTTCGTCGCCTCGACAGCTTTTTTCTCTGCTTCCACGACGATCTCGGCTTGAACCTGTGCTAATGCCATCTGTGTTTCACCTTCCTGCTGGTCAATCTTATCCAGCCAGTCCGATGATCAAGATAGCAACTACTAAGCCAAAGATGACGATCGTTTCCGGAATGACGGTCAAGATAAGACCCTTACCGAAAAGGCTTTCTTTCTCAGCCATCGCACCGACCGCTGCGGTCCCGATGGAACTCTCTGCCCACGCTGCTGCGAGAGCACTCAAGCCGATCGCCAGACCGGCTCCTATTGCAATTAAACCTGCTGCTTCTGCCATTTTTATTGTACCTCCAAAGGTTTGTTTTTTTGTTCTTTCTTAAATGGTCTGTATTCAACTCCTCCACCATGGAAAAACTTGGAGAAGAACTCCACGTAATGGAGCCTGATGCCATGTAAAAACGGACCGATCACACCCAACAATAAGTTGATGAGATGTCCAAATAACATGATGATGATAGCGATGATGATGTAAAAACCGCCGCGTTCGATGAACGGCATGGCTAGATTTTCATTGACGACAACGGCCAGGCCGACGCTGGCTAGTCCTACAGCTCCGAGACGCATGTAGCTTAAGGTCTGCGAGATCAAGGCCGGCAGTTCCACGATACCCTGGATGCCTTCACCTTTTGCCAGCAGGACGACACCAAGGATCGCGATGATCGTACCGATCCAATATGAAAATGACAGCATCCCTAAGACTGACATCACAGCCAGGATCGCTCCCAGTTCAATTATCATCCAGCTCAGCTTTGCTTCCAGCGCGTGCTTAAACCCGTGACTTTTCAGTTCGTTGAGGAATCCTAGGATAAAACCAAAGTTAAGATGGATAAAGCCGATGATCGCCCCTATGACTAGCACGGTCAGTATCTCAAAGCCGAAAACGTTAGTATGGCTGTGCGCCCGATTCAATAATCTGGGGAAATCGGCCACCAGATGTTCCTGGCCGTGTACTTCCAGCGTATGCTGCGGCAGGCAGATGCTAAGACTATCGCACCAGCTTTTTCCGGTCTCGATCGAGACGTGTTCAAAACCGAAGACTTCTCCGTAGACGAGGCCGAACAGCATCGAGACGAAAGCGGCAAACATCAACACTTTAGCTGCTTCCGCCGCGGCCGGCACTTTTTTCTTTAAGATGTAAAATGCGATAAGCAAGACTACGCCGTAACCCAGATCTCCCAGCATGAAGCCGAAGAAGAACGGGAACGTTAGGAGCAATAACATTGTCGGATCAAATTCTTTATACGATGGCAGGCTGAACATCTCGATCAGAAACTCAAACGGTTTCGCAAACATATTGTTATGCAGCTTGACCGGCGGTGCTTCTTTCTTGTCCGGTTCGCTGAATTCCAAGAAGATCGATCTTTTAGTAGAATCTTCCAAAGCTTTCTGCACCCGCTCTTGATCTCTTTTAGGGATCCAGCCCTCTGCGATAAATGAGCTGGTCGTAGTTCCAAACTGTAATGGAAGCTCTTGTTTTTTCACTTCTTCTTTAAACTGATCTTCTAAAGCTCGGATGGTAGGCGTCTCGCTTTCGATCTTCTTCCATCTCTGTTGTAGAAGATTCTCCTGTTGGATCAGCTTAGCTGAACGCAGGTCCAGGTCAGTCAGTTCTGCCTCCGCGTCGTTGACCTCTTCCAGTGAGATCGCTGTAAAGTTATGATCGTTTAGAAGATCAGCGATAGCTTTCTCTTCTGCTTTCTTGCCGATCACCAAGAGGATATTATCTTTCAAGATGTAATTGACGTCGTCGTTTTCTTTCAGGACAGCTTCGCACTCCATTTTTTTCTGCACGGCGCCAAAGAAATGACATAAGGTCATGGACTGTTTCAGTTGTCTAATATCGATCCTGGCCGCTGAGAGCACCTTAAGCCATTTTTTCCGGGCGTCGATGGTCTCTTTCTCAGCTTTTATCTTTTGCAGGCCTTCTTCGACCTGAAGGAAATCAGCATATAACTTGGTGACGCCTTTCTTGGCTGCTGACAATAATTTCTGGTTCAACGGCGGCAGTTTTTTCGTTTTTCCGTCGGGAAACCGTGAAAGGACGCTGCTGATCTTGACGATCATCGACGATAGTTCTTCCGCATCTGCTAAAGGATTCCCTAAATCAAGTTCATATTTCCCTTTGACATGCGGCGTGACATGGTATAATCCCAGATCATATAGTGTATCGATAACCGCGCTCTGTCTTGATTTAGGCGCTGCCAACCGCAGCTTAACCATCCGTTCTGGTCTCATCTCTACTTCTTTAATACCGCCTCAAGAATCAGTTTTTCAGCTTTGGCTGCGTTTTTTGCTGCTGCCGAACGTAATTTATCTGCTTTCTTTTCAGAAGCTGCGAGAATCTTCTCTCTTTCTTTGTCTAGTTCGGAACTTCGCTGCTTGACTTTCTGGTCGATCTCCTCATCGATCTTTTCCTTACTTTCAGCGATAAGGTCGAGAGCTTTCTGCCGGGCATCAGCCAGGATCTTCTCGCCTCTTTTATCAGATTTTTCGATGATCTTTATCGCTTCTTTTTCTGTATTTAGGATGTCTTGGATCTCTTTCAAATTGTTCACCTATAGGTGGATGAGTTTAGGCTCTTTATATAAGCCTCACCTAAATAGACTATATAGGCAGGGTGAGAAATTGAGAAGAATTAAGATGAAAAGAAAATTGAGAAAACAAAAAGAATCAATGGATCAACGCTGCGACCAGAGCTGAGAAGCCAAAGATCATGAAGAAGACGAGGCACACAGCCATGATGATGCCGTAGATGATCAACGAAGCGACGAGACTATGTCCGAGGATTGCGAAGCATCTCTTCAAAAATCGATCAGAGACCAGCCAGCCTTTGTAGCTGTAGGTATCTTCTTTCTTGACAGCCTTGGTCGGTTTGCTGTTTCTGGCCTGAGTCCTTGAAAGGTCCTCTTTCACGTCAGAGACCGTCCTAGCGACAGCAGGCTTTTTTACAGGCGCAGATGTTTGAGTTACAGTTGTTTTTGCCATTTTTAGGTAAATATAACCATTAGATTATATATTTTACTCCACAATCTTTAAAAAGAGGCTTTTGTCAGACGCAAACATGACCCTCGACGATACTATTTCCCAAGGACGAGAAGTCTTTAACACTTTCCTTTCTAGAGAGATGGGGCTGACTGTTGACGATCTACAGGTTCTTGGCGCCATTGAAAATCTGGGTCTATATCCAGCGATATATTCAACGACACGGCCTTTTTTCCCATTGGGGCATAAAAGTAGAGATGGTAATTTTGTCGCCGAATACGGGTTCATGTTCGCAGAACCACATAATGAAAGCAGTCTTGCAGGCTTGTTGGGGGAATGCGGTTTTCCCTCAGATATCGTCCTAAGAACACAGGCTATCGGAGAAAAAGAGACGACGTTCACCTATAATATTGACTTCCCCAGAAGACAATATGTTATTGAGATCAGCGTTCCATCTGCCTGATGACAGCCCAGTCGATGACCACTTCTGAAATCGCGTTCAAAGCTCGTACGCTTCTTCTCAGATCATAAGTCTCAATGCTTTTTACCTCGATACCTTGCTGTCCATCCACTTGGTTGCAGAAAGCGACGGCCCGTTCTGGGTCAAGGTTCTTAAAAGAGTCTTGCAATAGATCCTGCAGATCGGCCAGAATTTTGCCGATGGTCTTCAGGAACACCGCAGTAGGCTTTTTTAACGCGATGACGTGATCTACCAGCCGTTCCAGCTCTTTGGATATGAGGGATGTAAAATGCAGCTCCACGGTCGTATTTTGCGACTCTGCGGGGTTTACAAAGGAAGCGATGACAGAACGTTCGATCAACAGTTTGCTGCGGTCGATCTCGCTCTCATAACGGTCGATAAGCTCCTGCGGCGCGCCTTTGCTCATCACCAACAGCAGGTTCCTAACCTTTCTGATCATCGTCACCAGCAGGGCTGACGGATCGGCTACTTTGATAGAAGATTCACAAGTGATATGCTTGCCGTCGATCTCTACCAGTTCCAGGCTGACCAGGTTTTTCTGGTTAAGGATCGTCGCATAATCGAGCTCTTTGTCGACCGTAATTTTGAATGAGTTGGCTGGACTGATGTAGCTGGCGATTATCAGCTTGTGCAATGACTGCGCCATCTCGCCGTTGGTCTTCAATGAAAGATGGACTGGTTTTTCTGTTTTGGCCTGAGGATAGATAGCTAAAGAGCCGTCCTTGTTGACCTGGACGCCTACCTTTGACTTGCCGGAGATGTTGAACTTTTTGCACCATCTCGTCGGCAGATAGAGGTAAAACATGTCCCCAGTCTTCTGTACGTTGCGGATGTCCATTTTCTATAATCTATTTAGGCTATATAGGTACTATTTAAAGTTTTCTTTCTGAAGACGACAAACCAAATAAACTGATCAGGTCGTGCATCGCATAGACTATAACTTTCTCCTGTTTTTTCAGTCCCTTCTCATTCGACCAAATTGGACACTTTTGATAAAGAGCTAAAGCAAAATAGATAACATCTTTGGGGTCAGGACAGACTGAGACTGCCTCTTCTCGACATTGTAGAAAATCCTGTTCAGAAACCACCGTTATGTTGTGTTTTAAGACGAGAAATAACCAATCGAATTCTTCTTTTGTAAAGCCAGATTTTTGCAGAATTTCTTCTTTATGGCTTTCCAATTCCTCAAAAAGCAGCCGTGGGGCTAAGAGACTTAGACGAGTATCAAAAAAAAGGTCAATGGGCAGACCCGGTTTCACCAGCATCGCTATCAAGATGTTAGCGTCGATAACGACACGCATCATCACATGCCCCTAAACTTTTTCGACATAGCTTCGTTGATCTTTTCGGATAATTCCTGCGCATCTTTAGCAGTCAATTTGCTCTTGCCGGCCAGTTCTTTAAGGATCTCTACCTCTCTTAATTTCTCCTCAAATGCTTTCCTGGCTACCGCCGACCAATTGATCTCCTGCAGCTGATTCATCCTTGTTTTCAGACCATCTTCAACCGAGACAGATACAGTTCCCATCAGATCACCTTTGTTATTTTTAGTATAAATAACATATTTACTATTTAAAGTTTTCTTTCTGAAACTACTTTGATTTGATTAAATGTTTTAGAAATAATATGTTTAGTATTAAATCAAAAGAACCAGAATAAAACTAGACTGAAACTTTTAATCTTAGATGTAAAGAACCATTTGATTAAAACACCACTGTTAAGTGAGAAACCAACAGAAAGTTTATAAATAATGTTCATTTCGAAGCAAGATATGAGTAAATACCTCACAAATATGGTCTTGAAGCCAGTTTTTGCAGCATATCTAGCTTTGACTACGGGCTGCGGCAAAAGCGAAGCTGAACAGAAGAAGAGCGACCTGGAAAAGGCCGTCGGTTGTTCAGAGACCCTGGTGCTTGTCAAACCAGAAGCAGTCCCGGGCTTGGAAGGAGTAACTGCCTCACGCGTTGTCTGTAGAGACGATATTAAAATAGTATATTACACCCCAGATGGAACGCCAAAAGACAAGAAAGGAATAGACCTATATGTAAGGGGTAAGCTTGTTGAAGCCGAGCAGAAGAAGTTCGATTATACCCCAATAGATGCCCCGAAACAAGTTAACTTGGAAGAGGCTTACAAAACACTAACAGGGAGCACTGGCCACAAACCAGCTGATGCTCCCAAGCCAGAAGAGAAAAAAGCAGCCGATGGCGGTCCCGACGGAGGAGTTCCCGCGGATGCCGGCGCCAAGAAGAAAGAGAAGAAACCTAAAGCAAAACCTAAAAAAGTAAAGAGACAACCATGACACAAGACAACAAACCAGGATTAGAAGATCTGACTAAAAAAACAGAACTAAATAGAGTCGAGATTCCAGAAATCAAACTGCTAGCAAGAGTAGGGGCTTTGTTCATAGCAGGCGGCATCGCCATGGGTTTGCACCAATGCGCAAACAAGCCGATCGGAGAAGGAAGGGCAGAACAACCAGCACAATACAGAATCGTACCTCACGACTACCAGCCACCAGTTGATGCAGCTCCAAGAGACGGCCAGTACGCATTAGATGCCAGAGCAGGATATGGAGTATCGGATCTTGATGCTGGCGTGAACTGAAACTTTTAATCAACTCTTTAATTTTTCCTTTGCTAAAACTTTTGATCATCTGCTAAATATTTCATTTAAAATCCAGCACCATATTTTCTTCTGAAACCTTGGGCTTTTTGGCCAAAAGTGGCCCTCGGAGCGATTAGGTCACACTTTATACAGAACGTTACTTTAAATGTCATAAAATATGCCGAAAAGGTAACATTTAAATAATCCATTACGTTTTCTAGACCCATGAAAGAGGTAAAGGTGAAAAAAGCACTTTCTCGCAGCCAGTTCCATCTTTCGGAGGACCAGATCAAGCAATTGATCAAGCATGCCGACAAATTACGGGACAAGGTCGTCATCAAGCTGCTGGCCTACTGCGGGTTACGGCGTTTTGAATTGGCCAAGATCAAGATAGAAGATATCAACTTCGAAACCAGAAAGATCCAGATCCTGGGAAAGAAGAGCATCGATCGATTGGCCACCATCTTTTCAGACCAATTATTAGAAGATCTGAAGATCTACATGCAATATGTCTTAGGTGGATTGAAGAAAGGCTACCTCTTTCCGGCAGTTTCCAGCTTAAATGAGCAAGGACACATTACGGCGACCCAGATCAACAGGATCGTGGCGAAAGCCGGCCACAGAGCACAGATAAATAACCCGGTTCCAGGGTTGAAGAACGTAAATCCACACATATTACGGCACAGCTGCGCCCGTATATTGAAAGACAGAGGACTTAGTTTAGAGGTTGTCCAGAAGGTCTTAGGACACCTTTCGTATAAGACGACCATGGATTTATACGGAACAAAGAGCATTTCTGACATGGACCTAGAGTTGAAAGAGAAGATGGGAGATGTTTTTGGATAGAAAGTTATGTTTTTGATTTTAATCTTGTGTTTTGAAATATTAAGTTATTGATTAAATTATTTATCGCAGTTAGATTTAATCAAATAGTTTATTTTTGATTAAAAATACAAATAGAAGAATTGATTTAAAATTAAAACTTAAGAAATTAAAATATTTAATCAAATCTAAATGTATTTCTTAAGAAGCTCTTTCCGTTGTTCGCCAAAGCCTTTCGCCAGAGACCAATGCAGCATCTTCAGCCCAGAAAGTATCAGCAGACCGTCTAAAACGTAGGAAGGAAGGGCAAAGATCGACAGATAATTGACCACGCCGACAGCGATTATTATGACGGCATAGACCATCCAAAATACTGGAAAAGAAGAATGGTGGACCGCTTGTTTCGGTGCTTGAGCGATCTTTTCCTTAGCCATCTTATCCCACGTAACTTAAGCGCTTGTCTTCATTGACAACTTCAGCCTGATTGCCTTTTTTGATGATATCCTTCAGCTTTTTCTCAAACATCTGGGCTTGTTTCATCAATGGCGCAGCATCGATCTGGAGACCGCAATAGACGTCCAGGGCTTGAATTATGCTGGCGGCAGCCTTACTATCGGGTAAGTTGCTTCTCGCTTCAGCAAACAGCGCTACGACGGGCGTAGACATGTCCCTAGCAAGTAAGGCGCCGGTGACGCCGACAATGATACCTTCCATCAACGGTTTGGCCACATTTTCCAGCTTCTTGACTTGTTTTTGGCTGGAATAGTAGAATACCCGTCCCCCTTCAGTATTTGGTGAACCGACACCTTCTAATGAGATCACTTCTTTAGCTGTAAGTTGTTTAGCCAGGTCATCGATGACTTCTGCCAGCTGCCAGCCCATGTTCTTGCCGATGTTGATAGCGTGGACGATGACCAGATTGTATTTTTTATTATAATGCAATGAGATCGGTTCTACGACCTTATTTTGATGGATAGCGATCATGGCCGGGATCTCATCGATCTGGATCAGCCCGATCTTCTCGGTCTCCAGATGGTCAAGAAGATACTCAGTTGCGATGGTTCCGATCAGCCCGAAGCCGGGAAAACCTTCTATGATGGTAACGTTTTTTGGTCTCTTTTTTAGAATCAACTTCATCCTATCACCTGGTTGGAGGATTATTTGGTGGTATTTAAGTGTTTCTGAAATGATGGTGGGGTTGAACTTGCTTGATGGGTGGTTGTGTTCAATAAGCAGGCGGGCTACAACCAGAAATCGTCACCGGCGTCATCTTCAAGTTGGTCAATACTTTCATTTAAGAATTTATCAATGAATTTTGCAGTTTTTTGAATTGACGCTTCATCTCTCACCAAAGAATTTGGAACTCTTAATGTTAAAAAACCTTTCTTAAATGAATAGAATGTTCTTTTCAAATCTGCCAATGCTTGTTCAGGTTTAAGATTATGATGACTACCATCTACTTCAATATTTACTTTTGCCTCAACAATTGCAATATCAATACGTTTGTAACCATCATCTTTTTCAAACTCAACAAACCAACCCAAATTTTTCAATAAATGCCCTAATTCTTTTGCCTCGTTTGTAGGTTGGCATTTTCTACATAGAGGTTTAAAAAAGTTTCTTTTTGAATAATCAAATTCTTGTTCTGTAATTGTTGAATTGCATTTGTTACAAAAGTATCCCATAAATACTAAATATTGATATAATTATTAAAGTTTTCTACGCCCGCTTACTCTTAAATTTTGCCTTCGGCATCGTTGCACTAAATTTTAGGTCTTCCCGTTGGTCAGACGAATATAACAGGAACCGATGTTAAGAGAAATTTTTCCATTGCTTTTACGACGGTAAAGTTATATTTTCTTACTACTTTATAGACGGGAAATCCAATCGCTTCGTAACTGGATATAACATTGTATAAACGGTTCACTTCGTTCTCCCAAATTTTTTTAATGAATCTAAACTGGGGGGAATCGGGTAAAATTAAAGAAAAAAAATATAAAACTACTTAAATAAGCCAAACATTTTGGATAATAAATGGAAGTAAAATTTGAAAAAGATGACTTGCACAAGCTAATCTACTGGATAGTATGTAAATTTAAAGAAGATGAATTTCACCATCAAGCCGCTTCTGCAAAAAGTGATCTAATTGGTGGATTTTTGGATAGATGGTTTAATAGAGCACCAGAATTTTTGATATTTAGAGAACTTCTTAAAGATAAAAGCTATGATGTTGCCATTGATAATTTTCTTTATGGTCAAGATACAAAGAAAAATGCTCCTGACATAGTTGGGTTAAAAGATAATGAGGGGAATATTTTAGTTAAATTCTCTGTGTTTAATGATGGAGATTGGGAAAAAATTGATGATATGCCTCAAATTGAGGTTAAGACCTTTAGGAAAACTCAATCTCTTAGTGCTGTAGGAGATACACAAATGGAAGAAGATAATTATTACGTCTTTGTAGAATCTCATGTCAGGCATGATTATTTAATTACTCTCTTCAAACAAAATGTCTTTGATAAAAGAATTTTTGAGAGTCTTCTTGGAAATAAAGAATTTATTAAATCAGACTCAAAAAACCAAATTATCCCTTTAAGAGAAATTAAAGTTGATGAAGAGCTTGGTTATTTCAAATTATTAGGAATTTTCAGAGGGGATATAGTAAAAAAATATTCTATTCTTGTTGGAGTTGATGAGACCGGAAAACCATTAAAGCCAAGATATTTTAGTGAAGTAGAGAGAATAGACCCAATTGAGCATAAGACAGAAGAGCAATTTACCAACATAATCTATAAAGAAGATTTAGAATTTGTGCCATTCTTCATGAAACCAAGCGAAAATTCTTCTATTACTATTGTTAAAAAACTGAAAAGTTATTTTGTAGTGAAAATTGATGGAAAAGCAAATTTGAATGGAGAAGTCGTAGATTCTGGTTACTTCAAAATAATGTTCAAAAAATTTGACAGAAGTTCCAAGAAGAAAGAGTTTATTGGGGATAAAAAAGTTTTTGAAGTAATTGCTGAAAATTCAACCAATGAACTGATAGATAAATTTGATAAGCTTGTTTAATTTTTCATTGCTTCTGAGATATTTTTAGCTATCCTTTCTATAACTGGAACAGAAACACTATTTCCTGCTTGCTGATATAATTTTGAATCAGGCATTTTTGGAAGTTTAAAATCTTTCGGAAATCCCTGTATTAAAAAACATTCTTTTGGTGTAAGTTTCCTTATACCCTTATCATCTAAGATTATTGGAACATTATGCCCGCCAGTTCCCATATTAGCAGTCAAAGTTGGAACAACTCCGCTCTTGTTTGCTCTTACGTATCTCCTTCTCCATTGATATACTGTTTCTTTGCTAGTTATATCATTTTTAATTCTGCTATACAACGGTTTTCCATTATAATAAAATCTACCACTTACATTATCTTCTAATAAATCTCTAAAATTTGTCTTTAATTCAATCTCATCTGGAAATTTAAACCTATCAAAATGTTTTTTATCCCTAAATCCAACAATAAAAATTCGCTCTCTATTTTGCGGAACATTGCCATGTAGCATACTATTAAGAACTTCCGCCTTAACATAATACCCTAATTCTTCTAAGGTTTTCTTGATTAGTTTGAATGTTTTACCTTTATCATGGTTTTTTAGATTTTTCACATTTTCAAGAAAAATGGCTTTTGGTTTTCTTTCCGCCACAATATCTGCTATTCTAAAAAACAAATTTCCTCTTCCTTTTTCGTCCTTAAATCCTTTTCTATATCCGGCAATGCTAAATGCCTGGCAGGGAAACCCTCCAAGTAATAGATCAAACTCAGGCAATTTACTAATCTTTAATAAGTTTATATCCGCAACAGTTAATTTTACATCATTAGAATTTAAATCATAAGTTGGTTTACAAGCAGGCTCAAAATCATTAGCAAAAACTGTAGAAAAACCTGCCTTTTCAAATCCTAACCTAACTCCGCCTACTCCAGCGAATAAATCTATGGTTTTAAGATTATTTGACATCTGTTACACCTATTTTTTTAATTTTACTTCTTTCAACTTTTCATAAATTGCATTATTTACAAAAGCCGAAATACTTGGATGTTTGTATTTATTACCATTATCGTCAAGCCATTCTTGAACATCTTTAATTAGCTTATCATCAACCCTTACTACACCCATCTTTAACCTCTTTGTAACATATTGTTAACCATTAGTTACACCCATATTTAAATGTTTCTTACACCTAAAAAGTAGTTTAATTAATCTATTAAAGCTTTTAGTTTCTCAACAATCCAAACCATAGCTTCCGTATCCAATTCACAATATGCAAGTAAATCCTTCCTTGTCTGTTCTTTCTTTGATTTACTCATCTCTCCAAAATTCATATCTAAATAAGCAATGGAAGCGCAATCTCCATCTGATATTGCCATTTCTCCGTAACCTTTTCCAGTCATAGCCGGTAAAACCTTCTTAATGGAAGCTGAACCTTTCTGCACAGGATCATAATACCAAAATTTGCTGAATGGAACTCTTAAATCAACCATTCGTGAAAGAACATTCTTGACCCAATCTTGATACTCAGGAAAATCTCTTGCTAATTCTTTTAATACTGAACTTTCAAAGCCTTGTGAGAAGACAATTACTGAACCTTTTACAGGTAACATCTCTTTCAATGCTTTCAAAAATGCTGGACGTGGATCATCATTTCCATCATGCAAGTATTCAAAATGTTCTCCAGGAACTACATGCAGAGAAAACTGGAATGGTAGTCGTTGATATGGTCTTGTTCCATCA
The DNA here is from genome assembly GCA_002762785.1 of Candidatus Woesearchaeota archaeon CG10_big_fil_rev_8_21_14_0_10_45_16. GTDB lineage: Archaea > Nanobdellota > Nanobdellia > Woesearchaeales > GW2011-AR9 > PCXY01. The sequence continues at coordinate 166,138 of PCXY01000003.1, read as the reverse complement.
AATTTGGGAATTGCAAAAGAGCAAGTTTCAAAGTCAAGATGTAATTCTACTTTATCAAGAGTGATTAACCACCCCTTAAGCTGTTTCTTATCAATATGAACTTTTCCTTTCTTCTGAATTGCCTGTTGCGGATTAGATAATCTTTCATCAGGAACATCATGTAAATGAATAATCCCTTCGTTATATAATTCTCTATTTTTTCTTCCATTGTACAAATGGAAAACATGATGTTCAGGCAGATATCCCCAACAATGTTCTTTAACATGGCATTCCTTAGGAAGCGTGCAATAGTTTTTCTCTGCTGTGTTTGGAAATTTTGGAGATTTAACAATTTCCCATAAAAATTCTATATTCTCAGGAACTTCTGATTGTAATTTCTCAACTTCGGCAGTAATATCTTCTTTAGCGAACAATTTTTCAACTTCAATTTCTCCATCTCGCACATATTCTTTGTTAAGATGCATTAAGAAACATCTTCTAATCTTCAAACCAGCTTTCCTATAAACATAAAGTTGAAATGAAACATCCCAATAATGTTTTTTCTTATCAACTTTGGTGCTACTTTTAACTTCAATAACATCCCATTCATCTTTTCCAATAGGAACAAGAATATCTGCTCTGCCATAGAGATTATCAACTTGAATGGCAACTTCAAACAATACTTTTCTTTCCTTAAGCAATTCTTTTGATTTTTCTAAATTCTCTTTAAAATCTTCTTCAGGAATATCCACGCCATCAGGAAAAAGTTTCTTTGCTAATTGACCAACCATAGTTCCCTGTTCAAATCTCTTTAATACACCAGGCGGATGTGGTGGAATTTTCTCTTTATCATTATACTTCAGCCATAAATGTCCAGGGCATTCCATCCCGATTGTATAGTCTGATTTTGATAATGGTTTCATTTTTGTTTAAATTCGTTTAATCTAAAATCTACTTGGTAGAGATATACCTCTACATCTTTTACTTTTTTAAGGGCATAATGTAACCTCTTGTCCCATTTTGCGGCGATGATTATCCCTTTAGTTGGTTCGCCATTTGTCTTTTTTTCTTCCAACCAACCCATATACCTAGTAAGTTGTCCAATAGTATCATCACTGGTTTGATTTTTCTTTAATTCAATAATCACATATTGACCTGTTTCTTTATCCTTAACAAGAATATCAATTATTCCAATCTCAGTCCTATATTGTTGACTTACTAAATCTCCATTTTCTTCTATTAATTCATATTTTTTACCTAATTCTGTTTTATCCCAATTTTCAATTAAGAAATTTTCTAATTCTTTTTCCATATAAAAAAGATAATTCTCTGTTGAACTAATGTCCTCTGATTCTTCTGTTGGTGTGGATACTTCTTCTTCAGCTTGACCGGTTTTCCTCATTTCATCAATAACTGGATTCCAATAGATAAAACAAGAAATTGTTCTAGGACTATCAAATATTCCTAGAGATTTAAATCCTTTAATAATTGATTTATTTGATTTTATGATTTTGTCGCCAGGACTTTCATTTTCAAAATCAACGCTTTCAAATCCAAAAAATGGGATTATCCTTTCTCTACTATTAAGAGAAATTACAGACAAGTTCCTTTTTGGATTATAAGAAAACATCATAGCACAAATAGCATTTGCACTTTTACCAGTTAAGCTATTCTTTCTTCCCTCATTGATTTTGTATAAGTGATTTACCGCTGAGATGACTTCCTCATCATTTTCACTGCTAATAATTTTGAAAAGTTTTTCCCGAATCTCTTTATTTTCTTTAATCTCGTTAAACATTCTCCTCCAAACACCTTGAGGGATCATTGCTTTTGCAACAGCCTCATCTTCTTTAGTACTGCCTTTTGCATTTTTGTCCAATATTTTAACAATTTCATCAATCTGTGATTCATTTAATTCCTTAACGTTATCATTTAGAAGAAAATCAGTCCAAAATTCTCTAAACATTTTACTTTGTTCTTGCCAAATTTGGTCCTTTTTATCGGCATCGTACTCGTTTAAAAATTCATCGTAAAGCTTCTTTATTGTTTCTTTATCCATTTTATTTCTCTAGTAAATAAGCATAATTTGTATTTTTTTATAGATATTATTAATTTATTATATAACTTGCCATTTAAAAACCCGATTCCCTCATTTAATGCCACACACCAAACACTCACCGGTGCTTACAGCCAGGCCAGCAGCAAGGTCTCTTCTTTCCTTTGAGAAGGTCTTCACATAATCTCCGGATATGCTGCTCCCTGGTCTCCGGTTTCTTGACAGATATGACCCAGCAGATCCATTCGTTGCGCGCCAGGGGCGTAAGATCATTCCATCTGTCAAGGAGTGAAGAACGTAAGACATTTCTTAGATCGTCCGGTATCTTGTGCCCCGGCATCAAACTCACCTAACACAGCTTTTGACAGCATCAGCAATAGCATCTGCCACGCCTTTCTCAAAAGGCCCAGGTATGATCTTCTCAGCCGTAGGTTTTTCCACTAAACTAGCCAAAGCTTTAGCCGCCGCCAGTTTCATCTTTTCCGTAATCTGCTTAACACGAGCATCCAAGACGCCGCGAAAGATTCCAGGAAACACCAAGACATTATTTATCTGGTTCGGATAATCACTTCTGCCAGTAGCGACAACGGCCGCTCCAGCAGCATGAGCCTTCTCAGGAAAGATCTCCGGGGTAGGATTAGCCATGGCAAAGATTATCGACCTCTCGGCCATCGATCGGACCATCTTTTCCGTAACGATGTTACCTTTAGAGACACCTATGAAAACATCAGCGCCAATTAAAGCATCAGATAAGCTTCCTTCCTTATGATAATCACTTTTCTCGACCACTTCCAGCTTATATCTATTTGTTCCGTCTCGACCTTTTGAGACAATCCCTTTTGAATCGACGAGAAGTAGATCCTTAACTCCATAACTAAGTAATAACCGGGATATGGCGATACCAGCGGCTCCGGCGCCATTGACAACGACTTTGATAGCAGAAACATCTTTCTTGACGATCTTTAGTGCATTGATCAATCCAGCCAGGACAACAATAGCGGTGCCATGCTGATCATCATGAAATACAGGGATATTCAGTTCTTTTTTCAATCTCTCTTCAATCTCAAAACATCGCGGCGCCGAGATATCTTCCAGGTTGATACCGCCAAAGGAAGGTTCAAGATACTTCACTGTCTTTATTATCTCTTCAGTATCTTTAGTGTCCAGACAGATAGGGATGGCATCGACCCCGCCAAATTCTTTAAACAAGACTGCTTTGCCTTCCATCACCGGCAATGCGGCAACAGGCCCGATATCACCTAAGCCAAGAACGGCAGTACCATCGCTGACAACAGCAACCATGTTCCATTTAGAAGTTAATTCATAAGCTAAAGTTTTATCTTCAGCGATCGCCAGAGATACTTCAGCGACGCCAGGGGTGTAAGCTAGCGAAAGATCATCCTTGTCTTTAAGAGGAACTTTAGACTTTATCTCTAATTTTCCTTTATACTTTCGATGAAGATCAATTGCATCAGACATAAGAGATTAAAAACTAGGTTTGATTTATATAGATATGGGTATCCTTAAGCTTCATCAAGCGCAAACTGCGGGACGATACCCAGCTGGATATATTTCTGCTGTAGATCTTTAGGCAGATCTTTAAAATCGCCGATCTTTTTCCGGCAGTTGGGACCTCCACATTTGCAAGCCATCACCCAATCGTCTTCCGCCATCGTCGTGGAGTAATCCCAGGTGATCTCCTCTCCTTTTTTGATATCCTTGATCGTAAAAAGGATCAGTTTCCCTTTGATCTCTTTCAATCCAGAATTAGGGTCGCAGGAATGGTTGATGTAATCATCAAAATCATCGGAAGCGCCCATGAACTCGTCCTTGCTGATCTGCACATAGCGGTCGTCTTCCGGTTTCAGCCGTTTTGGAAGATCTTTTTTCTTCAGCAACGGACCGGTAAACTCGATGATCATCTCACCTTTAACAAAATCTCTCCCTGCAAAAACGGCCTTGCCGACCTTGCTTCGTCCCAGGATCATGGAAGACATGATAAAACAGTTTTGACAATCATATAAAAAAGTAACGGAAATGGATACAGATAGGGCTGGGAAGATTTATATATCTATTTTCAATCATGATTCCATGAAGTTTAAATGGATCATCCTGTTATCTTTGATCATAATCATCATAAGTATACTTACGCTTAAAGAGAAACCTGACGAGTGTATCTTGTTAGGATCTGCTTTCTATCCAGGAGCTTTGATAAGCTCAGACGCCAACAGTTACGTAAATGGTTACGATGAGAATCTCATCCTTCTACATTTCGGCGATAGTGTTCCATGGGAGATTCTCCGTAAATGCGAGGATATCGATAATTGTATCTTATCAGGAGATGATGCCGCCGCCTACGATGGATTCAAAACGTTGGTCGAGAACCTGGCTTTGCATACAAGAGCATCTCAAAAAAAGGTTTATCTGGCTGTCAGCCCCATCAACAATGACCGGAACGGAGTCGCGACAAACTGGGAAACCGAAAGAAACTTGGGGTATGTGCCGCCGGGAAATAATTTTAATGACCAACAGATCAGGACGCTTTACAAAAGATGGGTCAGATATCTCGTTTCAAAGTTTAAACCAGATTATCTTTCTCAGGCGATCGAGTTCAACATGTATGCGGATAAAGAGGATTTTGACAGCCTTCTATCCTTACTGAAAGAGATCAAAGAAGAGAACAAAGATACAACAATAGTCATAGGTCCGACGACTCAATGGGAGTTTTATAAGAAAAACCCTCAAAAGATTGAATGGGATTCACTAGGAGAAGGTTTTGCTTTCTCAACCTACCCTCATCTTTTTGACCCTGCCAGCACCGAGCAGGTTAGTATCAACCATTATAATTTTGAGGATTTCATGATCCCTATAGACGATAAAATATTGTTCATCTCTGAAACAGGCATACAACCCGATTTCCAGGATTCGTTGTTGACGACATTATTCAGACTAAAAGAGAGGTATGATCTACAAGCCGTCGTGTGGTTCTTTAAAGAAGATGCGAATCTTTACTTTAATAAACTGCCCGATGAATATCCGTTCACGATCTTCCAGAACAATGGGCTTTATACCGATACTGGCGAGAGAAAGCCAGGAGCGACATTATGGGAGAAGGAATTGGCATGCGCTTAAGTTTACTCCAAGACAGAGAAACATTTATAAATAAACTCCCTAAATAGAGTTGCATGGAACTCAACATTCTCGAAGAAAGCAAGACCAAGCTGGTGTTCAAGCTGAAAGGCGAGACCCATACTTTCTGCAACCTTCTTAAGACTGAATTACAGAAGATAGACGGCATCGTCATCGCCACTTACAGGGTCGATCACCCTTTAGTCGGTGTACCGCAGTTCCTCCTGGAGACTAAAGGTCTTGAGCCAAGAAAAGCGCTGAAAGATGCTCTGAAATCTATCAAGAAGAAAGCAGAAGAGTTCCAGAAAGAAGCTAAGGCATTATGATCTTGCTTTCTTTAGGTTCTAACATCGACAAGGAAAAGAATATAGCTGTTGCTTTGAAACGTATCGGCGAACGATGTCCTATCCTGAAAAAGTCTTCTGAACATATTACTGAACCTGTCGATTGTGACGGTGGCTTATTTTTGAACATGGTGATTGAGATAAAAACATCTTTGACACCAAGAGAACTGTTGTTATTTACCCAGGATATAGAAAAAAGATTGGGACGGACCGATAAAGGGAAGAGCAAAGCCAGGACGATAGACATCGACATCCTTTTTTACCATGACCAGAAGATTGATGAGCCAGGGCTGACGATACCGCATCCTCGTCTTTACCAAAGGAGGTTTGTCCTGGAACCGCTGGCGGAGATCGCGCCGGGACTGGTAAAAGACGCGTGGCGATCATAAAAAAAAGAAGCTGACATTGACTAAGGCGCTTCGAACCCGGTGCAAGGTTACGCTGTCGCTTGACATGTTTATTTTAATGTTTAATTGCTTATGAATTTTTCTAAGCCTTCGGCAACCATCAGCCATAATTGCAGTGTTTCTTCTTACAGACTATGCGCAGATTTTTTTTTGGTCATTTTCAACACTCGGCCGATCTCATCCCTGATCTCTTTAACCTGCAAAGGTTTTAACAAGAAGCCATTAGCTCCATTCTTCTTATACAATCTGATGGTTGCCGGCGTCGCTTTGGCAGCTGTAATCATCACTATCTTGATATGATCATTCTTCTTATTGGCCCTGACTGCCGTCAACACCTGCCCCCCGTCTTTTTTAGGAAGAAGGATATCAAGAAGGATACAATCCACATTCTTAGAACCTACGATCTCCAGCGCTTTTTCACCATCTTCAGCTTCCAGCACCGCATATCCTGATTTTCGTAAAGCTTCTACCACCATATTTCGGGTATCAGAGCGATCTTCAACGACTAAAACTGTTGTCATGTTCCCACCTCATTTTGTTTTCTTTGGAAGAGTTATCGTAAACGCGCTGCCGACCCCTTCTTTGCTCTTCAACGTGATCGTCCCGCCATGAGCTTCCACCAGCCCTTTAGATATATACAATCCTAACCCGGAGCCGGTGGTGCCAGAATGGACCGCTTGATCAGTCCGTTCAAACTTGTTGAACAGTTTCCTAACCTCTTTTTTAGGGATCCCCTTTCCTTTATCGATAATCTCAACCATGACCGATCCACCCTGGTCTTTGACTGTTATAGTTATCTGATTCTTCTGCCCTTTCTTTCCGTTCTCGATAGCATTCTTAATGATGTTCTGGACAGCCTGACTGATGCGATCCTTGTCACAGGTGATAAAAATTTTAGCAGGACAATCCAACGTTACCGTAGTCTTGAACTGTTTTGCCATCGTCAGAAAATTTTCCCGTAGATCATGAACAAGAACGGCGAGGTCAACCTTTGTAAAATGAAGCTCCAGACGCTTGAGGTCAAGCCGGGAAGCGTCGAGCATATCATTGATAAGATCCCGCAGCTGTTGGACGTTACGATAGACGATAGCCAGCTTTTCTTTCTGTTTTTTACTGATCTTGCCATATTCGCCAGAACTGATCATCTCCACGTAACCCATGATCGGTACGATCGGCGTCTTGATCTCATGAGAAACCTGAGAGAGGAATAGATCTTTCTGTTTGTTGAGTTGTCCCAAGAAGACAACATCTTGCCGAGCCTTCTTTGCATTCCTGATCTCTGCTTGTAGTTTCTTGTTGGCTTCTTCCAGTTCAGACTTGCGTTGCCCGGAGAGAGCAGCCGACTCGACCAATCCTACTACCTCAGGGACTAAAGGGACGATGGCAATGGCCGTACCCATGGAGACGATAACAGTGGCCCAGTTGATGATCTGCGCCACCCACCATACTGCTACCCAAGTTGTCAGCGAAGCCATAAAATGAGTTACCCCACAGGCGATGATAAACCCTCCAAAAGCAAAGAAGGTCCAGGTGAACGGTATCTTATGCCCTGTCTTCTTGACCAAACGTAACAAAGTGATGGGGATGAACATATACGCGATACCGATAAAGAGATTGGTGATAACGTGCGTCCACAAAAGAGCTTTGTCCCCGTCAAAGACCACGCCCAGATCACTATAATCATATTGAGCATTAAGCGAAAATGAGAGGAAGAACACGATGATTCCGGTGATCAAAGCTGCCACTACCAAGATAATCGTGATGATCTTTTGTTTTCTTTTGTCCATAGATAAATCACACCCAGTGCGGTAAGTCGGCTAAAACAACGATCATAAATGCCACCTATCAGATTTTTTTATTCTCATCATCCACTCCCTTTAGTCTTTTTTCGTATCCACCACCACAATAAGACCACGATAACTACCGGGATCAAGACAAGAGCCAGATCAGAGATGATGTGCAAAACAGTAATCTTCCCCGTTACGGGATCATAAAAAAGATCTCTTAATGAACCTGAAAAAAAATCCCATTCCACCATCGAATCACCTTTTTAATATTAGATTGTAGTGATTTATAAATGTTGCGTTTCGAATGGCCTGTACTAAAAACAAACTCAGAGACACATCCATAAATAAACTCCCTAAACGGAGTTGCATGGAACTCAACATTCTCGAAGAAAGCAAGACCAAGCTGGTGTTCAAGCTGAAAGGCAAGACCCATACTTTCTGCAACCTTCTTAAGGCTGAATTACAAAAAATCAACACCAAAGGTTTGACCACTTACAAGTGATTAATAGAGAAACTTTTATAAATAAAGACAATTTTAGTAAGCTTATGGCACTTGAAGATTACTTGGATGACCTCTGGAGAGTAGATGGAGCAAACATCGTTCCATCTAAAACAGCAATTCCCGAGGGAGAAGTCCGACTGTATGTTTTCACACACAAACCAGGTTACGGAATGCATGAAGTTACGATAGCTGAAACTGCTCTCCCTGGAGCAATATTACGGTATCTTAGCCATATGGACGAAGCGCACTATGGTTCTTCTCTGAGCCCCAGCAATCTGGTCGAGATCGAAGAGAAACCGATCAGAGTCGGCGTTGTCCACGACACCAGTTATCTGGAATGACTAGGATCTAAGATCTATCGTAGCATCGCAGAAATGCGAGATGATGGGGATAAGACCGTCGATCTCTTCTTCTTTGATGCAGAACAAGAGGCCCTTCACACCAGCTTCTCGTAACTTGCCTATCAGATAATGCAGGAAGCGTTTGGTCGTCGGCAGTTTGTTGTACACCGCCAAAGAATTTATCGAATCGAAGAACAGGAAGTCAAACTGCCTGGTCTTGATGGCCGTGGTGATAGCCAAGGATAATGATGTCAGCATAGAAGGATTAGAGATAAACGCGCAGCAGTCCCGGTCCACCACTTTTCTCTGCGACATGGTCACGCAGTCGATGAAATAAAGATGAGATGGATCACAGCCACTGTCACGAAGATTCTTGCTGATAAACTCATAACCTTTGTTTAAAGAGACATAGATACCATTATGGCCTAATCTTTTAGTCTGGTCCTTGAGGATAGCGACAGTGACGGCATCATGCTGTTTTGACCCGGAGATAAAAAGATAGGCACCGCCGTCTTTGTAATCGATCTTTTCCAGAGCCTTGCCGAGAGTTGTCTTGCCCATCGTCAGGCAACAAAGACCTCCCTGGAAGTTTTATAGACGTAGTAGACTGCCAACAGCAGGAATAGGGAAGCCAGGATCTCCAGGAAATAGTTAAGGACATGGTCCATCAGCAGGACTTCAAATACCACTTCGCCAAGATGATGGAGGCTGAAGATCAACGCGCAGAGAGATGCGAAAAGCACAGCAGCGGCCAAAGGGCTGCCTTTTATCCGACGGTAGAGGGCAAAGCCGTACCAGAAAATCACCACACTGATGACAAACGTTGCATAAAAGATGATCTCTTCCCACAGCATCATCGTCTCACCCTCCTTGACTTCATCATCGGTATGGAACTTTCCCGTCGAAGCAGCAGGATCACAGCGCCCAGTAGGAGCGTGGCCAGCAAGGCTGAAAGAGCATAGATGACTTCCCCCAATTCAAAGAATTCGATGGCCACATGAGTCACCAGGAGAACAGCCACGCCCAGGAAACTGAGGAGCACCAGCAATATGTGTTTCACGGTACGAAGCCGCACCAAAGCATAGCAGATGAAGACCACTGCCAGGAAGCTAAAGATAAAATCCAAAGAGACTAAAACCGTTTCAAGCTCCATCTGAATAACCACATCTTTTTATGATGAGAATTATTTTAAACTATATAAGATTACCTCAAAAACGGGCAGAAGAGCTGCACTTTCTACAGAAACTCAAAAACCACAACAAATAATTTAAACTAGCCGGTTCTCAAGCTTCCATGCCTCTCGATAAAAGCGTCACCCTGAAATTCTACAAGCGAAGAGACGTCCAGGATGCCATCGTTGAACACGCTATAGACAAAGAGATCGGCGTCAGATACGGCGACGGGTTCGGGAAGAGACCAGATATTATCAAATATCCCCGGGAAGTCCTGGAACTGACCTTGCGAGGTACTACTTCGTTCCATTCTTCCGAAGAACGCTGGTCCAATCCCCTGGCCATCAGCAGTAACCTTAGCCGAGAAGATCTTACAAAACTCCGCATCGCCTGGGACTTAGTACTTGATATCGACTGCGCGGTCTTTGAATACAGCCGGATCTGCGCTTATTTAGTGATCGAATTTCTGAAATATTGCGGCGTGAAAGATCATTCGGTGAAATTTTCGGGAAACAAAGGTTTCCATATCGGCGTGCCGTTTGAAGCTTTTCCCAAGCAGGTAGGAAATCAGAAGACTAGAGAGATGTTTCCGGACGCCGCCAGAAAGATCGCGGCCTATGTTACCGAGAATATCAAGGAAGAGCTTGCAAGGAAGATCATGGAATTTGAGAACGGCAATTTCAACGCCATCCGGGAAAAGACCAACTCTGAAAAGAATGATATCATCTATTATAAAAAAGATAAGATGGGGACGCCGATCCCGATGCTGAAAGTAGATCCTTTTCTAGAGATAGACACCATCCTCATCGCTTCCCGGCATCTTTACCGGATGCCTTACAGTCTCCATGAAAAATCGGGACTGGCCAGCCTGCCGTTTGATCCGGAAAAAGTACTGCAGTTCGAGAAAACGATGGCTCATCCTGATACTATCAAAGTTTCTTCGCATAAGTTTTTAGACCGCGAAGTTTCCGGCGAGAGCGCCCAACGATTACTGGCTCAAGCCTTAGATTTTGAAGTCAAGATCACCGAAGACCGGGAACCTGAAAAGAAATATGAAGAGGTAGAGATAACCTCGCCGATCACCGAAGAATTTTTTCCTCCTTGTGTCAAGAATATCCTTTCAGGCGTAGCTGACGGGAAAAAGAGAGCTATCTTCATCCTCAGCAACTTCCTGGGCAAGATCGGCTGGAACAAAGACGAGATCGCCGCTTTTCTGAAAGAATGGAACAAGAAAAATCCCGAACCGCTGCGGGAAGTCTATATCAAAGGACAGATGTACAGTTTCAAAGCCGGCGAGAAACTGCCGCCCAACTGCGATAATGAAGGCTATGCCAAAGGCATCGGTGTCTGCCAGCCAGATCATCTCTGCTCCAGGATCAAGAACCCGGTGAATTATACCCTGTTGAAATGGAAGCGGCACCTCAGGATGAAAGAAGAGGAAGAAGGGAAAGAGAAAAAGGAAGAGAATTAATTACAAATTTCTAATCCAATCATTAAGTTCTGAAAGAAGATAAACTTGAGGGTGACGCACAACATCCCCTCTGTGTAACCCAGCTTCTTCAAAATCTATCCTGAAATGAGTTATAGCGCCACTATTCCTATATCTAGTAAATTCTTTTTTTAGAGGTTTATCATCAATCTTAGGGATCATCATTTCCAGGTACTGATGAACTATCGGCAAGCAAGCCACATAATCAGTTCTTTCTAAAGGCTGGACTAACTTTCCTTTTTCAACAGGCCGGTAGATAAGAAAAGGGGCTTCATTAGGACCCGGATCAACATCAGCCGGATTAACTTTCATGAATAATCTATTTCTATAGAGAACTAATCGAGGAACTCTTCCTATAAAAGTATCTCGAACATTTCTTGTAAGCTCATCTCCCGAAACTCTTTCTTGATCAGAAAGAGAAATAACTTTAGCCATAGCTAATCCAATAAGATTTCTTGCAACAGGAGTGCGGTAAGTAATCTGAGCCGGAACTAAAAGATTATCGATTCCGGGACTTCCGTCAAGCTCTCGAGTTAAAATCGGCTGATCTAAACTATTAACCCGACAATAAGGGTGGTAATGATGTCCATAAGATAGAGTTAAAGAAGGAATGAAGTCCCCAGGATTTTCTACTGCCATATAAGATCAGCCTAATTAGAGGCTTATAAACTTTTCGACAGATTAACCACCCGTCAGTAACACTGCTAACTAAACGATACCTTTATAAATAACCTGCTTTTCCTGAAAGCATTCAGTCCGAGTTCACGCGATTATAGGGCTACCACAGTCTTGGTGAATTCTGGATACTATAGAAGAATGGCAGAAAAACAATTTAGACACATCGTACGTATCGCAAATGTTGACGTTCCCGGCGAAAAAACCGTACGTATCGCCCTAACCAAGATTAAAGGTGTCGGCATAAATTTTGCTGATTCTATCTGTACTTTGGCAGGCGTTAAAAAGACCCAGAAAGCTGGTGATCTAGACGATGCTAGTATTAGCAGGCTCAATGAGGTTATCATTAAGCCAAAAGAAGCTGGACTTCCTATCTGGATGCTTAACCGAAGAGAAGATTATGAGACGGGCGAGGATAAGCACCTGTTGACAGGAACTCTTAACTTCGTTCAGGAAAACGATCTTAAACGCCTTAAGAAGATTAAATCCTTAAGAGGTATCAGACATCAAAAGGGTCTGCCGGTGCGAGGACAAAGAACACGTTCAAACTTCCGCCGCAGCAAAGGCAAGGTTGTCGGCGTAGCCAAGAAGAAAGCTCCGGCAAAATCAGGTAAATAAGAACAATGGGAGATCCAAAGAAATTAAAGAAAAAATACTGGACACCAAGACATCCTTGGAGTGCTGTCGCAATCGAACAGGAAAAGACGCTTAAGCATGAATACGGCCTGGTCAAGAAAAAGGAGATCATGATTGCCAACTCTTTCCTTAAAAAATATAAAAATATCGCTAAAGCGCTTATCGCTACTAAGACCGTTCAAGCAGAGAAAGAGACAGCTCAAGTTCTTCATAAATTACAATCATTAGGTCTTCTGTCGGCAGACTCCGGTCTGGATCAGATTCTAGCCTTACAGTCCAGAGACATACTTAACCGCCGTCTGCAAAGCGTCCTTCATCGTAAAGGGTTAAGCCGGACCATGAAACAAGCTCGACAGTTTATCGTCCATAGGCACGTTCAGGTTGGCAGTAAGGAGATCACTTCCCCCTCATATCTGGTCACTTTAGAAGAAGAGATGGTGGTTAATTTCAAAGGTAGATCACCGATGGTCAGCGAAGACCACCCAGAAAGGGTTGTCATCAAGAAAGAAGCCAATGAGACGTCTGAATTAAAAGAGATCAAGAAAAAAGCAGATGTCAAAACTCAGTTGGAAGAGGAAGCGGTAGAATTAGAAGAACCGCAGGATGAAGAATGAGAACAGAAAATTCAGATCACGCTCCGAAACCAAGAGAAAACCGCAGACCAGCTTATGGCTCTTCTCCTTATCCGCAGAAGAAGATGCGCTGGGGGATCGCTCACATTCTAGCCACCTATAACAATACTATCATCACCGTCACCGATATCACTGGCACTGAAACTCTTGCAAGAGCTTCAGGAGGCCAGATGGTCAAGTCAGACCGATTGGAAAGCTCTCCAGGAGCAGCTATGGGTTGCGCTAAGAAAGTTGCCGAGATCTGCAAAGAGAAAGGCATCAACGGATTATATATCAGGGTACGGGCTCGAGGAGGCCATAACGGTCAGAAAAACCCTGGACCTGGCGCCCAAGCAGCAATCAGAGCTTTATCCAGGATCGGCATCAGGATCGGTAAGATCGAAGAAGTGACACCAGAACCACACAACGGCTGCCGGGCAAAAGGCGGTAGACGAGGAAGAAGGGTCTAAAACATGGCATTAAAACTCGAAAAGATCAAAGAACAGAAGAAGAACAACAGTTTTACGTTTATGATAAAAGGCGCTGATGAAGCTTTTGCTAACACCATCAGACGCCTGATCGTCGAAGAAGTTCCTACTCTGGCTGTTGAAGATATCGAGATCAAAGATAATAATAGCGCTTTATATGATGAGATGTTGGCTCTCCGCCTAGGACTTGTCCCGATCAAGACAGACTTATCAAGCTACCGATTACCAGAAAATGAAGATGAAGTCAAAGAACGCAGCGCCCGCTGCACGCTTCAGATCAAGCTTAAAGCTTCCAAGAAAGGGTACGTCTATGCTGAAGAAGCAGAAAGCAGCGATCCAAAGTGCACTTTCGTCTATCCAAAGATGCCGGTCGTCAAGCTTCTGGCAAAACAGAAAATCGACGTTAATATGACGGCAGTCATGGGACAAGGCAAAGTACACACCAAATGGTCCCCAGGCTGGGCTTTCTACAAAAAAGAAGCAAAAATAAATATGGGAAAAGTCGAAAACCCAGAACTTGTGGCTGCTAATTCTCCTGACGGCGTCTTTAGCATGAAATCCGGCAAGCTCCAACTAAACCAAGAGAAAGTCCCTGAAAGCAGCCTAATTGAGTACTATGCTGATCTAGACAAGGGCATCACTTACGAATATACTGATAACATCATCTTCACCGTCGAAAGCTGGGGCCAGCTAAGCTGCAAGCAAATATTGCAGAAAAGCAGCGAGATCCTGGTTGAAAAAGCCGCTGAGATGGAAAGCTTACTATGAGACACGGGACGACCAACTATCAATTACAAGGACTTTTAACTCAGCTGGAAGAGAAAGCCAGAGAAAACGCTTTCTGGAAAAGGATCCATAAAGACTTAAACAAGCCGTCCCGACAAAGGCGCAGTGTCAATATGTACAAGATTGACCAGCAAGCCCGTGATGGAGAGACTATCGTCGTTCCTGGAAAAGTGTTAAGCCTCGGATCATTAAGCAAGAAGATTGACGTGGCTGCGTTCCAGTTTTCTGCTGATGCCAAACGAAAGATTGAAGAAGCTAAAGGCCAAGCTCTTAGCATTCAAGAATTACTTCAAAAAAACCCAGAAGGAAAGAAAGTGAGGATTGTAGGATGACTAAAATCTACGACGGGAAGGGGCTTATATTAGGGCGATTAGCTAGTCTTGTCGCTAAAGATGCTCTTTTAGGGGAAGAAGTTAAGGTCATCAACTGTGATAAAATTGTTATCAGCGGCCGTAAAGAAAATACTGTCGCTCGTGAAAAACAGAGACGAGATCGTAAAGGCTATCCTTTAAAAAGCGCTAAATTTTCACGATTGCCAGATAGATTTGTCCGCCGTACCATCAGAGGTATGCTGCCTTGGAAACAAGAACGCGGCAAAACTGCATTCAAGCGCATCATGTGCTATATCGGTGTTCCTGGTGAGTTATCTGGAAAAGAGACTATTGCTCCTGAACAGGCTTCTGCCAAGAAACTTCCTACTCTCAAATACACCACTATCGGTGAAACCTGCAAAAGCTTAGGTGGTAAACAATGAAACTTATCCAGACCCAAGGAAAACGCAAACGAGCCATTGCCAGAGCCACCCTCCGGGATGGGAAAGGCAAGGTTCTTGTCAATGGTCAGTTCTTTGAGAATTTTGGCACCGAAAATCTAAGGTTAAGGATCTCAGAACCGATGATCCTAGCTGCTGAAACTATGAAGACCGTCGATCTTTCCGTCATCAGCAACGGCGGCGGCGCCAACGGACAAGCAGATGCAATACGTCTGGCTATTGCCAGAGCTTTGATGCAGCATGACAAGAAGCTTAAAAAAGTTTTTGACGAGTATGACAGACTGCTGCTGGTAGCTGATGTCCGCAGGAAAGAGACCCGCAAGCCGAACGATTCCAAAGCCCGCGCAAAACGGCAGAAATCGTACAGGTAGATTTTTTACCTTCCCAATTAGGGAGCATCATTTCTTATATTTTGTTTTGATAGATGATTTTATGGGAAAAGTTTATATATAAAACACCACTTTTAAGTGATAAAATGGCTGAAGAAAGTAGAGGGAAAATAATTCCACTTAGACCTAACCTAGATACCGGACTAGAAAGTGTTATTGAAGAACTTCCAAGAGATCTTGCTCCTGATGTTCCTTATGAGCAACTAGCAGCTATTGCAGCACATATAGCAGGTCTTTATGAATCTCGAATTCAGAGAGCTATCGGAGAAAGAAATCAGGCATATGCAGAGAGAGATAATGTAGTTAATGAAAGAGACGCTTATCAAAAATTAAACGATACTTTGGTTGCAGAACGTATCGTGGGAGCAAGAGAAAAAGAAGCATTGAGGCAATACGCATTAAGTGACGAGCTTACTGGTCTTCTTAACAGAAGGGGATATGAAGCTCGCCTAGAGGAAGCATTAAACGTTGCTAGTCGTTATAATGACCCTTTAAGTCTTCTTATAATCGATATTGATCATTTCAAACAAGTTAATGACACATACGGTCATGCCGGCGGAGACTTCGTACTTAAAGAAGTCGCGAGACGTATCAACGAAGGGACTCGCCAGGGAGGAGATGTCGCAGCCCGCTTCGGTGGAGAAGAGATAGCCATTATCGCTCAGAAAACTGCTCTGGAAGGCGCTTCGGTACTTGCTGAAAATGTGCGTAAACTTGTTTATGAAACTCCTGTTATCTATAATGAACAATCTATTCCAGTTACCATCAGCATCGGCGTTGCTGCCTACGAAAAGGAAATGACTTCTGATAAACTTTTCAAGAGAGCAGACGATGCTTTATACCAAGCAAAAAATGCGGGTCGGAATAGAGTTGTTCTCTACAGTTTAGAGTAAGTAAATATTCATCAATAAGTAGTAAATGACAAAATATTTATAAATTAACGCTTATTTCTGCTCTTGATTAGATATGGAGCAAAAAATCCCCTCTCGCAGTTTAGACGAAATCAAAATAACTCTACACGATCATTTAAGAGGGGCGAGAGCTTCGAGAGAAGCTTCGAAATTAACTGTAATTTTAACAGATGCCAATGATCTAAAACCATGGGCAGATCGCTACGCTGCTGGTGATGGAGAAGTGGTTATGGACGTTCATTTTAGTACTATAATCAGATACGAAACATTATGGAATGCTGCCATGCGAGAAGCGTCTGGTCTAAAATTTGTAGGACGGTATTCCAATGATAAATACGTTCTTGGCTATCTTGGTCCAACAGATAGAGCTGGAGAGATAGGCCAAGGCCTTCAAGAAAATCTAAATAAAACTATTATTCCTAATCAAGTTAGTCTTCAACCAGAAACTGTTGAAGTTGACGGTCGGACAGTCGCTCTTGATCCATATCATGTAACAGTTCGGGTCGGCGTTGCCTATCAATCAGGGAATCCAAATGTAGAGGGTCTGCTTGAAAAAGCTATTCATCTGGCTGAAAGCGCAAAAACGGCCCCGCACCAGCTCCTTTGTGTTGAATACACTCCGTAAAGTTTATAAATAAAACCTAGTCTTGATGCTCTATGATTATCCCAATTCGATGTTTCTCATGCGGAAAACCAGTCGGCCACCTCTACGAAGAGTTTAAAGAGCAGATTGATAAAGGTGAAAATCCGAAGAAAGTGCTTGATTCTTTAGGTCTTGAACGTTACTGCTGCCGCGGCATCATGCTGGGACACGTAGAGCTTATAGACGTGGCTGGCGAATTTAAACGAGGGTAAAGTTTCTTTTAGATTAAAGTGGTGAAGCGGAAGCGCTGGCTCTTGGTTTTGAAGAGATTGACACTTAAAAGTAGTAATCAAAGAAAGATTTATAAAAGAAAGCCAGCTTTCCTCATAAAACATGATGAAGAAGACTTTAGCAGCTCTGATTGGAGCTGCCCTTTTGAATGTTGCTCAGGCAGCTGAACCATCCATTAATTCAAAAGTACTAGGCTGCAATGTTCCTTCCAGAGAAAAACAAAAGTTAGAATCTTTCTATCATAAAGGTAAAGCTTTTCATATGATCGCACCGGAAAATCTCGGTAAATATCAAGAAGCATACTGTGCTTTTAGCGATTATCTCCACAGAAACATTGCTTCGTATCGGTTAGAACGAGCAGTTGAGCTTATGGAAGAAATAGGCGCTGATAAAATAGATCCACTAGCGATTATCATGTACGTTCGGTTAGGTCAATCTTATCAGACTAAGGCTGATATGGCAGGGATCATGACCGGAAGGTTTGAACCGAGTTCTCAAAAGGTTGAAGCATATCAGAAATTAAGAGACGAGTCCTATCAAAAAGCTGTCAGGTGTTATGACCATCTACACCCCAACGATAATACTTTTAGACAGGAAGTAACATTTGCAAAAGAACAATTAGGACTTTCTTTTCAAACGCATTAAAAAAAATAACAGTATCAGCACCAAGATTGCTATAATTAGAATAGTAATTACCCTGAAAAATTCTTTTCCAGATGGTTTCTCAACAGCTCCCTGGGTGGATGGTCTCGTTGCAATAATATTATTCTGAAGATCTACGTGCAGCGCATCAGTATTAGATGTTTTTCCGATATCAAGACTCCCAATATCTGCTTCATATATTGTTTTACCATTATCACGAAGCTGAATTTTTTGACCAGGAACATATGGGATGTTCAAATTTAGATTGTACTGAGACAACTTGGCGGCTGAACTTAAAAAAGGAGTCTCTTGATCTGGAACATCAATCAGATCGCCTTCCAGAAAGAACGAATCCTGCAGGTAGAAATGACCCCGATAGATTATATTTCCGCTTGAATCAATGATCAGATATTCCTTGTCTCCAGCTTCTGGGAAGCTAACGGTACCATCAAGCGGTTCTACCGCCATACTTTTGAGACGAAACTGTGTACCGTCATAATGTAATTGTAGATCATAATATTGAGATAGCTGTGCTGAAGACATAGTCGCAAAGAGCAGTAACACTAGTAGGATTTTTTTTAACATTTTGTCCGCAAGTCCTCCACTTCTTGTGGTGTGATTATAGTAACTCCTGAAAGATATTGCAAGGAACTCTGACAGGTCTTAGTATCGGGCCAGATAATTTGTTTATCTCTTACTTTCTGAATGAAATCCTGCCAATTATCAACCCCATACTTAGCTTGTGAAACAAGATATGCTGTAAATAAATCACCTTGTCCTTCAAAATTAAGCTCCTCTCTCTCTAGAAAGTCCGCGCTGGCACAGCCAGCGATGACAGGATCATGTACATCATGCCCTCCTAACTGATTTTCTGGGATTATCACAGAAGGCTTGTTATTTTTCAGGCTTACGGGATTGCCAAAAGCGCTGGTAATCTCATCACCGTACTTTTTTTCGATGTCATTAATTTTATCATTGTTAACGTCAAAAGAATACTCCCTTTTCTCACCATCATAACCAGAATGACCCATGAAGTAGATTTGCGTTTGTTTTCCAAAAGTCTGACTGCGGCGCTTCTCCAGTAACTGCTCCATAAAAACTTCATTACTGCCTTTCACTGTGACTGGTCTCCCATTATCGTCAAGACCAAACTGTGGAGCTGAATAGGTTTGTTGATCAAAATTAACGATAAAAGTTGGATTATCCTGGCTGTTCTTTAACCAAAAATCTTCATAACGCTGCCACTGCTTCGTTTCTACGTCTATTCCTAAGTGGCGGGGGGAAATGACCACAATGTCAGGATCCTGGACTTCGCCCCTTCCAAGATCAGTTATCCTATCGATTACCAAGCCGCTATTCACAAAACCTGCGGGACCTTCATTATATTGTAATGAATAGAATGCAGAATTTTTTGTGCTGATTTTGTTATTATCAAAAACGAGACTTTTATCGGAATCTTCCAAAGACATAGCTAGATCATAGAGATTATATGTCTGTGTATCTTCTGAAATAATCCCTTTAGGGCCTCTTAATTCTGACAGAAAATGGCCTTGTTGTACTGCTATCTGATTGTTGCCGTTGATTATCTGAGCATCTCCAGCTATGATCATCTGCCGCGTTTCTTTATTGTAACTGATTTTAGAGGGGGATTCAATTCTTTCATTGGCTTTTGGAGACATGACCAGACGATAACCGTTTCTGGTGTTATCTGTGATATGTTCTATGGTATCTTCATAGAGGACAGCATATCCCTGACCGGTCATCTCTATAGCTTTCTCGCCAACATAGATCTTATTCTCAAAAGATGCTTTATCTAACGGTTTAGGTGATAATTCTACTTTCTGACCTTTCTTTATCTCAATAGTTCCTAAACCGTCTATGATGGCTGTTGTCTCAGGCTCGATAAAGACTTTTCCATCATCAAACTGAAATATTCCTGTTTGAGCTGCGCCGACATCATGACCATCAGATAAAAGAGTAAAATGGCGATTATCATTGATTATTGCTACAGTATATTTAGCTCCTGGAGAAGAACTAAATTCATAATTAGAGATGGTTTCTGTGTCAGCTTTGACGATAATCCGCCCCTCAGGTGTCATGATGATCTTGCTGTTAGATAGCTTCACGTCTTCTAAAGGAAGGTTTTCAGCTTCTGGACCTCTATTTTTGAGAGTCCCTTCCTGGAGGATGCAGGAATTTTTCTGGCAATGAGAAAGATCGACAGACTTGACTCCAAAATCGGACTCCATATAATCATTAAATTGAGAACTATCAAGTTCTTTCAGATCGGGAACTTCATCGATATTGGCACGGATGTGTTTCTCCTCCAGCAGCTTGCCGTCGCCAGCTTCGATAATCAGTTTCGCATCAATCTTTTCTACTTTGTCATCTGGTAAGGTAGCTAAAAACTGCGAGAAAGCAGAACTATGGTAGAATTGAGAAGCGGCAGTCTCATCATAAAAATTGCCTCCTTGCAGTACTCCCTTCTTCTCCAGGGCTCCTAAAGCGTTGTCTATGCAGCTGGAACAACCATTGATCTGACTCCAATCCCATTGAGAATAATCGATCTGGTCATAGAAAGTCTGATCATCATAATTCCATCTTTCTGGCTGTTCTGAGGTATAACTCTCTTCCTGGCCGATGACTACTCCAGACAACAACAGCAAAATAATTATAGCTATCTTTATTCCCATGGTATCTCTCCAGGTATAAAATTATAGTTGACAATATCGCTCTCCGGCAGATCTTGATGCTTACTGGCAAATCGATACACCAGCTCTTTGTCAAGGTCCTCGATAATATAAAATAGTTCATCAAGTTTAAACTCTAAAACACTTATCTGAAGATTGTTCTTCTGGGCCGTATCATCTATGCAGTCGAAGCAGATGGCATTGTCAAAGAGAAGAGTATAGTCCACAATTTCCTGGCTGGCACTGTACATTTCAAAAAGAGAAGATGGCTGGGATACCCTAAAAGTATCGAGAGTCGCCTGCTGTTCTCCTTGCTCAATTGTTATTGGAAAAGAGATATCCGCATCAACCATTCCCAGAAGTATTGAAACACGGGTGCTGATCTCAGAAAAACTGATTGTATAGGGAAAAGCTTTAAATTGTTGAATGCAGAACGGTAATTGACTGGTGATATAATCCGCTAGCTGCCGCTGGATACTCTGCAGGGTGGGTGAAGTATCTTCTCCAAGATAGACATAATAAGGAGCATTATGAAAAGCATCGCTCGAAGACAGTTCAGGAAGATGGTTATATCCTCCATTTTCAGCGATGAATGAAATCCCTTCGCTAAGAGTTTTTTGAAGACAACTTTCAACAAACTGCTGAACTGGAGCTGTATCAACAGGCTTTATCTCTGGTGTGATCCTCTCATTTAAGACAAAGATAAGCGCACTAAGCCCTAATACCAATAGCGCAACAATTACAAAAACCGTCACCTGTCCTCTTTTTTGCATTAGAAAGAATGAGGAGATTTACATTTATAAAGCTTACTGAGAAAGGTACGTATTTAGTTACCTTGCCCATTGAGGCACACGGGAGCCTAAATTGATTATGTAAATCTGCTCCCGTAATCGTGCCGTGCAGGCTAACTAAATACCTTCTGAGAAAGAGCAGCAGCAGATTTGATGTAATCATTAATGAACAGTAAATCAGAAGCCTGTTCATATAACAGTTCCAGATTAACTTCTCCATATTCGTGAGCGAGAATATTACGAAGACCGACCAACGCCATCATCTTTTTCGAGAGCGGAACGGAGATTATCTTGTTTTTTGCCAGAAGAGTGAAAGCTTCTCGATAAGTTCCGGGGTACCCTAACTTTTTCCTAGCGATAATCTCATGAGCGATATCGATACAAGTGTTGATGATGTTCATCATCACCATAGAAACACTGTACTGATTCATCTTGCTAGCTAAAAATTCGTCTTCTTCAGGAAGCATTTCGTCAAGATCTGCAAGGTAGCGATGCAAGTCATCGAAGAGACTAGACTTTTTCATGCCGAAACCGCCTCAAAATATTTGGTATAATATTTGTGAGAATCGTAATACTGACGAAGAGAGATAGCGTATTGACGAATGACAAAATCTTTATCTTTAACATACAAAGGTTTTCCTTTAAAAACTTCTACTTTGATATTATAAGGCAGCTTATCGAAAATACTGATATCTATCTTGTCCGTACCATAAGACATAAGGTTAAGATATTCTTTGTTTGATAATGGAGCAGTAAAGAGGCAGAGGTCTATGTCTGAGAGAGGAGTTTCCTTCTCTGTACCATGCGAACCGAAGAGATAGACTGCCAAAACTGTATTCTCTTTCTGGAGCTTGCCGAGCAGGCTTTTCAGTGAATCTTTCATGTAATCCAGAGAAGCTTCCATCTTTATAAAGCTTATTGAGAAAGAGACTTGAAGACATAAAGTCTTAACCAGCTGAGGTAAAGGATGGTTATGATAAAGTTATAGACAAACAAAGGTGTCTGGCGGAAAATCAAATATCTGGTAACACCAAAATTGACAAATCCTAACGCAACTAGAATCAGAAGCGACCACAGAAACAACCGCCATAAAGACGGCCATCTTTTGTTAAAAGATTGGAAAGCTTCTCCCAGAGAGCGGAAGACTTTGTAGTTTTTAGCAAAATAATAAGAGGTGATGAAGATAAAGATCAGGAACAGCATCCAAAAGCCTGAATTGAGAGTCTTGGTCAATAATGCGACCGTATTCGGTTCTGGTATCAAGGCTATTAAAGAGCTTAGCAGGAATGAGACGATAAAAACAAGGCCGGCGTAAAGCACAGAGATCAACATTATCAATAGATACAGACCATTCCAGCGCCAGTAGTTCTTTTTGCTGAATTTTTTCTTAAGCAGAGTGTTCCAGAGATATGCTCGTGAGAAGGTATAGAGAAATAATGAAGCGATGATAAGCAGCAGACCACCGACTACCATGATGTAAAATAATGATTTTAAGTCGTTTGAAAAGGATTGCACAACCTCCGTGGGTGCGGTAAGCAGCATCTGTTGAATCTGTTCAGCTGTCCGTCCTCCTGAGAGGAGGATAGCTTTGGTCTGCATGTATTGAGCGAAAAGGTAGAACACTAACGCCAGAAGGCTGAAACTGACCGCATCAACGGC
This sequence comes from Candidatus Woesearchaeota archaeon CG10_big_fil_rev_8_21_14_0_10_45_16, assembly GCA_002762785.1. Classification (GTDB taxonomy): domain Archaea; phylum Nanobdellota; class Nanobdellia; order Woesearchaeales; family GW2011-AR9; genus PCXY01. Next base: position 143,008 of record PCXY01000003.1, on the reverse strand, counting down.
TAACGAGATAAAAAAAGGTGTCTTCAGCTTGAATGAGTCCAGAAATTTCATCAGGTGTAAGGAAAGAAAGAGTGTTTATTAATATTTTGTTTTAGTGTACGTAATATGCCAGGTCATAAATTGCTAGCAAGGTGTTTATCATGATAAAAGATTATAAGCAAATGGCTGAATTCTATAATCATTCGCAAAGCTAACCTATTACTTACGTTTTAAGTTCTAGATGAAATAGGGTAGCATTAAATTTTCGTACATCGATTGCTTTAACTATACATAAAGATGCATGACTTATAAGTTCGATTATTGATGTCTTTCAGTATATAATCTAATTTTCCAGCGATGTTCTCAATCACAATGAGCAATAATGGAGATTTTGCTTAATGGCAATGAGGATGATTGGAGTGAATACTTGTGGTCCTAGGATAATTGGGTTAATAGACACGCTGAATTGCATGCCGAGCTTTTGAAGAAATTTGGCTTGCAGTAACATCTAACCTCCTGCAACAACTGCCATATACCCAAAAAGAGGACAGATTACAGTGTTTATAATTATCGGAGCTGACAGGCTTTCTGGATGTGTTAATCCTACCTAAAACTGCTGATTAGTAATCTGGATATTTCCCTAACATATTTCGTAAAATAAGTACATAAAGCTTTATATATCTCCATTCTTTATGCGTCACATGGATAACGATAAGATAAAAGCTAAGATTCTTTCTTTAGACAGGTCGAAAATCCGTTTTGTGATCCTTTTTGGCAGTGCTGCGAAAGGGACAGATGGTCCGCTTTCTGATACTGATATAGCAGTCTACTATGAAGGAAATCCAAAAGAAAGATTTACGTTTAGAATTAAAGTTCTGGGGCATCTTCCCGATAAGGTTGATCTCCATATCTTCCAGGATCTCCCATTGGCGGTTCAGAATGAAGTGATAAAAGGAAAAGTACTTTATTATGATAATTATCAGTTTGTCTTTGATGAATTCATGAAGGTTATTAAGAGCTTTAGCAGTTTTGAAAAATATTATAATGAATATTTTGCTGCCATGGAGGCATGATGGACGCCAAGAAGAAAATCCTCAGTAAATTGGAAGAGATGAATAGGTATTTAGGGGAACTAGAAGATATTCTTCCGGAAAAGGAACGGGAATACTTGCGCGACCTTACTATCAGAAGAGCCTGTGAGAAAACAGTAGAATCTGCTATCGAAGCGGTAATCTCTATAATCTCCATAGTTGTTTCTTCGAACAAATTAGGTTTGCCCCAGAGTGAAGATGATCTTATTGATACGATAGAGAAAAAGAAGATCCTAAGCCAGGAAACTGCAGAGAAGATCCGCCAGATGAAAGGCTTCCGCAACATCCTTGTTCATAAGTATGGTGAAATTGATGATGCGCTATCTTATCAATTTCTCACCGAAGAGATAGATGATTTTTCTCAGTTTGAAAAAGAGATAAAAGCCTGCCTCGCTTCGCAGCAACTATAGACCAGACTCTGATCTTCTATATATGGGTTCTTTCTTTTTCAGCGGCTTTGGAGAAAATTGGCGGCGCCCACGCGCTTAGCTTAATACATACTGGGCATAACAGATAAGTTTGATTATTGATGTCTTTCGGTATACAATCTAATTTTCCAGCGTATATTCTCAATCACAATGAGCAAAAATCGTTATTTTGCTCAATAACGATGCGAACTATTTAATCACTGCCAGTTGAGTAGTTTTTGCTAAAGAAACATTTACTTTATTTTGATCCTCAATGAAGCAAGTAAATCGAATACTTATCATCTACCTTGACGACAGGCTTCTTCTGGTACCCTCACCGCTGGCTACGGTGGCCCTAAAATCTTTTATTTTTGTTATCCTTCAAATCTTTTGAACTCTTTGATTTTTCCATGTTTAATCCACTCTTTGCCGCCTCTAAATATCATGTTTAGATTATTGCAGTATTTTTATTGTTTCTCTTTGCACTTTTAATACCAATTCTTTGATTCTCTGAATATGTTGCAGATCAATGCTTGTTTCAACGCCATAGGTGGAAATTTCTCTGTTTTTTCTTACTGTTGAACTAGCAATACTCTTTTCAGCATCAAGAGTATCAAATTGAGCGACCAAGTCTTTATCAAAGTCAAGTTTCTTTTCATCTATCAACGTGAGAAGAACAGTTATAATACAAGCTTGATTTCGTGATCCATAACCGCTTTTGGCAAGGATTGCTAAAAAGCAATGATAAATCGCATAAAAACCTACGTTGAATGCCCAATCATATATTTTTAGTTTTTCAAGATTTTGCAGTACATCGTAATTGTACTCTGATTTCTGGATGTGCTTTTGAGCCAAATCCAGGTCTGGCTTTGTTTTTACCAGCCTTTGGGAGTCTTTCAGACACCATTTCAGATGATTATTTAGGTACGGGATTTTTGGATAACCTCCACATATTTTTCAGGATTATGGAAGACCAGATTTTCAGAGAATATATTATAAAATATTTTGTCTTTTTTATTTAACAAAATATCCGCTTCGGTTATGTCTACATATCTAATCGGTTTTTCAACTAATTCAGATTTTCTTATTTCATCTTTTATTTTTTTAATTTCTTTTGATTTTTCCGGATCATACATAAGTAAAATATCTATATCATTAAAATCTCTAGATTTTATGGACGAGCCAAAAATCAAACCAAGACCAATGCAGTCTTTAAATTTATTGAGGTTATAAGATACAATTTTTAACCATGAAGGAAAGTCTTCCAAACTCAATGTATATTCCATAAATTTAATCGCCAAGGGGTATTCATAATTATAAGAGAAAAAGATAGAATTGCCAAGCTCTTGTTGAGTTAATAGATGTTTGTCTACCAAAAGATGACATAATTTATTAGCATGGGCATGGTTTATCTTTAAGAATTTAGCTAATTGCCGAGCGTTATATTTGTCTTTATAATGCTTAAACAGGTATGTAACTATCTGAAGTTCAATTTTGGTGAATTGTATTCTTTTAACAGCCATGTGTATTTTTAAAACATACACAGGTATATAAATCTTACGATTAATGAACCTACCTTGATGACAGGCTTCTTCTGGTAACCTCGCCGCTGGATACTGTAGATCGGAAGTCTCTTCTCTGCCGTTTTGGCTTCTCTGGAGTACCTTCTTCCGAGATGACGATGGTGTTGCAGACGTCAGGTAAATCAGTTTGACCAGTAAACAATTCACCATAAGTTTGAGGCGCTCGTTCCCAGACGATACAGATTTCTCTGTTAGCTAAATCATCCCCAAAGACATATTCTGCCCAAAGGTCTTTATCAGATTGACCGTTCTTTAGTTCTACATTCAAATCGTAAAGCTGGAAACCATCTACTTCAATATTAAACTCAATAGCATAGCCATCTTCATCTAGATAAGGAGTGATCTGCTCATCTGCTGGAGCAGTAACTCCCCAACTAAACCTATAGAGGAACCCTTCTGCAGGAACATCTTTCCCTTCTTCATAGCAGAAACCGTCGTCACGGCATTCCAGTTCACCAGGACAAGCAGGTTCTGGTTCCTCTTCAGCAGCTGGATCCTCTAAGAGTGTGCATAACAAAGGCACTCTGCCGCCGATGCGTTCGCCATTGGCGCTAGCCACAGGCTGTTCTGTTCCCGAAGGTGTTACGATAAAAGCAGCACCGGAATCTGCTAAATCTTGTGGATCAGCATTACAAACAGCCGATTCCCAATATCCAGTAGATAATACTGTTCCTGCAAACCACTTGTCGACCGCATCAGCATCTTTATTATCACTTATGTGAAGAGCATTGCTCAATGCTCCAAACTGACCGAATGCACCTAAGAAGTTGGATATGCGTTGAGTTGTAGTCAATGGCGTCCTTTCCACGCTTTCACGTCGTAATTCTTCTGCTTTTTTTTCTGCAGCATCTAACTCTTTGTTAATAGCGTTAAGTGATTCTTGCGCTGATGCTCTTTGCGCTAAAGCAGATTCTCTTAGTTCAAGATTTTGTTTGAGAGCCGCTTTTTCATCATTATTAAGCTCTTGCAATTTCTCTACCTGAGCAGATTTGAGACCTCTTACATCAAGATTAAGATGAGACTTCTGAAAATCATCAAGGAACTTATCAGCCGTTTCTAAGTTCTGATTAGCAAGTTGATTTAATGCACGAGCTGCTTTAACTTTCTCTTGTTGTTGTTGTTTAAGATCATCCCTGGTTCTTCGCGCCTGATAGTATTCAAGTCTTGTGTCGATATCTTCCTGAAGTACCCCCTTCCTCCTTAATCCTAATTGGTCTTGAAGATCGCTCTTAAGTTGAGCTGACTCATCTTTTGATAACCCTTGAATGTCAACATATTGCTGGATCTGTTCATCTGTGACGGCATTCAAATCTGTTTTGTCAGAGAAAAAATCATTAATTGAGCTAGTGTAACGCTCGTTGGCGGGAGTTTTGTAACTTTGTAAATTAGGAGAAGAAGCAGATTGAAGATTATTTATTCTTCGAACCAACTCGAGGTTTTTTTGCGCTTCTTTTACTTTTTTAGATTGAGCATCGAATATATCTTTTAGGTCACCAATTACTTCATTCCTTTCCCCATTAGTAGTTTCAAACCATTTTCCAGTATCAGTATCACGAGTAAAAGTTCTAACAATAGCCCCCGAATTAGATCTAATAACAGCACCATTTCCCCCAGCGTCTAACTCAAATGCCTTATCACTGTTTGTTTTGGAATCAAAAGAAGTGAACATTCTTGAATCATCAACTTGCTTTTGCGCTGCTGCAACATCATCAGCTGCAGATTGAGTAGCAGGAAGATTCAGATAATAATCATCCCAAGCGGCTTTTGTCTTAGTACCAAATGCTCCATCTGCTGAACAGATACTTTTAGCTAATGTACCAATACATTCAGTACCTGCAGGACATCTTCTCTCAGGACAGTGTACTCTAATCCAAACTTCTTGAAATTTTTTGACATCCTCTTCTTTATTCTGATCAAGAAGAGGTTGTGAAGCAGGTGGCGGAGGAACAGGTGTGGGTGCAGCTGCTGGTGGAAGAGTTGTTCCTTCTGCTGGAGGCGTATAATCACTTACGGCGAGATCAGTACCGTCAGTATTTATAACTCCCACTACATTCCCAAGACTATCAGTAACCACAAGTTTACCATTTGAATCTAGTTGAATAAAACCATCCAAATAAGAAACTTGTTTATGATTTAAAAGATCAGGATTATTTTTTAATTCAGCAGGAAGTCTTTCTTTCTGTTTCTCTGACAACTGTTTAGCTTCTGCTTGAGCCGGTGCTGCCGCTGGTGCAGTCGCAGGTTCTGGAGTTACTGTACTACCTGCTTTAGGTATTGTCAAACCAGAAGAAGTTTCCACTTGAGCTATAGTTTGAAGAACGAGATAATTCTCTTTAAGCGCAGCAGCATACATCGCTGGAGTAGTGATTATCCTACTAACAGCCTCATCAGCTAGCTTCCATTCTCCTGCTGTTAAAACTTGAACCTCATTACCTTTTCTCCTAACTGTCTCTGATCTTTGACCATCATTAGGATCATCGTATTCAAAATAAGTATAACCATTTGCATCAGTCTCTTGCGAAACCGCTGCAGCTTCACCAACTAAAGCCTGCCGGTTAGGATCGCCGAACAATACACACTTCACCGTTCCCCAGAAGCCAGAACAAGGATCAGCTTCCTCTTCCTGAGCAAGGACTGAACTAAAAAGTACGAAAAACACCAACACCAACATCACCGCTTTTTTCATTGTAAATATTTTTTGGCAAAATTTTTTAAGATTTTATAATCCTCAGGCACATCCACACCAAACAGAGCATGAACGCATCTAATCGACCAAGATAACGTCTTCTCCGCCGCTTTTATGCCCCTTTTGGCATCGGTTGCTGTAAACTTATATGTGGGGACCTCAATCTTCTCTCCGGGTTTCAATTCTTCATAGCGAGTATCAATCCAGCGTCGCTCCGCCCAAAAAGCATCTTCTTTCAATGCCACAAACTCTTTTTGCAACTCTTTTGAAAGTACCGGAAGTGATTTCAACTCAATCAATTTAATAACGGTATGTGACTTAATTTCACCGATAATCACCTTACTCAAGACCGCTTTAAAAGCTTTCTCTACACACTGCTGGGAATGAAACAGGGACCTACTTTGAAGCTTGCCTGACAATAGCTTTGCTGTTTTTAAATCCTCAGCTGCCTCGATAAGCCGGGCTAAGGCTCTCTTAGCCTGCAAATCCAATTTCCCATACCCCCTTTCCTAAATGCTCCCGATTCACCAGATGATGCTCTTTAGTTATATCTCTCAAGAGGGGCTTGTATTTAGCGATAATATCTTTTCCATATATGGATCTGCCCGTATTAATTACTTCTAGATCGATGGCGCTAAGGTTTTTGAGATAGTATCCAATATTTTCCTCTTTCCTCATGATGATATCGCAACTAAATGGAAATTGTTTTAGAAGATTCCACTTTTTTTGTTCATTTTCCTCTTTGACAACAATATAAAAATCAAAATCGCTCAGATCATGATACTGGCCTTTTGCACGGCTTCCAAAGAGGATCACAGAAATTAATTTCCGGCCAAATTCTTTCTTACATAGATCTATAAATTGTAACAGATGGTTTTTCATAGTATATCTACCAAACAATTGTTATTTTTAATTCTTTTGATTTGAGTCTGACCTAACTGAGCCGTAACAGGCATAGATAGAACTACTAAAAACACCAATGCCATCATCACCGCTTTTTTCATTTTAGACAATTTTTATCCCTTTTTTAACAGCTTCTTGGACAACACCGGTTTCTTTCTTCCTTTGACGGAATTCTTCAGGAGTAAGACAGATAAAATCAACAGGATAATCTAAATTCCATTTCAGGTAGAATGGCGGCGCCCGTTTCAGCTTTCTTTTTCCAGCAAAACTTTTCGAGACTAATAACAGATCCACGTCGCTTCCCTTTCCCGCTTTTCCTGTAGCTTGGGAGCCAAACAAATAAACCTGATCTACAGATAGGTTAACCTCTTTCATAAACTTTCTTAGTTCCTTGACTAGATTTGCTTTTTTACCCATCTTAAAATTTCCCTAGACAATTCCAATATTTCTTGTGCTTCTTTCTTATTCACTTTCTCTGCCGGCATTTCAGATCCTTCCGGATATCTGACCTCTACATACACGGGGTTTATTTTTGCGCATTTTTCGATCAGGTCATCCGGCGCGTTTATTTCCCTTGCTAATTTAACTAAATCATGAATCCTTAATAACTCTTTTCCTTTTAAAAGATGTAAGAATTTTAACGCTTTCTCTACTGCCTGTTGTGATAATAAACAGGCAACATAATAATCATTGGATTTAAGACTATTCGTCGCGCTTTTATAATCCCTATTGGCTTGTTTGAGCCAGACCTCAACATCTGCTTTCATCTGACTTCCCCCCAGCAATAATCAGCAGGAGCTTCTTCCTGAGCAGCAACCAGCATACTGCGAAGCACCAAAAACACCAATGCCAACATCACCGCTTTTTTCATTTTTTCAGCAAACTGCGCACCAATGTAATGATTTTCTCAAAGCTTTTATAGTTTTCCTGGAAATACGCCAATTCCACAGCTTCACCATAATAGTTTAACCTATTCCTGAGGAAGTTCATCTGCTTTATAATATTTACTTCTGCGTCATAACCATGTTCTTTACTCAAAAACGTGATAAGACACTGGTGGTTTTGAGAACGGAAGCCTGATTGTAACAACAACGCAACCAGGAGCTCTTTAATAACTTCATAATAGCCCTCAAAAACGAAACTTACATTTTTCTCAGTTGTCGTAACTGACTTGATAAACTCCCACCGTTTAAAAGCCATCTCCTTGATAGAACTCACTTTTACCAAATCTACAGTGACTTTACGGATGAATTTCTGTTCGCATTCTTTCCAAGGCATTAGATCATTCATTGTTTAATGTAAAATACCCCTTCAATTTAATTCCATTAACAACATTATTCAGCAATGGTTTTGGCAATTGGTAAATTCTGGCTTTTGTAAACAACTCAATCTTATGGCCCAATAGTCGCTCAAACTTCTGGAGTTCAAGCTGTTTCTGTCTGGCACATTCTACAAATAAGTCAATATCGCTCTCTTTTACTGAATCTCCCTTACTGAAACTGCCGAAAAGAATGATGGCGCTCACCCCCAGCTCTGATTCTAGATACTGAACCAAGCCGCTAGACGCAATTTTGAGGGTAAAATAGTGTGATTTTTGCAATTTATTTGACCAGGAATCAACCCAGAGGTTATTTTTGTCAATAAACCCTTCTTTCCTCAATTGTTGGAGATGATATTGCACTGTAGACCTATTTAATTTCAATTTTAACGCTAAAGCACGGACGGTCATAGCATCTGCGGGGTGTTCATAATAATACTCACGTATTTTTTGTCCAAATATCTTAGACAACTGTCCTTTTTTTTTAGACACTGGTCTCATTTTCCTTGACAAAGGATTGCTTCTCTTTTTCATGTTATGTCTACCCAACAGTTCTTTGCCGCCATATTTTCCCAGCTAACAACTTCTTCCTGAGCAGCAACTATCATACTGCCTAGCAGCATAAACAATACAAACATCGTCACCGCTTTGTTCATCATTGACAATAAACCTCGACAACCTTAAAAACGTTTCCATAGATCAAATGATCTTTTATGACTTCCATAGCTAAAGTATTCTTCTTACGAAAACTGTCAGCATAACTTTTCCAAGTGCTAAGTTCAAAGTTGATCTCGCGGGGAAATATTTTAACAGCTGATCTAATTTTTTCTTTCTGACCATTGATAATTATCAAATCCAAATCAGAACTCTCTTTTTGCTTCCCTTTTGCGAAACTACCAAAGACGACAATAGTTTCTGCGAAAGGGATTAAAGTCTCAATAATTAACCGAAACTCTGAATCATTCAATATCATAGATGCTTTAGAGATTTCAGCTACCTGAAGCATCTGTTTTGTGAGCAGATTACTCTTGTTCAAAGAATAAACCTTATTTCTTCCATCTCTCTGAACACTAAGAACCTTTTCTGCTACTAAACTGTTTAAAACCGTCAATGCTGTTTGTGGACTAACTTTTATTCTGCGTGAAATTTCTCTTCCATTATATGAATTAGAATAATCTCTCAAGAAAATGGCCAGAGCGTCTATTTTTTTAGACATATGTCTAAGATTGATAGTGACTTGTCCTTTTTTTTTAGACAACTGGTCAGAAAAAGTAGACAGCGACACCATCTTAAAAGATATCGCCCTCATATTCTGAACAGACATCGTACGTGACAGTAGGATAACTGTCGACCAGACCGATGATATTATCAAAAATTTCAATCAGCAATAAACCGTTACCAGTCCAATCACAGGCTGTTGCCCAGAAACCATTCGTAGGACAAAACGATGAACAAAGCAAAGTTGATGTACCTGAAACAAGACTGATCGGACTTCGTAATATTCCTGTTATGAAATTCTTGATAGCTTCAAAGAGACCAGTGAAAGGAATAAGTATCCCCACAGCTTCTCCCCAGAAGTATTTACATTCAAGCCTTTCGCCCATCCTTTTACATCCTTCAAATGTAGAAGTTCCAGCAGGAACAGCTTCAGCCAAGCATTGCATCTCCACACATCGTATCTGGCGGTATTTTTCTAAATTATAAATAACACCAGGAAGGCAAAGACCTAAACCTGAAGTCCAGATATTATCATATAAACTGCCTGATTGAACTATCGTTGATTCCCTTCCTCCGATAAGAGCTTGAGATTTCCAACCGTTATAATAACTAAGTACCCCACTTTGGTATGTTCCATACGCACTGCCAGCAAAAGGTGCCGGATTACAACTTAAAACTTGCGCCGGCCATTGAAGATAGGACATAAAACTATATCCAGTCGCTTTTACACCAAGATTAGTCTGACAAGAAGCGCTTGCAATTGAAAAACCATAAATTGGGACTATCCTCAATCCTTCACTAGCATGAATAAAGCCATCAACCAACAGCATGAAATTATTAATGATAGTAACAATTTGAGCCAGGTATCTACCCCACTTAATAATATCAGCCAAGAACCGAATCTTGTTTAAGATGCTAAAACCAACCTCATCCCTGATCTCATCCAATTTCGCATCAATATTCTCATCTTTACTGCCCAGCTCAGTCAATCCAAACCGCACTTCTAACTTGACTTCCTGATTCTCAGCCGCTCGCACCGCCGCCCGGCCGATCTTAGAGAATAATTGTAAATTGCAGACATATTCAACTTTTGCGGATTCAAAATCTTCAAAATCTTTCTCGACGTCGAAGAATTCTTTCCCCTCAAACTGATCAAATTCTAAGACAATCTGCGGAGATTCACTGACACCGCCCATCAATAAAGCCTTACCGATATCAGGACCTTTCCCGGTGGCATTATCACTGCCCTCACCAAGCTGACAGCCTAATAACTTAACGTTCAGCATCTCAGCGTCATTCTTAGTTTCAAGATTAATTGTATATGGCACCCGCATCGGCACCAAAGCAGCCGATTCAAGATCGACAAACGGTACCGGGCTAGTGATTCTTTGGATACCCCAGAAATCAGGATCAACCTCATTTTCATCTAAACCTAACAGATCAATTGAATATTTACCATCACGAGCTGAAGTTAATCGAGCATTATCAGTATCAGGATAATTAGTTGCAGCATTACCGGCAGTATCTAAAACCCGTACTTGTAATGGCACGGAACTGTCAGGACCGGAACGGATCTGTTCAGGAAGTTCGATCTTACAATCCCATTTGGCATCGACCCGTTCACAGGCATCTTCTTCAGAAACAGCAAACCAACCTGCTTCATTGAAAGGTCCTTCTGGGAACTTATCTAAAGCATCAGTTAACAGATCACGCAGATCGACCAATATCAATAAGCCATGCGCTTCATCAACAACCATATTTAACTGGACCGCATCCCGGCTCTGAAAATAATCATGGACACCGGATTCAGAGATGCCAAAAATATCTAATCTCTCAACTACCGGAGCAACATCATCAATATGCAGATCAAGTTCCTGCAAGGTTCCTTCCGCACCGACACCAGCATTTCCTACTCTGTCTTCAAATGTTGACAAGGCGACACGGACAGCATCATTGTCGCGGCTGAACCTGACGTTCCAGAAGCAGAAGATCTGGTCTTCCTGTTCGACGCATTCCGTAGCCTGAGCGCTGGCTGAACCTCCCGTAAAATCGACCAAGTTGGCTCGAATACCATTTATCAGATCGACACCCGCTCCTTGTTCTGCAGCTTGTAAGATCAGTTTAGTATCCTTATTACGAGGAATGTAACTCGCGCCTTGATACGTTCTTTCAGAACCGAAGAACTGCAGAACTGGCGGATCGCTGTCCACCGTGAAGGTTTGGGTTAAAGTAGTGTCGACGGGATTCTGAAACTGGTCTGAAGTAGCGATACGCACCGAAACTTGCGCATTCGGATTGACTTCTGCGTTAGCCCAGGTGCATTTCCATAACGTATCGGAACCAGCAACACGAACACAATTTCCCCGCTGTCCAGCTAATTCTACCTCTGAACTGAAAGCCTGCACTTCATTAAGGGCGCTGAGCTCATCGATATAAACGACCATATCGCTGATTACCGGATGGGTGCCCATAAATTGACCCAGACGAGTAAACGAAACATTGAGAGGTTGAGGAGGAACGTAATCAAAAGTTAATCTATTATCACCAGAGCTGACGGCATTATGATCAAAATAATCAGTCGCCCGTACCTTCACTGACATCCTTCCTTGCCCTTCTAAAGACGACTGCAAACGGCCGCCGAAACCGCCGTCATTGATATAATTAAACGTGATATCGCCTTGTTCCAAAGAGATTGACTGCAACACCGCGCCGGTATCACTATCATAAACTTCGATGGATCGTATGCCCACGGCAGGGACGGTTGCAGGTTGATCAGTCACTCTGAAATCCATCAGAACATCCTGTCCCTGCTGACGGATAGAGAAACCCTCTACTTTGGGCGCGCTGGCATCAGAACGGAGAACATGCTGGATGCTTCTGACAGTATCGGGCACGCCGTTCTCATTGATAAAACGATATTCGACATAGAATGGGTATTCCCCATCATTAAGACCGCGAGGGAACGGTTCCGCAAAAGTACAGGTAGCGCCTAAAGCGGAATCAGCGCAGGATTGGAACGGTCTTTCGGCTGTGCCAAGAACCAAGACAACCTGATTTGGATCGATGGTTTCAAGAAGAGGATCATCAACCACCACTTCTAAATTCCAGGTATCCCCTTCACCATTGATCCAGCCGTTTAAAGAACCATCCTGAAAACCGTCCTCACCGCTGTTGCTGGTGACGGAAACGCTGGCAGCCAGAGCTGAAGCAGAATAGAAGGGCAATGTTAACACTAGCATCGCCATGAAGATACTCATCCAGCTCTTTTGCATATTCATCTAACTATACCTCGGTTCTAATAAACTTCTAAGCTCTTTTGATACGCTGGTCAGATTACCCATAACCTGCAGATCCTCTATAATCCGTAAATTTTCGGGCACGTCATAGATGTTATAGGTTAAAATGTAAAAAGTAATTTCCTTTGAGCCATATAATTGTTCCGGTGTTATCACCAAGTAACTCTTCTCGGTATCCCAGGATACCTGACCGGTTACAAACTGCGGAATTTCAACTGGATCAATCGGATAACAACAGCCGTCGCTATCCCCACAAGAAATTGCTTCCAGGATACCGCCTGTGCAGCGTTCATCCTCAGGTACAAATAAAGATTCATCGCGAGAGACCAGACCAGTCACTTCATAGACCCCCGGAACCAATTGTATTTCTACTTCCTGATTACCGGTGACGGAAACTGCTGAAGCGAAATCATCTTGAATAACACTAGGATTAGTATCTCTTATCCGACGCAAGGTTAATACCCCCGTCTCTTCGGGATCAAGGTCGCGGGCAGCATTGGAAAAAGACCAAGAATGCCGCTCATTAACTAAATCAGGCTTGTAGGAAATCAAAGCATCGGCGCCATCAAAGAAGCCGCGGGTCGGACAGTTCCTATCAACGCACTTCTCCAATGATTTCTGTTTGATGGTAGCATTAATCGTCTTGATGCGATGCATCTCTATCACCGGACTCTGCCCAGTTAATGCTGCATAACCAATAATACCTGGTTGCTCTTTATATTCGTAAGTATTGATCGGATAAAAATTGGTCAAATATCCTTCACGCTCAAAATCAATAACTCCGCCGAATACCGCCGGATAACTCGCTTCCAGCACTCCTGAACTGTCGGTCTGTCCGATAGCGCAGAAATCCTGCTGCGGCACTTGGAATCCTAATCTTACCAGCTCCAAAGGATCGCCGTTTTCGCTGTCCACCACCAGCGTCCTGATTATCTCAGTATCGCGCTGGTTATCATTACAGACTAAACTAGAAGCTAAAGAAACGGCAGCCGGTTCCACTTTATCTGCTTTAGCCACACGATTATTGACGACATTAGCTTCCATGGCAAAATTAAAAGTATATCCCTCACCGTTAAGAGCTTCAGGATCAGTGATCGAAACCAGAACCGGATAACTGAAGTCATAGGTATTATAATAGTTCTGGATACTGAACGAAAAAGGGATAACTGGCAAAGGACTCTTGAACTTGTACTCGGCTGGTTCGATAGACTTCTCACCTTCATTGATATCTAAGAAAATATCCCAATTAAAATAATCAAACCGCACTTCCAGGCCTTCAGCTCCGCCCAAAGGGATGATCATGTCGTCAGATGTTCTTTGATAGAGGCCGCTCAAGTCAGACACCGGATATTCATACCGGAAATAATTATCAGCAGAGAAATACCTAATCAACGGCACATTAGAGACCAGCATCTGTTTAAACTTTTCTTCAACATTGTTGGTCTGCCAGAAGATGAAACTGGTTTCATCGAAAGTAGTAGCTGTTGTCGGAGGCAACCGATCACGATCAACGCCGGAATAGATTTGCACTAGATTAAGGCCAATATTCTCCAAATAACCAAATTCCTGTTCTGTTAAAGTGATGTTCTGCGCTAAGGTATAATACCGCTGTAATTGCAGCGGCACACGGACCACGAAATGGTCAAAACGACCCTCGGAATCGCCGATAGCAGCTTCTAACGGCAGGTCCATCGAGAATAATACTTCCTGTGGAAGAATACGAACATCGACGTCATTCACTGCAACATCAGAAAAAGTGAATCCCTGGGTCCTGAAAGGATCATAATTTTCTAAGCAGCCATTAATCTCCTCACGGACATACCTGCTGAGCTGGGCCTCAATGCTCAGTTCAGGATTATCCTTGATAGTCATTCCAGGACGTAATGAAGCGAAAGCCATTTCATTAGCTTGATTTGGATTCTGGTTGTAATGCCAATAAGGAACTTTCAGCGGTTCCAGGTAAATCCCATCATGCTCGGTAGGATCAGATAATGAGAAATCGCCGATCAGATCAGGATTGATATAACCACCTTGTTCTCCTAAGATAAGCAGCCCCCTTTTAGCGATCTGTTCCAGGCAGTTTTCAGTATAAAACTGCACCGGAGCGAAAGCCTGGGGCACGCTGGAGGTGAGTATTGTCTCCTGGGTCTCTAACTGACTCTCGCTGACGTTTTGTGTCACATAAAGAATGCCGGCAAAAGCAAAGACGAGAATGATACCTATTATGATAAAGACTGTAACCTGACCTCTGCTGGAGAAAACACCATCTGCTAGACCCATCCCTTTTTTTTTACTCATAGTTTATGGGAAAAGGAAAGAAAGAAGGTATATAAAGGTTTGTGTTAGTCACCGACTATATTAATACGATTCTACCGTGATTCCTTTAATCCTTTGGAAATGCTTTTTGTTAGCAGTAACAATAGTAGATATTCCCCTACTAAGGGCTATGCCTGCAGTAAGACAATCACAATCTTCTATAATCTCTCCCCTCTTGATAAGGTTAGCACTAATCTCGGCTGATCGCATAATGCCATTTTCATCTAGAGGCAGAACCCTGATATTCTCAAACATTTCTTGAATTTGTAATAATTTTGATGGTTTCATGTTTTTATAGAATAAACCAACCATGATCTCATACATATTAATCTGAGTTGTCAGTAAGATTTCGTTCAATTCTGCTATGGGCTTGGTTTTTGGATCACCATGCATAAGATCAATAAGAAAAGAAGTATCTAAAACTTTCATAGATACCTCGTTTTTTTCAATTTTATATTCTCTTCACGTTTCTTTTCAAGAACCAGCTTTATCTCATCTCCATCTTTGTGAGAGATAATACCATAATAATCTATTAATTTTTTAGATTTTTTCTTAGATAAGATGCGTCTGATTTCTTCAGAAAAGCTTTCATCTTCTAGCTTATTTCTCAGCAGAAGATCATACACGTCATCCATGATAGTTAATGTTTTGGTGGCCATGGTACACGTACACGTACACGTATATTTAAATTTTGCCTAATCGTACGTATTTAGTTACCTTGCCCATTGAGGCACACGGGAGCCTAAATTGATTATGTAAATCCGCTCCCGTAATCGTGCCGTGCAGGCTAACTAAATACCTTCGCCTAATCAACCGATTTTAGCCCCATCTTTCACGCTGGTGACAGCTATTTCTTTGCCCGCCGCTTTCAGAACCTTGCTTTTATAGACGACTCGGCCTTTTTCAACAACTAAATTCACTTTCTGGAACTCGTCAAAACCGATCTCTGCTTCAGAAACCGCCAACCCGTCAACAGAAACCTGAGAACCAAGCGGAGCATCTACTTCAAGAAGAGCAAGAATCTGGCCATCATCTGCCACCAACGTCATCGCTTCCGATTTCTCACCGCGGATCTTAACTGGTTTCAGGTTCATTAAGAATAAGGCTTTCTTTCCTTGGAGCTGTTCAGACGTGAAATATTTTTTAAGTCCGGCTACCACCTGCTTCTTTTGGGAACCAAAATCAACCTGCATCAGGTAGAGGCTGTCAGCGTTAGGATGATTTTTCACTTCAACGATCTGACCAGCTTTTATCGACAAGGAAAAATTTTCGCGCTGGGGCAATTCTTCAATCTTCTCCACCAGCTTCTGGACTTCTTCTATCCTGCCTTTCCAGTGGAAGGAAAGATCAACCCATCGGAAAGATGTCTCAGATCGACCGGTCTGATTGAGAGAGGAAAATATCTTACGGCTGAACTCTGGCAGGATCGGACTGCAGATGATAGCCAAATTACGGGCAATATTGACACAGAACCCTACCGCCGCCCGGGCTTCTTCTTTCTCCGCCTCATTTTCTTTCTTTTTCCACGGTTCTGCTTTCTGGAAATAAGCATTGCCGATATCGGCGGCTTTCATGATGTTCTTGACAGCCGTCTTGAAATCCATATCTTGATAATTTTGTTTTATTTCGACAAATAGTTTTTCTAGTTCCGATACCAGCTGTGGTTCCGCTGCCGTTTTGGTGATCTCACCATAATTCTTTTGAGCAAAAGTTAAGGTGCGGTAACAGAAATTACCGAGGTTGCCCATAAGTACATTGTTGACGACGGCCTGAAACTCAGTGAAGTTTAGATCGACATCGATAACTTTACGGTCTAAATGGGAAGCATAATAAAATCGCAGCGCCTCTGGATCGAACTTTTCTAAAAATTCTTGCGCAGTAAAGAAAGTACCCCGCGATTTGCTCATCTTCTGACCATTCACAGTGATAAAGCCATGGACGGTCAACCGAGGGATGGGAATATCCATGGCCATCAGCATCGCCGGCCAGAATAAGAAATGGAAATAGGTGATATCTTTACCAAGAACATGATACACATCGCCTTTTTTCCAGTAATCATCCCAGCTCTTGCCATTAGCATCACAATAATTTTTGGTTGAAGAGATATAGCCGATAGGCGCATCCAACCAGACGTAGAAATATTTAGGGGCTCCTGCTTCTTCTTTTGAGTTTGGTATCTCAAACCCGAAATACGGCGCATCACGAGAGATGCACCAATCCTGCAGACCTTCATCGAGCCACTGCTGGACGAAATTGACCATCTCTGGCTGCAGAAGCGGGTGAGACTTGATCCATCTCTGCAATTGCCGGCTCATCTTGCTCAGCTTGAAGAAATAATGATTTGATTTTTTTAAGACAGGTTTAGATTTAGTCAGGACAGAATACGGATTGATCAGATCAGAAGTGTTATATGCCGCGCCGCAGGACTCGCAGACATCACCATATTGATCTTCAGCCTTGCATTTGGGACATTTCCCTTTGACAAACCTATCAGGCAGGAATTGTTTCGCCTCTTCATCGTACATCTGCTCTATCTCTTTAAGAGAGATCAAGCCTTTCTGTTTCAGCGTACTAAAGAACAGTTCTGCCAACTCTTTGTTTTCAGGCGAATGAGTCTTATAGAAATTATCAAAATGGACCAGGAACGAAGCGATGTCTTTCTGATGTTCCTGCCAGTACATCTCAACAAACTCCTCCGGATCGATACCAGCTTTCTTAGCATTGACCTGGATCGGCGTACCATGCATGTCAGAAGCGCAGATGTATAACGCATCTTTACCGATCAGCTTAAGGAAGCGGGCAAAGATGTCCCCTTGGATATATTCTAACAGGTGGCCGATGTGGATACTGCCATTAGCATAAGGGAGAGCTGCCGTGACAACTATTTTCTGCGGGTCCATAACGTATATTAGAAATAAAACAATATATAAAGATTACGTCAAAAAGAAGATAATAAAAAACTTAATAAAAAACTAAATTCCTTTCAGCTTCTTAGTAAGAGGAATCTTTTCATGGCAATGCTGGCATTCGACGATGAACGAAGGAACCCCTTTGTAGGTCTTTCTGACGTATTTAGCTGTCGATTCGCCTTTTTTCCCGCAATGGGGGCAGGTATAGCTCGCTTCTAAGTCAAGACTTTCTTCATGCTCTTTTTTTTCTTCAGTATAACCGCACTCTGGACAAGTATATTCCTTAGCCCTGGTCTTGACTTTACCTTTTACTACCGGCTTGCCCATCTTGGCTTTCTTGCATTTGGGACAGGTCTTGCGATAGACCCACGCCAAAACTTGACAATCAGCGATAGAGCGGTTGCTGAAATAAAGACATTCGTCCATGGAATCAGGAATTTTTAATGCCATGAAGAAAAGAAGAACGAAAGGGTTTAAATATCTTTGCCACCGGCAGGCTCTGTAGAAAAGGTCTTACTCCACAGTCTTACCCCACAGACCACCACCATCGCAAACAAATGATTTCTACTTCAGATAGAAGATAAAATCAATTAGAGCCAGATAAAATCAATTAGAATCAATTAGAACCATTTTTAGTCCATCTTCATCTGTACTTTAGCAAGGATACGCTCAAGATCATGATGAGAATAAACAGTTCTCCGGCTGATTAGGGCCGTATCACCATCATCTATTTGATAGTTAGCGTTATGATCATAGATTATAATTTTGCCGCCATTTTCATAAAAGACGGAGATAGTCAAGCGGTCTTGGGAAATATTTGAAATATTTGAGACATCAGAAATATTTTCAGAAATATTTTTTCCTTCCTGATGAGCAGAACGGCGCACCTCAACCTTTTCGACCCCAGGGAAATCGATCCGTCCAGAATACAGAGGAAGATCATCAGGCGCTACAGCGATGATCGCTGAAGTCATAGCCGCCGCGACAAAACCTAGCGTAAGAGCGCAGTACCGTAAAGGTCCGCGCCGCATCAGCGCCAGGCCAGATATGTTAGAATCTTTAAAATGGCCGGGAGAGCCGGAGGAACCTAATTTTAAACGATAATCTGCCACTCATCCCACCAGCCGTTTGACTTCAATACTGACCGCTTTCTTATTAAGCCGGATATATCGAGGACATTCTGTCCAAGGAAGCTGTTCCTTCTGACAATACGTTAGAATCTGCTCTTTCTCTTTTTCCGCGCCATATTTTATTACCACCACGAAACCAAGATCATCTGGATGGACTATCTTAAAATCTTGGAGATCTTTTAGGATTTTTTTTCTTTTTTCTGATAAGAATAAGATCCTTTTATCCAGCCATTCTAATTTTTCTAAGATAATTTTTAATGAATCTTCATCGGCAAGAAGTGCAGGGCGCAATTGTTCAGATAATTTTGAATCTTTGCAGGAGATGAAACCGCCGACATGAGCTTCCACCAGTTTCCATTCACCGAAGCTGCCGACGCTGACATCAGCGTACCTGCCGTCGCATAACTCCGTACCAAGAGAACCTGAGACGTCCAAGATGACTAAACACCCAAATCTCCGGCAGAGAGCATATATCTCAACCATCGGCTGTTCAGCAAAATAGCCGCCGGGATTCTGATAAAGGAAAGCGCCATATTCTTTTGTCTGTAATTTCTGTTCCAGATCACGTAGATTGATGACCGCATCATCGCATTTTACTTCAGAATAATTGTCAGCTTTCTTATAAGTCAGCCAGCCGCCTTCTTCCGGGATCAGCAGTTTTTCTTTAACTGCCGAAAGAACAGCTTTAATGGCAGCATTTCCTCTGGTGGTGATGATGATAGAGTTATGTCCAGTAAGTTCTTTGAGCCGGCTGATAATCTGATCTTTGAACATACAGTTAAAATTAAGAAGCCGCTTTTTAATGCTTTTTGTGGTTTTAGCTCATTCTGCTATTTTTAATCTCTCTCTCGGTGTGTAGTTTACAACTCTATGATATAAAACCTGAGAAGACAATCATAAAATCAAAGATAGGAGAGAAGAGGAGAGCGCGATTGGGAGAATAGATAGAGTCGAGAGACGATATATTGGTTTATGTCATAACTCTCGCGCAATCCACTGGCAGAACCATCATTTTTTTCCGCCAAACCGCAGTTCCCATTGGAATCTGGTAAGAAGACGATCCCGCTTGACAATACCGACCACCCTCCCTTTGTCAACAACCGGCAGCAGATCAAGATCCTGACTAAGACAGCGTTCCAAAGCCGTGTACGCAGAATCCTTAGAGGAGACGGATGCTAATGCAGAGAGAGGGATAGTCACATCGCTGACTTTTATCGGGCGTCGAGGTATAACTTTCAATTTCTTAAGATCAAGCAAACCCTGGATTGCAGTCGTGCCAACGACAAACGTATCTCGTCCTGAATCAGCATATTTCTTTACAAAAGCCGCAAATGGCAGTGAAGGGCTGACTTTATCATATTTGGTGAGGATAAAACTCTTGATCGAGATCTTAGAAAGCACATCTTTTAACAACACCTGCTGATAGCTGTTTCCAGCAATAAAGTAAAGGAAAGCTCCCAAGAGAAGAGGCCACCAACCGCCTTGAGAAAGGGTAATTATACCCAAGAGGATCAATGCTCCGGCAAAGATCTTACCGCCGATGACAGCTATCTTTGTAGCTTTTCTGATATCTTTAAGAGCAGCATACAATACTGCCCGGAAAGCTCTGCCACCGTCCAATGGATAGCCGGGAATAAGATTGAAGATGCCAAGGATCAGATTAAGCTGGGCCAAATAGAAAAACATAGCATCGACGATACCGTTTCCGTTCTGCAGGGTGATAAGATAAAAAATGCCCGCCAGCAACAATGAGAACAAAGGACCGGCAATCGCCATCAGGAACTCCGAGGATGGTTTAAGATCTTCTTGTTCTATACCGGCAACACCGCCGAAAAAGAAGAGGGTGATACTGCTCACTTTTATCTTCCGCAGCCGGGCGACCAGCGAATGGCTCAGCTCGTGTAACAAGACTGAAATGAACAACAGGAGAGCAGAGACGATACCCATAAACCAATAGATCTGTCCGGTCTGTCCTGGCAGGATATCAACCTGCGGAAAATATTGTGTTGAAAGAACCCAGGCTAGAAAAACAAAGATTATCCACCATGAGGGATGGATAAATATATCGATGCCGAAAACTCTGCCGATCTTCATTCCCTGACGCATGAATGGAAAGTGGCCAAGAAGCTTTAAAATGATTTGTATTCATTCAATAATGAAAAAAATACTGGAGAAAAAAGAAAAAGAAAACTTATTCAAAACGAGGGCTTATGCAAAACGGATACTTTCAGCAATGGCCTGCAAGTCCTGCTTTTCATCTTCAGTTGAATCGAGAGGCATGATCAATGCTACAGATACACTCTTTGAACCAGCATCGACTATATATTCAACCTGATCGCCCTTGACAGCCACAGCATCATTTATAGTAGTCAGCTTTACCGCTTTCTTACCAGCAAAGATAACTTCTTCCCTCGAGACGAGAGCCAGTATTCCGCCTGATTTCTCTATCTCGCTAAGCCGGGCTTGTTCTAGTCCTGCCATGCTCATGTCAAGCGGACTCACGAACAAACCGACGAGACTTTCCCCGCCTATCGGAAAGAAAGAGATATCGGTCTGCAGGCCGTATGTTACTTCGCTATAAGTCCAGGTATCAGGATATACGGCTGAAAAAAGCGTATCTTCGTACTTGTTCTGCCCTTCACCGACATCCGGCTGAACAGCCATCTCTTGTTCAGGAAGCTCTTGTTCAGAGGTTTCAGGAGCACAGCTGACCAAGAACAGTGCTAAGAGCAAAATATTGAGCATAAGCAGTTTAATAAACATTTTTTTTATCATTCAGACACCTCTATTTACTTTTCCTGCAAAGATTAAAATATTGAGATATAAATAACTTTTGAAAGCGCGGCGCAAATCAAAAGGAGAGCGGTCCCCATGTTTTCAAAAATATTTGAAGAAGATTTCAGATGGTAGTTGTACCTTTTCTTCATCCGGTGAACCTTATGCTAAATGAACTTTAAAGAAAACAAAAAGAGAGTGGGCTTGTGAAAAACTGAGAATTTGAATTGTGCAGATAGCGACAGAACTGTCCAGGATTAGAGAGTTATAGGATTAGAAATTTGCAGGACTAGATTTTGAGAGGATTATAATGGTCTAAGAAAAAAAGAAAAAAGAGAAAAAGAACAAAATCAGCGTTCTTCACATCGAACAGTGGTGATGTTTGTACCAGAACAAACATTCAGCGTCCCACTTAACAACTGGGGCGATGTAGCAAGAATTTTTGCTCCTAGCCGAGTCATCTCATCATCACTGCCGGCTACCACCAAAGCAACTGAATTACCCGGCCGTGAGAGCAGGATTAACACTTCTCCATCGTTTAACGCTTTATTTGGACAACTACCATTGACTAGCTGCGGTTGAGGAATTCCCAACAGTTGAGCCGTTACCCTATTATTACAAGCGTGACCGACTGAGACCAAGTTCTGAGAGTAGACGCTAGCAACCTCAGAATCAAGCACAGTAACATTAACAAATCCTACCAGCTGATTCTGATAACGCATACCGGTAGCGATGTCGGTCATGGCCAGATTATCGGTAGCCGGAGCAGCCTGGCCCACGACCAGCTTGCCGTTGAAATTGTTGTTTCTATCAACAAAGTAGCAAGGATAACTTTCAAAGTTCAAGTCACAGGCTTCAAAGTCTTGAACCGGCTGATCCTCAGGAATAACCGGCTGGATACAGCTGCCGGCAGAACAGCCGAACTGGCACTGAGTCTGTTCAAATCTGTACCAACTGCCAAAACAGACCGGCTGGGCAGCGATGTTTTCTTTACAAAGAGGAGAGATAATCCTGGAATAAGCTTCTTTCCCATCTTTCATGAGAGAGACACGGACACTGTCGCCGCTTGGCGAACAGGAATAACTTTGGACAGATTTCTGAACTTTTTTGACAGCTGCGGCCGTAGAAGACTTCAGCTGGATGGCTTGTCCAGCAAGGGCGCCAGGCTCCTGGCCGAGGGCTGATAACTCTTCATCAGATAAGCCGTCAAGCTCGGAATTTAATTCATCATCAGTCAGTTGCCCAGCGCAGCCGATAAGAAATAATAACGGAATCATCATACCAGCCAACATAATCTTTTTTGAAATTTTATTCATGTATAACACCTCATTTTAATTGATAGTTGTAAATCTTGAATGTATTTAAATTTTTTGTCTTCACTGGCGTCAAAGAATTCGACCACCACCGGTCAATAGACCGGCGGCATGCTCGCCCTCGGCTCGGGTCGAATTCTGACCCTTCTTTTTCCACTCCAGACATTACCAGAAGTCAACCACCAGTGAATACACTGGTGGAAAAAGAAGATTTTAACTTACTAAAAGAGAATGGTAAAAGATAATTTTAAAAAGCAAAAAGAACTTCTACAAAGAAAGAAGCAGTAAAGAAAGAGGCCGTACGATGCATCCGTTCTGGAAAAAAGTAGAAAAAATCAACAGTAAGCTTATTCCCTATGCGCTCCTCCTGCTGTTAGGCATCATCTTCTATGAGCTGGCCCATATTTTTAAGTGGACACACTATGAGAACCATACTTTAGAAACAGCGATTACAGTCCTCGATGGGTTCATCATCAGCATCTTTATCATTGACCTGATCTTTCTGGCGATAGATGCCAAGACTATCAAAGAATTTTTCAAGCGATACTGGCTGGATATAGTTGCGGTATTCCCATTCGTGCTTTTATTCACCATCCTTTCCCGGTTATATTCATTCATCTTTAGAGCAGGAGAGATCGCCGTCGGCCAGGCTATCCTTCATGAAAGTCTTGAAGCAAGCAAAGGCGCAAAAGAAATAGCAAAGAGCGGCAGGCTGGCACGAGTTCTGAGGATAGCTGCCAGATCATTACGGTTTGTTTCTAAAGGTAAGAACATAGAGAAAAGAAAAACAGGACTAAAGATAAAGAACCCGAACAAAAGAGATCATCAGAAGAAAAAGAAGAATAAAAAAAGGATAAGCAAGAGATAAATTTATAACAAAAATAAAAAAGACAAGATACAAAGAAAAAGAAGAATGGATCTTATTTTATAACGATCTTGCTGGAAAGCGTGGTCATGACCCCATCAACGATAGTGCAGGTCTCTGGTTCAGTGAAAGTCCAGCTAAAGAATTCACCGGCAGTAAACGGCTGGCTTCGAACATCAAGACAATTTCTCGCTCCAACAATCATCGCTTTTTTGTAAGAACCGGTTCTGGCCACTCTCCATTCCACCGTATCGCCTATGTTTATAGTCAGTGAACTTGGGGCGAAACCACTTTCCGTAATTTCCACTTTATGGACGGAATCAACTTTTTCCATAGTTTCGGTATCGTCTCGATCTGCTATATCCCCAATTTCCAATGTATCTTCTGCATCCTGAACTTCTTCGGTCTCGCTCTCTTCTTCGATTTTTTCCTGAACATCATCCTGAACGTTCTCAGCCGGCTGGCTTTCGACGACTGAATCATCCGCGGAATCGGCTGGCTGGACGTTGCATGCCGTCAGCATCAAAAGAGATGCCAGGGATAAGGTTAGTATCATCAGGATCATCTTTGTCATTTTAATTACCTCCTAATCACTTAATTTACAAGCATTTTCTGAAATTTATAATTATTTTCTGATAATCACTTAGTTTTCTGATTGTAACCCTTCTTCAGATTGTAACTCTTCTGATCGTATAATCTCCTAATTACAGGGTTGATAATGAGTTCCGAGCACCGGCCAAGATGACACTGGACAACCTTCCTGACTGCGGAAAGTGTTGCCAGCCCCATCTATCTGCTGGAAACCTGAACAGACCAGGTCTTTAATCCTATTATTGCAGATAGTATTGTCGCTGATCCTGACATTGAAAGTGGGACTAGAAGAGAGAGCAGCAATACCGACACCATTGCGAGTGATCTCATTCTCCAGGATGTTGTTGCCGGCGCTTGCTATCAGAAAGATAGCAGTCTTGCC
This sequence comes from Candidatus Woesearchaeota archaeon CG10_big_fil_rev_8_21_14_0_10_45_16, assembly GCA_002762785.1. Classification (GTDB taxonomy): domain Archaea; phylum Nanobdellota; class Nanobdellia; order Woesearchaeales; family GW2011-AR9; genus PCXY01. The sequence continues at coordinate 118,246 of PCXY01000003.1, read as the reverse complement.
TTCATTTCCAAGGAGAGTGTTAGCGCGGATGATGTTCTGTGAAGATCCCAAAAGATGGATACCATCCAGAAAAGTTTCTTGAATCGTATTTTCCTGGATAGTGTTAGCATTGCTTTCATCAAGACTGATTGCAGCCAAAGGTTCGGCGTTGACCTGTCCCGAACTGCCTTGGATGATGTTTCTAAAGATAGTATTACTTTCGCCACGCCGCAGAATAATTCCGGCAATAGAAGGATCCTGGATAGTATTCTGGCTTATTGTGTTCTGTATCCCATCAGTATTCACGATGCCTCTATAAGAGCCACTGATCCTATTCCCAGTCACAGAGCTTTCTTCTTCTCCCTGGAGCTGGATGGCGCTGGCCAGGTTGCTGAAAGTGTTCTGATTGATCTGATTATTGCTGCCGAAAGTGAAAAAGAGGCCGATCCCTGCCCGGTTTCCATCAGAGAGAGCATCGACGTTGATGACCTTGACTTCATCACTTCTGTCAGAACGGAGGCCATATTGGATATTGCGAAGGTGAATCTGCTGGACGCTCACATTAACAGAATCGGCCAAATATATACCAGTCTCAAATCCGACTAGATCTAAGCTGTGGAGACGTACATTGTTCAGATCTTCGATTCTGATGGCAGTCTCTCCCTGACCTCTCAATGAGTAGCCATTTCCATCAAAAACTATGTTTGAAGCAGTGGGCTGGAAACAAGAATAGACTCCTTCCACGTTGATATCAGCAGATAACTCATAGCGATGGTTCTCCTGCCAGCCTCCCTCAGGATCACCGCAAGATTCAAGGGTGACAACTGAAGCAGCAAAGACTGGGTCTGGGACATCTAATGGGATCTCTGCCAACTCTTCTTCGATAATCTCTGGTTCTATCAGGTCCTCTTTTTGTTCGTTAGCATCGCTAAAAAACTTCATGATAGTACCAATAAATGAAAAAGTCCCCATTTTGATCTTCTTGATAAACCCCACAGCAGAATATCTTATCTCTCCTTTATCGATGGCTTCTTTTAAAGCCTGCAAAGGCTCAGCGCTGTGTATCACTTTGAAAAAGACCATCTCTTTCATAGTGACAATGATCGTCGGATTTTCTAAAGATTCCATGGAAACCGTTTTAATAGTTCCATCAGTGATAGTAATACCGACAGTTTCCACCTTGCCATCCTGCATGGTAACCTCAATATTCATACGTTCATTCTTGAAGACAGAACTCAAAGGGGCAGGAAATTCCAATCCTTTCAGCGTTTGTAATTGTTCCTGAGCATCAGCTAAGGAGTTAGCTGCTAGTGCAGGTGTGGTCAAGATTAATAAGCAGATCAGAATAGCTATCCATCTCATATCGTAAAAAAAGAAGAATTGATTTATATATCTTTCTTACGACTTGATGATTATCCGCCCTACTTGTTTAGTGACGGCATCGACGATTTGACATTTTCCTTCCTGCGTGAAAGTCCAGGAAAAAGTATCATTTATTTGCAGCAAGGGACTCTGAAAATGACCGCACAACCAGGAACCTACGATCAACGCTTTATTAAGACGGTAGGTAGAACGGATATTCTGCCATTCAACAGTGTCACCAACTTTAACTTCAAGAAAGGCCGGCTTGAAACCTTTTTGGTCAATCCGGATTATGTAGAAAGCAGGTTCAGACAATAGTTCAGAGAGTTTTATCTTTTCTTCCGAATGTATCTCAGTAAAAAAAATGAACGGATTTTCAAAAAACAAAGATGGGACAGCCACAGGATCAAAAGACTCTACTACTGCCGGTAGTTGGTATGGAGAAGAAAAAGGAAAAGGAACAGCGCACACAGAAGTGGTAAATAGCAGTACCAATAGAGCATAACGCAACTGCATCAATCTCCCCCTCTTTCCTCATCATCTCTTTTTCTAAATTGTCTCATCCACTCTATCCAGCTAATCTATCCTTTAACGTTGCCGATCGGTTTCAAAGCCACGACAGGTTTCGTTATCCCAGCTTTATCCAACGTATCGACGACGAGATTTATGTCTTTGTAAGCCTGTCCAGCTTCTTCAGCCAGACCTTGCATGGTCACGGCATGGACATAGATGCCGCGAGTTTCCATGTCTTTCTGAAGCTTGTCGCCTCGCACCAGTTCTTTAGCTTTGGTCCGGCTCATGGTCCTGCCGGCGCCGTGTGCAGTAGACGCAAAGAACTCATCGGCAGCGTCAGTTCCAGCCAAAAGATATGAACCAGTTTCCATGGAACCACCTAAGATGACTGGCTGTCCACATTGCCGATATTTTTCTGGTAATTCTTCAGACCTAGAAGGTCCGAAAGCTCTCGTCGATCCTTTCCGATGGACGATCAACGTCTTCTCTTTACCATCGACAACATGTTTTTCAAGCTTAGCGATATTGTGAGCGACATCATAGACCAGGTTCATCTCCAGCTCTTCCGCAGTCTTGTTGAAGATACGGCTGAACACTTCCCTGATACGATGGGTGATGACCTGCCTATTGGCGAAAGCCATGTTAGCAGCGCAGGCCATCGCTTTGTAATAATCCTGTCCTTCCGGTGACTTGAACGGCGCGCAAGCCAGTTCCTGATCAAGGATCTTGATGCCATATTTAGGCATGACATCTAGGAACACCCGGAGATAATCGGTGCCGATCTGGTGGCCGAAACCTCTGCTGCCACAGTGCACCATGATAACGATCTGACCAACTTTGGTGACGCCCATGGCTTTGGCAGCTTCTTTATCGAAGATGTTGCCTTCACGCACTTCCTGGATCTCCAGGTAATGATTGCCGGAACCAAGAGTGCCGAGCTGGTCCATACCTCGCTTGATGGCCTTGTCAGAAACTTTAGTGATGTCAGCATGCGGAATCCTGCCATAACTTTCAGTGTTTTCAACGTCAGATTTCCAGGCGTAGCCGTTCTTCTCGCACCATTCCACGCCCTCCATACACACTTTCTTGAATTCTTCTTTATCCAGCTTAACGAATCCTTTACAGCCGACACCGGCTGGAACTTTCAAATAAAGAGCATCGACCAATTCTTTGATCTTGGGCTTGACTTCGTCTATGGTAAGATTAGTCGTTATCAGACGCATGCCGCAATTTATGTCAAAGCCAATTCCACCGGGCGAGATGACTCCCCCTTCCTCTGGATCGAATGCTGCGACGCCGCCGATGGGAAAACCGTAACCCCAGTGTCCGTCAGGCATGCAGAAAGCATAGCGTTGGATCCCTGGAAGCGTGGCTACGTTAGAAACCTGTTCAAAGACACCGCCGTCCATCGCATCGATGAGCTCTTTACTGGCAATGATCCTGGCCGGAACCCGCATCCCTTCTTTATGAGAAATGGGCAGTTCCCAGGTGGTCTCATCTATCTGTTTGAGATCAGAAGGCGGTCCTGCGGGATGTTTGTTATGCATAAGTTGATCTACAGCAGTTCCTATATAAATTTTTGCTTGATAAGGCTTCAGCCAACCATCATTCCATTTTATAACCTTGAAGATCAGCCAGAGCATCTTTTATCAAAGGTTGATAGTGTGAAGCAAACTGCGCAATGCTATCCGTATAGACAGTCACTCTATGGCCGTCCGTGAGCGCGACGAGTCTTTCAACAGGAGTTATGTCCCCTCTGAGTCTTCCCGTAAAGAGCACCTCAGTCCTCGGACCGAAAGGATGCCGGAGACTTCTTGGCCTTTCAACCAGCCGGATACCAGCAAGATGCAAATCTATGGTCATGATTGCAGCAACACCGGGGGCTCTTTTTAAAGGTATCGTGGCAGATCTTTACTCTGTCAAACCACAATCCTTTTAAACTGAAGAATGTTTCCAAATGACATGAGAAAAGAGGCTAAACGCGATCCAAAGAAAGAAGCAGCTCATGAAGATGAAGTCCATGCTGCCGAAGAACAAGGTATCCTTGATGAAGAGACTAGCGAAGAGAAACAGGATGCCATGGAACACGGTGATGAGGACGAAGATATCTATTCTGACGAAGGTCGTGAGAAGCTGGAAGAGGATGACGAGATCGACACCTGGGAAGAAGGTTTCATGGAAGGCGCCTCACAGGCCGGCCAGCTGGGCAAAGACGCTTTGACCGGCGAACCGTTGATGGACGTGGAAGATGTCGTGGAAGCCAAGATCAACGGCAAGACCTACCGTTTCGTCAATGAAGAGAACGCTCGCAAGTTCCGTCAGAAGATGGAAAAGAAGTGAGTTAGGATTAGATTTTCTTTAATAATTTCTTTTAAGAATAATTTCTGTTAAGATGTTTGGAGTCTAAGATAATCAGGATAAAGTCATGAGAATAAAAAGAATTTAAAAAAATGTAATATATTAAAAAATCAAACTTTAAACTGTTTCCCCAGCTTGTTCTTGGCGTTGGCAAAAGTTTTCCTGACTGCTGTACGCCAATCCCAATCGTCCTGGGAGATACTGATGTTCCTGCCCGGGAAATCGACCCGCATGGTCACGGAATACTTGTGTTTCTGACCTTCTTTCTCATACTCTTTAAGATGGATGATCAGGCTGAACTCGTTCTTCAATATCCGCTGCAGCTTGAACGATTCGTTGGAAGCGATCTTCTTCAGAGCTTCTTTCTCAGACGGATGCCAATCCAGCTTGTTAAGCCCGACAAACTTGATATTGTAGTTCTTCTGGACTTTCAGCTTGCTGACAGCAGTGAGAATGTTACGTAACGACAACAAGCCCAGATATTGGTTGTCTTCCGTGACGATCAGGTTGCGGATGTTGTTCTTGAACAGCAGGGTCACCGCTTCCAGCAAGGTGGCTGAACTTTTGATCTTCACCAGATTATCGTTGGTGCTGAAGTTCTGCACCGGCAATGAGGCTAAAGGACTGATGTCTACCCTTGCCGCCCTGGAGCTTGCTTCTTTGTTAAACTTAGCAGAGAAATCTCTCTTCGGCGACCAGTTAATGTATTTTCGCAGCAGGTCGCGGAAGCTGACGATACCAAACAAGGCATTATCTTTAAAGACAGGAACATGATCAACATGCTCTTTCTTCATGATCTCTAAGACGACCGACAGAGAATCGGTGCTGTTGACTTTACGAGGTTTCAGCAGCTTGATGTCAGATACTTTCAGCTTGCTGGTCTCCGGCAGGGTCATGGCCAGCTTAGCCAGGTCTAAAGCATGGACAACACCGACGATAGTCCTGTTATTCTGGACCGGAAGGTAATCTGATTCCGTATCAGCCAGGTAGACTGCTGTCTCCAGGATGTCGGCATGGTCGCTGACGATCGGAGTCATATGGACATACTTGCCGATCTTGGTGTTAGTAGCATCAATGTTGGTCGTCAGGAGCCTTTTCCGCTCGATGAGGCCCTGGTACTTCTTATTCCTAAAGATCAGCGCGGCCCTCTTGTCATACTGTCGTAATTGGCCCAATGCTTCTGAAAGCATCGCCGTATCTTCCACCGCCAAGAAATCGTCTTTGATTATCGGACTTATATCCATATAAACCACACCTCCATATCGTGTTAGTATAGATATGACCAGAATATTTAAAGGCTTCTGTTCTTGGTACGTATTTGGTTGCATTCCGTGTGAGCGCAGCATGGCACGTAGATTTTTGGAGATAGTTAGCTAAGCCCTACCGGCAATACCGACTCGCTGACAGAAATTTCCTAAGAAGATTTATAAGTAAACCTGTAATATATAGGTTTTATAGTTCATTGAACTAATACTGGAGGAAACAATGAGAAACGATAGTCAAGGCGGATTCAAAAGAGATTTTGGACCAAAAGAAATGCACAAAGCGACTTGCGGCGAATGCGGCAAGCAGTGTGAAGTACCATTCAAACCGAAAGAAGGCAGAGACGTTTTCTGTAGGGAATGCTACTCAAAGAAGAGAAGTTACTGATCCTTCGCTGGAAACAACCTTTTTACCATTTTCTTAATTTATTTTTAGTTCTTAGTTTTAGTCTTTAGCAAGAACTGAGAGATTTTTTCCCCTACAAATACAAATTGAGATGTAGGGAGAAGAGCCTGCAATGCCAAAACCTTTTTAAAAGGCCGGTCAAATCCAGGTCAGGGAGATGTGGGTAATGGCTTACCTGAATCCTAAGCAATGATTAAGTCATTGCAGAGCAGGCAGCAGATGCCTAATAACAAGTGAAACAACGGAGGCCAAAATGAGTCTATATAAGAATCTACGTGAATTGTGGAAAAAACCGAAAGAAAACATGCCAGAAGTCTGGCGGGAGCGCCTATTGCAATGGCGTCAGGAACCGACTACCGTCAAAGCGGAAAGACCAACCCGTCTGGACCGAGCTCGTTCTCTTGGCTATAAAGCCAAGCAAGGATTTGTCATCATACGGCAAAGAGTTCCAAGAGGAGGTCATCGCCGGCCTAAACCAGGCGCAGGTAGAAGACCCAAGCGATACGGAACAAGGCTGAACCTTAGCAAGAACTATCAGCAGATCGCTGAAGAAAGGGCGCAAAAGAAGTTCCTGAACCTGACTGTGCTTAATTCCTACTGGGCAGCTGAAGACGGCAAGTTCTACTGGTATGAAGTGATCATGGTCGATCCGCATCACCCAGTGATCAAAGCCGACAAGAACCTGCAGTGGCTGCAGACCAAGAAGAACCAGACCCGTGTCTTCCAGGGCAAGACTTCTGCCGGCAGGAAAGGTCGAGGGATAAGGTAAGCATTTTTACCATTACTTTTTTATTATATTTATATTTTTAGGGACTTTATGAAAGCTATCGTCGCCGATTCTGAAGGATGTTGGAGACTTGTTTATGCTGGAGTACTGAAAACAGCATTTCCAGGAATAGACATAGAAGAAGCTGCTTCAGAAAGAGAATTAGAGGAAAGAGTGCGAAAGGATTATTTTTCTGTGGTCATGTGCGATGATATTCAGTTTGATGGGTTGAATGTTCTTAGAAGATTAAGAGAAGTAGGCAATCAAAGAAGAAGTTATATCGTATTTTGTCTAGTCGGACAAGAAAGCTATCGGCCTGCCGACAACTGTTTTAATTTCAAACATGGGGAGATCTATCTTACCAAAAAAGATCTTAGTCAGGATTTCGATGATCTGGCAGCAAGGCTTTCTCCCTACTTCCATTAACTTAATTAATCAAGCCTGTTTTCTCCCTCTCATGAGGCGGTACGTGTTGTTGATAGTTATCATCCTTCTGGGATTCAGCTATTACCAAGACCTTGACTTTTCCGGGATGACCGGCAGTATCGTCGCTTCAGAGAGCTATGTCCAGGATCAGGGCAGTATCCAGGTCTATTTCTGTCCACGTGAAGGCTGTGAGACAGCTTTCACCAATTTCATTTCAACAGCCGAAGAATCTGTCCACTGCGCTCTCTTCGACATCGGACTGCCATCCGTACAAGAAGTCTTGTTATCAAAAGAACGGCAGGGCTTAGATGTAAAAGTAGTGACTGATAATGATTATATCCATAAGTTTACCTATGATTTTGTCCGGGAAGATTCCTGGGGCCTGATGCACGACAAGTTCTGTATCATCGACGGCAAGAAGATCTCCACCGGCAGCATGAATCCCACCAATAATGGAGTAGATAAGAATAACAATAATCTGCTGCTGATAGATTCCAAGACCTTAGCCCAAAACTATGATGCGGAATTCCAGGAGATGTGGGACGGTGATTTCAAGAAAGGAGAACCAGTCCAAAACCCTTCGGTGAAACTTGACGGGGTCAAGATCGAGAATTACTTCTGTCCGGAAGACCATTGCGCCGCACATATCAAAGAAGAGTTACAGAAAGCAGAAACCTCCATCCATCTCCTGACCTTCTCGTTCACCAACGACGGCATCGGTGACATGATCCTGCTGAAACATAGAGACGGCATCTTGATAAGAGGAGTGATGGAAGCCCGACAGGTGACGGATGATTCTGAGTACGACCGGATCATCTACCAGGATATGGACGTGCTGAAAGACGGCAATCCCAACAACATGCATCATAAAGTATTTATCATCGACGGCAAGACAGTCATCACCGGAAGCATGAACCCGACCGGTTCCGGGGACGAAAGGAACGATGAGAACATCCTGATCATCCATGACGAGAAGATAGCTCAGCGATTCTTGCAGGAATTTGAGTATGTGTATAAGGAAGCGGAAGGAAAGCAAAATTAAAGAAAAAAATTAATTCTTGAAAAAATCCATCTCCCGCAATCTATTGCGCCAGGCAGTGATCTTCTGATACGGACTTAGGTCAACCTCGGCCGGTTCAGCATAGTGGAGAGATGCCAAAAGGGTGATATCTGCTAAGGTTAGGGAATCTCCCATAAGAAACTGACCTTTTCCCAACTGTTCTTCTACGACTGGAAGATAACGAGCCAAGAACTTGATCCCATCAGCCATCGATTGCTCATCGACCGGCACCCCCATCTTTGGTGCAAACACCTTGTTGAAAGCGACCTTAGACATAGCCCCGCCGACATGGATGGTCGAGAAATCGATCCATTGGTCTACTAAAGCTCGCTGTTTCAGATCCTTTGGATAAAGATCACTGCTTTGCGTATCACAGAGATATTTACAGATAGCTCCGCTTTCAAATAAGACGAAATCTCCATCTTCTACGACCGGAATCTTACCTACCGGGTTTAACTTCAGAAAATCGGCTGTCTTCAGGTCTGTCTTGAAATCTTTCTCGTCAAAGGTATACTCAGCTTTGACCAATTTAGCTACCCATTCAACTTTAAGGCTGTTTCCAGACATCCTGTTACCATGTATCTTTATCATATTTTATTCCTCCTATGCCATTCTTTCCTTAACCCTGGTTTATAAGTTTAATGGAGTTCTTGTTTTTCTGGTGCTCTGTAGAAAATGAAGGGTCACCGCCTCTGCACGAGCGGTGCCAGTAATTTGTGATGACAGTTTGCGACAGGGGGAAGCCCCATCCGGGGAGGTCGCATTCCAATCGCTTCAGTAAAAGAGCGAGTTGGCCGTGACCTCTCGAAGAGATTTCTACATAGCCTTTTTCTGCAAAACACTTAAATCAGGACTTTCAAAAAATGGAGACATGAATCAAGCGTATCATACCGATCCAGTCGATCCAGCGATGGTCACTGTTCAAGATCGTCCATAAAAGGTTTTAGTTCCTTAGTCCTACTTGGATGTCTTAATCTTCTTAAAGCCTTGGCTTCAATCTGTCTTATTCGCTCCCGACTAACTTCAAAATCTTGACCAATCTGCTCAAGGGTGTGATCTGCTGGCAGACCCATGCCAAATCTCATCCGTAAAATCTTCTCTTCTCTTGGTGAAAGCGTTCCCAACAGGGAGTTGAGAATCTTTTCTAACTCATTTCGTTGAGCAGTATCAAATCCTGAAGGAGAAGATCCATCAGCGATAAAATCGCCCAACTCTGCATCTTCGCCTTCTCCGATTTTAGAATTCAATGAGATCGTAGAACGCCTTGCTTTTTTCATCTTATGGTATTGATCAACACTTATCCCCATATATCTTGCTACTTCCTCTGGCAAAGCATCTCTTCCTAATTTATCAGCCAATGTCATCTCAGCTCTACGCGCTTTATGTATCAATTCGGTCATATGGACCGGAACCCTGATATTCTTACCTTTGTCTGCGATAGCCCGGGCAATACTCTGCCTGATCCAGCAGATAGCGTAGGTTGAAAATTTAAATCCTAGTCGATAATCCCACTTATCAGCAGCTTTCATCAGGCCGATGTTACCTTCTTGAACGAGATCCAGAAAATCGAGACCGCGACCAAAATATTTTCTTGCGATGGAAGCCGCCAGACGAAGATTGCTTTCGACCATCTTGTCTTTGAGTCTGCCGTATTCCCTAAGCTTTCTTCCAAGATCTCTCACAAGCTCTCTCTTCACTTCAGAACCTGCGCTTTGATGAGGATCATCATTGATCTGATATTTAACGATTGACATTAGATCTCTCGCTGAGTCTAGAATAAGATCTCGTGGAATTCTGATAACATCGGTTGAAAGTTCTTCAACATCTCTCTGACCTGTAAGAACTTCCACAAGGCGACGATACAATGAACCTTCTGGAAGTTCTGAGTATCTTTGCTGGTAGATCAATTCTTTTTGTTCATTGGTGAGAGCATAATCCCTACTTCTCGAATAATTAGCAGTAGCTATCTGATGCAGGACCAGATACAGGCCGGTATTATCAGAAATATCTCCACTTCCAGAGGGAAACGCGCCAAAACGAGCTGATAGGATGAGATCAGCCATATCAGAATGCACTACCTCAGCCTGCTTCCCCCATTCTACTTCTTCTTCCCGGGTCAGTAAAGGTCTACGACCGATATCGCGGAGATAGGCCCGGACAGAATCTCTGCTGGCTTCATGGTCTTGTTGACTTATCTCTTTATCTTCTGCAGCAGGTTCTCTTCTCCTAACAATAGTGGTGTTATCTCTAATATGATCAACAACATCTTCAACTCTTCTAGGCCTATACGATTGCGGCTGGGTCTCTTCAGGCGCTGAAACCAGCACTAAAGGTGATCTTCCTCTGCGTTTCTTTGGTTCTTCTGATCTGGCTGGTTGACGTGGTCTTCTTTCGATAACCGGCGGCCTTCGAGAATTATCATTGGCAGGCAGCTGGACTTTCGGCTCTACTGGTGGCTCCGGTTCCCGTAGCAGAACCACCTTCTGCTCATACACTTTCGGCTGTCCGCAGCTGGCATAGAGAAAGTCTTCCAGGATCAGGTCAAGATCGGCGATAGGGATCTGACCGTTGCGCTCCGGTACAATGCCTTTTGATAAAAGATATGATAGCCGCTCTCCTGCTAAATTCTGTTCCAACGGAGAATATTCTCCGAGAGATTCGATGGCAGCGATACTATCTCTCGATACGTAAGTGGGAACTTCTATCTGATCATGTTCTCTGATGATCGCAGCTAATATCGAAGCCGCATAGAAACTGTTTTCATCTCCTGATAAAGGAAAGGCTTTTTCTGCATAGGCGGAAAGACCCAACTCCTCCAGACGCGACCCGGGGATAGGATCAAGAAGTTCATACTCTTTAAGCACAGCTAGAGAAAGAAGAGATGGTGAGGCTGCGTCCAATTTAGTCTCAGGCATTAGGAGAGAGGAATGATTTGGGATATTTAAATGTAAGTGACATTTCAGCTAATATGGAATCCTCGCCTGCATCTCTAACTTGATGCAATCTTATCAATAGCACCTCTTGGCATCATTCCAAGGACAGCATACTCTTTTACCCATCCTCCAAAATCTTTTTGGACTTTCATCGGACTAAAACCTCTTTCGGAAAGAGCTGTCCTAAAATCAGGGATCGACAGGTATCCTAAACCTTCCATGAAAGCTGTCCTCTGTTCCTTATCGGCCATCATGCTCGCCCAGTTTCTGGCCAGCGTATCATATGTTCCATTGCCGGAAAGATTGTCAGCGATCTCTGGATACGGCTCAGAGACAAGGACTAAAACAGTAAAAGGGTCTATGGTTTCAGCGTCTTTTACCGACAGTTTACCATCGAGTAAATCTCTAGCCTTTCCTCGGGGTATTCCATGGTCATATTTGACGGAATAATCGCCGATCGTTATCGCATTACCTTGTATGCTCGTTCCCAAAGCGAGATTGAAGTAGATCCGATTGAAATCATCTTGATACTGAGCAAGGTCAACCTGTTCTTCGACGGCAGTATTGGGAATCTCCTCAGAAACTGCTGCATCCAAACCATCCATGACCCTGTTGAAAACTCTAAAGAAAGTATCTCTCTGTCGTTTCTGGAGGTCATAATGGGCTTCTTCTTCAGTTTTTTTAATTAATCCTAAAGGTAACTGAGAGGCATCAACACCATAAAGCTCTGATAATTCGTGACCTCCAAAAGCATGGTGCCCTGATCGGTACTTTGGTGTGAAACAATACAAAAGTGTTTTCTCGACCGTGATGCCAATATCAATCCCACTAAACACTCGAAGATTATGGCTCTTCGCGTATTGTGAAATAGCATTTCTGGTTTTACCAATAAGATTAGCTGCTAGACCAAAATCCAGAAAATCATCCCGAGCCCATGACTTTTTTCCTAAGTGAATCCGTCCATCTTTAATATATCCCTCATTGACAAGACGGCTTCGTAACGAATCCTCCAAAGAAGTCAACTGTTTTTCCGTGATCTCTATATCCAGTTCCTCTGAAACAGCCACTATCCCTTCAAGAAGAGAAACAGGTGGAGTAGTGATAGTATCAATTCTGGTGTCTTCAGCATCAAGAGAGAGAGCAAGGTCAAAGATCTGAGAATAGATTATCTGCTGATTTCTCTTTATCTCCGCAGTATCAGCCCCAGTAACAAAATGGGCTCCCGCAACCTTTCTGAATTCACCCCTTTCCATCCCAAAAACTGTTTCCAATTCTGAATAATTCAAGTGGGCTGGACCTTTTTTAGTGGGAAGCAATTTTAATTTGAGGGCATTTGCAACTGTGAGACCATAAGCAAAAATAGACCTGTTAAAAACATTGAGAGAGAGACGCTCTGCCAGATTTCTTAAAGTAGAAACGCTTCTTTCTGTAAAATACGCAGTATTGCTGTAAGTCCAGAAATGTTCCCTATCATTGGTCTGACCTCTCAGAACTATCTTTCCGTCTCTCAAATATCCTTCATCCTCCAGACGTCTTCGTAATGAGACTGCTAAGGGATGGTAATAATCAGGTTGACCTGCTAGAGATCTTTCCATAGCCGGTGATGGTAAACGACCAACAACATCATCTAAACTTCCAGAGGGTTCAAGAGCAGTTGATGGTGGCCTAATGATCGATCCAGGGGCAACCGCAGCAGGATCAACACTTACTGGATTGACAGGTGGTGCAACAGGTGGTGCAACAGCAACCACTTCAGGAACTAGCTCTTCTGCTGGTTGACAAGACTCAGGAATAGGAGCAACTATCGCTTCTGATTCTGGACGCAGTTTACTCTTCCTATAGATCTCGTCAACATGGACCAATACATCCTGATGAAATCCTAGAAAAAGGTGGTCGGGATCTCCAATATCGGGGGCTTCAAGTCTTTTAGCTGGAATTTTATTGAAAGCAACATGACCATAACCATCGGCTACCTTAACCTCAAGCTGGCAATCTCTTAGATTTCCGTAGAGATCAGCCACCAGTATAGTGGCCGTATAAACATCCCCTTCCCGATCTAATCTTACTTCTGTCGGTGTCTCGACAAAACGACGTACTTTCTCAGCATAACTGACAAGATCATCTAAAGAATCCCCCATATGTAAAAAATAATAAAATCCATTTATAAAGATAATTAAACAACAGACAATACGTTTATAAAAAGCCTCCTTCCCAAGATAGATATCATGAACATACAAAACGCGCTGTGGCTCTCGCCGATGGAAGGTGTCTCTGACTTAGGTTTCCGAAGCGTCTGCGTCAAAAGAGGGGCTGACCTTACCTTTACTGAGATGATCCGGGCGGAAGCGATACTTCGGAACAATAAAGCCACTACTGATCTTATCGACTGCTATCTGGAGGATGTTCCCACTGGTCTGCAATTATTGGTCTCAAAACCAGACGTTCTCAAACAGACTTTAGAACTTATCACAAAGAAAAGAGAAGAAGGAGAACTAAGATATCAGAACATCAGATGCATCGACCTCAATTTCGGCTGTCCTTCACAGGACGTCATCTCCAAAGGCAGCGGTCCGGCTTTACTGAAGAGAAGAGCCAGGATGCGGGAACTGTTGACGGTCCTGAAGCAATACTCACCGGTCCCGTGCGGCATCAAGATCAGGTTAGGCTTGAACGCCATGGAGAAAAAAAACAAGCTCTACCTGGGGATCATCGAATTAGTCAATGAACTTAGATTAGATTGGGTCACCGTCCATCCTAAGACTGCTGACCAGGATTCGATGAGTCCGATCGATTTCCAAGCGTTGAAAGAAATAATCTCGATAGCAAAGATACCGATCATCGGCAATGGTTTCATCACCGACGGACCGAGCGCCAAAAAGATGTTTGATCTCGGCTGCAGCGGCGTCATGATCGCCCGACAGGCTGTCATCAATCCCTGGGTTTTTGAAGAGATAAGACAATATCTAAAGACCGGAAATACTCCCTTGATAAAAAAGGACCATCTCGCGGCGCTGCAAGAGTATGAGATGATCGCTGAGAAATATGGCACGAAAGAGAAATATCGCCAATATCATCAGAAAACGTTCCAGGACCATAGCAAAGGCAAGTTAGGATACCATTCGCCTACCAAGAATTATCCCTGAACAAATTTTTAAAATAAGAGCCATTCTGAGAGCCTGATGATAAGTAAGATCAGAGAATACCTCCAGCAGGACAAGATAAAGAAGAGCTTTCAGATAGATCAGCCTCAGGTTGAACATCTTGGCCGGGGAAAGTTCAATGAACTCTATCTGATACGATCAGGCCAAAAGAGATATGTTTTCAGGATCAACCGCTATCTCCCGCATGAGAACACAGGAAAGACCCGGAAAGAGTTTGAAGTACTGAAAACCATCGAGAATATCAAGATAGCCCCTAAAGCATACTTTCTCGACGACAGCAGAAGTTTCTTTGACACCAGTATCATCATCCTCGAATATATAGAAGGAAAAGATCTCAGTGAGGGTATCCCAGAAGAGGCTGTCAGCAAGATAGCCGAGACCTATGTCCATCTTCATTCTATCACTATCGGAGAAAAGAGGTATTCTCTGGTCAAAGAGTTAGATGATCATTATCAGAGATACGACCTGCAGCCGCTGCGGGATCATCCCCTACATGGACAGACAATAGAGAGATTTGAACTGTTATTGCAGAAAGTAAGGGAACAGCTGAAGGAAGAAAAGTCTTCGTCTCTCAGCATCCTAAAAGGCGACAACAAACCGTCCAATATCATCTACGATGGAGAAAAGATCATGTTTATCGACTGGGAATTCAGCAAGAACGGACCGGTAATACTGGACCTAGCGAATTTCCTGAACCATACTGATGTTGATGAGGATGCGTTCCTCAAAGAATACGAGAAGGCATCTGGGAAGAAAGTTGAGAGTCTTCCTCTGTTCAAGCTGCGGGATGAGACCCTGAGAGCTGTCTGGACGCTTAATAAGATCTCTGAATCGCTTGACGACGAGACCGAATCCAAAAAACAGACTGCTCTGCTGAAAAAGAAGACAGAAATGATCGAAGAACACTTTACATCATGGCTGAAACGATAGAGACCATCATTACGGACCTGGACCATACCATCATAGATGGGTCTACTTTTGACCTTTTCTCGTTAGCGGCAGGCATAAAGCAAAAGCAGTTAGATCTGCTGAAAGCGAGGTTTCGGCGTGATCCTGAATCTATCCATCGTTGGGGACCTTTAAATGCCCTGCTTCTACGGCAAAGAAATGTTGAACGAGTTCTGAAAGCGATGGGAGAGATACCTTACACCGAAGGAGTTGAAGAATTTTTCAGGCATCTGCCACACGGCGTGCAACACGCCGGCATCCTTACCAGCAGCATCGATCTGGTTGCTGAGCATGTTCGTAAAGAGCTAGGACTTGATTTTGCCATGGCTAATGAATTACCGACTAAAAGAGGCATCATCACCGGCAGATATACTGCGAGAGTGCCGATGGGACAGAAACTAGACGCTTTTAAGAAGTTGTGTGATGAACGGGATATCAGTCTCTCTTCAGCCCTATACGTCGGCGATAATGACAATGATCAGCCGGTCATCAAATATCTCTGTGATCAAGGAGGTTATACTGCGGCTTTCAGGCCATATAGATGCCCGGAACTGGAAGAGATAGCTCATATCACGGTTGATGACTTTACTACTCTTCATCATTGGATAGAATCTGTCAACACAAATAATTTCCGTGAAAGAAGTGATGACATTGTACGGGCAGTTGGCGTGGTCATCGAATATGAACAGAGAGTTGTTGTGGTCTATGATAATAAAAGAGAGATCTGGACTATCCCCAGCGGCAGGAAAAGACCTTTGGAAAGTTTCAACCAAGCTGCCGCCAGAGAAGGAAGGGAAGAGACAGGATTAGAGATCGACGAGATACATTTTGTAGAAAAATATGTCAGGGATGGTGACCGCGGAGATATCGTCTACAAAGAAGTTTATGCAGCCAGACCCGTCGGAGAGTTAACCTCCGATTCATTCCAGCCGTTGGTCCGCGGCGAGATCGGTGAGGTTAGATTAGTCCCTCTTGATGAGATCATCAACAAGAATCATCTAAACATGCCGGAGTACATCATCCAGCAATTGAGAGATTACCAAAGATGGAGCATCAACCATAGACGCTGAACCGATCAGGCTCGCACATCACTACCATCAGCACATCATTATTTCTGGCTTTCATCTTCTTCAGGGTGTTGATGTCGGTGTCGGAAGCGATGCAGCTTTTGTACGGATGGGTATGCAGGAATATCAACGATTCTGTCGAACAGGGCTCAAAAGAAACATGATCGAAAGCCTGCTCGAACATCGCCGGCTGGTATAAAGAGGTGATGTAATAATCGTCATCCTGCAGATAGCCGGAAAGACAGACACTGAACTCGACCTTCTGCTCTGAGAAGTACAATGACTGGAGAGTTTTCTCTGTGTCATTGATGAAGATGAGGGAAAACGAATCCAGATTGAGGACATTATTCTGCAAGGCATCCGATTCCAGCTGTCCTTCGATGATGGAGGAGATCGGATAGCCGACGATGATGTAGGAGACAGTTAGGAATATCATAAACATTCCCAACATGAACAACAACGGTTTCTTCCATCGAGATGGTCTTTCTTCCTCTACCTCAAAATCGTTCCACAACTGTTCTTCTTCCACTTTTTTCATAAGAAGACATTAAAAAAAGATAATATTTAAATCCACCTCTAATATCCTATGATAGATGGATCTTACAAAAAAGAAGTGTGTAGCCTGTGAGGGCGGCATCCCTCCGTTAAAAGGAGAACGGCTGAAGAAGTATCAGAAGATGGTGAAAGGCTGGAAGACAGTACGAAGCCATCAGATCGAAAAAGGATATAAGTTCAAAGATTTCAAGACTGCCTTAAAGTTTGTCGACAAGATCGGCTCCCTGGCGGAGAAAGAAGGCCACCATCCAGATATCTTCCTGGCTTGGGGAAAAGTAAAAGTAACTTTATGGACGCATGCTGTCAACGGCCTCTCTGAGAATGACTTTATCATGGCGGCCAAGATCGACAAGCTATCCTAACGTATCCAAGATATCATGGGCGTTCATCGTCTGCAGGTAATTGACGATCTCGGAATTGTCTTTGTTTAACAATAATCGCAGCCGCAGGCTCTTCTTCTCAGCATTGCTGACCCGAGCCAGCTGATCGGCCATGAGGAGACCATAAGGGTAGCCTAAAAATAAAGCGTCGGAGCAAAGAGACAGCAGTGAAGACAGCACGGTCGTATCTCCTTCAAAACGAAAGACGTGTCTTGAAGCTGGATGGAGTTTGACGAAATGAGCAGCCTCATCAAGAGAATAGCGCCAGCAGCCTTCAGGACCGATCTTATTGAGCAAGACCACGGGACTGTTGCCTGACGTTGTAAACAGAGAAGAAGATTTAGCGACAGCCGAAATGGTGGAAGACAGTTTCTCCAGATATTTCTCTTCATTCCTGAACGTCTTTTCCAAGGTGCCGTCAAGGACGACATGATCTGCATCTACTTTAGCAGCCAGAGCCAGCTCGGCAAACCTTCTGGCCATGTTTGCCACTTTAGATATCGGCGCCCGTTCTGAACCGATCTTGATCGAAGCATCGTTGGAACTTATGTAAAGATCTTCTTTCTGGATGAGAGCAGAACCATAGATGGTGGAATGATAATAAAGATCATCACCATGCCAGACGGCTTTGGTAAACAGGTAGAACTCCTCCTGAAGGTTTTCCAGCTTGATACCCCTCTTGAAGACCGCCGCTGCCACGCGGATGAAAGAGACAGAAAGATTTCCCGCAGAAAGTATCTCGGCCTGCCCGCCGTCGATGAAGGCGATCCTTGGCGCTTCTTTTCTGGCATCAGCCAATGGGATCGCTTCATATCGCTCTCTGTCCAGCCGGTATAACTTGTTGTTGAAGATTATGGCATCATCCTCAGAGAAAGAAGCGAGTGTATTTCGAACGTCGGCTGAGATCGTGTCAAGCATCGATGATGACTAAGAGGGCAACTATTAATGTTTTACTGTGTTGGAGAATAGAAAAAAGAAGCCCCTGCCGACAAAAAAGGTCAAGACCTTTAAGCCGGCAGGCGCCTGTGAAGCCCCTGCCGAGACTTGAACTCGGGACCTTTACCTCTTTGTATGATGTATACCAAGGTAACGCCATACCGCTAGGCCACAGGGGCATCAGTAGGCAAAATTAAGAATTGTTATTTAAAGATTGCTATAACAAAAGAGTGTGGGGGAAGGGATTTGAACCCTCGAACCTACTAAAGGACAGGATATCTTTCAAAGTTGTCTTAAGTCCTGCGCATTTGACCAGGCTTTGCTACCCCCACATTACCTGAGCGCAGGTGCCCATGTCTAATAGGTGAGAATTAAGAAAAAGACCCTGTTTATAAAAGTTATTACTATCTATCAGCATGAGCCATGCCAAAGCAGGGAACCCTTACCGTCTCGACCGGCATGACTGATTGATCATTGGAAAGACTTCTTTCGTAACGACCATGTCTCGGTTGGGTGTTGACCAGACCTAGATCACCAAGGCGCACGGCAACATAGTGTACGGTATCATGATACAATTCAGCATGCCCCGGCCTAGCAGCTTCAGCCAAGGAAACCCAGCGGATGCCTTCTGCTTCTCTTGGTTTGACGTGCTCTTTTACCGCTTCAAAATTTCCAGTCACATCAACCAGATAGTTAAAAGACACAAACCATCCGATCCTACCTTCATCACTGCCCGGAATGGCTCTTCGATAACGATGGAGGTACATATCGATGGGAACCGCTCTCTTGATGTGGACAGGAAGACCATCTCTTTCACCCCTTCTCCTTGTCACAAGACCAAGCTCTTCTCTCAATTCCCGATAGCCTTCCTGACGGATGTTTGACCTTCCGTCTCTAAATGGCATATCCATCTGCTTCGCCAGCTCTTTAAGTGGATTGAGGAATGTTCGATCTTTAAGATATCCTATCTGGCTTCTATCTCCTCCAAAAGCTTGTTCATAAAAAGATCTGTTATCATGCCAGAACTGTGCAAACAAAAGAGCGCTGAAAGGCATCGCTTCAGGACGGATCCTGCCCCCCGGCAGGGCGTAAAGATGTCTTGTCCCCGTCGGCAGGGTAATAACATGGTTGTCTCTATTGAGGGCTTCTTTTACTATCGCTCCAGAAAAGCGAAAAAGAAAAGCATCATGAAGCGTATCAAAAGTGAACCCAGTCTCATCTTTCATGATCACTTCAAGAGTACGTAGATCGGAATCAGAAAGTGATTCTTTTTCTCCAGTCCTCCATCTTCTCCGCAGATCCTGGATCGTCCGCTGTACTGTGTCTTGCTCTGTCATCTGTACCCGCACCACACCCCTTCTCTCTAAAAATCGAACTTTCTTTTTTAAACGTTTCTTAAAAAAACATCATCAGGACATGACTATCCTAATGTATAGACAATTCGTCCCATATTATGGACCAAGCTGGTCATCCGCTGTAATCGAGAGACAACATAATTCAGCTCAGGGATCTTAGGATCTTCAATATCTTTCAGATCTCTATCGCAAGAACGCTTGTGATCAGCCAGAGCTAAAGCACCTTTGATATCTTTCGCAAGAGCTGCTTTCATCGTATCCATATAAAGATCGCGCATCTTTTTGAAATAGCTTTCCAGTTGTTTCTGCTTAGCCGGCGTGATCTTCAGCTTATGAGAAAAACGAGCGACACGGCGGACTTCGTCAGCTGTCGCTTCAACGTAGAACGCCAGGAAATTGATCTTCAATAAGTCTTTGCCGGTCATCTTGAGATTCTTCATGGCTTTAGTAGGATTCTCCAGGTTGTACAAGATTGCCCGATATAGCAAGAAATAAAGACGGTTGACGTCAGTATCCCGATCGTTGAGGTTTTCATAGTTATCCTCAGTAAAGATATTACACATCTCTTTGAACATGGTCCGGGTGACGATGTCCATCTTTCGTAGCAATTCGTCGACGGAGACGGTATCCATGTTAAGGAAATCGCGGGCGATGATAGAATCGGAAGTCTGCTCCATGATCTCCAACGCGATGAGGTTCTGGATGATACCTTGCAGTTCTTTCACCGAGCTCTTGATCTCGTTGCCTTTAAGGATGATCTTAGGATAGTTCTGAACATAGGTAGCGATAACTTCCCGCTGGATAGCCTGTGGAGATTTGCCATCGATAACGATAGAGGCCGTCTTCTCTTCGACCGGCTTTTCAGATTCTTTGATTCTCAGACGCAGGCTCTGTCCTTCTTCTTCAAGATAGATCAGATCACCTTTCTCCAGCTTGTTCTGAGAGATCCAGGCCTTGGGCAGGGAGATGACAAAACTGTTCTTCCCAAACGATATTAGCTTGCGGTATTCCATTGTCACTTATCACTAGTACGTATATACGTGATATATAGCATTAGGAAAATGTATTTATATTTAAATGTTATGTTAATAGTAAAATGAGCAGAAAGTGCTCTTTCATCTGCTCAAAACGGGGTGGTGTACATGAGATTACGACAATACGATGGGTACCTCTATGAGGAAGACGTCTATGATCCGCAATTGCGGTCCCTCCTTGTAGAAGACGACGTGATGAGTCCGGAAGAAGACGGCTTCATGCAAGGATACATGGATGCCGAACAGGGGGTGGAAGGATGACCCTCAAACACCTGCTGGGACTGGACACGACGTCATTGACTGAACAAGAAGTATACCATATGTTGGAACGGGCTGCCGAGAATCATCTGCAGAGAGACTTTCAGTATCTGGCAGCCGGCCGCCTGGTTCCGACCAACACCAGCACCATGAGGAGAAAGAGAGCGAAGTTATCATGAGCCTGAAAATGCTGCTGGGGCTGGAAGCGTCCACGTTAAGCGACGTGGAGATCATGAAAAAGATAGATGAAGGGCTGCGGCAGAGCCTGGATGAGGTTGAGTTTGTCATCGGGACGAAGAGAGTGACAGTGAGGATACACAAAGTGCACCCGAAACGGGTTATCAAGAATCTTAGTTGAGGAGGTTTTTCCTCCTCTTTCTTTTTCAGAAAAGTCTTTAAACTATCGTTGCTCTCTTAAAAGTTGTGATGGATGTAGAACCAGAAAAATTTAATCCAGAAGATATACGAATAGAGATAATGAACCAGAACTACGATGTTAGCGGTTTTAATTCCTATGAAAAAGAGCTGGTTGATTTTCTAAGGGAAGATGCACTAGAAAATCAAGAGCAGAGACTTTCGGTCACATTTCTATGGTATTATAAAGACCACTTGGTTTCTTATGTTACGGTACTTAACGATAAGATTAATCTTGAAGGTGATCTTAAAGAGTTTTTCCGGGAAAAAGGGATCCATTATAAGTCGTTGCCTGCTTTAAAGATCGGAAGACTTTGTGTCGACGATAGGTATTTAAGAAGAGGATTAGGAAGACTGATGATCTTGTCCGTCATAAATGTTGCTGATGGAATCAACAAGAATAAAGCTGGCTGTCGTTTCATAACTTTGGATGCAAAGAGAAACTCTGATAAGAAACGCGATTCTATACACTTTTACAAAAAGATGGGATTTGGAACATTAAAAGAAAGAATGAAAGGAACAACACCGATGTATCTTGACCTAAAACTTATTGAGGAAAATTAAATCTAGCCTGATGGGCATCACGCAAAAGCTTAACTCTGGCCGTGGATGGGTTTCTTTGTTCTTCCAACACTTGCCTCATAAACCTTCGTGCGTCCTCTCCACGTAATGTAGGAGTTGCCCTGATCGGTTTTGCCATGTATAACTGATTATTACTATCCTATATAAAATTAACGCATTTCACACCGACTATCATTGAAGAGATCTTTTTCAGAAAAGTCTTTAAACTATCATCCTTTCCTTCCTGCCATGAAGTACCTGCAAAAAGGGTTGGATGATGTGCTTGAAGCGTTCAGGAACAAGAAGAAGTTTCTGCTCATCCTGATTGTCCTGCAGATAACGATCATCGTCTGGCCGGCCTTGCTGGTGCCAAGCTACCAGTTGCAGGCCATCCAGTACAGCCAGGACATCGTGGCTTCCGTGCAGACTGCAAACTATGATACGGCGCAGCTCCAGGAGGGCCAGCCGTTCATCCAGGATTATCTGCCGTTGTATAAGAGCGCGCAGGGACTGAAACAGCTGCTGCTCAAAGCTTCGTCATGGGCCTTGTTCTTCTTCCTGGTGATCAACGGCCTCATCTGGACATCTACCATGCAGATCTTTGAGAAGATTTCCTGGAGATCAGCTTTGAGACAGTTCAGCAGGTATCTGGCAACGACAAGCATCTTGATATTGATCTGGATCATCTTTTCGACCTATTACTTTTACCGTCAATGGTCGATCGAATCAGCGACTCCGGAAACATTGTTCAACATCATCGGCATCGCCGCTTTGGTCTTGTATTATTTCTTCCTGACGGCAGCGGCCTGCATCAACAGTCCCTGGAAGAAGCTGCCGAAAAGGATCTTCACCATCAGCGTAAAGAACATCCATAAAGTGGCGGTGTTGCTGGCTATCAATGGCGCTGTCCTTTTCCTGCCGTTATATCTGACCTATAAAGAGATTGAAGCGGATTCGGGATTCATGTTGTTCACCCTGTTGCTGTTCATCCTGGCAGTGGTCGTAACAAGGTTATACTGGATCGCTGCCATACGACATCTAGAATGATGAGATAGAATGAAGACGATACTGGTAGATACTAATGCCTTGATGGCCATCGGCGAGTTTGGTGTGGACATCTTCTCAGAACTGGACCGATGCTCTGATTTTCCGTACAAAGTTGCGATCCTTGAAGGAACTATCAGCGAATTAGAGAAGATCAGTCAAGAACAGAGGGGGAAGTATAAGCTTGCTGCGAAATTAGCGTTAAGCATCATCAAGAGCAAGAATGTAAAAGTCATCAAAAGCCTGGGCAACGTTGACGACCTGCTGACAGCGTATTCTCGAAAGGGATATCTTATCCTGACCCAGGATATGGCTTTGAAACGGCGGCTGCAGAAACCGTACCTGACCATCCGCCAGAAGAAGAAAGTGGTGATGGTGGGGTAGATTCGATAAAATAAAATTTTAACAAAATCAGGCTTCAACTGGTCTCTAAAATCTCTTTGATCAAAGGAACTATCTCTTTTCTCATCATAATCCCTGCCATCCTAGCGACTCGCTTTTCAAAACTCACATCAAGCGCCTGCTCAAGCATCCTTTTTGTTTTATCATCAATTACTATTAACTTGTTGAACGCTTTTTCCAAGTCAATGCAGGTTAAGAAAACGAAGTCAAATGATTTTTCTTTTTTAATTTTAGAAAGATTTTCTTTTATTTTTTCTAAATTATTATCTATAAATCTGTCAACCTCAATTATCTCTAATTGAGCGATCCCTAAAGAAAAACCATTAAATTGAAACGCCGCCAAATCATCATCAAATACCTGGTGAAGTAGCTCCTCATGGTTAGATTTATCAGCAAACATTTCGTGTACGTAATTTTGAGGGACAACAAATTTGGTCTTTAGCCACTCTGCCATCGTATGATCTCTCTTTGTAGTTACGTTTGCTTGGAAATTGACAGTATTTGATACAATTGCTGAAAAAAGAAGAACTGCTGATTCTTTTGAGATTTGTGTCTTTTCATTGAAAAATTTTTCAGCAATCAAAGTAGCAGCAGAACCGACCAATTCAATCTGAGCTTTTGCTTTCGGAAAGGTGTGGGCTTCATGAACCTTTCTGTGATCGATTATTTCTATCACCTTCTCTGGATTGATTTTATCAGAAAGACCACGCATATCACTTGCATCAACAATAATAATTTTGTTAACATCATCGACGATCTCTTCAGCATCTTTAAGTGGAGGAATATTGAATATTTTAAGCACAAATTGAGCTTCTCGAGATGGTGTTCCAAATATTGCCGCCATAGCATTCCTACCAGCTTTCTGTAAATACTCTGCATAGGCAAATGCGCAGGCAGTCCCATCTAGATCAGGATTTTTATAAGGGGTTACCAAGACCACTGTTTTTTCTTTCATATTGACTGATGAGATAAGCCGTATCATTTAATAATTTTTGCTCATCTCTAAGACAGAATCCCTAACCCAATCAAAAAATATATAAAAGATTCTCCAAAAGCTGTCCCTATAAACGAACAAGGTGGTCAGACTATGGATACAGCAATAATCGCAATCATCGCCAGTATAGTAGCGTTGTTATACGCAGGATATCTATCATTACGGATTCTTAAAGCGAAACCCGGCTCTGAAAAGATGCAGGAGATCGCCAACGCCATCAAGGAAGGAGCGATGGCTTACATGTCCCGGCAGTACAAGACGATCGCCATCTTCGCGGTCTTCATCACTGTCTTGTTGGGATGGCTGTTCAGCTTCCCGATCGCAGCCGGTTTCCTGTTCGGCGCAGTCCTTTCAGGATTATCTGGTTTTATCGGCATGAGCATCTCCGTCCGGGCTAATGTCCGCACCGCAGAGACGGCCAAGAAAGGTCTCAAAGAAGCTTTAAGTATCGCGTTCAACGGCGGAACCGTCACCGGGATGGCTGTCGTCGGACTAGCACTATTAGCAGTCAGCACTTTCTACGCCATCTACCGTGATCCGGCAATGTTAGTCGGCCTCGGTTTCGGTGCATCACTTATCTCCTTGTTCGCCAGGGTCGGCGGCGGTATCTATACCAAAGCTGCTGACGTCGGCGCAGACCTCGTCGGAAAAATCGAAAAAGGCATCCCTGAAGACGATCCCCGAAATCCGGCTACTATCGCCGATAATGTTGGTGATAACGTCGGCGACTGCGCAGGCATGGGCGCTGACCTCTATGAGACGTATGTCGTCACTTTGCTGGCAGCGATGCTCTTGGCTTTGATCCCATCCGTATCAGCTACCTACAACATGGCCGTCGAATATCCTTTGATGTTAGGCGTCGTCGCCATCTTCGGTTCGATCATCGGTTCCTGGTTTGTCCGCTTGGGAAAATCACAGAACATCATGGGAGCCCTCCACAAAGGACTGATCGCTTCCGGTGTCTTCTCCGCCATCGGCTTTTACGCAGTAACTGTCTACACTAAAAACCCATTGAGCCTGTTCTGGGCAGGTGTTGTCGGTCTGGTCATAACCTTATTGATCCACATCGTCACTGAATATTACACCAGCACCAAATACCGGCCGGTACAGAAGATTGCAGAAGCCTCCGTCACTGGTGCAGGAACTAACTTGATCGCAGGATTAGGTATCGGCATGCAGTCAGCTTTGATCCCAGTATTGGCCATCTGCGCCGGAATTATTACAGCTTACTTTTTAGCAGGTGTCTATGGTGTAGCTATCGCTGCTGTAGCATTACTGTCACTTACCGGCATGATCATCGCCTTGGACAGTTATGGACCTATTACAGACAACGCCGGAGGCATCGCAGAGATGGCCGGCCTTGATAAGAATGTCCGTATGATCACCGACGAGCTGGATGCTGTAGGCAATACCACCAAAGCTGTCACGAAAGGATATGCTATCGGCTCAGCGGCTTTAGCTGCTCTGGCTTTGTTCGTGGCTTTTACCGAAGAGATCGGCCATTTCGTAACCGAGCCGATCAGCTTCCTGCTGACCAATCCGGCTGTTCTAGTCGGCTTGTTTATCGGCGCGATGCTGCCGTTCATCTTCTCAGCGATCCTGATGAACGCTGTCGGAACGTCTGCCCACAAGATTGTCATCGAAGTTAGAAGACAATTCAAAGAAATCAAGGGCCTGATGACCGGCGAAGCAAAACCAGAATACGGCAAATGTGTCGACATCGTCACTAAAGCAGCTCTGAAGAACATGATCCTGCCGGCTGTCATCGCCGTCGCCGCACCGGGATTGGTAGGTATGCTGCTTGGCGTGGAAGCTCTCGGTGGAGTGTTGATCGGTGTCATCCTTTCCGGCTTGCTGATGGCTCTCTTTATGTCTAATGCCGGCGCCGCCTGGGATAATGCTAAGAAATACATCGAGAACGGCCATCATGGCGGTAAAGGTTCGGACGCTCATAAAGCAGCTGTTGTCGGCGATACCGTCGGCGATCCTTTCAAAGATACCGCCGGCCCGGCATTGAACGCGCTGATCAAGGTCATCAACACCTTTGCCATCGTCTTCGCGCCGCTGTTCATCGCCTACGGCTTCAGCTTGTTGTAGATTTTTTATTTTATTATTTTGAATTTATTATTTTTATTTATTGATCTTTTTCTTCCAGTCATTTTTTAAAAAATCGCTCATTTCAGAGATCAATGCTGGAACTAAAAGGGATAGCTGGAGCGATATACCTATTAAGAGATGTCAGACGCCAAGGGTGGCTGGACCGAGGTGTTCCTGAAGAACGATGCGAGTCTGTCTTCGACCACTCAGTTCACGCTTCTTTAGCTGGGTATCATTTTACAAGAAAATTCTACATACCCCACATGCTTCTGGTCCATGACCTGAGTGAGCTGATCGTCGGTGACATAACTCCCCATGATAATATTCCTCCTGAAGAGAAAAGAAGAAGAGAGACAGAAGCCATGCATGATCTGACAAAGGATTATTCTTATGGTCAAGAGGTCATGGAACTATGGCAGGAATACGATCAAGGACAGACACCAGAAGCAAAGATTGCCAAGCAGCTAGATAAGTTAGATGCTGCGGTGAAAGCTTTGGTCTATGAAGCTCAAGGTTTTGAGGTTTCTGAATTCTATCCTTACACTCAGAGAAAACTTACCGATCCAGACTTACAAGAAATTCTGGAGATCCTACTACGAAAAGAACATGATCTCAAAGATTCACATGGCGTATATTTCAGACTGCTTTCAGAACGATGCCAGACACGTCGATAACCATCATTTCCTTCGCAGTCTTACCACAGCATCCCGGATCGACCGCAATTCTTTCTGCACGGCCTGGATCTCCCGTTCTGCTTTCCGGTTGACTTGATGGTCATACTTGGCGTCGATACGATCACGTTCCGCCTGCCGGTTCTGAGCCATCAGGATGATCGGTGCCTGGATGGCAGCCAGACAGGATAAAAACAAGTTCAACAAGATATAAGGATATGGATCGAACGGCTTTTGGGCCAGCATGATACTATTGACAGCTACCCAAGCCACAAGGAACAGGAAGAATAAAGTGATGAAGACCCAGCTGCCACCGAACCTAGCGATGAGATCGGCAGCTTTTTGTCCACGGGTCAGATGCTGATGGAAGATCGGGTGTTCCTTGCCATTCTTCTTATGACCATTCTTACGGCCGGTCTTACCCTGGCCCTCAGTTTTTGCAGAACCTCTTCTAGCGGACTTCTTACTGCCTCTTTTTTTCATAATACCAGAATGCTTATTTTATGGTTTATATAGTTTTTGGGTTATTGTCGATCGAGAGTTAACCAAAGAGATAGGAAATTTTTATATAAGACCGCCAATCAGGGATAGCAAAATGACAACTACAGAAAAAACCAACTTAGGAACGATTGAAGGTGTTGTTACTGGATACGATTCTCTTCTTAGAATTTTGGAAATTGTTCCTGAAGCCACCATTATCAGAAAAGAAGGCGAGGGACATACTTCAAGAAGACTTGTTGGTGGCAGACCCTCCAGAAGAGTCCTTATCAGAGATGTAGGCGCCCAGTTTGATTTTTTAACTCCAGTAAGAGTCACCAGAAGGCTCGAAGTAGAAAGACAAGAAAGCAGAACAGACTATAGAGTTGACGGAGTTCTTTTTACAACAGTAGAAAACCTAGAAGATGGCAGGACCGTTGAGGTAAGTAGACGTGATTTCACAAATATTGGCCAGTATCTTATGAGGACCACTTTACCAGGAACCCTTGAGCAACTTCCTGAAGAGACAGTTGCAAGAAAAACAGTTGGACAACAACAGAACCCCTACGCAGCAGTTGGAATACGGAGCCAAAATGGAAGACATCTTACTCCAGTAGTGCTTTACAATGTTAAGAGTGAGATGAATTTCGAAGATTCTTATGGACACTCTGTCCGACTTGAAGAAACTTTATCTAAACATTGGGTTGCAGGTAGCAGGGTAGGTAGAGAAATTGATCAGAATTTGCTGGATCTTGAGACGGGCAGATTTTATGAAGGTTACATACAAGCTGACGCCCTGCATCCACGGGAACTAAAGCGCTGGATGGCCAGAGCAGTCGAGATCAAGAGATAACCTATCTCAACCCCAGCTTCTTCAGCTTGCGGTGCAGTGTCTCCGGACGTAAAGCAGCTTTCTTAGCGGTGGTGGAGATGCTGCCTTCCTGTTCTTCCAGCAGACGTTTCAGGAACTGCCGTTCAAACTCTCGTTCAGCTTCTTTCCAGGTCAGATGATGATGCGGTAATAATTTGGCGATATTACGTGACAAAGCAGGGATCTCTTGGTAGATGTTCTCCATCTTCTGAGGCTGGATGATCTCTTTATACTGCTGCAGCGTCCCTCGAAGAGCCTGGTCAACAACGTCCTGTTTATACTGCTCTTCTGAACCGTCGCGCATCTCCGCCATCTTGATATCTAGGTCTTTGATGACGCGGTGGACACTGCGCCGGTCTATCCCTAGAAATTTGGCCAGCTGGGAGACATTGCCGACATGAAGGTGAAGCTCTCTTTTCAGGAACTGTTTCTTGAACTGTTTCTTAGCTTCTTTAAAATCGAGCTGTAAAGGCACGTAGATATCGAACAATGGTGTGGAAAGCTGATCGGTAAGGTCAGTCCCCATCTTAGGGATGGCCACACCCCAGCTTTTCTTCATGGTCTCATCTAGAAGAGGTGATACTTTCTCTTTCAGGGTCTCTTCAAGATCTTTTTTGTGTTTCATAGATCAAAGTGCCGAGAGGCAGGCCGTAGAGGAAGAGAATTGATGTCAGCGTCGGCTGTAAGTATGTCTGTAATAAGAATAACGGCAATAGGAGAAGAGCATATAGGACAATCTCAAGAACCATGGTTCTCTTCTTCCAGAAAATCAACGATGAAGATATCAAGAAGTAAACGGTTATAAGAGCGACATTAATATTCCAAAGAAAGAAAAGTAAAAGACCGACCGTGATGGAACCAAAAACACGTAATAGTGCACGAAAATACTTCCTCCCGGAAGAGATCTCTTCAGGTGCGATAACCCCCAGCAGATAGCCGGCAGCCAGCCCCGCTAGGGCCAGTAAAGGGAGGAATTCAACCATTTTTTATCTCTTGTTTCAACTCCTGCTTAAACTCCTGTTTCAATTCTTGTTTCAATTCTCGTTTTAGTCCTGCCAAGAAGCGATCCCAATCGTGCTCTTTGATGACAGCGCCGCAGGCGTTAGGATGGCCGCCCCCATAGCCTTGCACCCCTTCCAGGGCTTTGGCCAAAGCCTTGTCGATCGCAAACTGAGCCCGCAGGCTGCATTTCATCTCACCAGACTTACGGCGGCCGACGATGATAACTTTCTTGGGATATAAGACAGTAAGTTCATTAGCCAGATTTGCTGTAAACGACCATTGATCGTCCAAATATGGGAAAAAGAGAATGGGACTGCTGGTAGCATGCTTCCGGGCTTCTTTCAGCAGGAGCTCATATTTCTGGTTGATACTAAAGAAGCGTTTATAGAGAAACTTTCCTTGTGGAGTTTCTTGGTTAAGTATCTCATCCGGTGAGGTTATCCTCGTCAATACTTTGACAGACTGCCGCACGTCTGCCGTCGGACCTTTCAACAGGAAGAAGAACATCTTGACCAGCCTGCCTACCGGCTGCTTGAAAACGGCTTCCGGGAGAGAACTGCCTTTCGCCAGAAGATGCGGGTACTTTTCGACAAACTGATCGATGAAATCAGGCATATGCCAGTCACCTAAACAACCGGCCGTGGCGATCCAAATATCATCGGGGTTTTCAGATACCTGGTAAGACATCCTGGTCGTCGGAATATAGGCATCAGGCTCTTTTATCCGGGGATTGAAGTAATTAACGTTATGACGTTTCAACGGCTGGTGATGGTCGATCCAAAACACGGGAACTTTTATCCCGTCGATGAATTCTTGATCCACTTTAGGGACGTCC
Organism: Candidatus Woesearchaeota archaeon CG10_big_fil_rev_8_21_14_0_10_45_16; assembly: GCA_002762785.1. Lineage (GTDB taxonomy): Archaea > Nanobdellota > Nanobdellia > Woesearchaeales > GW2011-AR9 > PCXY01. The sequence continues at coordinate 88,119 of PCXY01000003.1, read as the reverse complement.
AGGATAAAGACTTTGTCAGCATTATATGAGGCCATCTTCGGCAGGAAAGTAGCATCCAGCTTTGGCGCGGCTTTAAAGATGAAATTCTTGCCTTCCCGGCGTATCTTATATAATAATAAGAACGAACAAAGGCCATCAGCATCGCTGTCATGGATGAACAAAGGGTTCTGGGCAGTCTCGATCTCCTCCCGCAATTGGGCTATCTGTTTCGCTGAAAGCATGATATTAAGGATTTCCGGACCGTATTTAAAGGTTGGGGTGGGTAAAATCCAGTTCAATAGATTTATTAATTGCTGATTCTCCTAGTTTATCATGAGTAATATTATCTGGCAACCTACTGGCTTATATCAACCTACATATAATGTAGGCATTATTTTAGATGGTGAGTTTGCACAAAAGATGATTGAGGCTAATATCCCAAGAGAACGGCAAAACAGGATAAATCGAATGGGAACTGAACTGACAAGATCATTAAGACAAGATCATCCTTTTCCGTACACATTCCAGGAGGATAGTCCTTTCGTCACCAAATTCTCCATTGCAGGAAAGGGCGTTGGGTTATCTATAGATAGGGTCATAGATAAAGCCATAGAAAATGTCATGGGTAATCGCGTAGAAGAGTCATTTCGAGAATCTAAACCCATTGTGTATGGTTCACATAATGTTGATAATTCTATGCAAGCCTATGTTTTGATGGCTTTGGTTGAGATGTGGGTAAGATCTGTAAATTTGTTAAAAGAATAATGGTTATAGCCTCAGTAAAGCTACTTCTTCACCGAAGTCTAACAGAGGTAAAACCTCTAGGAGATTCCGGAATTCTCACTGGAATTCCGAAATCTTTATAAATAAACTCAAAACCTGAGAGAACAATCCTACTTTAAAATAAACAAGAGAGGTTACCTGAAAAAAAATGGCAAAAACAAAAGAACATATCAACCTAGTATTCATCGGTCACGTAGATCACGGTAAATCCACAACTGTTGGCCGTCTGCTATTCGACACCGGAAACGTTGACGAACAAGCTATGAGAAAACTTAAAGAAAAAGCGCAGCAGCTTGGTAAAGGCGGCTTCGAGTTCGCTTTCGTCATGGACAACCTGAAAGAAGAGCAGGAAAGAGGAGTAACTATCGACTTGGCTCACAAAAGGTTTGACACCGACAAATACTATTTCACCATCATCGACGCTCCAGGGCACAAGGACTTCATCAAAAACATGATCACCGGCGCTTCTCAGGCAGACTGCGCAGTTCTGGTAGTCGCTGCTAACGACGGCGTCAACGCTCAGACCATCGAGCATCTTAAACTATCCAAGATCTTTGGTGTAGGACAACTTGTCGTCGCTATCAATAAGATGGATATTTCAGGAGTCGATTTCTCAGAGAAAAGGTTCAAAGAAGTTATCGAAGAAGTTAAGAAACATGCTGCTCAGGCAGGATGGAAGACTGACTTGCTAAGATTCATCCCTATCGCCTCATTACCTGGCGAGAACATCACCAAGAAATCTGAAAAGATGGCTTGGTGGACTGGCGATACATTATTGTCAGCTATCAACAAGTTTGAAGTTCCTTCAAAACCGACCAATTTACCTCTACGCCTGCCTATCCAGGACGTCTATAATATCACCGGTATCGGTGTTGTCCCAGTAGGAAGGATCGAAACAGGGGTCATGAAAATCGGCGACAAGGTTACCGTCGTCCCTGGCCGTGAAGGTAAGGGAGTATCCGGTGACGTCAAGTCTATCGAGATGCATCACGAACAAGCTCAGCAAGCTGAACCTGGCGACAACGTCGGATTCAACGTCCGTGGTATCGGTAAGAAAGACATCGCTAGAGGAGACGTTCTAGGTCATTCTGACAACGTTCCAACTGTCGTAACCGAGTTTACCGCTCAGATCGTCATCATGAACCATCCGAGTGTTGTTACTGTCGGCTACACACCAGTCTTCCACATCCACACTGCGCAAGTTGCTTGCCAGTTCGTAGAGATCGTCAAGAAGATCAACCCGGCAACCGGTCAGGAAGTCACTGAAAACAAAGACATCCTGAGAAACGGAGACGCTGCTATCGTCAGGCTGCGACCTACCCAGGCCGTCGTCATCGAGAAAAACAGCGAGATCCCGCAGATGGCTAAGTTCGCTATCCGTGATTCCGGCGTTACCGTAGCAGCTGGAATGTGTATGGATCTAGTTAAAAAAGTATTATAAATTTTTTATTTTTACCCTTTCACACAACAAGCATGGTGAACCATGGTTCATCATGGAGGAAGAATGGCACAACGCGCACGTATAAAACTAGCAAGTACCGACATCGACAAGATCAACAAGATCTGCGGTGATATCAAGGAGATAGCCGGCAAGACCGGAGTCGATCTTCGCGGCCCTATTCCGCTTCCCACCAAGAAGCTGAAAGTAACCACGCGAAAGTCTCCTGACGGTGAAGGAAAGGCTTCCTGGGAACGCTACGAGATGCGTATCCATAAGCGGCTTATCGATATCGGCGCGGAGGAGCGAACTCTCCGCCTGGTGATGAGGGTGCCTATCCCTGAAGGTCTTAACATCGAGATTGAGATGGTCGATGTTTGATTTCTGAATTGATTTTTTTGAAATTGTTTTTAACGCTTTTTTTTAATGAGGGTCGTATCACGCCGAGCCAAAGATCCATAATTCTAACCCAAAACCCACAACTGCCACTAACGAGTAGTTAAACTTTAGAAAGATTTATAAATAGAGACAAGAAGAGAGGTTTAATGTCCCAAAAAACTTTAGAGAGACTAGATATTACTCTTAGACGTATTAACGCTCATCCAGAATATTCATTATATGTCAGGAAAGAGACATTAGGAGCCATCCGACGTGATGCAATCCGTCATTCGATCGCTATAGAAGACGAATCTGAAGCTACTGGTTGCCAATCATCTTATTCTAAACGAGATAGGCAATTTGGAACTAATATCGAAAGAGCTTGGGATCATCTAGCTCGAAGCGGAATCACTACAGCCTCTCTGGCATCTTTGGGACATCTGATAGAACCAGCAAATAACCCTACCGCCAATTACAGAAATATCGAAGTCACGATCGGGACCGTTCCTCCCTCAGCGCCTGAAAGAATAATCTATGAGATGGATAGTCTTGCTTATACCCTACAGCGCGCCGATATACATCCAGTACTACGTTCTATTGAGGCACATGCTAGATTAGCCCACATTCATCCTTATACTGACGGTAATGGAAGAGCAGCTAGATTACTACAGAATTTTACATTAGAACAAGCAGCCTATCCACCCGCAATCATTCCAGTAAACGAAAGAGAATTATACGCTTCTCTCCTTCGAAAAGCGTTAGAAGCAAGGGTAAATCTTGGAAGCAGAATTGATGCTCCCCACCAGTGCGAAGCTATCTTTCATCAATATTTAACTTCAAAAGTTTTAAATTCAGCTCAGGCCCTAGAAGAAGCTCTTCAACAAAGACGTATGTATACCGTTACTGTGGAATCTCAAAAAGGAGTAGATGTTGGGATGTTACAAGCAATGGCTAAAAGAGTCCGCGGACATGGAAGAAGAACTGACTCTTCTGGTGTAAGCGTAAAAGTTAATGGAAAAAACGGACATCATAAGAGGCAACGAACTTTGGAAGTGACCGGCGACATTGGAATCGACGAATTAAATGGTATATTAGAAAGATGCCAAGTCGATTATCCGATCACATTCTCAACTGAAATTACGGATCATATCGTTAGAAAAAAGCCCTGAGAGATCACGTTGATTTCGGGGGTACAAGAAAGGCCATTGCGTTTCTTTGTGTGCTGAGCTTTCTGGCTTTTTACAGTAAAGAAAAAGCGCCAGCGCCCGGACTTTCATCGATCCACAATTTCTTGATGCGACATCTGTTTTGAACCGGGAATCCCAGAGGGATCGGTTAACTCGATAAAATGTTTCACGGTGACTAAGCGAAGCGTATGTCGCCCCGCCTCTCAAGTGGCGTGACACTTGTTCGAGACCGACGCTATATTCTCCGGCGTAAGCTGCTGCTTGGACGCCACCGGATTAAGCGACGCTGGCACGGGAAGGCTTCTTCATCCCTATTATAAAAAGATTGCTATAAAACGCCGTAGGCGTCATTATCTTGTCAATTAGCTAATATTGATCTTTGATATTATTCCTCAAAATAATCGTAATAATAATCGTAATAATAGCCCAAATTGATGACTATGTAGCTAATCCCTGAGCAATGGACAAACCGCCGCACCGATCCTAAAGAAACAACAAGAAATAATATTAAATAAAAAAAAGAAAAATTTACCTTTTCTTCTTACCAGAAGCTGGCATCATCGAACCGGAACTCATAGCTCTGCAATGCGGACAGCCGTTCGGCACGAACAACTTCACTAATCCGCCTAGAACCATGAGTGCTGCAACGAACGATACCCAGCCGTCTACGCCCAGCCATAACGGCCATACGAAAGCGTTCAGCAGAAGAAGAGCGCCAGTGATAAGTTTCATGACACCCTTGCATTTTATACACATTCCACTGCTACTGCACATCATCAGTACATCACCTCTTTAAAGAGAAGAGAAGAAATATAAGTTTAAAAAGGTATCTATTCCTAAAAGTCTGCACTTAAAGCAAAGCTCAATCTTCGCTTTCGCCTTCACGACGGATAACCTTGACGGCATCCATCTTAACAGTGATCGGGATCGGAACAGCAGACTCAAGCAGTTCGACAACAATCTCTTCCTTCTGCTTGTTGATACGCATGACTTTGGCATTCTCCCGTTTGAACGGACCAGAGATAATCTCCACGATATCGTTCTTATGGACATTCATCTCAACCTTGACCTGCTCCAGCATGTGTTCAATCTCCGGGTAAGGGATCTCAGAAGGCAAAAGACCGCGGGCATAAGGAACCCCTTGAAGAGTAGATTCTGCATCAGCTTTGGAGACGGCTTCCACGAAGATATAGCCGCGCATACCGTGCGGCCTGATCACAGAGAAGATACCTTTCGGGCTTTTCTTCAGCTTAGAGATAAGATAGTCAACAACCTGGTCTTCCCGGTTAGCTGCCGTGCGTAATCCAAAGATATGTGTTTCAGCCATTTTAGATAAATTGTTTGATCAGGAAGATGACAAAACCGATGGCGCCGATGATCGCTACACCCAAGCCAGTGATCTTACTCAGGCTTAGGAATTCAGTGCGGTTTGGCTTCTTGGTGATATGAAGCACTCTTTTCGTTTCCTTTAAAAACCGCCTGGTCTTGCTGGGCTTTACTTCCTGCTGTTGCTCCATTTGCTCCTAAAACTAGAGCATCATTTATAAAGTTTCCTATTGGAAAAAACAGCCGGTGAGAAGAGAAACCGCCTCATCCAGCTTTCCGGTGACATTTCTGAGAGAATGATAACGCAGCTTTCCTTCCAACAACGGCCCCACTAACAGGCTTTGGATGGCATCGAGCCGCTGCGGATTTTCTGGACTTTCATCTCTGTCGTATAGATCAGCTCCCAAGTAACCTACCAACCTTTGAGGGTCTACTTTTTCTTCCATCAGAACAGGACCGGAACCTTCTCTCTTCACGCGAACAATATCAGCAACAGTTGCACCTGCTCCGTAAAATCTCCAATTTTCAGGTGTCTCAACAAGAGGGAAAACCCTGGCTTCAGACCCGATGTGCATCAGGCCGAATTCTGACTCTGCTCCACCTGAACCTAAAAAGTAAGAAAGGCTTCCCTGAGCAGCCTGAGCTACTAGGGCAGCTGCTAAAGTTGATTTTCCAGCGCCGATGTGACCTACCAGGAGAATACTTTTGGGAGCTTCACTTTTGAGAGTTTCACTTCTAGGAGCGTAAAGACCATCAGCCCTAACTACATAAAGCCGGTGTCTCTGTTCTAGATGTTGACAGCCGATCAGGAAATCGACGGGATCGTTCTTTCTTCCATCTGAACTGACTCGCGGATTAGCCACGATATGACGCGCATCAGCAATAGCCCCTCTGGTTTCAGTTTCCATGTTTCAGGATCAACATTTCCAGTTTATAAACATTTCCAAATTAATCACTCCAAAGTAGTTTAGTGCCAAGTGGGTTTAGTGCCAAGTGGGTTTAGTGGTGATGGGAAGAGGGAAATCTCTAAAGTAGTTCTCTGGAATGAAAAGACATAAAATCACAAAAGATCCCCTTACCCATTTCATGACCTTCGAACAGCTTAAAGAAGAATATCGCACCTGCCAGAGATGCCCGATCCTCTGTCAAAATAGGACCCAAGTCGTCTTCGGCTCCGGCAGCAAGCAGGCTGAAGTCTTATTCATCGGTGAAGCTCCTGGAGCTAATGAAGATAAAAATGGCGTTCCTTTCTGCGGTATGTCCGGGAAGATCCTGGATGAGTTATTAGCTTCCATCAACCTGGCTCGGGAAGATATTTTTATCACCAATACCATCCTCTGCCGGCCGCCTGACAACCGTAATCCTCAGAAAGAAGAAGTGCAAAACTGCCGTGAAAGGCTGGACCGGCTGATCGGTATCATGCGACCAAAGGTTATCGTCACCATCGGCAACTTCGCCACAGAAAGGATCATCGGCAAGACCGGTATCAAGTCTTTGCGTGGTAAGATCTTCAAGACCAGCATAGACCAGAAAGAAGTCAGCGTCGTCCCGGTCATCCATCCGGCCAGCTACCTTTATTCAGGACGAAACCCAGAGATGCTGCAGCAGATGAAAGACGATTTCCGGACTATTGCTTCAGTGATTAATGTTAAAAGAAAACAGACTAACTTAGGTGATTTTTAAACATTTAAAAAAGTTGCCGAACGACATGGCTGTGATAGAAGGATTATACAGTAAATCTTATATAATAATGAATAAAAATACACTTTAAGATAAAATAAGAACAGATGACTAAAATGATAAATCGGGAAGACATGATCGGGGACATCGTTGAACAGCATCCTGAACTGATCGAGACACTTCTTAGTTTCGGTGTCCATTGCGTCGGCTGTCACGTCAGCCCCTACGAATCGCTGGAAGATGGCTTCCGCGGCCACGGATTCACAGAAGAAGAGATCGACGAGGCTGTCAAGAAGCTGAATGAACAGTGCGCGCCTTCGCAGTCTGGAAACCCCGAACTGACCATCACACCCGCAGCAGCTGACAAGATCAAGCTCTTCTGCGCATCTCATGGGAAGAAAGCTCTTCGGCTAAGCGTCCATGCCGGCGGCTGTTCAGGATTGAAATATGGCTTTGAACTGGCTGATGAACAGACGGCTGACGATATTGTCATCGAGAAAGAAGATGCAAAAGTTTTCCTCAGTAAGAATGCGGCTGAGAAACTTAACGGCGCCGTCATCGATTATAGTGATGGATTGACTGATGCCGGATTCAAGATCACCAATCCTAACGCAAAAGCCACCTGCGGCTGCGGTTCTAGTTTCAGATAGAATTGGATATTAATTTCTACTTAAAATTGAATTAAATTAGTTTTGCTTATGATAGTCTTAGTTTATAATGATGATTGTTTATAATGATGATTCGTTCAATTTATAATCGTTTGATAAAAAGAGATTGAAGATATACTAAGAAAATATTAAAAAAATGATAAGAAGAAGTTATTGAGGGATGATAACCCCCAATTTCTTACAGATCTGCTTTTGATTCTCCGTCAACTTCTTAAAATTTTTATGCACGAACTCTTCAAACTCACGGTCGATATCCACACTACATCACCTCTTTAAGACCACGTTAACACACAGGGTTTCCCTTGCAAACCTTGTACTTTTTTGAAAGTCTTGGTGTTTATAAAACTTGTTCATCACTGCCTGGAGTAAAAACAAGTTGCCATTCAGAGGGTAATAATTAACTTACAACATTTGCAAAGATTTGACAAAAGATACTAAGCTTTGACAGAAAAAAATTAAGAAGCCAGCCGACAAGACTAATTCCAATTCAAACTCCAATTCAGACTAATTCCAATTTAGACAGGCTCTAATTCAGACAAACTCCGCCAGCTTGGTCTGTTCTTTCTTCTGTTTCAGCAGCTGCGACTCTTTCAGCAGAAAATCAAGCTTGAAACCAAACTTCCGTTCTATCAACGATCTGGCAAAGGCCATCATCAGTTCTTCTGAATCAAACACGAGAGGCTGTTTCTCGAGAGCCTTGCGGGTAGCCTGCCGGCAGACCCAGACCCCTAGAGGGATGTTATATTCAGGGGTGATGAAACGTAAGGCCAGGCACGATCCTTGCCGCTTAAGTTCTTTCATCTTCTCTGCTACGGAGATACGGCAGGCATAATAGCCGCCGGCGGTCTCTTCAGCGTAATTCTTGCGACCAACATAGCTTTCATGATCGGTCGAATACATATAACCTTGTTTTGACCAGGGATTGGTAGCTGCGGTTCCGGAAGGGTGAAGATACGTCTCAAACAGTTCATAGCTCCATACTTCCGGAAAGAACAACAGAAGATAGAAATTGCCCCAGCCGCCGCCGAAATAAGCGCGATACTCCCCCACAGGAAACTGTTTGACCTCATTTATCAGTTCTTTACCGATGGTGTCATCGACGGCGGTGATACTCCATCTGGTCGGCACCAGCTTTCTTCTTTCTTGCAATCCTAAAGTTCCTACTGACAGCAGCCGAGTCAGGTAATTCTCTTCAAATCCTTTCTTATAAAGATTGACAACCCCAGAAGCAGCTTTCAGATCAGTATCATAGACCACTTTCTCTACCCTGGTATCAACTCGCGGACTGCCGGCTATCCTGGCTTTGAGGATCTCAGAAGCAGGCCCGTAGGGGATGATCTCTTTCTCTGGCTTGAAGTCCAGCTTAGGCGGTTTCTTGAGCGCCACCTCGATCTCTGCGGCTTTAGTGGCCATGCCAACTTCCTGACAGGTTTCAAAGAAGCGTTTTCCGGATTGCAGCTGATCTTTATAGAGATCTTTGATGCTCCATTTAGTACGGGAATTCACCAGGCCGTAACGGATGCTGGCCACCTGACCGATCTGGAAGCTTTCCTTGCTCCATAACCGGGGAGAATCATATTCAGAGACGTCACCGACAAATTGCGGGCTGAGAATACCTAAGTTTACATTAGGATAACCATAACGGCCGACAAAAGGAGCAGGCGCCGAGCCTTGGAAATCCTGCTTGAAACGTTTGTTTATGCGAAGCTGAGGAACCTGTTCAATGTCTTTGTATCTGACGCGGCGGATGTTCATGAGAATTATCCCCGGGATCAGGCAGCATCCAGAGGATCAGATCGTACCCCCACCGTCTTTACTATTCTTACTTCTCTCGCTGCTGTCCCTAACGAATCAAGAGGACTTTCTACTTTTAACAATTGTGGTGATGCGATATGAAGATAGATCATGGTCGTGTTGATCGAACCATGGCCAAGGAGAGGCTGCACTTCCGTCACCGCGTAGCCATTTTCGATCAGATGGGTGGCGAAAGAGTGGCGCAAAGTGTGGGGATGAACATTTTTGCTGATACCAGCTTTCAGGGAAGCGGTCTTGATGATAGTGCGGATGGAACTGGGGCTGATGTGGTTGCTGTTATACCCAGGAAATAGCCAGTCAGCAGAATGCAGTTTGTTTTGAGATATCCTGGCCAGGATCTCGTTCTTCAACTTTTTGGCGATAATGAATAATCTATCCTTACCACCTTTGCCGTTCCTGACCCATCCATAGTTATTGTTGAATTCAAGATCACGCACACGCAAGGAAGCAAGTTCACTGACCCGCATCCCGCTGGCATAGAGCAGCTTGACCATCAACTGCTGTTTAGGGTTAGAGATGGCAGAAAACAAGGCAGAAGTCTCTTCTTTGCTCAAGACCGTGGGCAAACTCTTCCGCACTTTAGCAAACTCGATATTGACCGTCAGCTTTTTCTTAAGGACCCTTTCATAAAAGAACTTAAGAGCGTTGAGATGGACATTCATCGTATTGCCTGAGCTGTTCCTTTCTTGCAGCCGAAGAAGATGGTTCTCAATGTCCCGTTTGGTAACCTGATGCGGCTCTTTATGATACGTCCTTAAGAATTTCTCTACAACGTAGATGTAGGTCTTGATAGTCCTGGGGCTTCTTCCCAGACGCCATCCCTCTTTTGTGATAAGGCCAGCAACATCCATGTTAATATCCATGTCATTATCATGACTTTTATGATTTATATATCTTACCCGGACCTGACCAGTGTGTCCAGTGCTCATCCTCCAACCGCTGAACCTGCCAAATTTCGCAGGTAGAAGCGCTCTCACACTGGACAATAGAAGCTGACCAGTGCAGAGGGATCATAGATCAGCCATGTTGAAGCTGATACGTCCATCGATGTTATTTCAGGTCAGTTTAAGTTGTTAAGATGTTAAGTGGTTAAGTTTTTTTAGGTGAATTTAGAAAGTGAATTTAGATTTTTTCAGGACATTCTAGGTCATTCTAAGTCATTTCTTACTATGATGGTTATAGTGGCACATAACTCTTTATTGTTTTATGGGCTTCAGGACAGCCCTTGTATCCCCAAAATTCCCCCATTACAGCCCATTTCAGCATATAAAGAGTTATGCCTAATTGGATTCTCACGTAAACTAAAAAAAACGAGTGGGGCTATGTATAAAACGCTTCTCTATGAGAAGATAAAAACTAAAACTATAACGGGGTCGCCATTTTACATTTACCCTTTCCTTTTGTTGTTGTGTAAAGAAAAATTGTGTGTTCATTAACACCTAACTCATTTAAACATAAACATTTAATTAGTTCTCCTAATTCAACTTTTACCCATTCATGAATATTAGATAAATAAACTAAAGACAAATCTCCAAAAAGATTAAGCGAGATATCTTCATTGGTCAAGTCTAGCTGAGAAAATTTAATTCTTTCTTCTCTGTACATTGATTTTACTCTCTCGAAATAGGCGTCTGATGAAAGCCAATGGTCCTTATTAGATTCAATAAAACTCCAAAATCTCCTTCCAGCGACCATATCATTTTCACCCCAGTTCAATTTACTTTCAAAATATTCGCTCAAGATTGTTTCTTCTAGTAGATTTTTACTAATTCCAAAATTTTCACAAAGCAATTTAGCTGTTTCTTCAGCAAACAGAGAATCATAAGCGATTTCTCTTTCTTCTAAAAATTGTTCATATCTACAGAAATCTTCTTCCAGAGATTCTCTTCTCCATTCTATACCCCTTATATTCCCTGCTTCTTTTTCAAATTCCATCCTAAATTGCCCAAAATAAAGCATTTTTTCTTCTATTGTATCAGAACACAGACTTAAATCAAGTAATTTTCTTAGCCTTGTAAGGCGTTCATCATATAGTGTTCTATAAAAGTTGAACAATCTAACACTTGCTGTCTCTCTAGAAGAATAAAAATTTCTCAAAGAAGAGATATTATTAAAAATTCCTTTTACTCTCCGTGATATCAGTCGACCAACATATTCAAATCTAGTATCACAAATTTGTGTCAGTGCTAAGCGGAATCTAGCATATTCAACAGCAGTAAGATTGTTATCAACTAAATGTGCTAAATCTAGTTCGGAATGTCCTAACAAAGAAGCAACTTGATCAAATCCACCAATTACAAACAAGCCATTTCCTTTTATGCCTTCAACTCTATTATAGATGTCCTGTAAATTTTCATTAGAAGATGCATATCTTAAATCTTTAAAGCTATAGCTAGAATAATCTTGACCAATTAGGAATATAATCCCTTTCCTGACGTTCTTTGCCAATCATTGTATTATAAAAGAAATCTATGCAAATATTTAAATGTTTCTGTAATTTACTTACAAGTAACAAAAATTTTATTTGGCGACCCCTTTCTAAAAACTAACTAATGTCATAACTGACGCCCCCCTCTAAAAACGTGAGAATCCAACTCTGCGCACTACGTGCTTGCAGGGGGATAAACCCCCTGAGGCATAACATCGTTATGTTTAAGTTTTTGTTGTTGTAAATGGATTCTACGCTAACGCTAAATCCCAAACCTAACGCTTCCGTGCATAAAGAAATAACTAATCTAACTTATCTCTCAGGAAATTCACCAACTGATTCATATTTTCATCAAAATTTCCTTCATTAACAAATTCATAATCAACTTTCTCAAATGGCTCCCACTGTTTCTTAAATGATAGATACATCCCATATCCAACCATATGGTCTTCATCTTTCTCTCTCTTATCTAACCTCTCTTTCACTAATTTATCATCTACTTTTGCAAGAATCAAAATCATTCCCCCGAAAATTTTCTTAGCCTCTTCAAAAAATGGATCTCTTAAAATTTTTTTATGAAATGTTTCTTCAACAATTGCATGTTTATGCTCTTCTGCTAACTTTCTAAGACCCTTCAATGAAGCATCAAAAGTTTTTTTTCTAGTCTCATCCGGAAATGGGATGTGATTCTTCAAGAAATGTTCATATTGAGGGTGAGTCTTGTAAACTCTCTTTTTGTCATCATCTATACTATATAATGGAATAGAAAGTTTTTTAGAAAGTTTTTTAGAAAGTTTTTTAGAAAGTTCTCTAGCAATTGTTGATTTTCCTGCTCCAATTAATCCAGCTATAACAATTAACATAAGTTTTATAAGAAAATAAGATCTATTTAAAGCTTATGATGAATATTAGTTCATTCCTTGCGTTGACGAAATCTTCAGGAAGAAAACTCTTAAATAATTCTCATAAAGAGAAAGATATCAAAATTATTGAAGCTGGAATGAAAAGTTTAGAGAAGTTTCTTTTAGGTTATTACAAAAAATTTGAGAAACATCTCTCATCGGAGCAGAAAAACTCATTGTTGAATATAATCAAAAATTGTCAAGAATCAACAACGAAAGAAACTTATCAAAAATTAACAAATGAAATTAAAATTTTTAATTCTTCTGGTGTAAATATTTTAGTTCGTCATCCTGAGCCATTAATGGCATCTTATCGGAAACTTCCTGGAAAAAATTTAACTATGAGAGGAATGATTCAAGTTTGGAGATTTAATAAATTTCTCAAACAATTTTTGGAAGCTTATGATAATGTAACTGTAAATTTCTATAATTCAGACAGCAAAAGAACAAGATTGTTTGCTGATCTTTCTTATTCTTATTTATCAAGAAACTCTAATGCTCGTTTAACACGACCAAGACAAAACAGTTCATTATCTGGAAGCGGTTCAAAAATTAAAGATATGAAAGAGAGGTATCCAGAACTAAAAGAAACACTAGAAGATGGGAGCCCACTAAATAGGAGAAAGTTGAGAATTTTACGTGAACATTTCAGAAAATGGATTACAGAATCTCCCTTATCTGAAGCTACTTCTAATGAAATAAGAAATCTAATGAGTGCTTTATCAGAAAAAACAATCAACATTTATTTCAGCCATGAAAATACAATCGGAAGTTACCTCTTCCATGAATTAAATGTAGATATTAAAGCAGTTCTCATTAGATATGCTGGTTACATTATAGCATCAAACGGTCATGTTCACGTAGATTATTAGTTATGCACTACAGCGTTAAACTGGTTGATACAACAACAAAAACCTCTGCGACACTACGTGTCTTGCAGGGGGATAAACCCCCTGAAACATAACATCGTTATGTCCAATATTTTCCAACCTAGAACAATTCTACGCTTACGCTAACTTTAACAATCTAAACTAGCGCCTTAATCACAATGTAAAACCAAATGTAGGGGACAATTTCTAAATCTCTATTTTTACCGCACATTTTATATATTTGCTACGTTCATTAACAAGTATGATTCCAGCAAAGTTAAAATCTGGCGATGGCGTTCGTATAATAACACCAGCAAGAAGTTTGGCTATGCCCTGGCTTAATGAAGAATTACAAAAAATAGCCATTAAACGCTTAGAAGAATTAGGACTTAAAGTCAGTTTTTCGGAACACGTAAACGAAATAGATGAATTCAATTCCTCAACAATTAAAAAACGAGTAGATGACCTCCATGAAGCGTTTAAAGATAAATCAATAAAATTAATCATAACGGTAATTGGCGGGTTTAATTCTAATCAACTTTTACGATATTTAGATTATGACTTAATCAAAAATAATCCTAAAATACTTTGTGGCTATTCAGATATTACTGCTCTTGCAAATGCAATCTATGCAAAAACAGGGTTAGTAACATATTCTGGTCTGCACTTTTTCTCATTTGGGGAAAAGAGAGGATTTGACTATTCATTAGACTATTTCAAAAAATGCTTATTTTCTGATGAATCATTTGAAGTCTTGCCTTCTAAAGAATGGAGTGATGATCTCTGGGCAAATGATCAGGAAAATCGTGAATTTATGAAAAACGATGGTTTCTGGATAATTAATGAGGGCGAAGCTTCTGGAAAAATAATTGGAGGGAATTTATGCACTCTTCAATTACTTCATGGAACTGAATACATACCAAATATCAAGGGTAGTATTCTTTTCTTAGAAGACGATTATGAAGCACATGTCGCCACTATTGACAGAGATATCCAATCAATCATCCATCAACCAGAATTTAAAAAAGTGCAGGGAATAGTAATAGGAAGATTTCAAAAAGCCACAAAGATGACTAAAGAATTACTTACAAAAATAATCAAAACAAAAAAAGAATTAAACCACTTACCTGTTATTGCTAATGTTGATTTTGGCCATACTAATCCAATGATTACATTTCCTATTGGTGGAACTGCCAAACTTCTTGCCAAAAATAAAAAAGCAAAATTAGAAATAGTCAAGCACTAAAAAAAATTGTCCCCTTTAACTACAAGTGATTAGGAAATATGGCGCTAGTTCTCTGCACGGTTGGAAAATACTTGCTCACTACGTTCGCACCCAGACGTAAAGTCTGGGGGACATAACATCGTTATGCTTAATATGACCATTAAATTTTGGTTATTTTCCATCAAATAATTATGCGTCCACCACTACTGACGGCTGTCGGACTCCCTTCGTGAGTCCTCGTTCGCCACCCCGGAGGGGGCATCCCCCGGCTCACCAGCGTCAGTGGTGGGAATTATTTCAAGGAAAAGCCAATATGTCCAAAATTTCAAGGTCAGACTCTGCGGAAACCGGGAATGAGCGAGAAAAACCATTTACAGCCTAACGGCTGGTTTTCAACACTCGCTCAAACTCCGTTTCCTTGCGGGAGGGTGAACCTCCCGAAGCATAACATCGTTATGTTTAATTTTTAGATTTGAGAAAGTAGAAAAAAGCCCTATTTTCGCAGTCTCACTAGATATGTTATTGGCTGACCTTTAAATGTTGCATGTCTCGGAGAATCTCTCATCAATGAATCTGTTGGAACCATCGGAATAGAATCTTCAACTGTTAAACCAACTCGTTCAGCGGCACGTTCATAAAACTCCACTTTTCTCACAATTTCAGCAATTGTTCCTTGCTCACGAGTTACTTGAACAACATATTCCTCTGGATTTAATTCTTCAAATTCAACCTTACAACCATCTCTTTCTCTTTTAAAATAATCATATGCAGGAACAATTAACTGGACACCACCCCCATCTCTAACTAATCTTGCCATCTTCTCAAAAGAAGAATCAATATTATTTATGTGTCCAAAAGTCATAACGGAAATTAATAAATCATATCTCTTATCTTCTGAAAAAGAATCTAAATCGCAATGATAAATTTCAAATCCATTATCACCTGCATATGCAACATTTTTATGAGATGGTTCTATTCCCTCAACAGATTTTGCTCCATTCTCCTTTAACAAATGCATTAACCAACCTGTCCCACAACCAATATCTAAAATATCAGAATCTCTCCACTCCTCCTTAAATCCTAATAAATAATCAAAAAAGAATTTTCTTGTAGGAGATTGGAGACCATTTTCAGTACTCCATGAGATATCATCTAAATCATACTGTGTGGGACTTGTTGCTCTCGCCAATAATTTATCAACCATAACATATCATTTCTCTAACTACTTTAAATAACTTAGGGCTTTTTTCCTAAAGTCTTGTCTCACTCTGTTCGTGATTAATCTTTGTTCTCAAATCTAAAAACTCTACGCTACGCTTGCAGGGGGATAAACCCCCTGAAACATAACATCGTTATGCTTAATTTTCAAGTTACCTAGACGAGAACAATCCTGTAGGAAATTCTCTAAACTAATGCGTTGCTGTCTTTAACAATGTAAAACTCTATAACGGCAAAAACAAAGTAAATGTAAAATACTGAAATGGGGGCTCTCTCTCATTTTAAACACAAATATTTTTAAAGTAGCTCTTATCTTCACACAATTGGTGATAGGGAGGATAAAAAATGCCAGAAATTAGACAATTAAAACCAAGAGAAGCAGCTGAATTTTGTTTAGATGATATTAGAAAAGATCCAACAAGATTGGCTACATTACAAACAATCCACAGAGCATATCATGAATCTGATAATGATGAAAATGGCAACAATCTTTTTGGAACAGACGGAGTTGTTGGAGCTTATGTTATTGCACAAGTATATCAGATAGTTCCAATTGGTTCATCCAAAAGAATTGATGGGGAGATGAAAGAAAAAGTCTTTAATCCTCTTGGTATTGAACTTGTTGCAGATCCAACAGAAGAAAAATCTGCTTCACACAATTTTTATAACCATTTAGGAAGAGGATTGACACAACGCCAAAGTCTTTAATTTTTTCTTTTAATTATCAATTCTTTCTTCTAAAACCACTTCTCTGAACATATTTGTAAACATCTTTTCTATGTCCAACCAGCACGACAGAAATAGTTTGCTTATTTTCATCCAAATCAATTAATGCTCTAAAATCTCCTATTCTTAATTTGTAGGATTTAATCTCAACTAATGTTTCAAGATAATGCCTTGGATCATCAACAATGCTATTTACTTTCTTTACAATTCTTTTAGCATCATCTTTGTGAATTTTCCTTAAGAAATTTCGGGCTTTGTCATCCCAAATAACTTCATAGCTCATTCTACATCAAACTCTTTAAGAATATCTTCATTGCTAACAAATTGTCCCTTAACAATACGTTCTCTGGCTTCTTTAACTTGTTCAATCACTTCTTCACGTAGTTCAGGTTCTAGTTTGATAACTTCTTTAATCTCAGCCATATCATGCTTTAATATCTCTAAATCTTCATGAATCTTGGTTAATATGTCAGTTTCCATTTTCTTTGAATACCTCTTACATACTAAAAACCGAACTAATTTAAATAATTTGCTAATAATTTTGATAAAACGAGAGAGCCCCCTAACTACTATGAAACCACTAATTGTTTTTGCCTGAACTAAATGTGTTAAAGACTTCTGACAGCAACGCACTATGCACGGTAACTTGAAAACTTCTCGGCTACGCCTCGACCTGAGGATAAACCTAAGGAAGCATAACATCGTTATGCTCAATCACTACGGGCAAATAATAGAGGTAAACTTTATAATGAAAATGCCTCCCCCAACTAAATAATGAATCTTGATTGGCTAGGAAAATATGTAAGTAGTAACTCAACAAATGTAGATAATGGTACATTTACCAAATCCTATGGTGGTTTTTCTCTTCCAGTTCTTTGGGCTTTTTTAGAGAGAAAAAAAATTATGAGAGCACACCAAAGATATTCCCGAGAAAGAGATGTTACAGCACGATTGTATGATGCTGGAATAAACACACATAGAATTTTAGATTCAGATGATAAAACTCTAACACTCATTGTTGAGTCAGTACCTTTAACAGATTTTCCAGAATTATTTGAAGATAGGTCTGTTGCACTTGATGATAAATTAGGATTATTTTACACAGCATTAAAAACATTAAAAGCAATTCATGATGCAGGAGAATCACATGGCGATGCTTACCTAAAAAATTTCTTTAAAGATGAAAGAACCACAAGAAGAGAAGAAGTTTACACTTGTGATTTTGAACTTGAAAGAAAATCTCCTGATCCTCAAATTACTGATCTTTTAATGTTAACTGCCAACGCTGCAAGTAGCTTAGGAAGAAATAATCCCTCAGCAGAGGGTGCTGTTCTTGATGCAGTTCAAGAAGTTAATGGCACAGTTCACGCATACCCTCTAGACTTAAGAGATCAAGCATTCTACAGACTTAGATTTCAAATGGGGGAGGCATTTTTTGGATATTTTTCTAAAACAAGAACTATAAGTTTACCACATCAATGATGTATCTTTGCCCTTCGTGACTTCGTCGTTACACTCCGACCACCACATAAAGTGGTGGGAGCATAACATCGTTATGTCGAATTTGATTCCGGCGACTTTGAAAATTCTCACCGATAACTTTATTAGCATATTATGTTAGATAATCAATTAGTAAAAATGGCAGAAAAGTACTACGTTGATACGTCAATATGGATGGACTTATTGGAAGATAGGAAAGGCTACAATAATGAACCATTAGGAGATTTTGCTCTTAAACTATTTTCTTCAATCAAAGCAAAAAAATCAACATTAATCATCAGTGATCTCCTCGTCCGAGAACTTGAGGGATATTACTCACTTGAAGAGATTAATGGTATGATGCTTCCCTTTCAAAAAATAATAGAAAAAGTATTTGCAACAAAAGAACAAAGAATTGAAGCACGTAAAATCGCTGAAGAGAGAAACTTACCTCCTGGAGATTGTCTTCACGCAATTCTGTCTAGAGATCACAACTTCATCTTAATCACAAGAGATAAAGACTTCAGACTGCTAGATGATATCTCAAGCCATCACAAACCAGAGGAATTAATTTAGTTTCTCTAATTCTTCAAATGCTCTTTTTCTCACAGCTTCATAATCTTTTGTGGAAGTTCTTTTCTTTGCACTCCCTTTCAAGTGAGCTAATTCTAAGATTGCTTCTTCCATCTTAGCCTTATCAACTTTTTCTCGAAGAGCATTCCTAATAAATTCGGTTCTATTTTGATAGCCTTTACTTTTCACAACTTCGTCTACATCTTCCAAAAAACTATCGTCCAATTTGACAGTTATCATCTGCGTTGCCATATAGTCATTGTATATACAACAGCTATATAAACTTTTCTGCCATTTTTCTTAAAATAACATAATCTCACTATAAACTAATCGGTTCGGCGTCGCCTACATCAAACTTCAACCTTCGCTATGCTCAGGTTGACCCCGACATAAAGTCGGGGCAACTTAACATCGTTATGTTTAATTTTTAGATTTGAGAAAGTGGAAAAAAGCCCTATTTTCGCAGTCTCACTAGATATGTTATTGGTTGACCTTTAAACGCTGCATGTCTCGGAGAATCTCTCATCAAAGAATCTGTTGGAACCATCGGAATAGAATCTTCAACTGCTAAACCAACTCGTTTTGCAGCACGTTCATAAACTTCTACTTTTCTCACAATTTCAGCAATTGTTCCTTGCTCACGAGTTACTTGAACAACATATTCCTCTGGATCTAATTCTTCAAATTCAACCTTACAACCATCTCTTTCTCTTTTAAAATAATCATATGCAGGAACAATTAATTGGACACCTCCATTATCTCTAACTAATCTTGCCATTTTTTCAAAAGCAGTATTAAGATCATCAATATGTCCAAAAGTCATAACGGAAATTAATAAATCGTATCTCTTATCTTCTGAAAAAGAATCTAAATCACTATGATAAATTTTAAATCCATTATCACCTGCATATGCAACATTTTTATGAGATGGTTCTATTCCTTCAACAGATTTTGCTCCATTCTCCTTTAACAGATGCATTAACCAACCTGTCCCACATCCAATATCTAAAATATCAGCATCACTCCACTCTCCCTTAAATCTTAATAAATAATCAAAAAAGAATTTTCTTGTAGGAGATTGGAGACCATTTTCAGTACTCCATGAAATATCATCTAGGTCATACTGCGTTGGACTTGTTGCTCTCGCCAATAACTTTTCAACCATAATGTATAATTATTCTAACTGCTTTAAATACTTTAGGGCTTTTTTCCTTAACTCTTGTCTCACCTTGTTCGTGATTAATCTTTGTTCTCAAATCTAAAAACTCTACGCTACGCTTGCAGGGGGATAAACCCCCTGAAACATAACATCGTTATGCAGAATTATTACTCGGGAGCCACTAGATGAAAACTAAATGTTCTAACACAAAATTATTAACGGGCATTTTTTCTTTCTGACATCCACTTCGCTACTGTTAATCTAACATCAAAACCTAATGTCATAAAACCATTATATCTTAACTCGCTTGTTAAATCTGACCATATCCTCCTTTGATAAGAAGGACTTGCATACTCAAAACCATCATTAAATCTTTGTTCACATTCTACTTTATCCATCAATGTTGAACAATCCACGAGAGCAGTTCCTCTATCAGAGGATATAAAATCAGGAGCAATTCCATCATCAAAAGTAAAACCTTCTGCATGAAGTCTATTTAGGTAATCAATTAAACCTCTTATATCTTTAAGATTTGGTTTCTTTCTCCCATATGGCACACCAGGAAAAAATTCTTTTATAATTCCGGGAACACTTTCAACATCATCAAAATGATATAAACCAATTCCCATGAATTCACATTTTCCAGGCAACTCAACTCTTCTCCCCCCAATATGAACTTCAACAAATTCCTCTGCTTCGGGAACTAAAAAACCAGCATCTCTTAATCTGCCATAATTATTAAATTCATCCTCAGCACGAAATGCTCTCTCTGGAGAATAAACTTTAACGCATCTTCTTTTATCTAATCTTAGAACCAATCCTTCTCTTCCATGTCCTACTTTATCATCATGAGGAAGATCATCCCAATCAATTCTCTTATCATAAGTCATTGTTTGTTACTATCCCGAAGTATTTAAAAATGTTCACAAAAGATTTTTAAAATAGCCAAAATCTACACTTTGAATGAAAGACGTCTTTATTACATCAACACTTCATAATGACTGGAATGTGTCATTTAATCCTAAATTATGTGAAGAATTAGAACGAAGAGGAATTAGTTGTCATTTACCTCAAAGAGACACCAATCAAAATGGGGAATCAAATGAGAAATTCTCACAAAACATTAACGGAATTAACAATAGTAAAAAAATCCTCGGAGTTGCCTTAAATGTTTCACCTAATTGGGGAGGGGAAGTTGGTTTTTCTTATGGGAGTAATAAACCAATAATCTTACTTGCAGAAGATACGACAGAAATTCCTTTGATGCTGGAACATATGTCAGATAGAATTATTAGAGTAGAAAATATCAATAACATTGAAGATTATATCAATCAACTCATTTCTATTATTAAAAACTAAAGAAAAAAATGCCCTTTTATTGCTTACGCTTTATTCTGTAAAACTATGTGTTAGAACGTGGCTCCCTGCGTCATACTTCTCCGCACTACGTGCTACGAGGGGGACATGAAGTCCCCCCCTGCTTAACATCGTTAAGCTTAATTTTCTTCCACCTATTTTGATGACGCTAACGCCATAATTAAACATTTTTTAGGATTGGCACCTTTCCCTGTTCTTGATTCTGCAAAATCTTATTTTAAAGTAGTAACATTTATTAATGAGGATATTTCTTACCTGAAAATGCAAGTCTCAGGAGAAACATTTGTAATGGGCTTTGTAGCTGTTCAAGCTAGAATTCTTTACGCGGCCCAAGGACAAGAAGCACCAGACTATACACAATTAATGGCTGGTGGAATACATCAATTATTTAGACGAGGCGGTGCTTCAGAAATATCCACATTATTTGATTTTGCAGGTAGAGATTTAGCAGCAGTTCTAGCAAATGAAAATTTTTGTCCAAGAGAATATGAATTTGGAACTGATGAACTTGCTGCCTACGAAACAGCTCAAAAATTTTCTCAGGTTGTTATTGGAGCAATAGAATCAACTCTTCTTTACGGAGGAGAATTAGATGTTGCAAAAAGAGAAAGAGAAGCACAAAAAGCACTATCCTCCTTAAGAGACATGAGTCTCACATTTAGACTAGCAGAGGGAATGTATAGATCCTTAGAAAAACCAAGAGAACATTTTCCATTACATGGGGTTCGTGAGTATGCCTTTGATCAACACGAATTTGCTTTAGGAAAAGTTCTAGGGGATGTATTAGCCCCCCATAGAGAAGAATTTGAGAGTGCTATTACTATTAGTGCTAGTCTAAATGAAAGAACTGCTGCTTATTCTCCATAAAAAATAATCATTAGAAATTTTGGTGCTAATCCTTGTATGTTCGGTGGAAGAAAACTTCCTCGCTAACGCTCGGCTGGGGACATAAAGTCCCCACGACATAACATCGTTAAGTTTAATTTTCAAGTCAGCCTATTTAACGATTGGGCGTGAATTGTTACTACCCATAAAAGACTAATCGGCCAAAAGATTTAAATACTTGCTCCTTCTTATTAAGTGATATGAGCCTATTCAATCTATTACAACATCTCTATGTTGGAGGAACAATTGCAGGGAGTTTAAATCAACCTACAACTCACTATAAACAGATGTCTACTCCAAAGAAAATTGCTTTATGTGGTTCATTAGTTTTAGGAATTGATTCATTAATTGCTCCATACTTTACTGGAGGATCATCCTTGCACGAGAGTATGGGTCTCTCTTTGGGTAATTCAGAACAAATAGTACAAGCTATGGAAATTGCAGGAGCATATGCTGGAACAATATATCAAAATATTAAAGCAATTAAATATATTTGTAGAGACGAGGAAAAATAACAATTCTTGCCCTTTATTCTTTTATTATATTGAACTTTGTTCTAGATATACGGCTGACTCAAAAACTCTAAAATTTTCCTTCGGAACGTTGCACTAAATTTTAGGTCTTCCCGTTGGTCAGACGAAACTAACAGGGCCGTTAAGCAGAATATTACTCACAGTCATTAATAATCCCACTCCGTGCCCGTAATTCCAACCAGTTGTATCCTAAAATCACGACCTTCTGGATGGGCATGGACTTTCTCTAATGCATCATCAAAAGATCCTCTATAAAGATAACCAACTTCATGAACAGCATTACAAACCAAAAATAAATCTTGATAAGTTGCTTCTGTTGGATTATCAAAAAATAAACTCATATTTTCTTTAACTTTAGGTAACAAACTATTTACAACAAAAAGAGGATCATATCTTTCATCACCTAATAATTCATCAAATGGAATTGTTTCATAAAAATCATTAATAATTTCTAAATCACTTTCCATTCTTTCTTTTCTTTCAGCAGTTGGCTCATGCAAATATACTTCACCACTTGCTTGGATTCCAGTTAAATGTGCTCCAAAATCTTTTGAGTAAAATCTACCTAAAGCGTGTGCATCTTCTTTCAATCCATCAAGAGTTGCTTCTAATGACATTAAAAAAGAAAAATGAGAGAATCTTTTAAAAATCTTTTTAATGGCTGTTGCGTCATAACTTGCTCCGCACTACGTGCTACGAGGGAGACATAAAGTCTCCCTTGCATAACATCGTTAAGTCCAATAAGTCTTCGGAGCCATTTTAATTAACTTTATTAAGTAGAACTTCCCAATAATTTAGGTATGGCACAAAAAACCTACTACGTCGACTCCTGCATCTGGCTTAATCTCTTCAAGAAAGAAGGAGATCCAACCAAAGGGGTGCCGTACTGGAAATTAGCGAAAGATTTTCTTGAACTGAATAATCGATTAATAATTTCAACAATAGTTCTTAAAGAATTGTCTTACAAACTTGAAGATCAATTTGAAGAAAAATTGAAATTCTTTAAAGATACTGAATTTGTTAAGATTATTAAAACAATACAAGAGGATTATGATTTAGCAAGAAAATTTGAAGACGAAGAAAATTCTAAAATTAGCTTTTACGATTATCTCCATGTTGCCATTGCAAAAAGATTAAACGTTCCATTAATCACAAGAGATAAAGACTTAATGGATTTTGCAATAAAACACATTGAAGTTTTTAAACCAGAAGAGTTACTCAGCTAATTTATTAATTTCATCTAGATCAAATTTCTCTTTAGACAATTTAGCTCTGATTTTTCTAACTTCTTTAACAGAGTCGCCAGCATTAGGGATTGAACCAATTTGTTTATCTAAAATTAACCGTCTGACTCCATCCCTAATCGCATCAGACCTATTTGCATAAATTCCCGTATTTACTAAATCATCTATCCTATCTACTAAACCATGACTTAACCTTATTTGTATTGTATCCATTACCATTGTAATGTCTTTGTAATTGCCTACTTATTTAAATCTTTCGCTAAAATTCTGGTTTTTTGTTCCATTAACGAGGAAGTTATATCACCTGAACTTGACCTGTGCCTTTAATGTGTAAACTCTGACAACTAATCAAAATGTAAGGGACTTAAGAAAAAAGCAAGCTACCTATTCTAATGAACAATAAACTCTTCTTGTTCTCCTAAAGAAACAGTTCTCTCAAGAGCAGTATATCTTCTAAGAGCACTTTCATAATTAGCAGGACTATCGGATGTATCAGCTAAATACTGCCTATGTTGACTAAGAGCTACTTGAAGTAGATTCTGAGGCAAGAGACGTTGATATAGAAATGATAACGGTTCTGTATCAAATAGTTTATTGTTATCAATTGATAATTTGATTAAAATAACACCTTGACCATCATCTCTGTAAATGTCAATTTTGGGGGATGACACAATACTGTTTTCACTATCTAGCCAATGAGCACCAACCCGAATATTATATAAGAATGGTTGTAATTCTTTATTTTGTGCTTCTGAAAATTTCTTTCTTAATTCATCGTCCCTGAAAGCACCCATATCAATTGCATAATTATACGGACCTCTTTTGAGATTAATATCTAATAAGTGTTGAGACCAGTCGTAATCATCTCCTGCCTGCTCTAAGACATATCCCCACTCATGTGACTTTCCTGATTTTTTCCCAACTAATCTATTATAGAACCATTTTTGTGTGTCTGCAGAAAAGTATGGCCCATTCAGGAAAGCGCCACTTGCTTTTCCACCTAAAAGCGATATGTCTACAACTTGATTATTTAATTCTTCAGCAAAGAAAACTTCTCCTTCAAAATTATCATAAACTTCTTTTGGACCAACAACACTTACCGCAAATTTTTCTGGTGTAGATCCAACCCACCTAAACAGTTGAGGAAGAATAATGCCAATATTACCACTTACATTTACATCAATATCGTCAGGCACTTCTTCAATAAGAGCAGGAAGAGTACGTCTTGGCTTACTTTTTTGATGATATGGAGGAACAACTTGGTGTTGTATTGCCTCTAATAAACCATATAATCTTTTTGCTACATTACCTTGTTTCTCATGTACTGTTTCCTCTTCGCTGTAAGCCATTCTTCTTGCCACATCAGAAAGTCTATCTAGAAAAGTAAGAGAATTAAAAGAATTCATAGGGATATCAATGGGAAGAGTACAAACTGCAGATCTACTAATTGCTTCTTCTAAATTACCCATATCTTTCTGGAAAACAGCCCCACTTATAAATCTTTACTCGGGAGTTACGACAAAAATGATTCTTAAGTCCCTCTTCTTAAAACTATAACACCAAGATAATTTTAAAGAACGGCACAGGTCTTTTGTACGGCAAGAAACAAACTTCTCCGCTTCTTCGTTGCTACGACCTGCATATAAAGTCTGGGAACATCGTTAAGCTTAATTCGCAAACGTCGTCCCAGCAAAGTTTTTTCACATAAACATGGATCTAACTATTTCTTAGGCTTCCAGCGTAGGATCCTGGCAACGACTACATAAAGAAGGATCAGGATGATCAAAAGGCTCAGGAATGAGCTTAAAAAAGAACCGACCCTAAGGTTGACCGAACCTATCGGAAGGATCATCTCTTCCCAGGTAGCGCTATTTGAAACAAACGGTCTGAGAATGGGCAGAAGGATATCATTGACAAAGGATTGGATGAAACTTAAAGAAGCCAAGCTGACGATGAACGCGACCGAGACAGCTATGATTCGGTATTCTTTAAGAAAAATTTTGAAACCTTTAAAGACCATGACTAGACCATATCTTTTCTGTTTAAAAAGCTTTTCTTAACCATATTCTTATCATCGCTACAATGATTACACTGACAATATCCCTCTCACACTATTGAAAAAAAAGCGATCTACTACTGATTTCGGTAAAAAAACAGATGCTCCCTGAAGAAATTCAAAGAAGCCGGATACTTGTTTATCTTGTCGATGACCGGACCATACTTCTTCCGTAACATCTTCACCTCAGCAGCTGATAAGCCGTCTTTGACAGTATAGGTTATCTTAGGCTCTAAGACTGTCCTTTCTTCTTCTTTAAGAACCAGACCAAACTTCTCAGGATCATCATAGACTGGAGCTCCTTTATGGACGCCGAAAGTACTGATTGATACTAGATCGATATTCTCAGAATTATCCTGTAAGAACCTAATAGTCTCTAAAAGATCATCTTTCGTCTCACCGGGGAAGCCGAACATCGTATACAAGACATTCTTGATCCCAGCTTTAGAAGAATCTTTCAAAACCTCTTGAATATCTTCTACTTTCGTCCCCTTCTTTATCAGGTCCAACACTTTCTGCGATCCTGATTCAAAACCCCACAGGACAAAAGTTAAGCCTGATGCGGACAATTCAGATAACTTCTCAAAAGTAAACTCCTTCGTCGGCCGTAATTGACAGGCCCACTTTGCACCATGTTTTTTGAAGATCTCAGCCAGCAGCAGCAACCGTCTGAGAGGGATCATGTCATCTATCAGGAAAAAATGCTTCGCTTGAGATTTGACGACCGTCTCCTCAATGGTCTTCAATGGATACTCCAGATAAGGAACTTTGGCATAATGAGCACAGAACGAACACTGCTGGTAATAACAAGTGGTAGATGTCTTCAAAGGGATCACCGGCTGAGGCGTGAAATAACCATCTGTAGAAAAATCTAAAGGAAAGTCAAACTTCAACTCTGAATGATCTTTTCTGTCAAGAAAATCAAGAAACTCCAGTTCATTCTTAAAATGATGATCTGCAACCAATTTCTTATTGACGCAGGGACCGCCGATAACAGTAGTAACTTTCAATTCCTTGAGCAGCGCTTGAGCATAGAACGCCTGGGAGGAGTAGACGATACTAAAAGCTACGATGTCTGGTTTTTCATCCTCGATGCTCTTCAACATTTCGGCGAAAAATTCTGGCTTCTGGCTCTGCACTACCTGAGAATTATTTTCTGAATAGACTTTCCTGGTAAGATCATGATACTTTTGAGCTACTTCCTCATAATCATTCCATTGGCCAGACCTAAAATATTCTTGAGCATCCTGAAATTTATAATGATGAAATTTAACGTTCAGATCCAATACTTTGATCTCATGCGAAGAATTATGGGAGAGAAAAGCTTGCAGGTTCGTCAAAGAATACGGCGGGCTCACCGGTGTACAAAACGGAAGGTAAACTAAGACTATTTTCATCGGATCAGCTTAATTCTCTTTTTAACATCTTATGAGCATTATTGATCTTCTTAAACAACTCTTGGTCACCACCAGCATCAGGATGACATTTCTTTGCAAGATTTTTATAATTACGATTAATTAGATCTAGATCAAGACAATCTTCAGGAACGCCAAGGATGATACGGGCTTCTTTCCGTCTTTTCTCGATGTCATGATCTTCAGAGAAATGCTGGGTGAATTCTTCCATAGTAATCCGTTCTTCCAGCAACGCTTTAACTTCCAGTTCAATCACTTTAGAAACGATGTAAAGATTTTCCACAAATTTATCTGCTAACTTATAACCAAAATACATGTAATGACCATCAAAGTACCAAGAAGCTGCCGCACTACCTTTAGCTCTAGCCACTTTCTGTAGCTGAACATCAACGTCATCTTCAGAGATACCGATCTTTCTTAAAGTTTCAATGATAGTGTTACAGAATAGCTGGGCTCTTCGATCGTAAGAATCCCTTATCACTAACTGATTGAATTCATGTCCTTTAATAGTTATGCGTGCCATTATCTCTTAAACGATTTAAATGATTTTTTCTTTCCACCAGAGAACGATTTCTTAGAATCAAACCGTTTGCCACCATCAGGACGAGACTTTCTGGAATCGAATCTTTGACCTTCTTCAGAACGTGGTTTTCTGGAATCAAACCTAGGACCTTCAGAATGAGGCTTCTTAGAATCAAACCGTTTACCACTATCAGGACGAGACTTTCTGGAATCGAATCGAGGACCATCATCAGTCCTCTTATTTCGTGAACCAAATCCACCATCACGGTCTGATCTCTGTTTGCGATAATTTTGACCAAATGAATCTTTCTTTCCTTTCCGTGAAGTCCGATGGCTGTCATTGACCCCTCGAAGTTCTTTATAATTCTGAGGATTTAATACTGCTTTAAACGCCAATTCTAACACAGAAGCCAGAGCTGAAACTGGAGTATTGCTAATAAGGATTTCCTTCGCGATCTCCTCATATGACCCGGAAGTTCCAGCTTGACAATATTGCTCAACTGTCTGTCTGATATGTTTTTTCTTAAAAGCGATAACTTC
This sequence comes from Candidatus Woesearchaeota archaeon CG10_big_fil_rev_8_21_14_0_10_45_16, assembly GCA_002762785.1. GTDB lineage: Archaea > Nanobdellota > Nanobdellia > Woesearchaeales > GW2011-AR9 > PCXY01. The sequence continues at coordinate 59,714 of PCXY01000003.1, read as the reverse complement.
ATTGATAGAAGGCAATTCTTTTCTATTCATCTCACCGCCAGCAATTTTTTCAATAAATCTTAATCTATTTCTTTCAGAAGGGATGATGAAAGTTACAGCCATCCCACTTTTACCAGCCCGACCAGTTCGACCGATTCGATGGACGTAAGATTCTGGATTTTGAGGCAAAGAATAATTTACAACATGAGTCAAGTCATTGACATCTATTCCGCGGGCCGCAACGTCAGTTGCGATTAGGATATTAACTCTCTTAGCTCTAAACAAGCTTAAAACTTTTTCTCTCTGTTCTTGAGAGATATCTCCATGGATTCCGGCAGCGCTGTAATTCTTATCGATCAGCTGTCTGGTGAGGATGTCAACCTCAACTCTGGTCTTACAAAATATGATGCCATAGAACTCATCACTGATATCTATCACTCGGCGCAGCGCTTCAAACTTATCTGAAGAGGCTACCTCATAATAAACCTGTTCGGTCAACCCGATGGTCAATTGTTTATTCTCGATCTTTAGGAAGAGATGTTCTTTCATGAACTTCTTAGCGATCATTTGGATCGGTTTTGGCATAGTAGCTGAAAATAAAAGCATTCTTTGATGCGGATTAGTGTTTTCCAAGATTTTTTCAATCTCTTCCAGAAAACCCATGTTTAACATCTCATCAGCTTCATCTAATACTGTAAATGATACTTGAGAAAGATCAAGAAACCTGCGTTTAATCTGATCGATCACCCTTCCTGGAGTTCCAACCACGATATCGATACCTTGACGCAATTTCTGGATCTGATCATTCATCGACGTCCCGCCATATACTGCAAGTACACGCAGCCTCTTTTGCCCCCGCAATGATTCGATCTCTTTAGAGACCTGAAGGGCCAATTCCCGGGTCGGAGTAAGGATGATAGCTTGAACGTGTTTAGAATTTTCTTTTGCTTTCTCGATGATAGGAATAGCAAAACTGGCCGTCTTACCCGTCCCGGTCTGTGATTGAGCGATAAGATCTAGTTTACCCTCTAATAAGACCGGTATAGTTTTCTGCTGGATTTCCGTCGGTGTTACATACCCTTTCTTCTTTAAAGCAGCAATAACATTTTCAGAAAGACCCAGTTTTTTGAATTCTTCCATGATGAGTCTGAATTAAACGTCCTGTTTATAAAGCTTTGCCAGATTGCAACTAAATAGTGACAAAGTAAACCTAGAAAATTACGGTTGATTATCTTTCAGATGCGATACAACTGCACGACCACAAATTCACCGCCACCATCACCAGTTATAGTTTTGACATAAAAAGCATTGGCAGAGTCAGAATTTGGATGTTGAGTTTCGAATTCTTTGTTATGATATTCTGCTGTTCTCTGAAGAAAATCAGCAGAAACATAATCAAGTGTTTCAGGATGAAAGCTCACATTAAATGGGCCTCTTGGTGATGGATTGACCTCTTGATCATTAGATACTTTGACAAAACGATCCTCTTTCCAGACTATCTCTTCTAGCATCATTGATTAAATATAGAAAACTCATTTATATTACTTATGGAGTGATGTTCAGCTTCTCTTTTTCTTCCCAAACTTCTCCAAAGGCTCGGTGATCCTCTTGCCGAAAGAAGCTATCTGCCAGGATTCATAACAGAATATTAACAGGGCCAGGAACATCAGCAAGTACCAGAAAAATTCCATGACCTCAGCGATCTCGTGAGAACTTTCTTCCAGGAGATGAAACACGGTCATGCTGCTAAGGCCCAGCAAAGCCACTCCGAAAGCCACCGCCGAGAGCATCATGATCTTTCGTAGTTCACCCGGCAGGAGACTGCGGACGGCCTGGATAACATAGAAGAGAGCTACCGCACCGAGGATGGTAGTCAGGGATGCGCTGACCTGCGCTATCAATAAGATTGTTTCTTCCATTTTTTTATTTAAACGAATGTTCTTTTGCTGAGCGCAACAAGTATCGCGAACCTAGTAAAAAGATGAACAGGCTTACCGCCATGATAACGTGAGCGATGGATTCCAACAGCATCTCCACCTCTTCTCCCATGGACGGCATCAGGGCATCGCCGAGAGTATGAAGAGAGAAAGCCAAAGCCACCACCAGCAAAGCCATGAAACGGTAATCAAGGAACTTACTATTTATATCCAGCTTGTAGCTGCGGCAACGGAAAGCCAAGAACACAGTAACACCGCCTAACAGCAACGTTCCGATCAATAGTACCACTGCCGTTTCCATGCGATAAAATGATTATTTTACTGTATTTATATCTTCCGACTGTCATAGGCCCAATGCAATAAAGCCTGCCGTTGCCGAGGACGACAACCAGTATCTCCTCTGCGACAGTTCTTCTTTACCTGAGCTACATGCCGAGTCATGGCTTTCCACCGCCTGATCTGCCGCAAGTCATCTTTGCATCTCCTTCCTTGATAATAACGACAGTACCACTGGAACCAGCCTCGGGGATCTTCTTTATAGACCCAACGTTTTTTTATCCAGTACCATAACGGCTTGGAAGCGTTAACGCCGAAATAATTTAGAGAAGGATCATGCTTCTTTCTACATAATTTAGCTTTGGCAAACCAGCTGGCAGGAAACTCCTTCCGGCAATCGTTAAGATACTTGCCGCCAAAGACACCCAGTCCCAGCATCTGTTTAGGAGTCAGTTGCGGCTTGAAAGCAGGGTGAAAATTCTTCCCAGCAGGTTCTGTCAGGTAATAGACATACTTTTTCTGCATGGAATCATTGACAGTAATTCTTTTTTTCATCTTTTAGGAGAAGTGATATGATAGATCGGCTTTATGTATCTATTATAATAAAAGCTCAAGAAGTAACTGAAAGAAGCAAAGGCCAGCACTACCACCACGTGTTCAGCGACGATACGGCTAAAAGCACCTTCCTGAAAGAAAGGGATCACTCCGACCGCCACCAAAGCTTCCACCAGATGATACAACGCCATCGGCAGCAGACCGAAAAGCACCAGCACCAACATCTTGGTAAACTGTCCGCGGTCTTTCTGCATGATCTTTAGGATCAGCCAGCCGGGAAACAAGACTATCAGAAAAGTCAGCAGATGAATGTAAAACTCAAGCATTTGGACCATGTTTAACACCTACAGTTCGATGACCTTGTCGGAAAGCTGCGAAGCCACCGAGATCAGATGGTTAACCTTCTCGCCATTAACAGCCAGGATGGCCAGGAGAACATCCATGTTCTTGACCTTGTTGATAAGATAATGGACAAACCGCTCGCAGGATTCAACTTTATTGTACAACAATAAGGAATTAAGAGAATCGAAGATGATGAACTTGATGGAGCTGTTGCTGCCGGCTTTTGACAGGATCAAAGAAAGTTCCGTCAATGATTTGTTGCCTTCCAAAGAGATGCAGTTCTGACTGTCAACTTCACACTTCGCACCGACACCATCGATGAACAACAGCTTGTCGGTCTTGATCTTCTGGGTCTGCAGCTGCTTGACCATCTCCGTATAAGATCTGTTCAGGGTAACATAGACGCCAAAACGGCTGCCCATCACTGAAGACAGGACTTCTTTAGAGAGATTCTTGCTGTTGGAAGCTCCAGAGGTGATAACGTAGACACCCTTCCCTGCTTTGTTCAGACTTTTTAAAGCGGCGCTGCTCATCTGTTGCCTCCAAACATTTCCTGAGAAACAATTTCTGACAACGGACGACGGATCCTGGCTTTCTGCAGAGTTTTAGGACTCTGGAAGCCAAGACCTACCAGCAGCGGCACGGCATCAGAAGTCCTCACCTTAAGGATCTTCCTAGCTTCTTTTTGACTTGGTGTGATGATACAAGAATCAACGCTAAGTTCAGCCGCCTGCAGGGTCATGTTCAAAGCAGCCATCCCCACACTGATATAAGAATCATAGACACCGGAATCCTTGCCCCGGAAACAGGATAAGCCTTTGCCCGGGCAACGATCTTTCAGCAAGACAAGGGCCAGCAAGACCGGAGGATCAGTATGGAAATCACCATAATTGGCAGTCATCATCAGCTTTTGGATCACATTTTTATCCCTGATAACGACAAAATGCCACGGCTGGGTATTGGAACAGCTAGGCGCCCAGCGGCCGGCCTCAAGAATCTTATTGATGAAGCTATCCTTAACTTTTTCAGGAGTAAATTCATAAGTAGTCTTACGTTTTTTGGCTAACGCAAGAAATGAATGACTATCTGATAAAGATTTGCCTGACATCTACTGAATCACCTCTGATTACTACAATAATGTGGCGTATGTCTATATAAAGCTTCCGAAAATGATAGTTTACTCCAGCCCACAAAAGTTTAAGTGCTACGAGATCAAGCCGTTTTGGAGCCGATTGAAACAGATAATCTACGATTGATACCCATGAAGAGAAAGACACTTGAGATCCAACGGGAGATTTATACTGCCATCCAGGAGAATCCAGGTATCACCCTCTCCCAATTAGAAAGAAAGATCCGCACCAACCCTACTTCATTGAAAAAACATTGTGAAGAACTGGCTTTCCTCAGGCTGATCCGCATCGAGAAATCAGATACGACGACATTGTTGTTCCTTCTTTGAATCCTTTTCTTAAATATGCTCAGATCCAGCGGTTAAGGCTCATCAGATACGATTCCAGCTTCAGGATCAGCTTACTCTGCTCAACCGCCTGCCAGAACAAGAAGAACAATACTGAAGAAAAAAGACCGACCACAAAAGCCAGAAGCAATAGGTTCAACAATTCCAAAGGAAACGATCTGGCCAGGGAGCTTGATAACAAGAAAGCCGAAACCAACACTACCGTCACAGCAGAGAGGGAAGAGCCGATGATCAACTCTAAAGGCACGTCATGGACACGTATCTTCAGCAGTAAAAAGATCAGTTCAAAGAGCAGGCCGGAGACCAGAAAAGTGATGATCTTCTGCCAGCCCAGGACGCCGATATCGTTGAGAAAAAAAGTGAAGATGCCGGTAAGCAAAGAGAAGATGACAGCGACCCCAGCTTTCTTTATCAGATAGACACTAAGGTTCATGCCGATGATCAGCAAAGCCAAGGATAATATCAGGCTGACGGAAGGAGATGTGAAAAGACTTCCTATGAGCATCAGGAAAGATGACAAGACAGAGACTACCCCGACACAGAAATAATCTTTAGGTTTCAATATTATCAGATGTTCATGGCCGATCATTTTTTCACCACTAACATCGTCAAGATTTTTTTCTCTTTGGCTATCTTCTTTCCCGCTAATTCCTCTTCCAGGACGGGGATGGCGCTCTTGATAGCCGCCAGACGTTCCTCATAATGGGCTTTGCGCAGCTTGTAGCTCTGCACGGAAATCTTCTTGTCGACAAAACATTGCTTCTGGAGGTCTTTCAGCAAGGTCTGAGCTTCGGCCTGCTCCAGCTTCAGGGTCCGCAGTTTCTGACGACGGCGATGGACGATCCACTTCTTGCCAAAAATAACTCCAGCGATGATAAGAGCCACGATCATCAATAATAGTTCCCACCAATATTTCAGAAGGAAATTCTTGCCAAGATAAGAGATACGCTGACGCCTTTTATTTTCAGCCATAGCCATCTCCAATTCTTGACGGGACTGGGAGATAAGCTCATCAGCTTCCAGCAGCTGATCGTCGGTAAAAGAAGCCATAGCTTCTCCCTGCCGGAGTTCTGCCATGCTGGTGTCAACCCCAGTTGAAGAAGCGGCGGCAATATCTGTCTGCAGAAGAGAATATTTATCGAGGAAGACAATTTTTTGCTTATGGATGTAATCGATGAATTGCGCAAGACGGATAGATTCCATGTAATCTCCAGAATCGTAAGCAGCATGGGCTTCTTCCATGACATCTGCTGACAAGACCATGGTCATGTTCTCCTGGACCATCTCTTCCATAACTCCTTCAGCCAGTTCCATCGACCGGGAAGCGGCAGCGGCAGAGACATCGTCTGGCGGAATGAATTCGAACCCAGACGGCGCCAGATCTTCAAAAACAAAAAAGCCGGTGATAGAACTATCATTGTCAACCAGAGAACCGAGAGTCAAAGCGATAAACAACAATGATCCAGCCAGGAGATAAGTCTTTACAACTGGTTTCATTTGAATGCCCCCGGAAAGCGTTTCCGTAACTCTTTTTCACTAAGCCTCTCAACAGATGATACATCTTTAGGAGTATTGGTGATACGTCTCGATCTTGACCCCGGCCTATATCCAGTTTCTGCTGATGACGACTTTCTCGCAGTTGATCCTCTCAACGGTGAAGGGACATCTTTGGTACTTTTTAGATCAACATCTTTACGGAATCTACGAGACAGCGAGATCTCGCCGCGTTCAAAAGCTGCAAACTGGCTGCGGATATCTTTTGAAGAGGATGACTGAGCAGAGGACGACCTGCCGGAAGGCTGATCGAACATATTCATCAGGATAGTGGTATCGACGGCCCGACGAGAAGCCTTCGCTGGATGGTGTTCGTGAGGTTTATGGCCAGCGGGCTGGTCGATAGGGACGACATACTTGGCTTTTCTCCTTGTCTCTTCAGGCCGGGAGCTTTCAGGCTGCGGCGAGATCAGCAGGGGAAGGATATTTGGTGATTTTCCATGCTTCTGGCTTTTATGATCCGATTTATGCCTACCACCCGACCATTTAGACTTAGATAATTTTTCGTTAGGCTTTTTTTCTGTATGCTCTTTCTCAGGTTCATTCTTAGAATCTTCTTTATTTTTTGGAGATTGCTTCTGCGAGGAGTGTTTTTGAGAGGAGTGTTTTTGAGATGCATCCTTTTCCTCGAGAGACTTGTTTTCTTCAGCATCACCACTTTTCTCTTCAGGCTCAACTTCTTTTCCTGGTTCGGCTGTTTCCGCTGTCTCTTCAGCTGTATCCTGTTTGTCAGTTTTAGGTTCTTTCTCTCCTGGTTCTTTCTCTTCCGATACTTCCTCTTCTTTCCGCCGTTTCTTATGCCAGAACCGTCTCTTCTTTTTCTTCTTCTGGACTGGCTTTTCTTCCACATCTTTCTTACCCAGATCACGTTCCTGCTGCGGCGCGACCACCTGTTCAGTCTCAACAGCCGCTTCAGGCTGCAGAGCCAGTTTCTCTTCCTCTTTTTTCCGGCGTCTGAATCTCTCCAGAAGCTTATAGCCGCGCTGGTCCATCTTGCGAGATAACTTCTCTTCAAGGATCGCTTCTTCCTTATCGATCTCAGCTAACCTGGTCTTATGAAGCTGTTCGTTCTCTTTGAAACGCTGTGAACCAAATTTCTTATCGATAAAATAATCTTTCTGATTTTTCTTTAACAGTCCTTCAACCTCATCCTTCTCTTTCTTGATGCTCAGCAGCTCCTGCTCAGTCTTGAGTATCTTTACTCTTTTATTGCGGAGCTTAGCCCGGATCTGGCCAATAGATGCCAGACGCTTCTGATATTCAGAGACATAACGCTGATACTGCTGATCCGAAAGCGATTTTTCCTGGAAATATTTTTTCTGTGTCTCTTCCAGCAGCTCATGAAGAGTATCTTCTTCCTTTGTTAAGTTCTTGAGACGGTGTTCTATGGTAAAGATGACACTTCTCTTATAGACAAAGTACAGCAGCCCAGACAAGACCAGAACTGCCAGAAGCAAAGCCCACCACCAATCGATCACGAACTTGATGACATTCACTTTTCCTTTTATCTCCAGGACAGCGACTAGCTGGGCATTCTTGGCCCGTTCCAAAGCTGTGTCATAATCACCGCGTTCAAAAGCGACCTGAGCCAGGCCCAGCGCTTCATCGGTCTGCGGCGTGCCCAGCCATCTGTCTTTAGCATCCTGCTGTTGTTGTTTGACTAAGGTGATGATCTCGGCAGCGGCGAAAGCATCATCATAGATCTCGGTGATCTTCTCACCTAGAGCCAGCACCTGATCGTAATCAGCCTCTTCAAAAGCTGCCTCAGCCTGAAGCAGCAGATCCTGGACCTCGACGGCATTGAACGAAGCATCATACATCTCCTGGACCATCTCACGAGCCAGGTTCAGCTTACTCTGCGCTAGTTCGGCATCGGCCCCCTGGATCTTGAACAGCAGCGTGCGAAGTTCTGTGATCACCTTCTGGGTGAAACCAGCTTGAGTAGCGTTCAGCGGCGTCAGTGTCGACTCGATCTGCAGATCCACCTGATAATCTTTCTGGGTCAGATATGACGGGGCATAAACATCGAGTGAATAATTCAAGCTCTCACCATAGGCCAATCTCCTGTTTTCATAATCCTTGACCGGATAGATGTTTAATTGCGCTTCCTCGCCGACGATCTCTTCCAGTTCCAAAGCGATATCACCGAAATGATCGCCGTCCAGATCAACATAACGAAGACGGCCGGTCTTCAGGTCAAGCACCTGCGGTTCAGACTCGATAGTTACAGTTACTTTTTCAAATTTCAGCTCATCAACAGTGAGGGTATGGAAGCCGATGCCTGGAAGCTCGAATAACTGCGGCGTATGTGAAACAGCTTTGACTTCGACCACCCGGTTGCGGTTCAGTTCGGGGGAGATGATAACATAACTCTCCAGGAAACCGCTCACTTTAAGATCGATGTTCTCCATGAAAGCGTTCTGCCAGAGGTTTCTTACCGTGAAATGTGTCGATGCGCCCGTGCCGCGAGGCACCAGAAACTCATCGACTGTCTCGATGGTCTCGCTCTGGCCGCCTAAAGTTCCTTTGGTGACGCGTCCGCTGCTGCCACCGCCACCACCGCCGCCTGAAGGAGCAGTTCCGGAAGGCGTAGGACCGCCGCCGCTACCACTTGTAGGTTCGCCACCGCCACCGATAGTCGTAGCAGAATTGACGGTAACGGCGACGGAATCACTGAAGATCAAACCTGCCCCATTCAGGCTGCCATTGGTCGCATTATTACCAGTAGCATTAGCAAGAACGGTAAATGTTCCTATCGTTGCGTCAGCCGGGATGGTCACTTCCAGGCTGATCTCTGCGCTTTCACCTGAACTAAGGTTGCCGACAGTAAGGTTAGGGTCTCCAAAAGTGATCGTCCATTCACTAGGCAAGGTTATCGTAAAAGTAACATTAGTAGCATTGCCTATCCCTATATTGGTCAATGTGGCAACAAAAGCCACTCCGGTGTTGCCTTGTGTCACCTGCCTAGTCTCCGCATTAGGTGTAGTGAAACTAGCCGAAAGCACCGGCTGGTTGCCGGCCACCAAGACCGAACCGGTAGATATCTGGGAATAGGGAGTGGCTGCTGTATCATTGACACTGATGTTCAGGGTAAAGACTTTAAGTCCACCGAGAGGAGCCGTCTCATTGATAGCTAGGAACTTGACCTGGCCGGCCGCCAGGGTGAAATTCTCGGTCTCATTGTATCTGGTCGTGGACGAGTTAGATACTATCGTAAACACGAAAGGGAAGTCACCGGTGTTATTGATCGTGAGGTTGCCGACGGTCACGTTCTGGCTGGCCGTGGCCGTAACGACCGTGAATGTTCCTGGACTCCGAGTCCAGTTGCGGTCTAATTGTACGGAGATATTGACTAAAGTACTGACTTCCCGGTTGCCGACGGTGTCATTGGCAAACAGGCGAAGGTTATAGGTGCCGTTTTGGGTGGCATTGAATGAAGCGTTATATAATCCTGTAAAAGGATTGTAGGTCATCGTGACGTTGATGTAGCTGGCATCCGTATCATTGCTTAGTTTTCTCTGTAAGATCACGGTGTTTATCCCAGTAACATTATCAGTTACGCCGGCGAAGACGGTGACGTTCACATCCGGATCGAGATCAGCTTCCGAATTCGGAGAAGTAGTAAAGTTGTTGAACTGCGGTAATTGTGTATCTACAGTAAAGACACGAGAACCAGTAGTGTTGAAATTGCCGGAGGCGTCTGTGCAATTGACGTACCAGCTGTGAGGTCCATCTTCGATCAGAGGGATATCAAACTGAGTGACGCCGTCGACGACAGATGCATTGGTGAGATTCAACGTTGAATTGATGTAAAGATTACAGGTTAAAGCAGTAAGAGCATCGTCAGCGACAGTGATGTTAAATATTACAGAGGCGCTGGAAGTATTGGTATTGTTCAACGGAGTGTTGAGAGTGACATTAGGAGCAAGAACATCATTGACCGTAAAGTTGACGGTCTCTGTAGAGTTAAAATTGTTGCTGGTATCGTTGGCGATGAACAAGACCGAATAGTTTCCGACCAATTGCGGGATGGTGAATGAAGAGTTGAACTTGTTGCCGTAGCCAGTGCTGTTGCTTAATGTAAGTTCCTGGATGGTGCCGTTTGGAAAAGTGATGTTAGCCGAGACCAGGCTTACGAAGATAGTATCTGAGACATTGGCTGAGATCTCGATGGTGTTGCTGAGGTTATAGGTGCTGTTCTGGACTGGCCGCAGATCGGTGACCTTTGGCGGGAAGGGATCGACAGCAGTGAAAGAGACTATCTCGGTGCTGTTGGTGTTCTTGCTAGTATCGTTGGCTATATAACGGATAGTATAAGCTCCGATCTTATTAGGGATAAGGAAAGTGCCATTGTAAGTTGAATCGCTTTCCTCATCCTGAAGGGGGATCTGCTGGATGCTGCCATTGGGAAGAGTGACATTGACTACGGCCCTGCTGATGACAAACGAATCCGTCACCAAGGCAGTGATGTTGACCGTATCGGTGATGTTAAATGTGCTGCCATTTGCGGGACTGAGCGGCGTGACGGCCGGCGGCAAGGTGTTGATGCTGACTGTGAAGTTAGCTGAGCCAAATGAAGGGTTGCCGCCTTCATCCAGGGCCAGGCAGTTCCAGATATAATTGCCATCATCCAATGAGACGCTGAAATTAGTCTGGTTGTTGGTGCCGTTAACAGCAATTGTCTGATTCGCTGCAAAGACGCCAGTGACATTAAGATATAAAGTGATGTTGCTTAAAGCTGTATTATCTGTAGCGTTGCATCTGAAAGTGACTGGAAGAGCGGTGACAACGGCTTCATCAGCCGGCGAGATCAGGTTGACGATAGGATTATTATTATCCTGAACATTGAAGATTCTAGTAGTAGTCCTATTAATATTATCGTTAGTGTCATTAGCGATGACCCTGATGTTATAAGATCCGGTGTCAGGAGTTTCGGTGAAGTTAAAGTAGTAAAGACCGTCAGCGTCAGCGTCAGTAAGAGTACTTTGCCGTCTTGTTCCGTTAGGCAGGGTCACGTTGATAACTACCGTAGAGACAGCGATGTTGTCAGTGACGTTGACCGTGATGGAAACATTCGTGTTCTGGGCAAAAGTGCTGCCCGGAGGAGGGATAAGAACGCTCGTTTTCGGCCTGGTTCCATCATTGGTCGTAAAATTTGTAAATTCTGTAGAGTTAAGATTGTCACTGGTATCGTTGACGAAAAGGGTAATATTGATAACTCCCACAACATTAGGAACAATGTAAGAAACATTAAACTTGTTGAAGTAGCCGCTGCTATTGCTCAAAAAGATCTTTTCCTGAGAGCCGTTGGGATAGGTGATGTTCGCTAAGACCGTGTCGATAATTATGACATCAGAAGCGTTGACAGAGATCTCGACTACACTGCTGATATTATGGCTACCGCTTTGGACGGGTTTGATATCGGTGACATTAGGTGGAGTTACGTCACTGATCGTGAAAGTCGTGATTTGGGTGCTATTCCTATTATTGCTGGTATCGTTGGCAAAGAAACGGAGAGTGTAAGTTCCAATCTTATCAGGGACCGCAAAAGAAGTGTTGAACTTGTTGAAAAATCCAGTATTGTTATTAAGAGTAAACTGTTCGAGAGAGCCATTCGGATAGGTCAAATTGGCATAAAACTGCGAGATATAAACATCATCACTGATATTAGCCGAAAACTGGATGACACTTACAGCGCCAAGGTTGAAATTGCTTCCGGTAGCCGGGATCAGATCGGTGACATTAGGCGGAACATTGTCAACAACAGTAAAAGAAGTTGTCTCGGTGCTATTGATATTGTTGCTGCTGTCATTAGCGATGAAACGGACAGAGTAGTTGCCGATCCGTCTTCCAACATTGAGGGAAACATTATACTTATGGATATAATTGGTTCCGTTGGCCAGAGTTATTGTTTCAGTCGTCCCATTAGGAAAAGTGAGATTAGCCAGTACTGTATCGACCAAAACATTATCGGTAACATTAGCAGCAATCTCTACTAAAGCCTGAGGACTAAAGACCGAACCGCTGCTGGGGATGAGAGTAGTGACATTGGGGAAGAAAGGATCGCCTACCGAGAAAGTCACGGACTCAGAACTATTAAGATTACGGTGAGTGCTGGTATCGTTAGCAAAGATGCGGACAGTGTAAAAACCACTTAGAGCGGTGATGAGAGTGCTGTTGAAGATGTTATCAGCATCACTATCCAAAAGAGTAAAAGATTGGATAGAGCTGTTAGGAAAAGTGACGTTGGCGACGACAACAGAAACACCAACATTATCGCGCACCGTAGCATTAAGAGAGATAAGCGTATTTGCAGGAAAATTAAGCCCGCTGGGATTGACAGCAGTAACGTTCGGCACTGGATCGTATCTTGACCATTCGAAGAAAGCGCTCTCCTGCCCGCCGTTGGTCACTTCAGTGGCTGTCTCGACAGGAGATTCGCCGACACCCCGAAAACGGGTGCCGTTCCAACGGATCAGAGCGACCCGTTCCTGCAAGTCTTGAGCAGTGACCATAATCTCTGGAAGAGTCGGATGTTCAGCAAACCGAAGCCCGTCGATGTCGTCGGAAGCAAAGTTTACGGTTGTGGGGGCGTTATCAAGCAAAAGGAGAGGAATGCCTAATGAAGGATCACTCCAAGTGTTAGTTTTGGTGAAAGTGAAATAATCCATGCTTAACAGACCGTTCCCACCACCTGTCTGGTCGATGAAGCCGAATAAAGCACTGCTGGAGTTATACCAGCCGCAATCGATGTTAGCGTTATTGGATCCGTCAGGCTCAACAAGTATGTCCTCTGTTGGCGGACCAGCAAGTATCTGAGTGCCGTCCCACATCCTAACGTTGAGATCGTTGCCGCCGTCCTGGACGATGATACCGATGTAATCGGAAGTTGGATCGGCGCACATCCGCAACCCGTGGAGAGGGTTTCCCAAGCTGATGCTAGTTTCGGCAGTCCAGTAAGGCGCTGTGAGGGAAAAAGCTCGATAGACTAGATTACTCCCTACACCATACATGATAATGCCGTCATCGCTCTTGCTTTCCCACTGAAAGTTAAAATGTTCCTCGGTGTTGGTAGTAGTAGAAAGAGACATCGTAAGGTTGTGGATATTATCAAAACTGGTGCCGTTCCAAAGTTGAGCATGCAGGTCGCCGGCATTGTTATGGACCAAGACCATTATTTCGTCACTGCCAGACCGGGGAATAGCATTTATCCAGCGGACACTACTTGACGGAAGGCCTGTTTGAAGGGTGAATTCATTAGAATAAGAAGTGCCATTCCAGATACGATACTTGAAGAACTGATCGTTCGAGCTCAAGTTTTCATAGACGATCAAAGCGTCTCCTGAAACGTCCTCATAAGCGATGGAAAACCCACGAGAGTTGGAGTTCTGGACGTCGGCGCTTACTTCCAGCAGGTTGCCCCACGCTCCGTTGCTATAGACCTGGACGTTAACATCGTTGTTCTTGTCCTCTGTTCCCAGAATGAATTCGTCGCGTTCATGGTTTCCCCGTAATAGGTTCCAGGTGATGTCACCGCCGACATTTTGAGTATTGGTCAGCTCAGCAGTAAAATTATTTGACTCGTTCCAAAGGCGGTAACGAGGGGTCTGGACATTAAGTTCATCATAGACAATCATCCCGTCAGCCTGGGTGGCAGTGATGGCATCGTCATGGATGAAATCGAACTGAACAAACACGGTACGGTCCTCATGCGCCGTAACTGTATCACAATCGTCGCTACAGCCAGCAAAACAACCATCGTAAGAATCTTCATTGCAAGTGACAGGACAATAGCTGATGCATTGATTCACTTCTTCTATCGGGCTGAGAGCAGCTACGATCTTAAAGTCGAACGTATCTGTCGGCTCGGTAAGACCATCGACCAGAAGATACTGGTGTTCTGGTCCGTTTATCACTGCTGAACGGCCCACCAGATGATTCGTATCTGCCTCGTAGACTTCAAAATAAGCGACAGTCCCATTACTCCGAGCCGTAACATCGATGTAGCGACCGTCAGTAAGATCCTGTTCAAAAGTAACCCTTACATATTCGTCAGCATAGATAGCTTCGCTCCATACCCCGTCTTGCAACTCAACATCAGCATAGATATTAGAGACGATGGAGTAATTCTCATCCAGATGGACTGCATCGATAGCGATGATCTCGCCGCCGGCATAGGCACTGAAATGAGTCACGTTGAACTCGATGTGATCACCATGGTCAACGAAAGGGATATCAGTAACTTCCCACTGAGAGCAGCTGAACTGTTCTTCGTCAAAATCAGTGCAGCGCAGGATCTTATTGACAAAACCGGCTTTCGGCAACTGGATGACTGCTTCTTCTATCTCGACCTCACTGACGGCCACCACTTCAGTGTTGATCTGACCACCATCAATAGCAGCAGCGTTGTCGTCAAGGCTGTCGATCATCGCAGTGATCTCTGTCGGATCGCCTTTGATACCTCTGATCCGCACAGAGGCATTGCTGTCTTCAGCTTCTTCGCTTCCTACTTTTCTATCACCCCTGCCGTTACTTCTGCCATTTCCATTCTGCTTGAGCTTACTTTTTAACTTGTCAAGACGGACAGCTTTCGCTTTCAGCAGCGGCTTATCAGAATGCAGTTCCAAGTCATAGGTGCCATTATCCCTTTCAGTCAGGACAAAACGGCCCAACTTCTGGCCGCGGCGGTCTTTAAGCTTGATCAAAGGCTGAAGATGGCTGCGGTTATTGCTCTGGTTTGATTCCAGATTGACTATCTTCTTTAACGGTTGAATATCGTCTTCTGACTGATTCGAAGTACTACCGGAGTCATCAAAGATTATTGAAACATTAGAAATTGCCTGAGAAAAATTGCCTGAATCATCTAAAGAAAGGTTTGAGAGAGTTTCATTGGTAGCATCCCCAGCCTTAGCGCTAGTAAGATCCCCAGTAAGATTGTCAGCGAGGACGAAAAAGACCAGAGAAAAAAGTATCACGATAAAGAGAAGATATGTACTGATCCGGGCTTTTTTTGAGAGCATCATTTGGCAGCATACCAGGCAGTGGCTTTACCTATGGTGAAACAGCCCACTTTCTTTTGAAGTTGCAGCTTAAGGCAGTAACGGTCGGCAGTATGCCAGGCGATCTTTAGGGTTTCGGCAATCTCTTTGGTAGAGACAGGCCGAGGAGAAGAGTCCTTGATGTACTTAAAAATAGCACCCTCTACCTCTTTTTTCACCATCTGGCTGAAGAAGATATTTTTGATATATAAATGTTTCCATTCTAGTACCAAGCAATAGTCCCAATTATTAGATATTAATAAAAGAAAGATAGATTAATTACCAATACTCGCATTTTGGGGAAGGCGCACCTTGACAAAGAAAACACGAAAAGAAGAGACAAAGAGAAGAGGATAAGAGAGAATGGAGAGAGAGGGAGAGATGATGGAGGGAGAGATGATGGAGGGAGAGCAAAGAAGCGGAGAAGAATGAGCTTATTCGCCACCAATCTCTTCGAAGACTTCCTGACCCGGGAAGACGACAATGCCATCATCAGAGATCTGCATGGCAACAATCTTTTTGACATGACGAGAACCACGCATCTTCAACACTTCGATGGCGCTTTCCCGGACATTGGCTCGTTCAAGGTTGTATAAGACGATCACCCCGTCTGCCAAGAACTCTTCCACACCACTGGTGCTGAAGACTGTCGGGATCTGCTTTGTCTCAGTGATAAGGAAAGAGGTAGCGCCCATCTTCTCAAAGAAGCGGAACAATTGTTCAATGTAAACACGGTAAGAATCCTCTTTGCTGGAGAAAGCAGATGCGATGGCCGTCAAAGAATCGATGACGATGATCTTAGGGACAAAACCATCAGGGAAAAGGATAGGCTCAATATCGATAAGAAGCTCGCCTTTGGCTTTCAGCAGCAAAGCATCAACGTTACGAGTGATGTCAAAGGGGTTGAACCGTTTTACCATAAGGTTACCTTTCTTGATCAGCGGCAAAGGATCCCAGCCGAAGTCCTCCATGTGGTGGATCAGGTGATCTTCCGGCTCTTCAAAGCTCATGTAAAGACATTTCTCACCAGAGAGAGCATGATTATAAAGAGTCTGCAGGCTGAAGATAGTCTTGCCGCTGCCGGCTCCCCCCGCCACCAAGATAGCAGAACCACGAGGGATACCATTGCCCAGAAGCTCATCAAACCCAGGGATGCCAGTCAGAAGATATTCTTGAGGTTTCCTTTTTGAAGGATGCTCGGTATGCTCCATGATGTGGACCAACGGCGCCCGGGTTTCTTTGATAAGGGCCTCTGGCTTCTTGATCGTACCCTGTCGCAGCTCACCTAGGATCTTCTTCTTGATGGAAGCGATGTCCATCAGCTGTTCAGCAGGAGATGACTCAGCAGGGAGGGGACTTTTAGGAGCTTTCTTGAAGTGCTCTTCATGAAGCGGTTTCACTTTAACCCTTTCCTGTTCGGGATGTTCTTTCTCCGATGACACGATGATTTCTTCGGGAGGTGCAGTCGCTTTCCAATAATGGAGCTTAGCCATGTTGACCTGACGGACCACCACCTTCCCCTCACCGACGAGAGCGTGAAGCCTGGCTAAGATGGTATGACGGGCCAGGTTGAGCTTGTCCATGACCTCAGAGATAGTAAGCCCTTCAGTACGGCTCTTCAGAAGATCGATTATCAGCCGTCGGGTCTTGTCTTTGTTTTCCCGATGATGTTTTTTCTTCTGATTATGTTTACGAAGAGAAGACTTGCTCTCTGGTTTTTTAGAAGGCTTGGCAGCGACAGGAATCTTTTCTTCTTGAGGCGACTCCTCCAGGGGGGGAACAGGACCATCAGGAGCAGAGCCCGAGACCTCTTGCGGAGAATCCAAACCTTCTGGAAAAGAATCTGTGGGAATATTTTCTTCCAGAGAAGCGTCCTGGATGGACTTATATTTTTCTTTCTTTGAGCGCTTCTTCTGGACAAGCTTGCGTTTCTTTACTTTCTCCTTTTTTTCACCCAGGGGCATGACCAGAAGAAAGAAGCTGAAGTTTATAAGTATTTTGGTCTGTGACAACGAATAAACTAGACAAACAGACTAAGCAAATAGAGCAGATATTTCTGATAGACGTTTATCACACATATTTGGCAGTGCCTAAAGATATAGGGAGAAAACAGGTTGAATCAGAAAAGAAGAGGGACGTTCGGGCCAGAAAAGGATTTGACAGAAACAGAGATCTTGGGAAAAGAAAAGTTCAGGATAACTTTAGCCCGTAATGATTTTCGGCCGCTACTTTTTTGAATAGAGAAAGGAATCCAGCCTAAATGGAACAGTTCCTGCCGACCAGCCTGGATGAAGGGAAGAGACATCATAATAAAAGAAACTCTGTTTTTGAGCAGTTTGATGTCATCTTCATCACCGGAGACCCTTATTACGATCATCCTTTAAGCGGCATCGCCATCCTCAGCCGGCTGCTAGATAAGAAAAGCTACAAAGTAGGAATCATCGCCCAGCCGGAAACGGTAGAAGAGTTCCAAGCCTGCGGAAAACCAAAGTATTTTTTCTGCATAACGTCAGGATTGCTCGATTCGATGCTGGCCAACTACACGCCGATGCTTAAGAAACGGGAAAATGTATTGGTTCCAGAAAGAGCAACCATAACATACACCCAGAAGATCAAAGAACTGTTTCCGGGAAGCATGACCATCATCGGCGGCGTGGAAGCGACGATACGACGATTCACCCATTTCGATTACAAAGAGAACACCTTGCGGAGAGGCATCCTCAACGACAGTAAAGCAGACTTGTTATTGTTCGGCAACGCTGAAAGGGCTTTGTTGACTTTATTACAGAGGATGGAGAGATCGCCAAGCATATCTTCCTTTCCCAAGATCAAAAAAGAACTAGATCTGCCATCAATCCCAGGAACAGCATTCAGGGTAAAAAAGGATGAGCTTCCAAAAGATACCAGGATCCTGCCTAGTTATGAAGAATGCCTGCAGGACAAGCTTAATTTCAATCTGCTGACGAGGATCCATTTTCTCCGCCCCGATGATCCGTTCATCGAACCTTGCGGTTTAGGTTTCATCTATCATACGGAACCAGAACCGACGCTGACAGAAGAGGAGATGGACTTCATTTACCAGCTGCCGTTCACCAGGAAACTTCATCCAGCCAGCAAGAATCGGGAATTCAATGAGAGCATGGTAGAAAAGCTGCAGCATTCAGTCATCCTAGGAAGAGGCTGCTGGGGCAGCTGCACGTTCTGCGTCATCCCGTTGGTGCAAGGCAAAGCAGTAGCCAAACGCAGCCAGCAGAGCGTGCTGAAAGAAGTAGAAGCTTTGTACAAAGAAGGCATACCTAAAGTCAATGACCTCACGCTGCCGACTTTGAACATGTATGGCTCATCCTGTGAGTTGTACAACCATAAAGAGACCCTCAGTTCGCCGATCATCGATAAAGAGATAGACCATTACACAAAGAAAGAGTACTGCAACCAGCAATGTGTCGGCTGCAAGCACCGCAGGATCTCCGATGACCTCTATCCGCTGCTGGAAGGGGTAGAGAGATTACAGCAGAAATACCAAGGTGCAGAACTGGAACTACGGAGCGCCATCCGGCACGACATCATCCTTGACCAGCCGAAACTGTTCAGGAAGATCATGCAGTTCATCTCCCGTCTGAAGATCGCCCCGGAACATATCGACGAAGAAGTCTTGAAAAACATGAACAAAGGCACCAGAGACGATTTCGTCAGGTTCCTAGCAGAGTACAAAAGAGTGAACTTTGAACAAGGTACAAAGAAAAATTTGGTGCCTTATTTTGTAGCTGCGCATCCCGGCTCAACTAAAGAATCGATGCGGAAGCTTAAGAGATTCTGTGATGACAATGAACTTTATGTCAACCTCACGCAGGTGTTCACACCTACTCCCGGGACGGTGGCCACGGCTATGTATTACAGCGGAGAAAATCCACTGACCAGGGAGAAGATCTTCGTGCCCCGAGCGTTCCGGGAAAAGAAAGACCAGAAGAATATCTTGCTGCGCCGGGAAGCCGATGATTTCAGCGACGACCAGGGATGATAATCTTCGATGACAAGGATAAGAATGATAAAGATAGGATAAAGATTCCCCAAACAACTCTTCTGCAGCAGCATAAAGGTTATATATTTCTTCAACCACAAGAACAACTGAAAGCTGATGCGAAAAAGCCCTGCAATTTCTCCGGTTCCGACAGATTCGGTGCCGAATCAAGATCATGCTGGCAGTCAGGGAGTAGCCCGTCCTCCCAATGCAAATAAATCTTATACTGAAGACGGCCGGACGGTTCTGCCGATACTCTTGGACCAATTTGAAAGACATGGAAACAAGACCGGCTGGCAGCAACAGGAGATCTACAAGATCGGGGCAGAGATCGACGGCAGAAAAACGGATCTCCCTTGCTATTCCTTCACGACAGAGAGAGAAGGGCCGGCAGTATATCTGATCGGCGGCATCCATGGAGAAGAACCAGCAGGACCAAATGCGTTGGCGAAATCTTTAGCTCTTCTGGATCATTTTAGTGATCAAAGGACAAATCAAAGGACAAATCCCAAAACCAGCGATGGACAAAACAAAAAGAGACCAAAAGAAGGGATCCCCATGGTGCTGATACCATTAGCAAACCCTTTGGGTTATGCTCTCAACTGGAGGTATTACGACCATCCTAGCGACGGCAGGCAAGGCCACAGCGTCGGCGATTCAGAACATCTGCTGCTGCGAGAAGACCAGCAAGGACCAAGGACAGCCCAGGCGGCCAGCGAGTATGCAGCCAGATTTACAGAACATGTTCGTTCATTGCTGGAACGATACCCGCCTTTGTTAAGCATAGACTTCCACGAGGATGACGACATCAGAGGACCGCCATACATCTATTCTCAGGGACCGTTACGATCTGAAGATCTGGTCGCGAAGAGCGTTGTGCAACTGCTTCAAAAGGCAGGGATGGGCCTGCAGATGACGGGAAAGACAACGTATGGCGAAGAGATCAGGGGCGGGATCGCCTATACTTCAGATGGGTCTATCGATGAATTCTTAGCAGCAGAAAAATATTGGCATGACGATAGAGCGATGATAAAACCGGCAGCAAGATCAGTCATCGTAGTGGAGACGCCGATCCATGGCGTGGCCCTGGAGAGAAGGATAGCTGCGCATCAGAGCATCATCAGGAGACTGCCGCAGTTGTGGGAGATGGTCCAAGAAAGAGCTTAAGAATCTTTAGTGATTAGGTCAATTATCGGGCGTCAGCAGCTGGATCGGCTGGGCTAGCAAGACTTCTTTTCTCTGCAGGCTCTTCTGGAGGTTTTTCTGCAGCCGGGCATTTTCGCGCAGCAGCTTCTTGGTCAGGAACGGCGACAGTATCGGACGCAGGACTGCCTTGATCTCAGGAGAGAGGTATCTGAAGCCTCTCACTTTATAGACACAGTTCTCAGCGCTGCAGCAGCAGACAAAACCTTTGTCGGTGCCACGCTCCATGTCCCACTCTGTAGTGTTATAGTTAAAAGACAACTCTTCCCCCTGGCGAATTTTGCGGCGGGCACGAAACACTAGCTCAGAGAAGTCGATGTAACAATTTGGATCGCAAGAATGGTTGATATAATTTTCAAGGGTACCAGGAGAACTGCTGATCTGAAAGACACCTTCATCAATCTGTAGCGTGAAGCGAGAAGGACGTGAGACAAAATTCCTCTCAAAAGCGAGAAGAACTTCTCCTTTCTTCACTTCTTTTTTTGTAAACAACGATTTCCCTTTTTCCGTTGTTCGCACTTCCAAGTCGCTTGAATCACACACTCACCAGGAAAAAACAATCACTTTTATAAACTTATTGTTTGGGGCTTTTTATCGACAGATTTGTCGTCGAGAAAGTGTAATAAGGGGCGCTTTCGCAATTCCAGAGGCGCTTCCAGCCGGCGTCACCGCAGAGAAAATCAATTAGAGGAGCTTTCTGGGCTGCCGCCCGCCTAATATGAAGCATCATCAAGTACTTCCCGAGGTTCTCGACACTGAAGTCATAGCCGCCGTTAAGAACATAGTAAACTCCGTTGAAGAAAGCAGCATATTCGATAGCCAGAGGCCTGCCGTCTTTCAAGACCAGAGAAGTCTGAAGAAGATCACGAGATTCTAGAAGCTTCAGGAAATCCCTCATGCCGTCAATAAAAGTAGGGTGGACGAAATCAGACTCTTCACCGAAACGCTTCTGGTTATAACTGATGAAATCATCGTAGAACAACAGCTTAGTCTCCCAGCGCACCTCAAAGCCTTCCTGCTCGACATGGCGTAGGTCATAGAGCAGATTCTTACGATGTTTCTTGCCGAAAGTGGCCAGGAAAGACTGAAGGTCGTAGCTGTACTTGTCCAGGTTGATGAAGAAATGGTCATCAAGATGCTGGAAATCATCTTTAAACTGCGGATGGAGAGCCAGGATCTTTTCCATCTCCAGGTGATTTATGTCGTAAAGAAAAGTGTCTTTAGGAAGGTGCTGGACAACCAGCGGGAAATGTTTCAGGTCGAACCAGAATTGGATGTCTTCCATGTATTCGCCGCCAAAGAACAGGTATTTCTCAAGGGGCTGATCCCACCATAAAGGCAGGATGCCATGCGGTTGATCTCCTCTTTCATCTTCCAAGACCAGAAAATGGAGAGTGTTGCCCTGCTCGTTAAAACAGTATAAGACTTCCCAAAGGTCCCACAACCTTTTCTTAGGTGAAAAGCGGTCCCAAAGATCCCTACATTTCTGCAGGTCAGTTTCCACACGAATTTTCATAGAGGTTTTTGTTCACCCTTGTCGCTTTCTTACTGTTCGCGAAGATAGCCCCAGCTATGCAGGCGGTCGGAATCCTCATACCAACGGTCGCCGATGTCCGTCCGGTAGTACATGTGCGGGATCAAGATATTGCTGATGCGATTGTAAACTTGCTTCTGGGCATCTTTCATAGTGGAACCGGTGCCGACCACGACCATGATCACTCCAGAACTTCCAGCAACTACCCATTCGCCGTTGATCAGCTTGACGTCTTCGATGTGGACGCCGTTCTCATCATGCTTCTTGAAGACGATGGTGCTGCCTTTAGAATGTGATTCGAACGTTTCCTGATCACCGAAAGGGAACGGCGGCACCAAGATCCTTACACCCACCTGAAAGCCTTTCTTAGTGCGGAACTCGTTCATCTGGCCGGTAGCCATGCCGTGAAGAAATTCGCCCATGGTGTTAAGGATGCCTTCCTGCTGGATAAAGATGGTCGGATAGCCAAATCGGGACGTGAACTCCAGAGGATAGATGCCGTTGCCGTTGACGATGCAGTTAAGGTCGATGTAGCCGACATAACCTTCAGTAGCCAGAGTCTTCTCGATCTTCTTCAAGGTCGTGTTGAACAGCTTGTTGGGCATGCTCCAAAACATGCTAGTCCCCATCTCTCCAGTAGAAGGACCGATGTTGCCCGGGAACAGTTTCTTATGTTCAAAGTTGATGTTGATCGGGGTCATGAACTGCTTGCCGTTGAAGAAAGCCCCCACAGCCACTTCCACGCCAGTGATGCGCCGCTGCAGCTGGATGATGGCGATATGCTGCTGCATGGTCCTCTTGTAGGATTCAAGGACACGGATAACATCCGCGCCGTCATCTTCCTGGCCGACGAACAACAGCCCTTTCTTGTTCTGAGCTTCGCCGGACGGTTTGATGACATATTTAGCTGGATTCTGCTTGACGTAATTGATCGCTTCATCAAAAGAGGTGAATTCAGAATAAGGGATGATAGGGATGCCGTGTTTCTTCAGCTCTTCCTGACCGAAAGAACGTTCGTCTTCCAGCTTGTCTGTGTAGGCAGTACCGCCGATGACCGCTTTGCCCTGCTTGCGCAGTTCTTCCGCAATCTTACCGTGGCCCAGGACATCGTCAAAGACGATCACGTCAGCCCACTCAACCTCAGGACGCCAGTCATCAACCTTTGGAACAAAGCCTTCACCGATATCTCGGTCCACTTCATCCTCGATGTAATATTTTACTTGATGTCCTTCTTTTATGACACACCAGGCAATATCAGTTATCAATGCTTCTTTTGAAACAAATAGAAATTTTTTCGGTTCCACAGTTTTGGATTCCATACATGCATTCACCCTTTTTATGTCAGTTCCTGACAAGTCTAAAGTAGAAGAATAATGATTCGTATTTAAATCTTGTTGGGGCGGAGTTGTCATGTTGGAAGAAATATCAAGAGATCAGCTATCAACAGGTCAGCTATCAACAGGTCAGCTATCAACAGGTCAGCTATCAACAGGTCAGCTATCAACAGGTCAGCTATTAGAAGATCATTCCCGGCTAAACGGCAGATGTTTTTCAAGAAGCACTTTGATCTGGTCGTTTAATCCGCCGTCTTTCAAGATGAATCCGGTAGCTCCAGCCTCAGCTGCTTCCGACTTAGCAAAACCATCGGAACTGACGACGTAAAGGGGAGTCTCGGTGTTGTATTTTCCAGCCCGGATCTGCTGTACCGCTTCCACACCTTTGATCCCTAAGCCCATGTTGTTATCGGTGATGATCAGATTGTATTGCTGTCCAGCAGCTTCTCGCACCAGCTCTTCACCAGTCGAAACGGCAGTTACGTTGATACCTGCATCATAGCGGCTGATTATCCGGCCATAACTCCTTCTAAGAAGATCACTATCATCAGCCAACAGTACCGTCCGTTCCAAAGCATCAACCATAAACTACCATTGAGTAGTTCTTTTATTTAAATCTTATCCTTAAAATTTTCTAAGCTGGTCTGCTCCTGGATCTTCTTGGCTTTGATCCTGCGTATCATCTCATCGTCTTTTTCCAGCAGGGTCTGGATCTCTTTAGCCCGTTCGACGACAGAGCCAGGAAGGCCAGCCAGCTTAGCGACATGGATGCCGTAGCTCTGGTCGGTGCTGCCTTCCACCAGCTTGTGCAAGAAGATGACGTCCCCTTCTTTCTCGCGGACGGCGATGGTGTAATTCTTGATCCGGGAGAAATTGTCAGCCAGCTTGTTCATGACGTGGTAATGGGTGGCAAAAAGCGTCTTGGCTTTGACAGTATTATGGATGTGTTCAGCCACGCTCCAGGCGATGGAGACGCCGTCAAAAGTGGAAGTGCCGCGGCCGATCTCGTCCAGGATGACCAGGCTCTTTTCTGTGGCATTGCCAAGGATAGATGCTGTCTCGCTCATCTCTACCATAAACGTTGACTGCCCGGAGCTAAGGTCATCATAAGCGCCGACGCGGGTGAAGATGCGGTCGATAACACCCAAAGTGGCTTCTTCCGCCGGTACGAAACTGCCCATCTGAGCCAGCAGGACGATCAAAGCCGTCTGCCGCATTATCGTTGAGTTATGGTTGATCAAGCCGTTGGCAGTAAAAGAATGGGTTCCGGGAACCGAGAAATCATAAACATCCTTCATAGCTTCTGAGGCCTCAATACTGGCGATCGGATCATAAAGATAATTCCGTTCCGAAATCTTTTTCATATCTGGGCAGCTAATCCGGTTCAAATCACAATAGTCAATCAATTCTTTCAGCTTCTGGTGGCTGATGTTCCGATTATTGGGGAGATAAGTGTAGAAGATAGAGTTGATCTTTTTAACTTTCTTGAGCGCCACAATCTTATCTTTCCTACCGACTATCTCTTTTTGTATCCTTTTCAACGCCTCTTTCAGATGAGGGACGCCATAGTTGGGCATCCTTAATGAGGAAGACTTGTCTGACCGAGCGCTCTTTCTCCGAAGCTTAAATCCGACGGTGTTATGGAATAATATCGAATCCTGACCATATATCTGTACCCTATAATTCAGGTTGCGGCTTGTCTTTTTCGGCTTGAGTGAAGAGATTATGCCAAAGTTCAATAAGATTATCTGGATCTGTCTTGCCAACTTATAAGAGGAGGTCGATACGCTTACGTTGCCGTATCTTTTGTCGGCACAGCCATCGGTGTCAAATAGTCCTTGTAAAAACATCCGGACAATATGTTTAGGAGCTTCCAGGATACACCTTGGTGTTTCTTTGTCGAGAGAGTTTACGTACCCTAAGCCGATCTTTTCAAAAAATGATCGTATGTGCCTGCTGCACACAAGATGATCTGTATTATTTTTCTTGGTCTTTGGAGAATAACCAAATTTATC
The DNA here is from genome assembly GCA_002762785.1 of Candidatus Woesearchaeota archaeon CG10_big_fil_rev_8_21_14_0_10_45_16. Classification (GTDB taxonomy): domain Archaea; phylum Nanobdellota; class Nanobdellia; order Woesearchaeales; family GW2011-AR9; genus PCXY01. Next base: position 34,452 of record PCXY01000003.1, on the reverse strand, counting down.
TTCCATGATCCGGAAGAATTCAGCTATCAGCTCTGTATCGATGTTAGAGAAAGTGATACTATTTTTATATGTTAAAGTGCCATCCCCCACAAGCAGTCCGATCAAGTACGCCAGATCCTCATCGATAAGTTCTGGAACTTTATAGAAAAGCACGTTATGGTGATACTTACCTTGACGCATCTCAGAGAGAATCTTTGGAGAGATTTTTACATTTTTTCCCCAAAGATCAATTTTCCGGTTGATTATTATCTGATCCTGCTCCTGGATGTTTCCTAGTTTCCGCCAGATCTCTTTTCCTTCCATAGTCCTGACAAGGACAGGATGGTTCTCTGTGCCTTCAATCTCGTAACCAAACCGGGTCTTAAGTCTGATAGTCTTTCTTTTTCCATCATAATAAAAATGTGATGCCGTTTCAAGTCCTTCAACACCATTGACCCCAACCTGAAGCGGATAAAATTGGCCGGTTTCGATCAGGGCCGGTTTAAAATCTTCGATAGGGATCATGCCTTTATCAGTAAAGACGATAGACTCACCGACTAAACACTTCCCGGCCATGTTTGGTCCGGTGATGATCATCATCTGTCCTTCATCCAGAAGAACATCATTGGCGATGAAGCGGCTCTCCAGCTGCTCGACGACTGGATGACGCCCTCTTTTTATGTGAAGGATGTTATCATCGACAAATCGCGGACGGACGTAATGGTTTTCAGCTGAGATCTTTGCCAGAGAACAGAGAACATCAAGAGCGGCGACCTTTCTGGCCGTCTCCTGAACTTCCGCAGTCCTGGCGGCTATCCTGGCGACGATATCCTGAAACAGCCGATATTCCAGCTCGGCAATCTTTTCCTGAGCTCCAAGTATTTTTTCTTCTTCTAGTTTCAGTTCTTCAGTGATGTAACGCTCGCCGTTAGCCGTCGTCTGTTTACGGATGTAATGTTCCGGCACCAAAGAAAGGTTTTTCTTAGTAACTTCGATATAATAACCAAAAACTTTGTTGTAGCTGATCTTTAATGAAGAGATGCCAGTCTTCTCTTTCTCCCGTCTCTCTAGCTCTTGAAGATATTGTCTGCCATTTTCTTTGATGCTGACCAACGAAGCGAGCTCTTGGTCGAACTCCGGCTTGATGATACCGCCTTCTCTGACAGTAAACGGCGCGTCATCTTTGATCGCGGAACCAAGAAGGCCTCGTATCTCATGGAGATCAGCCATGCTGCTGATGTTCTGCAGCAATGATGAATCCAAGTTGATTGTCTTCTGTTTCAGCAGCGGGATCTTTTCCAGCGACTGCCGCAAGGCCAAGAGGTCTTTAGGCGAGGCATTGCCGTAGTTGATACGGCTGATCAGCCTTTCCAGATCATAGACTTCTTTCAGGAGCTCGCGGATCTCTTCCCTGATGATAATATTTTTATGCAGCTGCTCTACAGCGTCGAGACGCTGTTCGATCCGCTGGCGGTTGCACAAAGGGGTCTTCAACCAGGCTTTTAGCAGCCGGGAACCAAGGACAGTGACGGTCTTATCCAAGATAGATAAGACGGTACCGCGGCTACCGCTGTCGCGGATGTTACGCAGCAGTTCCAGGTTGCGGAAAGTACTGCCGTCAAGCAGCATCGTCTCCTGATTGCTCCTGGAAGAAAGGCTTTTGATGTGCGAGAGACCATTCTTCTGAGTGCTGCGGAGATAATACAGCAGACCTCCGGCAGCAGAGATGCTATTTTTGTCTTCGATGCCGAAAGAGTCTAATGAAGCGAGGTTAAAATGCTCCTTAAGGATCTCAGCTGCTTTTTCAGTCTTGAAATGATGATCATCAAGGCTGTTGACAAAACAATCCAGCTGACGGATCTTCTCCACCAATTCTGTATCGACCAGCAGGCTCTCCGGCAGGATACCTTCGCTGGGATGGAAACGGACAATATCACCAAGTAATGCCGGCAGGCTCTTATGGACCGTCGTAAAGAACTCTCCGGTAGACATGTCGCAGAACGCCGCAGCGATATCATCTCCCAGGACTTTCATCGAGAAAACATAATTATTCTCTTTTTCATCCAGTAAAGAAGATTCGATCAACGTCCCTGGCGTGACGATCCTCACCAGGCCGCGTTTTACCAAGCCTTTGGCTTTCTTGGGATCTTCCAGCTGTTCGATGATAGCGACTTTATGGCCTTTTTTTACAAGTCTCCCGAGGTATGATTCTAAAGCATGATAGGGAATGCCGGCTAAAGGAGCTCTTCTTTCACCCTGCCCTCTCGCTGTGAGGGTGATATCTAATTCTTTGGAAGCGGTGACGGCATCCTGGTAAAACATCTCATAGAAATCGCCCATACGCAGCATGATCAGACAGTCAGGATTGGCTTTTTTGGCATCCAGGTATTGCTGCATGCCCGGCGTGAGATGCGCTATCGGTACATCGAGGATGCTGAGGCTCTTTTCCATGGATGTTTGTGGCTCTGTAAGATATTTAATGATTATGGTGATGGTAGAGGTTATTGGAAACAGAGAAAAAAGCCAGAACTACCTTAAATGTGTCATGAGTTGTAGATAAAGACCATTTCTGTCACAGCCTATATAAACCACAAGTATATATCGTATAATATGAACGGCAATTTAGGATTGGAACAGCTGGCGGTGAGAGCCCATAATGAACCAGCGATAGGGTATAATACTGTAAACGAGCAGAGGAGACAGCTTCTGACCGATGCATTAGCTGAGAATCCACAGACCAGAGAGTTATTACAAAGAGGAAATGTTGCTGTGTTTGATAGAAATTATGGCGCTCATACAACCATACTTTATGCTTTAGCTGAAATGGTGGACCAAGCGCATAGCCCTATCAAAAGAAGAGCTGTCCCACCAACTTTACCACATCACTCTGATCCTGCCGGGTACATAGAGACGATCACATTTGATCCCAGATCCACATCAAACCCTTATCATGCATTGAGAATCTACGGTCGTCTTAAAGCTGATGACAGCGCGCTGGAAAAAGCGGCTCGTGATGCAGGAGAGAAAGGCCTGATCAGACCAGAAGATGGACTTACAGTTGTCAGAGACTTAAAAGGAGCGACTCTCGTAGGAGAAACAGCAGAAGATGCTTATGCTTTAGAGGAACATGTGACTAAATTACCATTTGTAGCCAGAATGATCGAGAGAAAGGATTACTATGAGAATCCTAAAGCGTCAGGTTACAAAGCGCTTCATGCTACTGCCATCTTACAGAATGGCTATCAGGTTGAGCTGCATTTTGTTGATGATAAGAACGATGCTTTAAACAATACTGATCGTAGCGACGAAAGCCGCAGCCATCAGGCTCTGGAAAAGGAAAGGATCCAAAAACTCCATACTCTTGCCGGGGGAAGTGTGGTGATTGTCAATAACCTAGGTACGTTTGACCCAAGAGGGATGAATCTGAATCTTCTCGACATCACCGACAACCTGCCAAACACAGAAGGAATGATCTGCGCCTATGTGATGCAGCCGTCTCTGAATTGATTTATTCTCAACAACTTTTTTAAAATAGCTGTTGAAATAGACAGATATGGCTACATTCGAAACACTTTCCTTCCGTAAGACCGAGAAAGAACTAGTTGTAACCTTGCTCAAGCTCTTCACCGCCAAGATGCCCCTGGAAGAAGTGGAAGCCATCGCCCCTTTTGAAGTTCCTGATCCGCACACTATCAATTTCAAAAAGATTGACGTAGAGAAAGCAGAGACTAGATTCTCGTTCCTGCTAGACAAGTATTTTGAACACCTAACAAACAAGCTTACCGGCAATCCAGTTACTTATATCCACCGTAATTCAGGAATCCCGTTGATCGGCAACGTGGCTTTCGGCATCGTCTATAGAAACTCGTCCATCATTGAGATCAAACCGGTCACCTCCTGCAACCTGGACTGTGTCTATTGTTCCATCTCAGAGGGTCTTTCTTCCAAGAAACACGATTTTGTCGTCGAAAAAGAATACATGGTAGAAGAACTGGAGAAGATCATCCGGTTTGTCGATGAACCGTTGGAGATCCATATCGGCGTCCAGGGTGAACCGTTCCTCTATGCAGATATGCAGTATCTTATCGAAGACTTGCAGGCCATTCCGTCAGTACATACCATCTCCATCGATACCAACGGCACCATGCTCAACAAAGAAAAGATCGATGCTCTCGCCAAGAATGATAAGTTACAGCTGAACCTTTCATTGGATGCCATCGATGAAGAGATCGCCAAGAAAGTTGCTGGAGTACAAAGTTATAACATCAACCACGTCAAGGAAGTCATCTCGTACGCATCCCAAAAGCTGAAAGTCATCGTCGCCCCGGTATTGACGCAAGGCTATAACGAAGACCAGATGGAGAAGATAATCTTATTCGTGAAATCCTTACCGAAACAGCCGATCCTCGGCATCCAGAATTTCTTGCGATATAAGACCGGACGCAATCCAGCCAAAGAGATCCTTTGGGAAGATTTTTACACTTTGTTAGAGAAGTTAGAGAAGAAACATGATATCAAATTACGATTACAGAAAGAAGATTTCAATATCAGGAAGATCAAACCCCTGCCGAAACCTTTCGTAGAAGGAGATGAGATCACGGCTGTCATCAAATGTCCCGACAGGTTTCCCCATTCTGTGATCGCTGTATCTGGAGAGAGAAACATCTCAGTACCGGGATGCAAGTTCGTGAAAGACAAGAAGATACGAGTTAAGATACAGCGGGATAAGCACAATATCTATGTGGGGAAACTATTATGAGCATCAATCAGATTTCTTCATAAACCTTTTAAAGAGGAACCGTCCCGAAGCAAGACCATGAACCCAGCATATACTGCAAGAAACATCGCTTTATCCGGATTGCTTCTTATTTCCGGTTGTTCCGCTCAAGAACCTGTTGAAAGACATGGAACTCAAAGTACCGGACTTCAGGGAAGAGTTGGTATCGGTATCTATTGCGGGAAAGCTGGTGAGGCGACCCCAAACCTGGTGCGAGACGCAAACGATGCTGCTTTAGCTGACTTGGAACGCCAGCTAGGAAGAGATCTGAAATCGGCAGAAGTCAACAGGTATGGGAACAGTCTTTTACCTGAACAAGTTAGTTGGCTGCAAACGTCATATCCAGGTCATTTCACTCTTGTAGAAGATTCTTCTCCAGTAAATGTTGACGGCACGGCTTGTTATGGGATAATGATAGGGAAGAGAGTACCCCAAGATGATCTTAGCAGAAGTATCGGACAGATCGTCAGACAGAGACTGCAGGGGAAAATCTCATACCTTCAGCCGTAAGCTCTACATTACCAGCAGTATGAACCTCATAGAAACGGTAGTTGGGCCGGATATATCTATCTCTTTTTTCATTTATTGATGAAGGCAGCGCTCTTTCTGCAGCTTGGAGATGGCCTTGTATTCCAGATAAAAAGTCATGCCAGTTGAACAGTCTTGCCTCAAGGTACGGTTCTCTGTTAAGATCATGGCCGGCTGGGTCAAAATTGAACCTGGCGACAAATCTTTCAAGTTCAAAAGCAGGGTAGATTGTAGTTGGAAGATTGATATGCTGATAGAGATGATCTATAAGACGTGAATCCTCTTGTCGAGGAGGAAGCGCGCTCAGCATACAAAGCGGGATACGAGAAAATAATGCATTCATTTTTTCCTATAAACTTCAAAGAAGCGGTATTGTTCTGGGATACGGCTGCAAGGATCGCCTTCTGGAAACTTTCTTTCTGATTCTACTGCTACTAGTCTTCCCATCCTTTGGTACCGCTGAAAAAAATCAGCCCTATTACTTGGAATGACAGCCTCAACTTCTCCCGGCAGCTTTCCATCGTGAATGTCTACCCATGCCTCTAAAGAGCTAGCGAGATAGGTTCCGGGATGTCCATTGTTCTCGCGCTCCCAGTAGTTACCAAGAAGCGTGTATCTATCGTCAATCTGGTGACGAAACCGAGATCCTAAAGCCATCGATGCCAATATGCCTTGAGTCATTTTGTAGTTACTAAAAAGTAATTATTTATAAACATTTCCAATATCCTGATTACAGAACAGCCATTCAACCATCACAATTAATTTATATGGCTCTGGTTGAAAGAGCAGCATGATAATCGGAGTTACTGGCTTGTATGCTGCTGGCAAAGATACCCTTGCGGAATACCTTGAGAAAAGACAAGGTTTCGTACATTATTCTCTTTCAGATGAGATCCGTGAGGAATGCCGGAAGCGGCAGATGAAGATGAGCCGAGATAACATGATCTCTCTTGCTAATGAGCTGCGAAGGAAAGAAGGCCCTGGCGTCTTTGCCGCAAGAGTCAAAGCAAAGCTAGAAGCCAATAAAGATTACGTGCTGACTTCTATCAGAAATCCGGTAGAGATCGATATCTTAAAGAAGATCCCTGACTTTGTCCTTATCAATATCGATGCAGATGTCAAGAACCGTTTCAGCTGGATCCAGAGAAGGGCCCGAGAAGGCGACCCGGAAACTCTGGCAGAACTGGAAGCAAAAGAGAAACAGGAGAAAAGCAGTGACCCTAATAAGCAGCAGCTCCATAAATGCATCAAGCTGGCGAAGATCGTCATCAAGAATGATAGTAGTATCGAAGGGTTGTATGAAAAAGTTGACAACTTATTATCAGATCTCCGAAAGAGATTTCACAAACGCCCCAGCTGGGATGAATATTTCATGGGTATCGCCCAATCCGTGGCCAGGAGAGCTACCTGCGATAGAGGAAGAAGCGGTTGTGTTATTGCCAGAGATAAACAGATCATGGTAACTGGTTATGTTGGCAGTCCTTTAGGTGTCGCCCATTGCGACGAGATCGGCCACCAGATGAAAGCGACCATCCATGAAGATGGGCATCAGAGCAACCATTGCGTACGGACGACCCATGCCGAACAGAACGCCATCTGTCAGGCCGCCAGAAGAGGGATCCCGATCCAGGGCTCTACATTATACTGCCGGATGACTCCCTGCTATGTCTGCGCCAAGATGATCATCAACGCTGGTGTCGTCAAGGTCGTAGCTGAGAACGATTACCATGCCGGCGGGGATTCACACCGATTGTTCAAAGAAGCAGGCATAAAGCTGGAGATCCTCAACAAGCAGATAGAGAAGTATTCTAATCAGTGATAACTCACAAAACTTTCAGCCTTTTCTCCCGGCTCTTCAATCCGGAAACTATCTCCACCCGCAGGTTGAATTCCTTCTTGAAGAATTTGATAACTTCTAAATTAGCTTTGTTCTTATCTGGAATGGCTTTGATATAAAGTCTTAACGAATTATTCTCTTCAATAAGCTCATTACGACCGGAATTAGGTATAACTTTCAGAGAAAGGGTTTTATTGATGATATGTGGGTTAATATCCATGCCCCAGATAGGCCAATTAGAGTTTAAGTATCTTTCTTACCATAGTGTTCAAACAGCTGGAAAACTTTAAAAAGCAGCAATTCCTCGAGCTTCCTGGGGATGGGAGAAATAAAGATTACGTTAGAGACGTTGTACGATATTCTACGAAACGAAAAGAAGAGGGACGACCTGCAGGAGCTGGAAGCTTCTTTTTTCATGGACGTAGCCACTTATCTCAGAGAAAAGAAAGGCCTTCTTGACCTTAAGACGGAAAGTGAGAGCATCTTTGCCGCCAGCGAGAAAGAGAAAGTAGAATATGAACTAAAAAGTATCAAACGTATCTTAAAAGAGATCTATGAGAAACGAGAGAAGAAGATCATCGACATCGCATTGAACAAGAGCCGCACCGGCTCCGATATCATCGACACCAGCTATATGCTGGCTGAAGAGAAGGAGTTCTATAACCAGATACTATCAAGACTAGATGAGCAACGGACAGGAGTTTTGCTGACTTTATTGAAAGGCGATCTGCCAAATGTTCAAGAGAAGAAGGCAGTGCCAAAAGTGGTGAAAGAAGAACCTAAAGAAGAAGGCTTGACCAAGATCAGGTTTTTACATGCTACTCCCAGTTTTGTCTGGAAAGACCTCAAGAACTACGGGCCTTTTGAAGAGGATGAAGAAACAGAGATCTTTCCTGAAGTTGCAGAACTTTTAATAAGGAAAGGGCGGGCCGAGAAAGCATAAGATGGATATCGCGCAAATTTTAGGCTGGACAGCTACGTTCCTGTTTTCAATAATGATCATCCCGCAGATGGTCAGGACTTTGCGGTCGCAAGACACAAAAGGGGTCAGCCTATTATTATTCGTCATCTTTCTGGTAGCAAATATAATCGCTTTGATCTATGCCATCCTTATCGATCAAGGGCCTTTGATAATCAAATATATCATCGCTATCGAGACCACTCTTGCTTACATCGGCATCTTTTCCTATTTCAGGATGAACGAGAAAAAAAGTAAAATTCGCCGTTAACTATTTAAAACGACTTTGATCTAGAGAAGTAATGATACGTAAGATAACTACTGCCGACAACACCGAAACATTTCTGAACGAGACTGTCGGCGAAAGCTACCATTCCCAGACTGGAGCGGTAGAAGAAGCGTTGAAGAAGTATGCTATCCCCTGCAAGATCGCTGAGAAAGCGAAAAGTGGAAAGATCAGGATTTTAGACGCTTTCTTTGGTATAGGTTATAATTCAGCCATGGCTATTGACATTGCTCTAAAAGAGAATCCTGACTGTGAGATTGAAGTGATCGGTCTGGAAAATGACCCCGAGATCATCCAGAAGATGCAGGAGATCGATCCGCCGATAGCTTTTTTTACACATTATAAAAAATTGACCAAAGATAATCTAAAATTTAAAGAAGGTAAAGTGTCAGTAAAGATTCTTCTTGGAGATGCTCGGGAAACCGTGAAACAATTATCTGAGAATCACTTCGATGCCGTGTTCTTTGATCCTTTTTCACCAAAGACGATGCCGGAAATGTGGGATACTTCACTATTTGAGCAGATGTACCGGGTCATGAGCGATTCGGCCATCTTGGCGACATACTCCTGCGCCAGACTAGGACGAGAAAACATGAGCAAAGCCGGATTATTTTATAATGACGGACCGACCGTCGGCAGAAGGGGACCGGGCACCGTGGCCACGAAGTGGCTGTAATCATCTGACAAATTACAGTCTAATCTCCCAACAGTTCATGGATCTGTTCGTTGGTCAATGGACAGTTGCTAATCCCTCTGCAGTAATTTACTCCACAGGTAGTATCACAATTAGCATAGATATTTTGAGCGTTGGCGTCAAAAACGTCACTGAACCTTTTACCATGATTGATAACATAATCAAGGGCAGCTTGATCAGGATCGACGGTGTGACCAGCTTCTTGACCCCGGTACCAACAATGTTCCCTCATCTCTCTATCTTGAATAGTCAATTTTCGTCTCAAAGCAAGTTCTAAAAGATTAACCCTATCCGGCACTAAACAACTTTCTAAAGAACTTCCTCCAACAGAAAAACCTGAATCGGGTGACCTATCCATGCAATCATCTCATCACTCTTTTGCTTTATTTCTTCCTCTTTTCTGGACAGCTTGCAACCGCTCCAAAACTTCAGCTGCCTGAGGGCTGCTTTCACGATAGCTTTCCACGATCTTCTCAAACATCTCCGGCTTATCGTAATGGGTGCTTTGTAATGATCTTTCTAACAAGAACAGGTCAACAGCCTTATCTTCTATCTTGTCTGAGAAAGAAGAAAGACCAAAGTCGATAAAGTTTAATTCTTTGGTCTGTTCGTGGAGGATCAGGTTAGATGTCGTCAAATCACCATGGATGATATTTTCAGCGTGAAGTTTACCGATCTTCTCTCCCATCTCCTGGGCAAACCGCCCACATTCATCGCCTCGAAGAAGGACGTCTTTCAGCTTCTCGCCAGGGACGAAATCCATGACGATAGACATACGTTTGTCGGAGAAATTCTGAAGATGAGGAGCAGGAAAATTGATATCGGCCAACTTGCCCAGGACTTTGGCTTCCCGCCGGGTACGGAACTGCCGTAAGGCATGATCAAGATGCTCCAGCCTATATTCCTTGCTGAACCGTTCCTTGATAATACTGTTATTGTCCTTGAAGATCTTGGCTTCAGCGCCTTGGGCGAGTAGTTTTGCCATTTTTACTAGATACTTTTCCACCATTTAAGAATTTATCTGTCTCAAGGGAAATCTTGATCCTTTGTGTGGAGGAATCAAAGCTGAGACCCAGATGGGGAATCAGCTTTTCTGGAGTGGTCTGATGCTGCTGATCCTTTGTCAAGCAGGTAAGGCCATAGATCATCGCTGCTGCTCTGGCAAAATCAGCTCCACTCATCTCTTTAAAGTGAGGGTAACTGCTTAATGGAAGATAAACTTCACATGGGCTGCATTCAGGAGGAGAGCGATAGACAAAAAGAACTCTTTGCCCTTCAAGCGGCTCTACTAACATCTCTAAGCCAGGCGGACATTTCTCCGCTTGAAAATCAGCTCTGGCTGGAGAGAGAAGATATGAGGTTGCAAAAGCCAAAGGGATTGCATAATTGCGCATAACCTAGCCCAGAAGCAGCTTTATTATAAAGATTGTGACACAAACGGCGCATAGACGGATAAAGTATTAGCTTTAGGGTCGAATATTCGCATCAAGCGTCGATCCAGACTAGACGAATCACTGGGCAGCCGGCCGCCCAAACAACTATGGACGTAACCTGCAAAAGTATAAAGGTTCATCAAATGATGATTTTCAGACTCTCGTGGCGGCACCTCCGGATAATTTTTTAGGTCAAAGACGAGAGTGCAAAGACCACCAGGAGTAGTCTTTCTAAAGATAAACGACTCGCCTTCCAGTTTCATGACAATCCGTTCACTAGGTGTCCTGGTCAATTGAGGTGCCATCAAAACAGCAGTCAATAATAAGGCAGAATAGTTCATACTTACGTAAAAAAACTCAAGTTTATTTAAAATTATCATGAAAAATCTACTGAAAGTGTTCTACTCCCCTAAAAGACAGTGTAGAACACTTTCTCTTACAGCAGATTTTTGTGATACCAAAAATTTCGATCTGAAGGTCGGGGTATTGTACCCCACTAAAAATTCCTATCGAAATTTTTTAGTATAAGAAAAAAAATTAAATTTTTGCCAAAACAGCATCAATCTTCTTTTTCAGGGCATCTTTAGGGTTAAAGCCGACGATCCTATCGACTTCTTCACCTTTATTAAAGACTAACAAACAAGGGATGCCAGTGATCATGTTCTCTCCAGCGATCTCAGGGAAGTCTTCCGTAGAGATCTTGGCGAATTTCAGTTTCCCTTCGTACTCTTTGCTTACTTCCTCAAAGACGGGAGCCAGCATCTTACAGGGACCGCACCAGGATGCCCAGAAATCGACGATAACCGGAGTTTCTGATTTTAATACTTCTGTTTCAAATGAATCTTTAGTCAGTTCGAGAACCATTTTCATAACCTCGTGTCTTTTTTTTAGGTGGAATGAGCAGGGTTTTATCTGTCTTTCTACAGCATCCCGCAACGTTTATAAACAACTTCTCCTTAGTTCTGACATAAAAAGAGGATGAAACACAGAATCGCTTTGTTACTGGGACTATTATTGCTTTCAATTACGGCTGTCAGCGCTGCTGAAGATTCTTGTGTAGCTTATTTTTATGGAGAAAACTGTGTGCAGTGCCAGAGCCTCAATGGGTTCATGAACCTGATGCAGGAACGCTATCCTGGGCAGGTGGAGATCCATGAAGCTTATCTTGATGAGGAGAACGAGAAATTGTTAGATGAATATTTCCGCCGTTATCTGGTCCCAGAGAATTCGAGAGGCCTGCCGGCTGTCTTCATCGACGACGCCTATTTTATCGGCAACCAATCTGAACCGGCTGTTTTAGAAGAACACATCAAGAAGACCGTTGATGAAGGCTGTTCTTCCGAATATGTTGGAGTTGGCTTGGTGGCAGAGAAAGATCCTTCCGATGTCCGTGATACCATCTCCGTCTGGCGCGTGTCGGTCGCTGCCGTGAAAGACAGTTTCCGACCGGCGATGCTAGCTCTGTTCTTAGTATCATTATTATTGATCATGGTGACTCCGCAGCGTAATATTTACCGTAAGAGGCTCCTCTATGGACTGCTAGGCGTCTTCCTGGTGCAGGTATTGTACGGCTTTAAGATGCTGCCGCGTATCACCTCTCCAGACATGGCTCTGATCTTTAGCAAATCTATAGGCGTGATCGCCATCCTCATCGGTATCCTCCATATCCGCAGTTTCTTTAACCGTAAAGAGGTCCTAAGCCAGGAGACCAGGCAGAAAGTACTTGAGAAGGTAAAGTTCTTCACGACATTACCAGGCATAGCTGTTCTGGGAGCTGTCGGCAGTTATCTGGCTTTGTCTATCCGCAGCATCACGTTCATCTCTCTGCAGAACCTTACTTTACGATCAGGGATGATGCTGACGACCATACCATTATTATTGTATTACTCAATATTGCTACTGTGGCTGTTCATCGTCAGCGGCCTGGTCGTCTATACTATCCAGGAACGTCTTGATGACAAGTTGGCTGAAGTCCAGGATGACAAGAAAGAACGGTTCATGCGGCATCAGCATAAAGTTGCCAGTTTCATCGTCAGCTGTGTATTGTTAGTGGTTGGGATCGTGCTGCTGTTCGTGTGAATAATTATAAAGGGAAAAATATTCTTGAAGTGATGGCCGTTGAAATCATCAAAGTCCTTTCCGTCCTTGAGAAAACCCATCAACCGACGATGCTGGAGATGCTCAAAGATTACACACCTTTCCAGAGGCTAGTAGCTACGTTGCTAAGCGCCAGGACAAAGGACGTGACCGTAATTCCTGTCGTGAAGGATCTGTTCCAGAAATATCCGGGGCCGAAAGAGATCTTGAAACTCTCAGATGCAGAACTAGAGAAGAAGCTGTACCGCATCGGGTTCTATAAAGTCAAGACCAAGCATGTGAAAGAGTTATGTAGGATCCTATTAGAAAAGTTTGACGGAAAAGTTCCAGATACGTTAGAAGAGATGACTACCTTGCCCGGCGTTGGCAGGAAAACAGCTAACTGCATGCTCAGCTACGTTTTCAACAAACCAGCTATCGCCGTCGATGTCCACGTGCATCGCATCTCTAACAGGCTAGGCTGGATAAGCACTAAAACGCCAGAAGAATCTGAAGAGAGATTGATGGCGATCGTTCCCAGAGATTCATGGAACAAAGTTAATATGTTACTGGTCGATCACGGCCAGCGGATCTGTCTGCCTATCAATCCGAAATGCAAAGAATGTCCGGTGCTGAAGTACTGCGAGTTTGGGAAGAGAAGATTCACTTCTTCAAGATCTCATATAGCTTGATCATGGCTGCGAGGAACCACACGCCGTTAAGGACCATAAACGGCCAAGAATTGAGAAGATAAGCATACCAGACCAGGAAAGCAGCGCCGACAATGTTAAACAAGTTATATCTTATCGTGTTCTGGTTCCAGGTCTTAAGAAACTCGTCAAGGATGAACGCCGCCAGGATGAACGAGATCCCAACGATACCGATCGCCAGTTCAAATGCCATCAGCTGTCCTCCGCAGCCAGCTTGATAAGATTAGCGCCGATGTCTTTGACCAGCGATTTCTGTTTTTCAGCGATATCCTGCAGCTGCTGCAAGTGTTTCTGGTGTGGTTTGTCCATGAACAAGACAGCTTCTTCCAGAGAAAGAGAACCGTTGAGTAGTTCAGTGATCTCTTTATGAATCTGTGATAAAGCCTTGACGTTGTTCTCAAAAACCTGTACGTCAGTGATAGTCTGAGAAAGGTTGAGGTAGTCGTCATTCAGAAGATGGTTGGTGATCATCTTGGCTTTTTTCCCATCGCTGCGGAGAGAAGTCAAAGCCAGCTCGATGAGGTAGCGGGAATAATGCTGTAATTTCTGGGAGACGGCTGAAGATTGCAGATCCCCGGCAAGACGTCGCCATATCTGCAGCTTATCGTTGATCTCTTTCCTTTGCTCCTCAGAAAGATCTTTTAAAGAAGGCAGTTCAGGGTTGCTGTTAGAGCGGATCGGTCTTAACCATTCCTGCTGTAAAGAAGCGACAGTCTGGCTGGCGGAAGGCAAGCCCTGTACCTCTTTTTTCAGCTCACGTAGTTCCATCTGAAGGATTAAACAAAGAGTGTTTATAAAGATTCTTCTTTAGGGATCTCACATCTCTTCTTCGCTGTCGTTGGTAAGAAGCGGTTTCTCATGTTCCGGCAGCAGCAATTTAGAATTTAACGTGGCTTTGAAGAAAGCATCCAATATCTCCAATTCTTGTTTTGTATCAATAGCAGGCGAGGACTGTTCATATACCCGTGGTCTTTCCACCGGTTTTTTTTTCTTGCCGACTTTGTTAGCAACTTTCTGCAATTCATCCTCTACCGGCAGCTTGCTAAGGTTTTCATCTTTTTGGATATCCTGGATGATAAAAGCAGAAACACCCAAAGATTCGTCTCTTTTCTGAAATTGTAAGATGTTTCTCTCAAAATCAAGCATCATCGACTGGTTAGGATCACGGGAAATGAAAGTTTGGTCATCTACCTCAGCATCAGAACCTTTCATGATCTGGATGACGTTAAAAGTGTTGCAGTCGCCTTTTCCACCCAGCGGCGGCCTACGTTCAAAGACCGGGAGAGCTTCCGACGGCTGTCTTGAAGAGACCACGCACATCTTGAACTCGTCAGTGTCGCCTAAGACCGTGATCCGGTCCAGGCAGCGCAGGCAGTAGGTCCTGATCTGCTCGCTGCTCTTCCTCCAGATAGTTTGGTAGACGAGGTTAGCGGTGATCTGAGAACGGCAGGAGTAGCAATGGACAGGCTCATCAGCTATGAAAAAGTACACTTCCTGTTTCTTGTCATAAAATAGCATCGGTTTCATTTGACATCCCACAATGGATTGTTCATCTTGAACGCTTTGATCATCTTGACCTGGCTCTCAATAATCTCTTTCTCATCTTTTTCGTCAACCGCGTCTTTTTCCTGCCTATCAATATTCTTTTTCAACATTACGTCTATCTCTTTCATCTTGGAATGGGGATAATTTTCTTCCGGAAAAAGTTTCAACGCTCTCTCAAAATAGGCTCTGGCTTTCTTGAACTCTTTGTCCTCAAAGAAGATATTGCCGCATTTGACGGCATCCTCGTACGCTTGTCTTTTCTTGAAGCTCTGATCCTTGCCAAGAAGCATCTCCGTGCGATAGATTTCGTCAGCCAGCTTGTCAAACGAAGTCTTGTACTTGAGAAGCTCAGTATAGCCGGCCCCTTGCTCTCGATGATATCGCATGATCTTCCTCATGGCTTCCTGGATATCTTTGGGCTGGATCCTCATAGAAAAACCGGGGCCGAGAATCAATATAAAGATTTTGCTGGTGGGGTAGCCAGAAGACTTAACCCCTTCACTTCAGAAACCTTTATAAACTGAGGCAGAAAATACGCTTATATCAGGCCCAGGGAGGAATTACAAGATGTTCTACCGTGTCAAAGTCAAAGATCATATAAGAGTACCACCAAGCATGTTTAACCTTACTAAGAAGGAGGCTGTGCTGGAAAATATCAAGACCACTTATGAGAATTTTATCTCCAAAGAGATCGGCTTTGTCGTCAATGTCATCGACGTCGGGGAGATCAAAGAAGGAGTTATCGTTCCCGGTGACGGAGCGGGGTTCTATGAGACTGAATTCGAATTATTGGCTTACAAGCCTGAGATGAATGAGATCGTCTACGGAAAAGTAAGAGATATCACTGATTTCGGGGCGTTCATGGACATCGGCGGTGTTGAAGGGATGGTCCACATCTCACAGAGCATGGATGATTTCGTCTCTTTTAGCAAAGAAAAGGTACTGCAAGGCAAGAAGTCCGGCAAATCGCTGAAAGTAGGAGATAGATGCCGGGCCAGGATCATCGCCGTCAGTTATAAAGATCTTAATAATCCAAAGATTGGCTTGACCATGAGGCAGGAAGGCCTGGGCAAAGTAGACTGGCTCCAGGAAGCCCCAACTCCAGCACCAGGAGACAAAGAATAAAATGGCACGACGTCTAGTAAACAAACGGACCAAGAAATTCATCGAAAGCAAGGATGAAGCCGGCAGCGATGCCGTGACTGACAACTGGAAAGGAAGGATATACATTACTGATCCTAAAGAATCCATGATAGCTAAAGAGCTTAACATAGAAGAAAGCGGCGAATACGCCATAAAGGTACAGTAGGTGGCACGATGCAGGTAACAATCCAAGACAAACATGAAAACAGCTTATTAAAGCGGACAGAAGTTAAAGGCGCAGTCAGTTTTGAAGGCGCTACCCCCAGCAATGCTGACGTGGCGGCTGCTATCAGCAAACAGATGAGCTGTCAGCCCGGACAGGTCGTCGTAAAGAGGATCCACACCCAGTTTAGCAAGCAGGAAGCGACAGTTGATGCAAATGTCTATGCAACCCTGGAAGCGAAAAACAAAGCGGAGAAGATGACCAAGCATCTCCGCAAGAAAGCTGAAGAACAGAAGAAGAAAGCTGATGAAGAAGCTAAGGCCAAGGCTGAAGCGGAAGCAAAGGCAAAAGAAGAAGCGCAGAAAGCGGCTGAAAAACCTGCTGAAGAGAACAAAGAGGGTGAATAAGAATGGCAGCAAAGAAAGGCGGAAAAGGCGGACCACAGGGAAAGAAGCAGAGTAAACCCAAGAGGCCAAGCCAATTATGGAAATTATATTCAGTTGAAGGCGATAAGATCGTCCGCAAGAACAAGTTCTCACCAAAGTCACCCGGCGATTTCCTGGCTAACCACAAAGACAGATTAGTCTGCGGCAAGACAGGATATACCGAATACAAGAAGAAAGAGTGAGTTTCTTGTTTTTATTGTTTCTATTATATTTTTATTAGTATCTATTGTAATTTATTCAAGATAAAAAACGGTTTCCAGATCGAGATTAGAGAACTATCATAACAGCACTGTCTTTTAAATTAATAGTTACAAAAAGAGTTTTGGTAAAGAGATTATATAAACTATAACTATTTCTTCATTAAAAAGATTAACTCCTGAAAATGAATAGAAAGATATCACTGTATCTTGTGTGTCTCGTGTTTCTTGTTCTCGCCGCTAGTTTTGTTAGCGCTCCAGCTGCAGGGGGCGGTGCAACCGGTGGAACATACTCCAGGGATTCCTCCGGGGGTGGAGGAGATGGACCATATTTTTATGGGCTAAAATGCCTTGATACTGGACAACTTACATTTAAACAAAGGCCACCAATAAACCCAGTAGTTATTGAAAAAGAAGATGGGATTAACTTTACTGTGACGGGAGAATGGAAGGGAACAACTTTTACTTCAGAAGAAGCGGAGATTAGCGACGCTGGAACCTATGCTGTTTTCGATCCTAAAAACGGCAATAAAACAGTCGAATGTCCTGGTTTAAAATTTAGTTGCAAACTTGTTGAATTAAATATTCAAAATTGTTCTTATAAAAAAGATAAAGTTACAGTAGAATTTACTTTAACCGGAAAAGGAACCTCTATCGAGGACATAGAATTTCAATTTCAGAAACAAAACTCATCGCAATCTCTCAAATATCAAAAAAATGTGATGATCTCAACTGGACTAAATAGTGTTTTTCTCCAAGAAAGAGAGAATGGTTCATATTTATTAGAAACTACCAGTGGTTCTCCTGTATCTATGATCAAAGCCACTTATCCAAGATGTATTGGTGAACATTATCTTTATTCGAAGCTTAATTGCATGGAAAGAGAAGAATCACAACAAGAAGAGGTAATAGAAGATAAATATGATGAATCATCATTTAAAGAAGTTATAAAAGACAAAAGAAATGAACCACTTGAAGAAAAAAAAACAGAGAACACCATTCTAAAAATGATCTTTTTCTTTCGAAAATGGTTTTCAGTAAACTGACAAATTAGGCTTACAACTAAAGATTATTACTTAACCTGGATCAAAACCTCAATTCATGAACTCGATACCCAGCTCATCTTTCATGGCTGACTTCTTCTTGTCAAAATATTTGTTGCCTTCGCCGAAGATCTGGTCAGAATGGACGCCAGTGATGATGACCATGGTGCGGATAGTATTCTCCAGGTCTTTATAGATCTGCGCGCCCCAAATTATCTTGGCATGGCTGTCCAGGCTTTCAGCGACACGCTGTACGATCTTACGGGAATCATCCAGAGTTAGCCCTTCACCGCCAGAGATGTTGATCAAAGCTCCGGTGGCCTCGCCAATGTCAACATCGATAAGAGGATTGGACAACGCTTTCTCGACCGATTCAGCTGCCCGGTTCTCGGAATCAGACTCGCCGACGCCGATCATGGCCACACCACCCTCACTCATGATAGCTTTGACATCAGCGAAATCAAGGTTGACCAGGCCCGTCTTAGTGACCAGCTCAGCTATCCCTTTGACAGAATTGGTAAGGATCTCATCAGCGACTTTGAAAGCAGTCTGCAACGGCAGATGCGGCGCCAGTTCCAAGAGTTTCTCGTTAGGGATGACGATAAGAGTGTTGACAGTCTGTTCCAGCTTCTCCAGACCGACCATGGCATTCTCAAAACGGTGGGAGCCTTCCATGGTGAAGGGGATGGTAACGATAGCCACACTAAGTATGCCCATCTTTTTGGCCAGACCAGCCAGGAAAGGAGCGCTGCCGGTCCCGGTACCGCCGCCCAGGCCGCAGGTGATAAAGACCATATCTGATCCTTCGATCAGTTTCTTAAGGTCGGTCTCATTTTCTTTAGCTGATTCCTCACCGATCTTGGGATTGGAGCCAGCTCCCAGACCTTGAGTAAGCTCTTTACCGATAAGAAGTTTCTTGTCACAGGAGGTATATAGTAAGTCTTGAGCGTCAGTGTTGATAGCGATAGTCTCGATACCTTTGATACCTACTTGAGTCATGCGATTGACAGTATTGTTGCCAGCTCCACCGCAGCCGACCACTTTGATGCGGGTCTTATGCTTAGCGATCATCCGCTCTAACTCTTCATCGACATCCACGTTGGCTTTCTTGTGGCTGATCTCAGGAGAGACTACCGACGGTGCAGAAGAAACCCTTGACTGTTCTTGAATGTATGTATCCATAGCCCCTCAACCCTTTTTAGTGATGGGTAAAAAAAGAGATATATAAAGATTATTAATCTGTAAAAGACGGGTTAAGAACCCTACTTCTTTTCTGGGGACTTGCAGCTGAGAACAACTTCCTTGCAGACGGTAAGTTCAGACAGTTTTTTCCTGATCACTTCTAATAATGGTTCTGGAAGGACCATCGGCAGTTCCACTGAAGCTTTTTCTCCAGTTATCTCTACTTTGACAGCCCCTTTAGGGAGATTAAAGGTTGTTTGCAGGAAAGAGGTGATCTGTTCCTTCGCATCAGTGATCCTACGATGGATAAACACCTCATAAACCACCTCTCTTCCTGCAAGTGGATGATTGAAATTGACGATGACACGGCCTCCGGAAACTCTGGTGATGGTCCCTAACTCGCCGTCGATGTTGATCTGCAGACCGGGTTCTGGCCGTACTTTGTGTTCCTGGAAAGCCCCCATCGGGACGATCTTCATCTTCTTGACGTCTCTCTTGCCAAAAGCCTGTTCAGGAGAAAGGGTGATGGAAACTTTCTTGCCAGTTTCTTTATCGACCAACGCGCCATCAAGGCCTGGAAGAAGCTGTTTTTCACCGACGCAGATGATGACCGGCTTGAAGTCACGCTTACCCAGATCTTTAGCTTCAGAAGCCACGGTGGTGTCGAAGACGGTGCCGTCTATCAACCGGCCAGTATAATCAAGTTCGATAAAATCATGGTTTTTTACTGTCTCTGCCATCTGCTAGGTTCTTTTTGAAGGGAGTTTATAAGTTTTGTTGTTTTTAATGCTCCGTAAAAAGTCTCTTCGTGGAGACACTACTGCTCGTACAGAGGCGGTGACCTTTCATTTTCTACAGAGCCTGTTTTTAACAAACCGGATAATTGTGTCCACTACCTCTGCCACTGGCATCTCCGATGTGTCCAGAAGGAGATCATAATGACGTTTGTCAGTATGGTCCAACTGATAATATTTAAGATAGCGCTTGATTTCGATCTTCTGCCGTTTCTTGATCTTGGCCAGGACTTTCTCTAAAGAAGTTTCAGCTTCCTCGGGACGGTTCTTAAGATCCTGGAAGACCCGCTTTGCTCTTACAGTAGGATCAGCATCAAGATAGATCTTTAATGATTGTGGGATGAAATGGAAGCTTAACCGACCATCGATCACAAAATTATCTTCTTTTTTGCCCAGCTGTTTCTGCCGTTCGTCCAGCTCTTGGTCAATAGAGAAATCTTTAGCAGCCAAGTCGCCCAATTGTTCCAGGGTCATCTTCTTTTCTTTAGCCATCTGGCGCATCAGGTCACCAGTAGAATGATGTTTATACTTCAGTTTCTTGGCCAGCAGCTTGGCGACGGAACTTTTGCCGCTGCCGATAGGACCGGAGATAGTGATGATCATATGATAATCAGAAAATAGTTTATTCTTAAAAAGGTATCCCTAAAAGAGTTAAGATCATCTTTAGGTATAAATTGGTAGCTCATAAAAGAGTCATATTTAAAAATGTAAAAATATTTCTCCAGAAAGCATGGAAGAATCTGCTGTCCCAAAAAAAAGGCTGAACACGACTTACCTTACGATCGCTGCCGTGATCTTATTCCTGTTCATCATCCTGATCGTAAGACCAGGCATCATCGGCTACGGAGTCTATCAAAAGGTAGAGGATTCTGGTCTGTCGCTGGAAGGATATACCGCAAATGTCCAAGAACTAGAATCAAAGCTAGCTGCTTCTACCACGGAGCTAACCCTTACCAAAGATTTTGCCGATGAAAGACAGAAAGAAGCCCAGCAGGCGAGGGATGATTTCACTTCCTGCGAAGCAGAACGGCAGAGCCTAGAAAAACAAGCCATTGCCTGTGAGGAATCATGCGGCCTGAAAGAAGATATCATGGCCATGGCCGATGCCAAAGTGGAGCTGGAAGTGGAAAAGAAGACTGCTGAGGTCAACGATGCCAGAGATAGTTGCCTGAAGACGCTTAACGGGCACGAAGAAGAACTGCGATCTTTACAGGAGAACTACGATCTATTGGTAGCCAATACTGCCAGAAGTATCTGCTGTAAAGCCAGAGTGGATGATCCCAGCATCAATTCTTACGAGGTCATCAATGATAAAGTTTCCTGCCTGAACGGCGGCGAGAAAGCGTTGGAGTGCTAACGAACTTTCTCATAGCTGCTTTTTCTCATGTCACCGCCAAGGTAATATCGGCCAAGCTGCTTCGTCCAGAAAAGTGCTGCTTTCGGGATGCTCCAGGAATTAAAACGGCGCATGGAAGTAGTAGAGTGCGAATCGATACAAAGATATTTCCCCCGCTTCTGAAGCTTCTTCCGCAGCTGGTGATGTTCTTTCACGGTCACATCGGGATCATAGCCCAGGACTGCCTGAAAATCTTCTTTACGGCAGATGACTGTGCCCCCGAATCCCTTAAACAAGCCAGTAGAAAGCATCATAGTCTTAAGACCCATCAGTGCCCGATACTTTAGCTGAGGAGAATCCGGCCGTACTTTCGTCGTGGCTACTGCATATTTCTGGTTGAACTGCTCGTTGACTTTCTGCAGTGTCTCTGGTGATAAGACCGTATCGGCGTCAAGGAAAAGGAGCACGCTGCCGGTAGAATTGAGCGCACCGGCATTCCTGGCAACTGAAACGTTAGCATTTGACAGAGATAGAAGCCTGGCGGAAGAACGTCTCCTGACGATCTCTTCCGTCTTGTCATTGCAGCCGTTACAGACGACGATGGTCTCAAAGTCTTGAAATGTCTGCTGTTTGAGACTGTGCAAGGTCTTTCGGATATAGTTCTCTTCGTTGTGAGCCGGGATGATGACAGATATCGCTGGTTTCATAGTTTTAGTTTCGTGATGTTGATCAGTTTCATGATGTCAATCTCATAATGTAAGATAGTTAGCGGCCCAGAGCATCCCCGAATCGCAGTGATAGAAAGAAGTCTTGAAAGGTTTCCCTTGTGAGTCAAACACTTCCAGGAAATTATGATAGGTCTCGATAAGTTCCTGATACCTTTTCTTGACGACTGCTGCCGCTTCCGGATCATGCATCTTTAGAAGTTTCCCATACAATAACCCCAGATGCATCCAGATAGCATCGCTTTCATAATCGCGCATGAACGCTTCCTGCCAGATAAACGAGGCATGGGAACGGGAATTGGTATATTTTAACGGGAAAGGTTTGGTGAGGCCAGCATCGTCTAAAGCTTTTAGGACGGCGGTCCTTTTGGTCTTGTCTTGCTCCAGACCGAACAGGAAGGGAAAGACGTTAGCATCGCCAGCGACATAGTGTTTTTTCTGAAGGTCATCATAAAAATAATGACCGTTCCAGAAATGTCTTTGTAAAAGTTCGGAGTAATCATATTTCTTGAAAGGATTGTCAAGCTTCAGCCGGGAAAGATCCCTTGCCAGCAAGGCTACCATACAATTATCATAGCAGGAACTCTTGCGGATGGCAAAATCTTTTATGGAAGAGAAATGCACGTCTGGTTTCACCAGCCCAGTCTGGGGGTTGATGACCTTCTTAAAATAAGCGTTGATCTGAGCATTCAAGAAATGGCGATAGGAATAGTAAGAAGCGTTGGAAACCCGGATGCTATGGATAAACCAAGGCAAGGAGTCCACGGCCATAGTCGGGAAATCAAAGGGCTTGCCGCCGGGAGTGATCGTGGTAGTTATCTTTTTGTACTTCTTGAAACGGTTCAGGGCGTAACGGATGGTCTGATGCACTTCTTTTTCATACTTAAGATCGATCAGAGATTGTACACACCAGCCGAAATCACGGGTCCAGAACTGCGGAAAATTGGTAGTGGATGTCTGGAAGAAACGGCCGTTCCAGCATTCTTTGACGATCTGGTGGCAGATCTGGTCAGCTGAACCTTCGTACTGTTTCGGTCTGATCCTGCTCTTAAAGCTAGAATAGAAAATACGCGATCCCTGAGAGAGATAATCGAGGACAGAGGCCATGATTTTCCAGGAAGGTCAGAACTTTAAAAAGGTATCTGTGCTGAAGTCTTCCGAACGTATTTAGTTAAGTGGGTGAGCGCCGCCCACGAGAAATCTTAAGATTTCCGGGGGTCCTGAAAAATCGATGATTTTTGGGACCCATTGAGGCGATGGCGCACTAGAAGTCCTATTTTGACATATGTGCCATAATGACGCCGTGCTGCGCTCACAAAGAACACAACTAAATACGTACAGTCTTCCGAAATGTTTAAAATGTCCTGTCAATTATCTATTTCCCGCCGATGACGATAAAAGACACGCCTGAATATCAGGCCTATCAGGAACTGAAACACTGGAAACCGGTCAAGAGGCTTCCAGCAGCTAAAGAGCTGATGGATCCAAAATCTCCCGCATTCCCGCTATTTCTCCATCTTTATAATGAAGCAAAAGAAGTCTATCTGAAGCTGCCGATGCGAAAGAACGGCGAACATCCATTTATCCATCCAGCCAATGTTGTCCTGGCTTTAAGAGAAGCAGGAGTTACTGATGAGGCTACGCTGATGTCCGGTCTGGTGCACGATTTCATCGAAGAAAAGGTTGATCTTTATAAAAAAGCCAACAAGCTGGCCAAACAAAAAGAACACCTTCTGATGCTGGACCAATATGAAGAGAAAGCCAGCAAAGAGTTTCAGGAAGACATGGAGAAAGTCTGCCGGCAGAAAAAGATCAACACCAAGATTGCAGCTGAAGTCTTGACTATCACCCGGCTGCTCACTAGGCATAAACGGGATTTTTATTACAAGTCCATCGCCCAAGTCTATCAATTTCCGGACGATATCATCAAAGAGAAAGCGATCCAAGTCAAGCTGGCCGATAGGATGCATAATGTGCTGACTATCGAGACATTCAATAACCAGCAGCGTATCTACGGCTGTTTCAAGAATCTTTTTATCCTCAACAATACCAAAAAATTTCTTATCGACAGATACGGGGATCACATGACCATTGCCAAGAAACTGAACCCGACTGAGGTCCTTTTCAAGAGAAGCGCAAAAGCGACATATGAAGCGTTCCTGACCATCTGTCACCGCTGCCTGGCCATGGGAATAGGTGATGTGAAAGCGATGATCCAGCTGGCTTTCAAGAAGTATGCCATGGAAAAGGAGGCTGTTTGGAAGATCACCAAATCTGATGAAAAAGAGATGCATCTGATGCGGCTGTTCCACGGTGTAGTCAGAAAGTATGATGGTCGTCTTCATCATGAATGGGAGCGTTTTGAGGACCAAAAGAAAGCTGAATTTGAGTATTGCCAGAAGTTTTTTGCTGATTATGAGTTCAACGGGGAACAGATCCAGGCTGTCCTTGACTATAAAGATGCCTATGCCTTAAAAGAGGTGGCGGCGTACCTGTTATACCTGCCGAAATATTTCGTGGCGCAGTTCCTTAGTTCAGAATTGACAAAAACCGGAAGGATCAAACGTTAAATAACGTTAAATATTCTACAATAGTTCTCCCAGATCCTATCGGCGGCTTCTTTTTCTGTGATCTGCTTGATCTCAGCGATCTTCTTGATCGATTCCAGGATGAAAGCTGGCTCATTTCTCTGCTCGGCATAAGGGCTTAGATAAGGAGAATCTGTCTCTGTCAACAGCTGTTTCAGGTCAACCATCTTGACTAAAGTCTGAAAGCTGTGAGAGCGCAGGATGTTGGGCGGGATGGAGAAATGATGGCCAAGTTCCGCTGCCTTGCGGATCAGCGATTTTTTTCCAGAGAAACAATGGTTGATGACCGGAATCTCTTTATTTTTTATTTCCTGCTCCAGTATCTCCAGACACTCTTTCTCGGCTTTCCGGGAATGGATGACGATAGGTTTCTTTATGCTGATAGCAAAACGGATTATCCTTCGGAAATTATCTGCCTGCTGCTGGTAAGTCTTCTCTTTGTCGGCCCAATGGAAATCCATACCTACCTCGCCGATGGCAACAACCTCTTTTTGATGCTTCTTTATGAATGCAAACTCTTCCTCTAAGTTGATAGGAACAGTTTGCCGCGGCAAACCGATCTCTTCTTCAGAAAGACCAAGAGCATCGATAGGGTAGATGCCCAGAGATGCTTTGATAAGAGGATGTTTTTTGGATAGTGCGAGAACCTGCTGGTTGGAGACAGGATTGACACCAGAGACAAGAAGAGATTTGAGGCCTGCTTTTTCTGCTCTCTTGAGCACTTCATCTAAATCATCTTTGAAAGCGTCATGGTTCAGATGGCAATGGACATCTACTAAGTTCATCTGTTTAAGAAAAATAAGGTGATTTAAATAATCTATCGTTTTTATGATCTATTGGTTTTATGATCTATCGTTTTTAATGAGATTCAGGATCGTAGGCTTCATGGGGACCGTATGGTTCTCTCGTTCTTCTGATACATTCATTGGCTTGTAGAAGCAGTATCGCTGCCGTCACAGGATCAGCGTAGGTTTTTGCAGCCTGTTGTTCAGCCCAATCGATGTAATCAACGACATCAGCAGGAGTTATCCCGAATGGAAGTTCATATTGCGGTGGAGCCATCTCTATCGTCTCTCCCCCCACTAAGGAATCTAAAGAATCCAAACCAAGATCAAATTCGTCTGCCATCGTAAAAAAAGAAAAATTAAGCTGCATCAACGGCAGCATCTAACGAGTACAATGGATTCCTGAACCTTTCCAAAGGAACGATGTTAAGCCTTTCTTCACCGAATCTGTTTAAAAATTCTCGTTTGGCATAACTTACAGCATGCGCATTAACTTTTGCATCATATTTTGATCTGCCTCTTAAAGCATCTGTAATCTCTCCGACCCCTAGAGGTAGATAAGCAGCGATACGTTCAGCTAATCCTTCACTAGCGAGAGCGACGCCATCTCCAAGAGAAGCTTCAGAAGCATGTTGCGCAAAATATTTTGCATCAAGAGCATCAGCACCGGTTTTCAGTCCCATACCAACTGCTTTCAATCCTAAACCAGCACCGCCAAGAGCCCAGAAAGCATAAGTTCCTACAGCATCAAAAGCAGTTCCAGTCCATTTTAAAGCAGTTGCAAAATATGAACCAAGGCCTTTTGATTCGTGGTACTCTTTAGCTAGAGTTTCATAGCCACTGCCAAGAGATTGACGTAACATATCTTCCATCTCTGATCGCTGTTCAGGACTAGCTCTAGTAAGATATTGATTTACTTCATGGTCATTCAATAAGCTGTCCAAATGTTCATCAACAAATCTATCTCGGTTCATTTTTCAGCACCTGATTGATGGTCACGATACCGACCATCTTATTATTTTCATCAACAACCGGACTCATAGCCCAAGCTTTAGAAAGCATCTTTTGACCGACGTCGGAAGTATCTTCTTCAAGATTAAAGCTTTCGACAGGTTTAGACATGATGTCTTTGGCAAGAGTTTGAGAATAATCTCTACCTTCAGCGACTAGTCGATTGTTTATATCCAGTACGGAAATGATTCCAGCTGGTTCATTATCTTTATTGACAACAAAGATGTGTCGTAGGGTAGTCGTTCGTAGTTTCTTAGCAACGTCTACGATAGGAAGATCCACGTCACAGATGAACGGTTCAATCAATACACATTCTTTAATTTTCATTTTTATAAACCTCTAATTTTCCTGCGTCTTTAAAAACATTTCTTACTCCCCGAGGATCTTCTGCTTTGTAAGGTTCTCCGATATAGCCTTGAGGCAGCCTAGAGGTCAGGTCATCAATCTTAGCTGCGGCTTCTACCAAAGCATCTTCTTTAGCCCGTATCTTATCGCCCTTCCGCCTATATAAGACAGTCAGAGCGCCGGTAGCCAAAGCGGCCATGGTGCCGATCCGATAAAGCACTTTTCCGATACTTTCAGTCACGGTGCCTTTGTTGATGAAATCATCTCTGGTCTCGATATCATAGCCTTCTTCTTTAAGATGATCGACCATCTGGACAACCTTACTCTTCAATTGGTCAGCATGACTTTGATATTCATTATGACCAGAGATCCAATCTTCTGCATTTGTCTCTCTGATCCTCTGTTTCAATTCAATTCCATCCTGAAGCATCTGACCGAGATCAACCATATAGCCTTTGTTCTTCCTGATCTGTTCGTAAGTTTGTTCTCCTTCCACTAAAGCTGCTCGCAGATTAAGGACCATCTCTTTCTGTGCATTGAAGCCTTCATAGTTATTTATGAATTTCTTCAGATGAGTTTTATCACCTGGTTTTTGATACTGATCCTTAAGGAACAACAGAAGGCCTTTCTCTTCTGATGTCAATCGTGGCGCATCAGCCAGATATTCGTTGATCTTGCCAAGGACAGCAGTTTCAGCAGTCCTATTGTCGGAGTTGGTATCATATATCTGGCTTAGCGCATCAAGTCTTTTCTTAACGGCTGTACGGTATTTTTTTCCATGTTCACCAGATGGCCTGCCAAGACCTTCCCTAATAAGATCATCAGCTCCACGCCAGAAACCAGGTTTATAGCTGTCAACAACGGTATCCAAAGTTAAGATTCTACGATCAAGCCTGTCTTTTAAGATTCTTGCCCTCTCAGCAAAATCATAATGACTTTCAACATCTTCCAGATTATCAACTAGTTTTTCAAAATCAGCGATCTCCTTTTCATCCAGTATATCCAATTTTTGTAGACCATCTAAAGCAGAACCATAATTTTTCTCCAATAATTTCCTTTGTTCAGCCAGTTTAGCATCCACCGTACCATAAAACTCTCTAAGATCAAGAACTGTCTCACGGACTTCTTCTTCAACTTTAAGGATCTTTTCCAGAACATAATCGCTAATCTCATCAGCAGCGTATTTAGTAGTTGCGCCAACAGCCGCAGCGATACCTAAGGTCTTCAGGAACTGCCGACGGCTAGGGCTTTTTAATAGTTCTTTTTGAGTATTACTTCCCTCTGCTCTTTTCATATTGACCTCATAGCGGCCATTCTTTATAAACTTTTCCCTTCTTCATCACTGCGTAGTAGTCAATATGCAAAGATTTATAAGTAGAAGCCATTTTTAAGACCTAAAATGAGCTTGACAAAGATGTTAAAAAAACCAGCATTATATCTAACAACTGCTTTAGCCCTAGGCTGTGATTCTACCGAAAGGACTGAGGAGATAATCAACTACGATACTCAGGGAAACATAACAATGGCCCTTCGTGATATTTATAATGATAATGGAAGAAAAATCTCTTCAGAATTAGATAAAGATGGCGACGGCCGGACTGACCAAGTTGAAAGGCTTCAATATGATGCTGAAGGAAAACCTAAAGGTATCTGGACCGTAAGATATGACGGACAAGGACTGCCGACAAGCGTAAGTTATGACAGAGAAGGTGACGGCCAACCAGATTATATGGAGTTATATGCATATGATCGGGATCAAAGGTTAGAAGCTCTGGCAATAGATCGTGATGGCGACGGATACCCTGAAGCTGTCAGGATAAAATCTCTAGAGGATGCGATCCAAAAGAAACTAAAACAGTTTTATTTGGACGATACAGGACGGTTTTAACTTCCGACCAAGGTCAATCAAAGATTCCATATCAGCCATCAACTAAGAAACATTTAAAAATAGGGTCAAGAATAACCACACCATGGATACCGTCCGTAAAGCAGGCAGTTAAGTTCTTTCAAACTATAGGTTTAGGTTCGTTTTGAGATGTTTTTGGTGAATATATGCAGGTAAAAGATTTTCAGTGGACACCAGGGATGACCGTCAGTGAACTGGTCAGCCAGTACCATCAGGTCGGCTATCAATCGGTCGAACTAGCAAGAGCGGCAGATGTCATCATCAAGATGAAGAAAGAGAACGCCAAGATCTACCTGACGTTCACTTCCAACATGGTCACCTCCGGCTTGAGAGGTTTCTTCGCCCAACTGATAAAGCTGAAGATGGCTCAGGTCATCGTCACCACTGTCGGCGGCATCGAGGAAGATATCATGAAATCGACTGGTGAAACGTTCTCAGTCGGCCGTTTCGGACATGATGACGTAGAACTGCATGAACAAGGCATCAACCGGGTGGGAAACCTGCTTATCAAGAATGAGAGTTACATGAATTTTGAAGATTGGATCACACCGGTGTTAGACAAGCTTTATGAAAAGCAGAAACGCTGGGCCGTCTCAGAGATGTTGAAAGAGATCGGCCTGATGCTGGAAGATGAGAACTCTCTCCTGTATCAAGCGGCAAAAAACGACATACCCATCTTCTGCCCAGCTGTCACTGACGGCGCGTTCGGGTTCCACCTTTACTTATATCAGCAGAAACATCCTGATTTTATCGTTGATGTGGTAAAAGATTTTGGCAACATCCTGTTCTCCAGTTCTTACGATGAAAAGAAAGCAGTTATCGCTCTCGGCGGCAGTATCTCCAAGCACCACGCCATCCTCTGCACTTTACTGAACGGCGGCGCGGAATATGCGGTCTATATGACTACTGCCCATAAGACTTCAGGATCGATGTCCGGGGCCACGACTGATGAAGCCAAGTCCTGGGGAAAGGTAAAAGACGATTCCGATGTAGCTACCGTTATCGGTGATGTGACTATCATGTTCCCGTTGGCGATGATACGGGCGTTGGAAGAATTACGGAAGGAGGGATTGCTGCAAGATGGATAAAGACGACTTGGTGAGAGCGTTAAGAGAATTTAGTTCTGGAACAGATAGTATCCAGACAACCATCTTCGGCCATGTTGCGCGTTCAAGAGCAGGTTATTATGTGCTATTGGATCAAGCCCCAAGAGAAGAGGCTTCAACTGGATTTAGGAACGGCGCTGGTGAAGTAGGATATAAGATCTGTGGGAGCATCTACATTGATATGAAGCCATCGTTGGAAGACGACTTGGTGAGAGCTTGTAATGATGGTGTAGTGCGTATGATCGATGGAACTATGCGTGGTTCATTCGAAAACGTGGGAGAAGAACATTATCTGCAATTATCGTTGAACATCAGGAGGATCGTCAAGATATGAAACCGAGATTCACCTTATCTAAAAGTACAATCTTACAGCAGTACAGAAAAGTGAAGGAAGCAGCGGACATCGTCGCGTTCAGCTCTAAGACTAATCCGTTGGTCACGCCAATTCTTGAGGACAACAGCGATGCCCTATTCAGCATCCATATGGTCAATGAACTAAAACATATCAAAGATAAGAGGAGAGTTGTCTTCCTGGCCCAGGCCTGGGACGAACAGCAGATAAAAGAACTGTTAGACCAGAAGGTGAATCGGTTTGTAGTTGACAACGAATCAGATCTTGATGTATTATTGTTATTTTTAGAAAAAAATGAGGTCAGAGAGAAGATAAATCTCTTGCTTAGGATGAAAGTCAAAGAGAACACTTTAAGGACCGAACGTTACTTTGTCTTTGGGATGGATTCTGACGTAGTGAAAGAAAGGGTTGAGCAGATCCATAAAAAATATCATGACAAGATCGACCTGGGTGTCCACTTCCATAGAAAGACACAGAACATGAGCGAATGGAATTTAGGATACCAGATAACCAGGATGCTTGGTGAAGAAGTCCTGCAGAAGATCTCTGTCATCAACATCGGCGGCGGTCTGCCGTCAGAATACGCCAACACCAATGTAGATGTCCTGCCGGGAATCTTCAAGAAGATCGAAGAGCTGAAACTATTCTTAAGCGGCTGGCAGATCAAGCTGATGATCGAACCGGGAAGGTTCATCGCCGCCCCGGCGGGAAAGCTCTATGCCCAGATCATCGCCATCTATGACCATAACATCATCATCAACGCTTCCGTCTACAACTCGGATATGGATGCCATCCTGGTGCCGGCGAAACTGCTGGTGGAAGGAGAACTGCCGAACGGATCTGGACAGGCCTACGTCATCAAAGGAGTAACTCCTTGTTCGATGGATCTGTTCCGGTATCGTGTTTATCTAAATGATCCAAAAGTGGGCGATATGGTTACATTCCTCAATGCGGGAGCATATAATTTTACCACTGATTTCTGCGACCTAGAAAAAATCGAGACTGAGGTGGTGGAATAAGATGTATCTGCGGCCACAAGACGGAGTTGACCAGATGGTTTTCCAATATGTTCGGAGAGCGGCTCTCGCCCTCACTAAATCCGTCAATGATCCAGTGATGGTCTTTGATCCGGAAGGAGAAAGGGTCTTGTATCATGAGATTCCGGAAGGAAAAGAGAATATCAGGAAAAGGTTAGAAAGAGCTGGTGATGACATCAAGGCGATTTTCGCTGGTCATCTTCTGCTGGATGAGAAATTAGCAGGGATAGGACAAGCTTCAAACCTACAAAATCGAGATGAGGTTGCAGAAAGGATCAGAGAGTTCTACGGATTGTTAAAACATTATGGAAAGGTCGTACTTAAACATCAAGAGAGACAAGAAAAAAAATCATTCCTTTACGCACCCCATCTACCTGAGACTGAAGCTGCAGAAAGAAGTTTGCTTTACACCAATGATGAAAGAAGAACTGAAAGAGAAGGTAACCTTATCACGGGATCTTTTCAAAGGAAGAGATATGAGGAAGGCGATGTTTCATCTACAGTGATGGGTCAGTTCAATGAAAAGCGAGATTATAGAGGACTCATGGAAGAAGTCAAGATCCTAAAAGCTCTCGTTGATACCTTCAGCCGCAATTACGGCGAAGTTAATATCAGTTTTGAGCATGGATTTGATTACCAAAAAGCGATAGGCAAACTGGAAGCTCTCCTAAAAGAGCATTTCAGGTTTGACGTAAAAGATGACATGGATGAATCTGCCGCCTGAATACCAAAGAGGGAAGTTTGTTATCTTACCGATAGCATACGAGAAAAGTCTTACTTACGGCAGCGGCGCTTCTCAAGGACCGAGAGAGATCATCAACGCTTCTAAACATCTGGAATATTATGATGACGAGTTTGACTGTGAAGCGTTTCTGGAAGGGATCGAATTGCTTGATGAACTACAGCTTAATGAAAAGACGCCGGAAGAGATGGTAGAAACGGTTTCTGAAAAAATTCAGGAGAACGAGAACAAAGATAAGTTTATCATCGGTTTAGGAGGAGACCATTCTGTAACGATCGGCATAGTTAAAGGACTAGAAAACCGCCATCAGAACTTTTCTGTCATCCAATTTGATGCTCATGCTGATTTCCGTGATTCCTGGAACGGTTCTTCATTAAACCATGCTTGTGTCAGCCGGCAGATAAGTAAAAAACATGAATTGTGCAATATCGGTGTCCGAAGCATGGATATTGATGAAAAAAAGATGATAGAAAAAAATGAAAATGTGCATCTGATCAAAGCATACAGATTTTCATTAGACAGGATACGAGAGATACTGCCAAAGCTGAAACAGAAAGTTTTCATCACCATCGACGTTGATGCTTTCGATCCCAGTTTCATCCGTAACACCGGAACTCCTGAGCCTGGCGGACTGGATTGGCAGCAGATGGTCGATTCATTGCAGCTGATCTTTCAGGAAAAAGAAGTTATCGGCGCCGATATCACTGAGTTCTCGCCAAGATATAATTTTGATGGAGAAGCGTATGCTTTAGCGAAACTTGTATATAAGATCATGAGCCTTCAGGTGAAGTATGGGCGAGAAAGTAAGCAGATATAAGATCATAATCGCTTCTATCGATCCTTTTGATACTTTTAGCGGAAAAAGCGTGGAGAGACCAGAGTATTTTACTACGTTAGAAGAGGTCAAAGAATATTATCTAAAACAACAAAGGAAGATTGAGGGTTCCAGAAGAAAGATTTGGTTCTACAAAGTGTGGGAATTCGGTAAGGAAGATTATCAGGACATGGGTGATGATCCGTTAGATTTTTATAAGAGGGAGGAATCCACGACAGGATGAGATTGATTATCACGCGTCACGGAGAGACAGAAGAGAACGTCAAAGGGATCCTTCAGGGGCAGCTTCTTCCAGGTAAGTTGACTGAAAGGGGGAAGGAACAGGCCCGAAAGGTCGCAGCCCGCTTTAAAGACGAGAAGATAGATGCAATCTATACCAGCGATCTGGCCAGAGCTATAGACACGGCTAGGGAGATAGCAAAATATCATCCTGATACACCGTTCTATATCGTTGAGGAGCTACGAGAACGTGATTTTGGCAGCCAGAACGGAAGGTTGAAATCAGAGATAGGAAAAGAGTATGCTGAAGACGTCGAATCCTATCAAGTATTACAGGTAAGGACCAAGAAGATCATTGATGAGGCTTATAACAAATTTCCGGATGGGACGGTCGTATTCGTCGCCCATGGAGCCACAAACCGGTCTCTTATCAGCAATATCATCCGGAAACCGGAAGATGAGATTGCAAGATTAGACAATACCGGCGTCACCATCTGCAACCTGAAAGAAGACCAAGATCACGAGATAGAATTATTTAACTGTACTGCTCATTTCTAAGTTTCATCATCAAGATGAAGAGTTTTTCTATAGTCGTTGACTAGGCGCTTTTTATCAAGATTCCTGAAAGAGTCATCCGGATCGGCAATCTTTGACTCAAGATCTTTGATAAACAAAGACAGCTTAGCCATGAAAGTCTGTAATGGTTGATAAACTGCTGAGTGTTGAGAATCGTCAAGATATTTCAGGTCACGGCAAAGGTTCAGAAGCACTTCTAATTCCTTTCCAGATCCAAATGAATAGTGTAAGAAATTGAGGAATTGTTTCCGGCTTTTCCGCGAAGTGCCTTCCGCGATATTTAATGGAATGGAGACGGCCGCACGGCGCATCTGTAATGAAATATTACGGATTTCTTCTTTGGGTAATCATAAAAATTCGTGAAAGGAGTTTGCCAACGAATTTTTAGGATCCCAGAAAAGCGACTATCCATTATATCAGCAACTTTAAAGAAGCAGTATTACGCTTTTCTAGGGATAACGAGATCGCTTTATAAACTTCTAGAACAAGGTCGTAGCCCCGGTGATAGATTTCCAGCTTCTGGTAATTTCTCATAAAAATTGTAAAACTTCGTCGCTTAAATTATTATCGGAATTTTCTTCGGACAGTTTGGCTGGTTGGCTTATGATTATTCAGAGTTCATCGCCCGAGTCCAGAGTTCATCACCAGAGTTTAGAGTTCATTATCTAAGTTGCCTGTGTCAACATAGCTAAAGCTAGTTCTGTAAAAAACAAAAAGAAAAAAATGGTAAAACTACCAAACTTCGTTTTATTTTAGGTGTAAATGAAGGTCATATGTAGGTTAACAAAGGTATGGACGTTAGTGAGCGCGTGCTGAACATGTCGTTGCCTTCATGCTTACACACCGCTTCTATCAAACCGCTGTTTTTGCGATGTCCTAAGGTGTCTCTTTTCAAGGTGCGCTTCGTACTTAGATGCTTTCAGTACTTATCACTTGCGGCGTAGCTGCCCGGCATACCTTGTCAGATAACCGGTCGACCAGAGGCCACGAACCCTCGTTCCTCTCGTACTAAAGGATCCTTCCTTTCAGACACCCAACATTTCCAGTAGATATCAAACAAACTGCCTCACAGCGTTCTGAACCCAGCTCACGATCCCT
>PCXY01000001.1:31385-48862 GCA_002762785.1 Candidatus Woesearchaeota archaeon CG10_big_fil_rev_8_21_14_0_10_45_16 | reverse complement strand
AAGGCGAGACGGTGGTCGAGAACAGTTTTGATGTCAGTTTGAACTAGGTTTTTGAAGCAACATTTAAATACTCTCCCTGCCCTCTTTCTCATGAAAAAAGAGATGGAGTACGAAATCTATTGGCATCGCGTAGGTATAGTTCTGGCTTTCCTATTAGTTGGTCTGTTGTTCCTCTTCACGTTTTCAGCAGATGACGATAATTCTTCATTTACTGGTTTCGTGGTTTTGGAAGACGGTATGAAGATAAGTACGGCTAAGATGGATTCTTCATTGGTACGGGAGATCCAAAACGGTGTTTCAGATCCAAGGGTTGTCGTCATCCTTGATGATTCTAACGAGGAGTTTCTGGATGATCTTGATGACGAGGTGGTCGTTCGCGAGAAAAATGATACTGGCAGCCGCGATTTTACAGTGACCCAGAAACTAGGCGGGGCTGTTGCCGGAAAGATAGAAACACCTAATGCTCTCCTAGAATTAACTAAAAACCGTAAAGTTACCAAAATCTTATTGGACTATCCAGTATCATTTGATCTTGATTCATCCGTCCCCCGGATCAATGCTCCTTACCTCTGGAACATCACTATTAATGGTGTTTCAGTGGACGGTTCCGGCCAGGCAGTCTGTATCATCGATACTGGCATCAACTATGCTCATCCTGCTTTCCAAGGCTGCGATCCAGTCAGCTATACTTTGGACGGCGATGTTATCGCTTTAGACACGGCTGTCGAGTCAGCTCATCCTTATGTCAATGATCTGGAACAGACCTGGATAGTCGAATCGCCTGGGGCAGAAAACATGGCTCTTCATTTTGTCAACATCTCATTGGAAGAGATTTCAGATGCCGGCGATACTTTGGATAGGATTTATGTGTATGATGAGAACAATGCAACAGTTGCGGTCTATAAAGGCAGGATGAATGACGTCTGGACCCCTTCCGCGGCAGGCAGTAGGTTGTATGTGAAACTTGTTACAGACGGTTCCGTCACCGATTATGGTTTTCTTATTGATTCAGTTATCGATGGTAAGACCAACACGACCATGAATTGGACTTCCTGTTCGGCTATATCTGGCGGTTGGGATGTTTATAACTCTGATCCTGATCCTGTTGATGATCACGGCCATGGCACTCACGTCGCCGGTATCATCGCCTCTCGTAATGACACCTATCGCGGAGTAGCTCCGGGAGTTTCATTGGCTATCGTCAAAGCTTTAAGTTCTTCCGGCAGCGGCTATTCTTCTGATGTCGTGGCAGCTATGGAATGGTGCACCAGCAACGCTGCTACGTTAAATATTTCAGCTATCAGCATGAGCCTAGGTTGCAGCGGCCAAAGCTGTCCTCATTATCAAAGTACTTGTCCAAATGATCTTACGGCTCCGTCTATCCAGGCAGCTTATGATCTGGGTATCGGTGTCTTCATCGCTGCCGGCAATGATGGCTGGAGCAATGGTATCGCTAACCCAGCCTGTGCTCCTTATGCTATTCCTGTAGGGGGAGCTAATGATGGTGATGCTATCCAGTATAACCGCGGCAGTCTTTTGCAGCTGCTGGCTCCGGGAACCGGCATAACCTCTTCATATCATAGCGGCTGGACGTCTTTAAGCGGCACGTCGATGGCCACGCCTCACGCTGCCGCCGCTGCTGTCTTGTTAAAAAGTTATCTGCAAAGAGGATACGGGATCATTACCACCCCCTTCGACTTGGAACAACGTTTAGCTGAAACCGGAGTTGTCGTGGAAGACAGCGCTTCCGGAGAAAATTATTCCCGGATAGACCTGGCTGCTGCCATAAGACCGCAGCTTTCATTTGTTGCTGAAACGCCTGCTGCCGGCCTGACGCTATCTGTCGAAAATATTAACTTCACTATTGTCTCTGATCTGCCGCTGCAGCGATCTTTATTGCAATTGTCTTGGCCTAACGGATCAGATCTCAACTATTCCATGTCCTCATCGAATGAGAGCAGTTATTCTTTTGAAGTTGAAGATCTGGTTTCAGGAAGTTATCGATTCATGATCTGGGTTGAGACTAATATTGGAGTTTGGGGATATTCTGCAACGAGGATGTTCTCTCTGGAACTGGACAATCCGATCATAACATTGACATCTCCAGAAGGTTATCAGCAACTGCCTATCTTGTTACAGTTTTCTGTTGCAAACACTGATAACGTCTCGTATTCAGTCTTCAGCAGTTCTGCTACGATCATCCAACAGAATCTTACCAACATCAGTGAGCTGTCATCAAATCTGACTTTAGAAGATGGAAATTACACGCTGAACATCACTGCGTATAACATTCTCAACCAGACTTCCATAACCAGCTCTTTCACAGTCGATAATACCACGCCGGAACTGGAGGTCTCTTACCTGCCGGTCATCGTCTCTGCTGCCGATAATATCACTTTTAGCATCGCTGTGGTTGATAGCAGTCCTACGACTGTAATCTTCTCCAGTAATATCAGCGGTTCCTGGAGCAATGTTACTTTAGATGATGATACCTATGTCTTGAGCCCAGGCAATCCAGGTGATGTTGTTTATTATGAGGTTATGGCTACTGATGCCTCTGGTAACATGGACGTATCTTCGGGAACGATAACTGTGGCACAAGCTGATGAGTCCAGGCTGATCACTTCTCCGGTCAACCTCTCTTCTCATGAAGTTGGCGAAAAGATTGATTTTGAATCGAACATGGTCGGTTCCTGGAACCTTGGAGATGACCGGGTTGTCGAGAATAATGATTCATTTTCGATACAATACAACGATACTGGTTCCTATACTGTCACTCTCTCTAATGCTACCTATACTGAAAGCATCACTGTCTATGTTAATGACACTACTCCTCCTGAATTTAGCAATATCACCTACGATGAGATTTTCCACGTTGATGAGAAGTCCTCTGAAGAAGTATCGGCGACCATCAGAGACCACCAGCTTGCCAATGTCTCATTATCCTACGAGAATTCATCCATAGAGGGTTCCTGTTCGGACGGATCTTGCTCTTGGTCTTTCACGCCAGCACTGAGCAAAGAGTTCATCATTGCTGCTGCTGATCTCTCTGGAAATGTCAGAAGCGAATCCTATTCATTCGTTGTAGCTTCCTGCCAGGATTCTTTACAGAACGGTCATGAAGAAGGTGTCGATTGCGGTGGCAGCTGTCAAGCCTGTTCTGTCGTTGATCTTGGGGTTCAGGAAGAAGAAACTCCTCTGGAACAGTTCTCGATCCCTGAAGAGAACCCCGTAGAGATAGCTGCCGAAGCTGAGGATTTTGAACCACTACAGCAGATTGATGTGAAGAGATCGGCTCTTGAACGTAAAGAATACTCGCTTTATGTCTTATGGGGTATCATCGCCTTGCTGGGAATATTCTATGCTTTATTCATGAAGAGAAGGTGACTTTTTACTTTTGACAAGATAGGTATATCTGTTCATCATCCTGGTTTCAGACGAGAATCCGTTCTCCTGAAGCTTTTCTCTTAGATCATTTTCTTTTAAGAAGAAACTGCCGAGGCCAAGAATCTTATTTTCAAAAAACCGTATCGCCTTTGTCTCCAGTCTAAGAGGATCGAACTCTACGATAATCAGGGTACCATCTCTCTTTAACACTCTTTTTAGTTCTTTAAGACTGTTGGTTATTGTTTCCTGCCATTGCCTTTTTTGAGATCCATTAGTAAAATGATGGAATGAATCTACACAAAGAATGATATCAAATTTTTCATCTCTGAATGGCATTTTTTGAACTATCCCCTGGATCTTTTTAATCTTGGGGTTCTTGTTTTTAGATAACATCTTTCTTGAAGGGTCAAGTATTGTAATCTCTTTCACTTTATCAGCAAGAGAATCGATGAGCAGACCTGTTCCACCACCAACATCCAAGACAGAAACAGCAGCGTTGAACCCCGCTGACGACTCGATCCTCTTTCGGAGTGATCTATTTCTACGCATCAATTTCATGATGGGATCATAGATCCATGCAAACCTATCAAAAGCACCTTCTCTCATCTCATTAGGCTACGTTTTGGAGCTTAAAAATCTTTTCTATAAATATCAAGAAAAAAAAAGATTAAGAAAAAAATCAATATCTTCCGCCGCGGGAATGCGGGCGGCGTTCCCGAGTGTGATGTCCGGTCCGGCCTCTTTGTCTGTCTCCGCTGCGTTCTTCTCGTTCATCGTTCATCTTGACGGGGATCCTGGCTATTCGAGGAGCTTCTCCCGTCTGGATGTTGAATTTAGGGTACTCTTTCATCACCCGCCCGAAATTATCGTAATCGTAATCACACAACAGGTTGATGACGATCCCTTCTTCACCGGCTCTGGCGGTTCGGCCGATCCTATGGACATATTCCTTGGCGTCTTTCGGGATGTCATAATTGTAGACATGCGAGACGTGAGGGATATCCAGGCCGCGAGCTGCGACGTCGGTGCAGACTAATACGCCTGCCTTGGCGTCGTTGAACATCTTGATCATGCTGGTCCTCTTATTTTGCGAGAGGCCGCCGTGGATCGCTAATGCTTTTATCCGCTGTGATTTTAGGTTCTTGACTACGAAATCGACGGTCCTTCTAGTGTTACAGAAGACCATCACCAGTCCTGAGTTCTCGTTCTGGAGCATATGCACCAAAAGAGACAGTTTAAGGTTCCTGGAGATATCATAATAGATCTGTTTCAGTTTGCTGGGATCGACGTGGGTGCTGGCTGAGACCTTTACAGGGTCGTTCATGTAATGATTAGCCAGTTCTTTGATCTCGTGCGATAAAGTCGCTGAGAAAAATAATGTTTGTCGTTCTTTGGGACAAGATCGGATGATAGTTTCTACATCTTCGATGAAACCCATATCCAGCATCCGGTCAGCTTCATCCAGGACCAATAATCTTACTTTTGAAAGATTGATCGTCCTTCTGTCAAGATGGTCAAGGATCCTTCCCGGAGTTCCGACGACTACATCTGCTCGTCTTAGATCATCGATCTGCGGGTTGATGGAAACTCCGCCGTAGACAGCGATGATATTCAGGCGTTTTTCACCTGAAAATGAGCGTAAAGAGTCTTTTACCTGTTC
Organism: Candidatus Woesearchaeota archaeon CG10_big_fil_rev_8_21_14_0_10_45_16; assembly: GCA_002762785.1. Classification (GTDB taxonomy): domain Archaea; phylum Nanobdellota; class Nanobdellia; order Woesearchaeales; family GW2011-AR9; genus PCXY01. The sequence goes on along the minus strand of PCXY01000001.1, from coordinate 43,815 downwards.
TGCCAGTTCTCGCGTCGGTGTCATTACCAGCGCTTGCAGTCCTTGTTTTGGGGTAACTTTATCGATGATACCGCAGCCGAAAGCCAGGGTCTTCCCTGATCCGGTGGCGGACTCTCCAATTACGTCTTTCCCTGCCAGGATTGACGGGACAGATTCTACCTGGATCTTGGTAGGTTGGGCGAAGCCGAGTTTTTGCACAGCTTGCAACAGTTCTTGGCTCATGCCAAGGTTTTCAAATGTATTCATGGTTATAGACCTCTATAGTTCTTATGTTCTAATTATCATACTTAAGAAAAAGCGAAATGTTCAGCAACTGAGCAATGCTCTTTCGTCAGATAGTTAATTAAAATCTATAAAACGGTTGTTTCTTTATAAAACTTACTAAAAAGCTAAACATTTATAAAAAACCCCTCACCTTGACTCATTATGCCAATTGAAAATAGATTACGTAATATTCATATTCCAGATGGGAAAGGACTTCGGGGAGCGAATGCTTTTGGAACCGCTTTATATCTTGCAGGTGTGATTCCTGCTGATGTTTTTGTCACTTTAGACGAGACTCTAAAGCACCTCGGTCGGTTAGAACGTATTGATGAAGCAAGAGTGGGCGATTTAGCAGTCGTCCGACCGCTCCGTAGATCTAGCGCCTATTTTCCTTCTGTCCAGCACTCTGGTGTTGTTGTTGCTATTGATCCGGACTATATTCTTCATAGGCCTAGTTTTAATGCCCCTACCCGCACCAATTCCTTGGGTCAGCTGAGAGAGGGTTATCGGTCCGGTCTTTGGGATATAGAATTCTATCGCTTACGCAACGAGTCTCAGTCAAAATAATCAAGATCTCGTGAAGTGATAGTGATCTCCTTGCGCTCTGATTTTTGTTCAACATCTCTTCGCACCATCGGCTGCTGCTCTGGTGTCTTGACGGAAACAGCCGTCTCTTTCTGCAGCTTGGGCATGGTGATCTCTTTGATGCTCATGGCTTTCTGGTAATTAAGGTTTCCGCAGTTGATGCAGTTGAAATAAAGGCCGAACTTACCGTTGCGTATCTCCAGCCAGCTGCCACAAGTGCACTTGATCTCCTCTAGCTGATTCTTGATGTGCTGATAACAAACATCTGCTCCCTGGGTGTTTTTCTGAGTAGCCGGCCGTTCGCAGAAAGAACAGTTGATCTTCTTATATTCACCATAGCTCTTTTTTAGCTTGAACTTGCGCATCTGCAGGAAGAAAAAAATGATATTTATAAAAGTGAGGGTTTGCTGTACGTATTTAGTTGCGTTCTTTGTGAGCGCAGCACGGCGTCATTATGGCGCATATCCTGAAAAGACTTCTAGTGCGCCATCGCCTCAATGGGCGGCGCTCACTCACTTAACTAAATACGTACGGTTTGCTCCCCTAGGGGATGTCGCATTCCGATCGCAACAACAAAAGAGCGAGTTGGCCGTGACCCCTTGAAGAGATTTTCTACAGAGCTGCTCCCGCCAAAAGATTTATATTCATTTATCATTTAATATCTGTCATGGCGTTATATGAAAAAAGATGGTGGCAAAAACTGTTCAAAGGACAATCAAAGGAGAAACCGATAGATACCGTTGAAGACATCACGGCCATCACGGAAGACCTTACGGAAACTCCAGAGGATACGGCTTTCATAATAAAACAGCTGCAGCAGTTGGAAGAACTGGAAAACGAAAGAAGGGTGGCTGAGAACCATGAAGAGGTTGTTGTTGTCAACCTCCAGGCTCAGGCGGTAGTCTTGGAAAAGCTCCTGCCTCGTTATGAAGCGTTAGTCAATGATATCGGCATCAACGGCCTGCGGATGAAGATGATCACTGAACAGTTCTTCAAGAATGCGCAGAAAGCTGGTCTGAAAGATTTTGTTAAGAAAAAAAAAGATGACCCGCAGTGGCAGATGCGTTGGTAATCTACCCTATAAACAAGTTATATTTCTCTTTGCCTTCAATCTCTGAGATGATCCTTTTCACGATCACCTGCTTAGGATTTGGCAATAGCTTGACCCGATTCTTAAGGTCATCGAAACTTTCGAACGGTTTCTGTTTTCTGGCTTCCAGAATCTCCCACATATGTTTCTTTCCTAGTCCGGGGAGCAGTTCCAATTGGTGCATCCTCATGCTTAGCGGCTGAGCCTTGTTGAAGAAGTCGATAAATCTTTGCGGATGGCTTTCAACATAGCTTTCGATGACGTGCTGCAGTTCATTCTTGGCAGTAGAGGTCAGTTTCTCAGACTCGATGCGGCCTTTGATATGGTGGATCTCTTCTCTCTTGCCTTCGCCGATATAGACCTTCTGGTGCGGCTGTAAGAAGATACCTTTCTTAGGAATAAGTTCCAGGATCGAGAGATGTTCCAGTCCCAGAGCCTGAGCTATCGGGGTTTTCATGGTCCCCTGTTCATAAGCATAGCCGTGAGGTAGGAAATCAAGGACTATGGCGTTCTCTTCTCTGATAGTCTTTTGAGGCTGGTTCATAGGTAGCAGAAATGGTGCTTAGTTAATAAAGTTTGCTCTTCCAGAAAGCGTAGGCTATATAAACCTGATTCCTGCTAAGCAGGTACTATTCATGCGAATTCTTTGACAACGGCAACGATAGCGTCCTGATCCTTCTTAGGCATGCTTAACGGGTAAGCCTGCAGGACCGCTTTAAGGTCATTTACGCTTGTCGGCAAGAAATCGATGATCTTGATGATGTGTTCTTCTTTAAGCCTGGTCAGGTTAAGGTCGACCAGCTTCTGGTACAGCTCCTTCTCTTTGGCTGCTGATAATGATGGCGGGAAGTTTTCAAGGAAATCCTTGGTCTTGACAGATCGATAGTTAAGCTCTGGATCCCTTTTCTCGAGATTCTTCATTATGCCTTGCACTTCCACTAGGCAAACTGGCTTTTCTTCGATAAATTGGATGTTGGTCATTTTTATCTCTTCATGTGGATCGGATGGACATACAGGATTTTCTTCTTGTCTCCGTCTTTGATAGTGACTTCATAACAAGAGCCTTTCTTCCTACCAGTGATAGTTCCGGTGAAACCATGGAATCGTCGGAAAAACTGTCCCTTCTGGATGTTAGAATTGATCTTGAGATTGACTTTATCGCCTTCCTGGAAGACCTGGAAGTACTGGCTTAAAGGGATTTTCCCTCGTTCCCGATAGTGTTTCTGGAACTTATGCCTGGTTTTCCTCTGTTTTGACCCTATTCTGGTAACCATATCAGCTTGATTTTAGATGTGATTTATAAATATTTCTACTTGGGATCTTTCACTTCTTTATCACATAAAAGATTTCGTTGGGAAAAGACAGCACGTTATATTCGTATTGGAGCCGGTCACAGAGCCATTCCATCCATTTCCTGCGGGGAGCGGTCATCTTCTTGCCGCTCATGGTCTTGGTGGCGAAACTGATGACTACATACCTGGCCGGAACCGCTTTCAGCACTTCTTCAGTCACTTTGTGGCCTTTTCCTCTATCCAGTACATCAGTCATCTTGAACAGGAAGCAGACGTCAGCCGTCTCCAAATGCTGAAGATACTGCCAATGAAGGATATCTAATATCTCGGCATAACCCTGAAAGTGGGGATTACTGTCATGCAGGCGTTTGAAATAGTCCTCTAGCAGCTCTATCTCGCTCTGGCTGATATCATAAGCATGGTAGGCAGCTTTTCGCAACCTCATGGATGGAAAAGAAAATGGATTTAGACCGCAGCCGAGGTCGATGATCCTTCTTGGTTTCCCGGTGATGGCAAATATCTTATCATAGATCTTTTCATAGATCGGCAGACGTTCTTTAGTGGAAGAATGGGTCTCCAGGATACGACTGCTGACTTGTTTTAGCTTGTTTTCAGGAGCTTCTTCCAAAACAGTCTTGAGATCTTCCCTTTTCTTCCTCTCCTCATCCACCCGGAACAGGCCGTACACTCTCCGCAGCTGTGACCTCACATCTTTAATTACCTGCTTGTAAGCGGCCGCTTTGGGATTGTTCTGCTGCAGGACGGCTGCCTTCTGCTGGTTCTTCTTTAGATATGAGAACAGCTGCTCCCGGACAAAATCGTCGTTGATACCAGAAAGCTCTTTCTTCTTCTTGATAGCAAGGATGATCTCTTTGACAGCATCTTCACTTATGAGGGTCTTGCCGATAAGCATGACTAGGAAAGCAGAACAGCATATAAAAACTTTTTTAAAGCTTTGAAAGAACCCTTCCTAAATGCCTAACTGGAAAGATGTCAAGAAGTATAGCAAGAAAGTGTGGAGATTTTTCTGGGATGATGATTCTGCATGGAGCCTGGCCCTCAATGTTCTGGTCGCTTTCGTCGTCATCTATTTCATTGTCTATCCGCTTCTGGGATTATTGCTGGGCACCAGTTTCCCTATCGTGGCTGTGGTCAGCGAAAGCATGGAGCATGGTCTTCATAATGATAAGCTGTGTGACCAGAGACTAGAGGAGTTTAAAGAATCATTTGACAATTACTGGGACGTCTGCGGTTCATGGTATGAAGAGAGAGGCATAAACAAAGAAACGTTTCTTGATTTCCCTTTATCGCACGGTTTCAACAAAGGGGATGTCATCATCCTTTGGCGGGCTGACCGAGATAATCTTGAGATTGGAGATGTTCTTATCTTCCAGTCCGGCAAGCCGCAGCCGATCATCCATCGTATCATCTCTACCATGGAAGAAGATGGACAAGTCTTCTATTCGACAAAAGGTGACCATAATCCAAGCAGCATCTCCGAACTTGGTGAGAACAAGATCCCTTCAGAAAGGATCTATGGTAAAGGTATCATCCGTATACCTTATCTGGGCTGGATCAAGATCATGGCTGTGGAAGCCTTGAGACCGTTCGGGATAATTATCGAACGGTGAATTCTAACGAAGAAATTGTTTTACAAACGATTCGTATTTTTCCCTTTGTTCATCGGAGAGTTCCCGTGGTCTTGTTACACCAACCGCTTGGATGGTCTTAAATTCCAGGCCTTCCAGAGCCCCCGTTCCAAATCTAGAACCAATTATCCATATGCCATCACGAAGATAAACATCTTCACTTAAGATTGAAAATCCATCTTTGGTCTTATAAACAACATCGCTTGATCGTAATCCTTCCTCTGATCCAAATCGCGCCCCTGTTGCAACTTCCTGAACTCTATCGGGAATCTCTCCTGGTTCATATCTCAAAGTAAACTTATATATCTGTACCATCAGTATCCTAGTTACTGGAATAATTTTTATAAATATTCTGGTGATCGAACGGTAGATAAGCATATACATTCAATGCTCCAGATAGGTAAATTATATAAAGAAAACCTTACTCACCCAAGGAAAGCACCAGAGGTGGCTAATCATGTTTTGTGAACAATGTGGATCGATCTTACGACCTAAAGAGAAAGGCGGCAAGAAGATATTATTCTGTTCTTGCGGTTTCACCAAGTCTCCTGAAGGGGAGTCCGTGACATTGACCGAAAATGTCGAGTCGGGCAAGAAGATTGAAGTCATCGAGAAGATTGAGACCCATCCTAAGATCAAAGTCAAATGCGAGAAATGCGGCCACAATGTCGCCTATTACTGGACTCAACAGACTAGGGGCGCTGACGAGCCGGAAACAAGGTTCTTTAAATGCGCTAAGTGTAATTATACCTGGAGGGAGTATGCGTGATCCCGGAGCTTCTGGAAGCCCTCACCACCGACTCTTTGTTCCAGGAATGGCAGCAGCGGCATGGTTCAGCCTCGCTTTCTCATTTTTTTGCTCAGATAAACGCTAAGCTGGAACTAAAGAGTTCCTGGGAGATCGGCTACTATGAAAAAGATGCTGACAAGATCACCGTCTTCCGGCAGCTTGACCACGGGTTTGAGATAAAGCCGGCCGATGATGTTTTTAAGAAAGATGATGCTGTCGTTGAACAGCTGTCCCTTGATTCTTTAAACGTCCATTTTGAAAAAGCTCAGGAGATCGCCAGAGAAAAGTTTCCTGAGCTGTTCCCTAAAGAAACTCTAGGTGATGGTTTCGTGATCCTACAGGCATTCAAAGAGCAAGTGTTGTGGAACTTTACGGTCATCAGCAAGTCCTTACAGTTTCTGAATGTCAAGATCGGCGCTGATTCCGGGAACGTCGAATCACATCAAGCAGTCAGCTTGGTCCAATCTTAAGATTCTCTTCTGCAAGATTGTCGTCTTTGAATATAGTTTCGACGCTAATAGTCTTTATATACAATTTTAATTTTCTTATCTTTGATAGGTGTTTGCGGAAAAAAGGGTGATAGATGTTTTTACTCTTTTTGAAGCATCTTCTTCACTATAGAAATCGTGTTCTGGATGGTATCATCGACAGTGTTGGGTGGGTTAGTATCAAGATAATGAACTTTTGAACCTTTGGCTTCAAACAATTCTTTCAGCCAGCTGCTTCGGTAGATCTCACTGACTTTTTTCTGGAACTCCAGTCTCTCAAAGATGGCTTCATCCTGTTTCTCTCTTTTTTCCAGACGCTGCATCACCACTTCTGGTTCCACGACGGTAAGTATCAATAGGTCGGGTGCATGCTCCAGGCAGAAAGCGTTGCCTTCCAGTTGGGCGATCTCTTCTTTGGAATAACTGTCTTCCTGCAATGGTTGGTATACTAATGAAGTAACTACACCTCTTTCTTGGAAGACCATCTTTCCCTGCTGCAAAGCTGGGATGATCACGTTTTTGTATAAAGTTTTTCTGTCTTCTGCAAAAGCTTCAGCGATGGCTTTGGCAGTGTGGTTGCTGCCTTTAGCGACCATCTCTTCCCTGATCTTCTTTCCGACGCCGGTAAAAGTAGGTTCAGCCGAGGTGATAACATCATATTGATCGATGTTTGGGAAACCAGAGTTGTCTTTCCAATATTCTCTCAGATCAAGAACTTTCAAACTTTTGCTGGCCGCCCAATTTCTCAAGCCGGTAACAGCTACCCCTTTCCCCGAACCGTCTAAGCCGTCTATCTTGACGAACAGACCTCTTTTCATGATGATGAAAGAATTACAGCTCTTAAAAAGATTGCGGGGGTGGAGGAGGTATAATCACAGAAGGAGTAGGAGTTATTCAGAAACAATCACCCGATAAGTTCCAATACAAACTCCTTCAATTCAGCCGGCCAGTTCTCTTCGATCTCTTTCCGATGCTTCAGGCATTCTTTAACCACATCATCACGCATGCTGCCGTTCTCGACCAGCTTGACCAGCTCTTCTTTAGCATAGATCGGCACTCTTTTGAGGTTCCATATCTGCATCTTCAACAGCTCACGGAACTCGTCTTTTTCCTCAAGCTGTTTCTGTTGTGTCTTCTCCCAGAACGATTGGTATGAAAATTCTTCTTTCTTCTCTTTGATCTTTTTCTTGCCTTCTTTGAGCGCGATCCGGGCCTGCACCATCTCATGCATCCGTTTTAGGAATTCCTGCTTGTCTTCGATCTTGATCACGTCAGAATATCCGGAAGCGATCAGCCCGAATGCAAAAGGGCTGGGAATATCTGTCTGCACTTCTTTCACAACCATGTTTCCAGATACGACCTTGTCGATGATCTCCTGGGCGTGGACGTAATCCATCAGGTCTTCCAGAACTTCTCTCTTTGCTTCTTTGATGATCGGGAAATTGTCGCTGATCCTCTTGACGGCATTATACAATATCCTGCTTCCGACGTGCATCCGTCCGACGTTTTTCTTCCGTCCCATGTACTGGCGCAGGATCATCAACGCCCTGGTGGCGCAATGCCGGAACCGTCTGCTGAGGATCTCGCTTTTCTCTACGGATTGCTCCAGCACCGTCCGGAAATTTTCATGTTTCAGCATCTCCAAGGCTTTCATGGCATTGAAAGTCTTTTCGGCTGCGATATAGAAGCCATTATCGTTGATGCCGACTTCCACGTCGCGGTGCTGGCTGCGGCCGATGACGAAAGCAAGTGATCTGGATAGAGCATCATTGACCCTTCTGCCGAATAAAGTGTGGAAGATGATATATCGTCTACCTCTGTCGGTATATGTTTCTACGACGATCTTCTTGTCAGAAGGGATCTCGCTAAAATGATACTGTTCAAAGAAGTACTGGTAGATGCTTTGGGCAGCTTTTTCATCGATGTAAAGATATTCATGAAGAAACTCAAGTATCTCTTTCTCGCTCTTTTTCAGCTTGAACTGTTCTTCCAGCAATCTCCTGAACCGTGAGATGTCCATGGCCAGGTCAAATGATAACGGCAGCATCTCTGAGAACCACGACGGCACCGTCGGCGGTCTGTTTACGGAAGTGCTGACTTGCGCCGTCATCCCTCGTGAGAACTTGAACATGTAGGTATTTCCACCGAGAACAAATACATCTCCTGGTTTTAACCTTTCCAGGAATCCCTCATCGATAGAACCGACGATACGGTCGCCCACTTTAACTTTGATACTGGTCTCCTCTGGGATGGTGCCGATGTTGGTCATGTATAAGACTCGGGCCATCTTTCCCCGTTTGCCGATGTTTCCGGTCTCCGCGTCATACCAGATCTTGGCATAGACATAACGTTCTTCCAGGCTGACATAATGTCCAGAAAGATATTTTATGAGTTCGAAGAAATCGTCCCATTCCAGGTTGTGGTAGCAGTAGCTGTTCTTGATCATATAGAACAGTTCATAGACGTTGATCACTTGGTTGATGGCCACGCCGAAGATCTGCTGGGCCAGGACGTCTAACGCATTTTTAGGTATATGCACGCGGTCAATCTTCTTTTCCTTGGCTGCTTTCAGTAATAATGAACATTCTACCAGATCGTCCCGGTCCATGACGATAACCCTGGCTTTGATAGTGCTGTGCAGCTGATGTCCAGCCCGGCCGGCTCTTTGCAGGAATCTGGCTACCGATTTGGGACTTCCCAGGCATAATACTAAGTCGATATAACCGATGTCGATGCCCAGTTCCAGGCTGGTGGAAGAGACCACCACTTTTAATTTTCCGTCGCGCAGGTCTTGTTCGGTCTTGAAACGTTCTTCCTTACTGAGACTGCCATGGTGAGCAGCGATGTTTTCTACATTAAACTCGTTGGGAAACTTATCTTTCAGCGTATGGACCACTCGTTCCGTGGCGCTTCTGGTGTTGGTGAAGATGACTGTGGTCTTATGTTCTTTGATCAGCGAATGCATCAGGTCGTACATCTTGCTGTGTTTGAGCATGTAGTCGGTATCGACTAAATTTCTTACAGGGCTCAGTACCTGAAGATCGAGATCTTTCAGGAACTGGACGTCGATCACACCGCAATCACGTTGTTCGTCTCCATTATAGCCCACAAGGAAAGAAGCGATCTCTTCTAGAGGAGCGATGGTTGCCGATAATCCGACCCGGGTCATGCCGGACGAGATCTTCTGAAGCCTTTCGACGGTCAGCGAAAGATGGACGCCTCTCTTATTTTCAGCTAATGAATGGATCTCGTCGATAACTAACCATTGGGTATCGGTCATGCTCAGCTTGAATTTAGGTGAGTTGATCATGATCGCCAGCGATTCAGGCGTGGTGATAAGGATGTGCGGCGGGTTCTTCAGCATCTTGGCTTTCTCGCTGGCAGTCGTGTCGCCAGTCCTTACGGCTACCCTGATGCCTAACTTCCTGCCGGCCAACTCCTCCAATTCCTGGAGAGGCTGTGTCAAGTTCTTCTCGATATCGTTGTTCAAAGCTTTAAGGGGGGAGACATAGACGCAATAGACCTTGTCCTCCAGGATGCCTTTAAACGATGAATCGACCAGCTCATTGAGGATAGACAAGAAGGAGGTAAGAGTTTTCCCCGATCCGGTCGGAGCTGAGATAAGGACATTTTTCCGTTGATGGATCTCCATGACTCCGTATAATTGTGGTAATGAGAACTCTTTGAACTTTGAAAAAAACCACTGGTTAATTAGAGGGTGCAGGACTGCTTTCAAGTGTACAGGTTTATATGGGTCTGTTATCTGCCTGATCATCGTATCCTAGAAAACATCTATCGGGAAGGTTATTTCCTATCAGCTTTATAATACTTTCTCAGAAACGGCTATGTTGGAATAAGTGAGAGCCGCCATCCTCTCGTGAACGGTATCAACTATCTGTGGTTGAGATTGTGGAGGGGGTTGCCCCCTACGGGGAGGTGCCGCAATGTACTCGCTTCATCTTAGGAGTGAACCTGATGCGGCTCTATAAACCCCATATATTATTTGACACTTTCTCAGAAACGGCTCACTCATTGCTCATCTCGTCCTGGAAATCGACGAACTGTTCTTTATCCATAGAATAATAACGTCGTGAGACTTCGTGCAGTCCTTCGATCTTCTCTAATAGCTTGTGGATGACCAGCTTAAGCTCGTCAGACATCCGATCTTCTGTTGGAGTGAACTCAATATCCAGGATAGAACAGACATTCTCTCGCTCCTCTTCTGGCAGCCGTCCCAGTTTCTTCATGATGTCGCCGTTGACCATCAGCATCTCCCGCAGGTTATCCTCTATCTCTACGATCTGCTGGACGAAGCCTTCAAAAAGCAGCTTATGGATGTTGCTTAAGATACCAGTTTCGATAGGGATTTCCGCCACTTCCGTCAGCTCTTTGATCTCGATGATATTCTTCAGGGTGGAACGCGGCAGTTCGTATTTTTCGAGGTACTCCAGCACCCTGTTTATCGTCTGCAGAGATTCTAATGCTTTTTCACAGAGCGGCAAATAGTCTATGCGCTTTCTCATAGAGGTGTGGATGATTCACTTATTTATAAATCCTATGGACTTTAAAGAAAGATGTGCTTGACCACCGCTTCCGGCAGCAGATCACGGCATTCCTTGCCTTCTTTTAGGCAGTTCCTGATGATCGTGGCCGTAATCCCGGGGATGAGGGTAATTTTATTCACTTGGTAACCTCTTTCTTTAAAACAGCGTTCAGTCCAGTCATTGCCGGTAAAAACTAAGTCCAACTGCGGAATCTTTGATTCAATATGTTCAACCCATTTTTGGTCATCATTGAAATCAGGTATCTCCAGGAACTTATACTGGCTGATCTGCTCTTCTTTTAAAGCAGCTTTGATCATCTCTTTCCGTTTATCTTTGCTGTAAGGGTTGTTTTCTGTTCCGGATTCCTGTGAACTGCCGATACCGATATAGAGAAAGTCAACTTCTTCCAAAGCATCTTTAATATCCTGCAGGTGCGCTTTATGGAACGGCTGGAAGCGGCCGATAAACAATCCGTATCTCATGTATCTAGATTCAGCTTCCTCTTTTTTAAATCTTTAGCAGAACCGCAATAATTTTAAATGGCGGCTTTTTCTCATCTCCCATGAAAGTTATCCTTTTAGGTCCTCCGGGCAGCGGCAAAGGGACGATGGCTGATCGTCTTGTAAAAGATTATGGCTTCGTCCATCTTTCTACCGGGAACATCTTACGTGAAGAGATCAGTAAAGGGACTGAGATCGGCAAGAAAGCCAAAAGTCTGATGGATGCCGGGAAATACGTTCCGGACGAGGTCGTGATCGAGATTGTCAAGAAAAGGTTGAAAGATAAGGATTATCTTCTGGATGGGTTTCCCCGCACCGTCAAGCAGGCGGAAGCGTTGGGAGCTGTCGATCAGGTCATCTATCTTGAGATATCTGAAGACGAGGTTGTAAAAAGGTTCGCCGGAAGACGGGTCGATGCTGCCGGAACTGTTTATAATGTTAATACCAATCCCCCTCCTTCTGGCGTTAAAGTGATCCAGCGTGATGATGATAAGCAGGAAGTCGTCAGAAAAAGATTTGCCGAATATTCACAGAAGACTAAGATACTTGTTGACTATTACGGTCAGAAAGGACTTCTCCATACCGTCGATGCTGCTCCTTTGCCGGATAAAGTTTATGAGGATGTCAAGAAGATAATTGAAATGTCTAGGTCTTCCTGATCGCTTCAACCACCATCATCGCCCTTCTCGTTTCTTTGACATCATGCGTCCTGATAATTGAACAACCGTTCATCACAGCGATGACATGAGCTGCCAGAGAACTTTCCAGACGTTCTTCAACAGGCAGTCCAGTAATCATACCCAGAAACGTTTTTCTTGATGCGCCGACCAACAGTGGATATCCCAATTCCTCAAATTGTTCTAGATTTTTTAATATCGTAAGATTATGTTCTAATGTCTTGCCGAAACCGATACCTGGATCAAGGACGACATCTTTGATTCCTGCTTCAGTGACTGCTTTTATCCTTTTTTTAAAGAATGTTTTAATATCTTCGATAACATTGTCATATTTGGGATCTGCTTGCATCGTCTTTGGTTCACCGAGCATATGCATGATGATTACTTTAGCGTTATATTTAGCAGCAACTTTGATCATTTCTTGATTTCTAAATCCCGAGATATCATTGACGATTTTTACCCCTAGTTTCAGGCATTCTTCTGCCACTTTAGGTTTATACGTGTCGATGGAGATGGGAGCATCAACCTCTTTTACTAATCTTGTGATGACC
>PCXY01000001.1:659-31329 GCA_002762785.1 Candidatus Woesearchaeota archaeon CG10_big_fil_rev_8_21_14_0_10_45_16 | reverse complement strand
TTTCTCCGCCGACGTCGATGATATCAGCTCCATCCTGAACCATCTGTTTGGCATGTTGGACGGCTTTGTTGACATCGACGTAGAGTCCACCGTCTGAGAACGAATCAGGCGTGACGTTTAGGATGCCCATGATCTGAGTTTTCATTGTGATCAACTGCTAAATAATCCCCAGAACCAGCCATCGAAGATATTCTTAAAGAAAGATGAGATGCCGCTCCAAACGTCTCTAACTGATTCTCCTAAAGACAATTGTAATGGTTCAACACTAAGCCTGGCCTTTCCATTGGAAAGTTCTTGTAGGAACACCATGATATCATTATTTCCATCACCATCAAGGTCGAATTGCTTGACCTCTGATCTTCTTAATGAATCAGTTATTGGGTGTGGTTCAGCTTTCAGGGTGAATGAGAACTTGTCTTCAGATATTTCCTCTGTCCAGATCGTAGACTTGTTCTCTCCTTTCCAAGCAAAGTTTGCTGCTTCGTTTGCACCTAGTGAGAATTCTACAGGTAAAGTAGAGAGACTTTTATACTCTATGTCGCGTGGAATTGATTGTCTAGGGGCGGTTTGATTACGTGAAGTAGAAGTTATGGCTGTGTCATCTAAAGGTGCTGTCACATTTTGAGGAGTTCTTCGACCGCTACCACCTCCTCCACCTCCTCCACCCCCACCATTCTGGCTTGGGCTAGGAGCGCTGCATGACTGTTCTTCTATCGGTTTGTTTTCAGCCGTACCGCAGGCGTTATTATCAACACAAGTTCTTGTTTGGCTACCGTCAGAACACGCTGAGAATTCAGTACAACTCCATGACTCGATGCAAGTTAGGTCGGCAGTATTGAATTTGATCATTTCTGTGCCGCTGTTACCTGCTTGATCTTTACAGGTTACCCAGCTTAGATAAGTAAAGTTATCTTCTAGATCCTCGTATTCCCATTGGTGGTCCAGAGATAATGATGGTGTTGTAAATCCACCTCCGCCACCACCTAATCCTCCACCAGCTCCTCCTCCAACCCTCGTGAAAGGTATTTCCCAGAAGAAACTTTCATTCATCACGTTGCCAGCAAAATCCATACATTTGACAAAGATACTATAATCATCCGATTCTTCAAATGATAAAGTCTTCTCGTGGATTTTTTTATAACCGCTAAATTCAAATGACATATTATCATAATCGTGGTCTTCGTTGACACTTCCTTTACATATCGCCCATTCGTCCGTCGTGAAGCCTACGGTGAGCTGACCGGTCGAGGAAACTTCTTCTGTAGGGTAAGGGTCAGTTATGTTGGGTGGACTGACGTCGTTTGTCGGATAACCATAAAAATCAGTCTCCGTACAGTATGCTGGTTCGTCGGTCTCAAATGTGAAAATGAGCGGCGTGATCGTAACGAGATCATCGTTCACTGGCGAGAGCATATTTATCTGTGGAGCGGTAAGATCATTGCAAAATTGGGTTATAGGGGCTGGTTGTCCACCTGCTCTTCTGCAGCTGTTCGCATCATAATAATCTTTAGATTGGACTCCTAGTCTACATTCTGACCACGTGTCATTTAAGACCCAATCCGGTTCACAAGATGGCAATTGCACTTGAAACTGCACTGGTTTCGTTACGATATTATCGTCAAAATCCTGACAGCTGACGTGTATTGTAGTATAAAGATTTTCGATACCCTCTAATTCTTCTAATGTCTGGCTATGGCCTGTTCCTCCGGTCTCGGAAAATCTTATCGAGAATTCTGGATCGATCTCTATACAAAGGCCCTGATTAAAACCGTCTTCACATGATTCTTTCCAATATCGACAGATTGCGTCTTTGTTCGTTATAACTTCAAGATCAATCGAGTCTGTATCGATGATGGAGTTATTTGCCGGATTTAATATGTTCATCGAGAGATCTTCTTCAGGACTGGTAATATAGACCAACGGTACTCTCTCAGTCTCTGGCCAGTCTAATTCTAATGTATCTGCAGTACTTCCTAGGCCACTTGGACTATGTAATCTTACCCAGATGCCATTTGTGCTATAACCATAGCTGTTATCATCATCGTTGTCGGGGGATCTTAACGTTATTCCACTATGCTCTGTAAAATCTAAATTATTATCTGATACGGAGATTGATGCCCCTGCGATCAGGTAAGGGCTAGGAGTAAAATCATCGGCAAGACTGCTGTCGATAAAACTGATCTGAAATTGTAGGAAGTCAGAACCTGAAGTAGTATCTTCATCAATAAGATCGATGCGACCACCACCTTTGGTAATCAAATGATTTTGGATGCTATCTGCACTAAAATTTTCTGCTGTATCAACGCCACCACCGATCATTGAAATATTAAAATCTCTTACATCTGTTGGAGAGGCATTCTCAAAGGTATAGGTTGTTCCAGAGATTTTTAAAGTTGCAGTATTGCTCTGGAAATCAAATGGTCTACTTACAACTTCACCGGTAGATAAGATCTTGAATTTAATAATGGGGTCTGACTTGCTGTCATCGTCGGCGCCTTTGTATTGGATGATATTAGTCACTGAATGTTCATCTATGCGGTCATTAAGGATAAAGTAGTCTTCATCTTGGATGTCGACATTCCTAAGGCGCAGGGCGTCACTTGAGTCTCCGAAATGTACAGTGTCTCCATTAGCATAAGCTAGAGGCATTACAATATCCTCTCCATTTATATTAGTAAAAGTAAGAGTATATCCGCTATCAGCATCCACTTTTTTGATAGAGATCCCTTCAGATTTAACATCACTTAAACCATCAAAATAGAAATCCCAGTTTGTTGTAAATAGTAGATCTTTCTCTTCAAGTTCGGATTGTTGAAGTAGATTTTCTCCAGCGCCTATGAAGTAATCATCCTGAGCGTTCATCGAAACTTCGATCGAATCGATCAATAGTTCTCCATCAGTATCATCTGTCGCTTCCAGGGAGATCAAACCTTTGATAGTAACCTCAGCTCCATCGATAGTTTCATAGTTGACCACCACTTCATCAGTGGAAGCTGAATCGGTGATGTCATCGTCCTCCAATTCCATCAGCTCATCAGCGAAATATAGTTCCACTGTATCATCAGGGATGACATTGGTGATGCCAAAGATGGTTCCGTCATCGCTAACATAAGTATCTCCCTCTTGGAAGTTCGGCAGGATATCTCCGTTTACACTGAGTGTAGCTCTTCTTAATTCTGGATCAACTGAGATGATAGTTACATTGTTCCGGCTCTCTCCTTCTCCCATAATCTCAAATGAAGGGTTCTCTAATAGTCTCAAAGAGACTTTGTGGCTATTAGCTCCACCAGTCCTGGCATCAAAGATAAGATAGGTCTTTCCTAGCATCTGCAAAGGCCGGCCGATATATTGTTTAAGTTGGAAATTATCACTTGCGTCGATAGTGGAATCCGGTCCCTGATTAAAATTAAGTTCATAGGTAGCGAGATTCCTATTGTCCTTAATGTAGAAGAATAAGTCTGTGTTGTCATCACCATCTTCCATATATTCTACTCTTTCAAAACTGTTGTTAAAGTGCAAAAATTGCTCATACGAATAAGAACCTCGAGTGGTCCTGAACTGTCCATCAGCCAGGATATCAAGATCCTTGTCATCGATGAAATCGATAACGCCGTTGATATGTGGCCCGATAGGTTCCCTAATCTCCAGAACGTCATCACCTGATCGGACCAGCCATTGGTCAGCGCTTACAGCGGTAGAAACAGCGAGTAATATGAAAAACAGCAGTATTGATCTCTTCATGCCTTCCCCCGATATCTTCTTTATTATTGTTTTATATAAAGGTTTTTGTTGATTTTCAGATAAATATTCTGCTTTTACTCATTTAGTTTTAGATGCCCTTCCTTAGGCAATCTTTATAATACCTGGCTCATTCTATCCTGATCATGAAGTTTAAAGATTTTACATTAGATCCGTTCCAGGAAGAAGCTATCAAAGCCATCGAAGAGAACAATTCGGTCGTCGTTTCGGCTCCGACCGGCTCCGGAAAGACTTTAGTAGCAGATTACGTCATCCATAAGAACCATA
This sequence comes from Candidatus Woesearchaeota archaeon CG10_big_fil_rev_8_21_14_0_10_45_16, assembly GCA_002762785.1. Classification (GTDB taxonomy): domain Archaea; phylum Nanobdellota; class Nanobdellia; order Woesearchaeales; family GW2011-AR9; genus PCXY01. The sequence continues at coordinate 27,303 of PCXY01000001.1, read as the reverse complement.
CTACCAAAAAAAGGATCATCTATACTGCTCCTATCAAAGCCCTTTCTAACCAGAAGTATAAAGATTTCTCTAAAGAGTATGGCGAGAACCATGTGGGCTTGATGACTGGCGATATCGTCATCAATCCTCACGCGCAGGTATTGATCATGACCACGGAGATCTACCGCAACATGGCCATCAGCCAGGACGAAGCGGTGAAGGACATTGCATATGTCATCTTCGACGAAGTCCATTACATCAACGATATCGAACGTGGATATGTTTGGGAAGAATCGATCATCTACAGCAATCCAGCGGTGCGTTTCCTATGTCTCTCAGCTACTATCCCTAATGCTGAAGAGTTCAGCCAGTGGATCCAGGCCATCAAGAAACATACGGTCAAGACGGTCGTTTCTACCTATCGTAATGTTCCATTAAAGCATCTCTTCTATGATTACGAGCTGGGCATCACCACTTTGGAAAAGATTAGGGATGCGAAAGCCATCCCCCGTTATGAATCTATCCACCGTAAGAAAGGCCAGAGACCGCAACGGACTCCAGAGCCGAACCATCTTGACCTTATCAAGGAGCTTGGGAACGATAAATTGCCTTGTCTCTTCTTCAGCTTTTCACGACGTGACTGTCAGCAGAAAGCGGAAGAGCTGGCCAAGAAACGGCTCTTCAAACCGGATCAGCGCCTTCTTTCATACTTACGGGAGAAATTAGAAGAAGCCCCATCGGATATCCAAAAATTAAAATCGACACAGACTCTACGAGAAACTCTCAGCCAGGGAGTAGCTTTCCATCATGCAGGTCTGCTTCCGGTCATCAAAGAGACGGTGGAGGATCTGTTCTCCAGAGGCTGGATCAACGTCCTTTACACGACGGAAACATTTGCTGTCGGTATCAATATGCCGGCTAAGACGGTCTGTTTCAACAGTCTTCGTAAATATGACGGCATCAGCTTCCGCAGCCTTAACACTAAAGAATATTTCCAGATCGCTGGAAGAGCTGGAAGGAGGGGTATCGATACAATCGGCTATGTGATCAGTATGATCTTCCGTCCTAGTTTCAATTACCAAGAGATAAGGCATCTTACAGCTAAGGATGTAGAACCGATCCATTCCCAGTTCAGGCTTTCTATCAACACAGTATTGAACCTTGTTGAACAGCATGACAATAATGAAATCGAGCATATCTTGAGATTAAGTTTCTTCTCGTTCCAGAAGTTCGGCCAGGATTATGATAAAGTGCCGACGAAAGTCTTATTGGCTAGATACAACAGTATCCGCCATCGTCTGGACAAGTTGGGATATGTAAAAGATGACAAGCTTACGGAAAAAGGCCAGTTTTCCTCCCGTATCTTCGCTGATGAGATCACGTTTGGCGAGATCTTTGCCACGGATTTCCAGAAAGACCTGGACGAATATCAGATCTTCTTGCTCTTAGCCTCATTAGTCTATGAACCAAGAGAGATGCATAAATTCAAGAAACGCTTCCTGGATGAATCCTATGCGGACTTACAGAGGAAGCTTAAAAATAATGAATATCTCAGCCGGGAGAAGAAATTCCTGCAGATGAAAAACATTACAGCTTTATTACATCCGATCTATCATGGCAAGACTTTTTTCGATGTCATGCAGCTCACGAATCTGTTGGAAGGTGATCTCATCAGAATTTATGCGCAGATCCTTGATAGGCTCGGCCAGATCAGGAAAGCCAGCACCAACTATGAACTGCTGCACAGGATCGAGAACTGCCAGAAGATCTTAGAGAAATCGCTGGAAGGGATCTATCTGGTAGGGTGATCTTTACATTAACATTTGTATCAAACCAACACCTGCATACGATTCTAAAAAAGCAGCTACTAACAATAAAGCTAGAGAGAGTAGCAGTAAGATAAATGCATCTCCAACTACGTTCTTGAATTCCGGACTCATGAAACGTTCCGTGATCATGGCTTTGGAAACAACCCCCCCGGCCATCGCTGCCAATAGGAAGCCGGCTAACTCTGGGATAACATATAGTGAGAATACTCCCAGTAGAGCGACGGCATGTTCAACTCCCCTGCTGACTGCTTCTAAAGTTCGGATGAGGAAAGCTGCAAAGATGCTGGCATTCCAGACCACTAAAAAGATGGAACCGGCTCCATAAAAGATGGAAAGGATAAACAGGAAAACGCTGACACCAACATTGATAGAGAAGATGCTCAAAGCATGCATCAGCTTGTTGGCAGAGAATGATTGGATCTGATCGACTGTAATAGCTTTTCCTAACACTTTAAGCTGCTCTTGGAACAAAGAATCTATGCTGATACCAATATAATGCAGTCCGGCTGCCATCAGCAGGTAGGCAGTGACGATACCGATACTTAGGAAAAGATATACCTCAAAGATGTCTTTATGATTCTGGAAGAAGTGCTGTAACTTGTCTTTCCGTTCTCTAAGCTCTTCAATGCTTAATAATGACATCAAGCTCGGTACTAAAAGTAAAGTGATTAGAAATAATATTGGTAAAGATAAACTGTTTCTAAAAAAGATAAAAGCAGTTACAGAGGCAATTATACTATAAAAAAACCCAAGAAGAACAGCTATTACTGGTCTTTGTTGTAAGTGCTTAATGTTGACTAATTGTTCTAACACCATCTTTTGATAAGAATAAAGAAAAAAGAAGTATATAAATCTACTTGCTTTTGAACAGGCTCAACAAGAATTTCCTTTTCCAGATACCGCCGCCGATCAAGGCTAGTGATCCTAGCATGAGCATCCACCAGTTGAGACCCCTGTCACTGAAGATACCGGAAGCCTGAGCAACACCAGCTGGCTGCTCTTCAATAACCGTACAAGCCTGATTTTCAGTTGGTCTGCCTTCTTCCGATCCGCAGAAGTTCCAATCTTTACATGATCTGGTCTGCTGGCCATCTGTACATTCGCTCCAGTCTGAACATTGCCAGTCAGCTGCGCAGAGAGGCTGCGCTGACAAGCTTACACCACTTGAACTGGATGCGCTTTGAGTCTGGTTGGTGGTATTGGTAGTGATTATCCTACGGGCACCGCCACCACCTCCACCGCCTCCTCTACCTCCACCATTATTGGTATCAGCAGCCTGAACTTCTTCCACTGTCAATTCATATGTCAAGTTAAGATCAGTATTGATCACCACGCTTTCTGAATTGCTGTTATAACCAGCTTTGGTTACATCAACAATATGCGCGGTGAGGTTGTGCAGGGTCAGGTTCTCTCCCTGCAGTTCCAACCAATATTCAGTTACAACAAACAGAGTGTTGCCCTCAGCATCAGTTTCTCGTGATTCCAGAAGACCATCCTGGTCAGTTATGCTGACACTAGCTCCTTCTAATGGAGCACCTTCGGCCGTCACCATAACTCTCAACAGATGGGTTACTGCGTTCTCATCACAAGCATCTCCTATGGCGTTGTTATCACTATCACGCTGGTTGGGGTTGAATGTTTCCGGACAGTTATCTACATCTCCAGACACACCATCTCCATCGGCGTCATCATCAGCATCGTTGGGAAAAGGATCACACACATCACCGGCTCCGTCATCATCCGCATCGGCCTGATCTTCGTTAGCATTAGCCGGGCAGTTGTCTACATCTCCACAGACCCCGTCACCATCAGCATCGTCATCAGGATCGGCCGGACAGATATCGATGTCATCCATGACTCCATCTTCATCAGAATCGTCACAGACATCGCCGATACCATCGTTATCTTGGTCTTCTTTATCTGGATTGGCCACTAATGGACAATTATCGGTATCATCGCCGACTTCATCATTATCATCGTCGTCGTCACAAGCGTCTCCTAAACCATCTTCATCCGTATCGACCTGATCCACATTGGCGATAGCCGGACAGTTGTCTATCTCTCCTTCATCATCACCCACACCATCATCATCAGCGTCGTTGGGAAAATCGTCGCATCCGTCGGGTGTGCTATCCTGGTCGGTATCAACATTATCATCAAAACCTGGACAGATATCAACATCATCCATGACCCCATCTTCATCAGAATCGTCACAGACATCGCCGATACCATCCTCATCTGCATCAGCTTGGTCCGCATTGGCGACAGCAAAGCAGTTATCTACATCTCCAGACACACCATCTCCATCGGCATCATCATCAGCATCGTTGGGAAAAGGATCACACACATCACCGGCTCCGTCATCATCCGCATCGGCCTGATCTTCGTTAGCATTAGCCGGGCAGTTGTCATCTTCATCCAGAACGCCGTCGCCATCTTCATCAAGGATGATGTATTGGTTTAACACGACTAAAGTCCTGTTGGGCCGGGCATTGGTCACCTGCATGTAGCCGTTAGAGTCATCATTATCTTCGTCTATCAAGAAAAAATCGTCAAGGCTATCGACCTGGACCAGATATTGATCGTTGTAAAGAGGAACTACCCACTCTATGTTTTCATTTTCAGAAGTTATCTCTTCTTTGCCGTATCTATAATTGTTCTCAGTTTCTAATCCAGAGTAGACAACACATTCAGCATCAAAGAGACCGTCATCGCCGATCAGGTCCTCATTCAAGTTTAATGGAGTTGTGAAGATTGTTTCGGTGATAGGGACTGTTCCAGCTTCCTCAAGTCCTGGAACTGTAAACTTAATCTCTCCTAAGCCTGATCCATCCACGATCTCTCCTTGCTCATCAAGAACAATCTTACAGATCGTAATCACACCGTCGTCGGTCGGTCGGGCCGCCAATGCCGTTAACGAAAGAACCAATAATAATAGCACCCACAGTGTAGCTTGTTTTCCTGCCATAATAACCATCCTCCTGAAAAGTAGTTTCTACTGTATATATTAATATAAATATTTAAACCTTTTGTGAGGTCATACTTATATTAAGCATCTTAGTATAGCATAATGGCTATCACAAAGAACGGCTGTCTCTTTCCGCGACGATCTTCTTGATAAATTCTTCAGCCGGCACACCAAACTTGGTATCGCCCGACCTGGTGCGGACAGCTAACGTTTGTGATTCAACTTCTTTATCTCCGACAGTGAGAATATAATTTGCCTGTTCCTGCTGGGCATCCCTCACTTTCCGATTCATGGTCTCAGTTCTGTCATCAACCTCTACGCGAAGGTCGAGAGCCTGCATCTTCTGTTGCAGCTGCCGGGCATACTCGTTATGCTTGTCAGAGATCGTCAGTATCTTTATTTGTACTGGACTGAGCCAGACAGGGAATCTTCCTGCAAAATGTTCGATCAATATGCTCATGAACCTCTCTAATGAACCAGAGATAGCCCGATGGATCATCACCGGCCGTTCTTTCTTGCTCTCTTCGTTCATATACGATAACTGGAAGCGTTCAGGCAAGTTGAAATCTAATTGGATGGTGGCCAACTGCCATTCTCTTTCCAGAGCATCTTTGAAGATGAAATCTAGTTTTGGACCATAGAACGCTGCTTCTCCCGGAATCTTACGGAACGGCAGCAGGTTATCCTTGGCGACATCTTCCAAAGCGCTTTCAGCATTATTCCACACTTCTGGATCTCCTAAGTATTTAGATTGGTCTTCTCCCCTGACAGACAGGGAGACCCAATAACCTTTGTCCATCCCTAAAGTCTTGTAAAATTGTAAGATGATGCCGACGATAGTCTTAACTTCCTGTTTGATCTGCGAGATACGGCAGAAGATATGGCCGTCGTCCTGGGTGATTGATCGCACTCGGCTTAATCCAGCCAATTGCCCTGGTTTCTCATCGCGGTAGACGGTCGTCGGTTCAAAGAAACGCACCGGCAGGTCGCGGTAGCTGTAGCTGAACGCGTCATAGATCTGGATGTGATGCGGGCAGTTCATCGGTTTCAGCACGAACTGATCATGCTGACCTTTGACATGGAACAGCTCATCACCGAACTTTTCCCAATGGCCGCTTTTCTTGTATAAGAGATCTTTGGCGATATGAGGGATAGCTACTGGAGAATACCCTTTGCCTTTATGGAGTTCTGTCAGGAACTGTACTACCTCATTCCTGATGAGGGTTCCTTTAGGCGCTAGTAATGGCAGTCCTGAACCGACCAGTTCTGAGATGATGAACAACCCCTGTTCTTTACCGATCTTAAGATGCGACCGTTTCTGCGCTTCTTCCTGTTTTAGCAGATATTCGTGCATCTCAGCATCTGAGCCGAAGGCGATACAGTAGATCCTGGTAAGCTGGGCATTGTTCTCATTGTTCTTCCAATACGCGCTGGCGATGTTAAGGATCTTGTACGTCCTGATGTCATCTGCTGCAACGAACGGTTCTTTGAATAAGGGTACGACTTCGATCGTATGCAGCTTGTAGATGGCTGCCTGGCCCAGGTCTTCTTTAATATCTTGCTGCAAGGTGTCGTGGACTTCTTTTATGGATTCAGCTTTAAGAGGATTCCCCAGCAGTCGTTTGACATGATCTTCTACTCTCGGAATATCTTCTTGTTTCAGTTTTATATCTACATCGATGTAAGCCTGATCGTGATAGAAACCGGCGCTGCCGACTTTTAGTTCCGGATATCGCTCTTTCAAAGCTGCTGCGGTAAGGTAGGCGGCAGTCAGTTTCCTTTTCTCATCGCGATCCAGCACTTTCTTCTGCATCTCAAACGATTCATCTTTAGCTTCTCTCTTGAGGCTTTTTTCCGCGCTGAACTGTCGGCTTAATTCTGATAAAGGATGGCCTTTACAAGATATGTTAAAAGACTTATACCAACCGAACGGGGCCCTGGAGACGGTAAACTTATCGGCTAGTTTCTTTTCTGCATCTTTTAGAAACTGCTCGGCGATGCTAGGGGCTGCCAGACTGGAACTGAGGTGAGCATAAGGATAAAGGACGATGTTCTTGGCATTGACCTGCTTAGCGATATTGATTATTTCCTGTTCATATCGTTCCAACACAGCAGAAATATCTTTCTCGTCTTCCTTTTCCACGGCTGAGAAGATGACTAAGCATTCATCTACGCGGTGTTTCCCCTCCTTGATACCTTCTTCCGCCCCTTTGAACGCTTTCTTTTTTGCCTCAAATTCGATGAAGTCAGCATGGATGCATAATATTTTCATAACAGGAAGGTCTTTGTTCATCTTTTTATAGATTTCGTTGATGGCGGGTTTCCAAGAGCTAAACTAGGACGTTTAGAAACATATACCCTCTGTCAAAAAACAATAATTATATATACTATTTTGCATTACCCCGATTGTTAAAATGATGTTTACGCATCGTTTTGTTTGATGAGACGGCCTTGCTGGGGAGGGGGCGCCATGAATGCAAACTATGAAGATGGGTTGTATCGCTACGGTGATGATGACGAAGACGACGATTGGTTTGATGATGATGACGATGAGTATTAAAAAAGAGAGAAGAGAGGTGAAAACTGATGCCTGCTAAGAAGAAAGCAACTAAGAAGAAAGCAGCTTCCAAAAAAAAGAAGAGATAAGCTTTCCTAGAAAGTTTATTTCTTGGCGGGGCGGTTGATCATGCCTCTCACCTTTTTTCCTTTTTTTTGGTCGTTTTCTATTCTCCAAAACATTCTTAAACATAGGATATATCCTTAACACCATGAAACGGAAGCAGGAAACGGTCATCGTCTGTTCGGCGCATTCCGACGACTTCGTCTTGGGAGCGGGAGGGACGATCGCTAACTATACAGCTGAAGGGAAAAAAGTCATCGCTATCGTCTTCTCATACGGTGAGAAATCCCATCCTTGGCTTAAAGAATCAGTCATCCAGAAGATGCGTTCTAAAGAAGCTTTGGAAGCCAGCAAGATCCTCAACTGCCAGACCTATGTCTATGATCTGAAAGAACTGAAGTTTCTGGATGAATACAAAGAGAAGAAGATCGATACTATCCTGCTTGATCTTATCAAGAAAGAAAAGCCGGTCAAGATCTTCACCCACAGCAGTGAGGATCCTCATCCAGACCATCGGGCTGTCCACAAGATTACGCTGGAGGTCTATGGAAGATCAAAGTTAAAGCCAGAATTATACACCTACTCCATCTGGAATCCGGTCTCGTTCAAGACAGCTTACCCTTCACTGTATGTCAATATCACCCCTACGTTCAAGACTAAGCTGGCAGCATTGAGGACTTTCCGCAGCCAGACTATCCATGTGGCCTATCCTTTTTTCCTGCTGTTGTACCGCGCCATCCGCCACGGCTTTAAGCTGCGGACCTGGTTTGGTGAACAATTTTTCCGCATACGATGACAGAACAACCGCATAAACAGCGGCCTAAACTGCTGGTGGTCGCCGACACCTATCACCCTAAAGTAGATGGGACGCTGAAGTTTATCGATGAGTTCCTGAAACGTGCTTCAGCAGATTTTGAGATATCTCTGCTTGTTCCTGATTTTGATGGAAAAAATAAGAGGGAGAAAGACGTCACTTTCATCAAAGTTTCCAGGCTGTTCCATCTATCAGAGTATAACAGCATGAGATTATCATTTAGCAATCTCAGGAAGATCAGACGAGCAGTCAAAGAAGCAGATTGTGTCTTCGTCCAAGGTCCAGCTATGATCAGCTATCTTAGTGTCCTTTATGCCCATCGTTATAAGAAAAAAGTAGTTTTCTATACGCATGTCTTGTCTTGGGAAGTCTTTGCCAAGTTTGTTCCGTCTTATCTTAGATGGCTCTTCCACATCTTACTTAAGAAATTATCTCTTTACGTCTTCAATCGCTGCGACGAGATCCTGGTCCCTTATCACACCCTTCGCGACGAACTACAGAAGGAAGGAGTCAAAGCGACGATGCATATCGCCAAGCTGGGGGTCGATATCGACTTGTTCAATCAGACCAATAAGAAACTTTATTATAAACAGAAATTTGGTCTTGATCCAGAAAGGACAGTCATCGGTTACGTCGGCAGGATCTCCCGGGAGAAAAACGTTCAGGTGTTGATCGACGCTTTCCGGAAATTAGAAAATCAAGAGCGTTTGACATTATTACTGGTCGGTAACGGTCCTGAGGAGCTGAAGAAAGAACTGGACCTTCCGAAGAACTGCAAGGTCACTGGGTTCGTCACCAATGTCCATGATTATCTGAAAGCCATGGACATCTTTGTCATGCCAAGCTTGACTGAGACAACTTCTCTGGCAACTTTAGAAGCGATGTCTACCGGTCTGCCGGTAGTGGTCACCAAAGTAGGCTTTATCCAGGATTATGTAGTCAAGGACCATACTGGCATCTTCTTTCCGAAGAATAGCGCCACCATGCTTTCCATCCAGCTTAAGAAATTGTGGGACGATCCTGTCCTGAGAGCAAAACTGGGAGAGAATGCTAGAAAGACCGTCGCGTATTCTTTTTCCTGGGAACGTTCAGTCAACCGCATCAGACGGCTCTTGTTGAAATTGATCTACTCTTGAAAAGTACTCTGGGCAGGGTAAAGTGCTATTATATCTTTGGCCAAAGGCATAGGGGTATATATAGTATAGGCAAAAACTTTAAAAATAAGTCCCCAAAACTCGGGTTATGATCGATGAATTTGAATATGATAAAGTGGACAACCCTGAAGAAGGAACTGTCCAGGAAGAAGAGCAGGAAGACGGTTTCATGCGCGGCTACCTGGATGAAGAGGATGTGAAAGAGTGCGCAGAGTGCGGGGCGGCTATCAATGAAGAAAAAGAAGTGGTGAAAGAGATCGAAGAAGAGACCTATCATTTCTGCTCAGAAGCCTGCGCCAAAGAGTTTGAAGATACCATCGGGTAACCTTTATCAACTCTCTTGAATTTCCTGTTCCTATGGCTTCACGCAACCTTATTAATTTTCTTTTTTGGTTCCATGTCTTGTTTATCATCTTTGCTGTGTCTGTTGGTTTTTTCTTCTCCTGGCGGATAGCTCTCAGCTTGATAATAATCCATAGGCTTCATGTGTTCTTGTTCCACGGCTGTCTCCTTTCTAATATTGAGAAACATATTCACGCTATACCTAAGAACAGTAATTTTATCCAGTATACTGTTGGCAGGATCTTCAAGAAAAAGATAACCCGCAGGCAGGGAGTCTATGTAGACTATGGTTTGGTAGTTCTGGCAATATTGTTGATAGTCCTGAATAACTTGTAGAGTGGTGTGTTATAAACAACAATCTTATAAACTTTTATTCTTAATATAGATATATGGCCAATTTTAAAGGAGTAATAATCGAAGAAAGTCTTGAAAATAAAAATGTTCTTAAGAAAATAAAAATTATCAAAACAAAAGTGGAAGAGGTTACCGAACAACACCAGACTCCTTGGATTAAACGATGGACTTTGCACACCGTCAAAATTCTAGAAGATCAAGCTGATGGGGTTGCGGAGGATTTAAGCAATTCGTTAGATTCTAAGCATGGTTGGTATGCTGATTTTAAGAATGATAAATTTCATTATATTATTTTCTCCAATAAAATATTCAAAGTTGATCGTACCAAACCAGAACAATATCGGGATGTTACGATGTACGGTGTGTCGCTGGGTATTCCCGATTATCAACTTGATTTTTCACCATACGTTAAAGAATGGGGAAGATAGAACCGGCTTAACCCAGAGAAACCTTAATAAGCATCAGATATATCCTCTATAACGGTGTGATAGATGGTTGATTTTACTCTTGTGCAGAGTCTCTTCATAGCTTTGGCTTTGGGAGCTTTAGTCGGACTGGAAAGAGAATATGCTCGTTATAGACAAAGAGGCCAGGAATATGCCGGGATTAGGACTTATCCTCTTATAGCCCTTCTGGGAGTGCTCTCGGCCTACCTTGGCGATCTGATCTCTATCTGGGTCTTTGTTGCGGCCAGTCTCATCGTGGGAGCTTTGATCATCATGGCCTATTTCATGGTGACGGAACATAACCGGGCTCATACTGGAGCAACATCTGAGATCGCTGGCTTTGTAATCTTCTTCGTCGGCGCGTTAGTCTATTATGGAGAAGCGACACTTGCCACAATCGTCGCTGTGGTGATGACCACGTTGTTATATGCCCGTTCTGCTTTGCATAATTTCGCCAAGAAGATGAAGCGGGAAGAGATGGCCGATACGTTGAAATTTGCCATCATCGTCTTTGTCATCCTGCCGTTTTTGCCCAACCAATCGTATGGGCCGTATGGTATTTTTAATCCTTATCTGGTATGGCTGATGGTCATCTTTATCTCCGGGATCAGTTTCATCGGTTATATCCTGATGAAAAGTTTCGGGGAGAAAGGTCTGGAACTGGCAGCGATGATGGGAGGTTTAGTCAGCAGTACAGCTGTCACCACCAGTTTTGCTGAAAGGAGCAAGAGACAGAAACGCATCTATAAAGCTCTGGCTCTTGGAGTGATACTAGCTAATGGGATCATGTTTCTGAGGATCATCGTCGTCATCTTTTTCATCAATCGGGAACTGCTGTTCAGCATGCTCATCCCACTCTTAGTGTTGGCAGCTGCCACCGCCGTGATGTCGTACGTCTTGTGGAAAAGAAGCAAAAGAACTGAAGGAAAACTAGAATTGGGATCTCCATTTACTTTGTGGCCGGCTTTAAAGTTCGGCGTATTTTTTGCCATCGTCTTAGCTTTAGTAAAAGTAGGTGACGTCTATCTTTCTTCAAAAGGAGTCTATATCGTCAGCCTTCTTTCCGGTTTTGCTGATGTTGATGCCATAACTATCTCTTTATCACAATTGGCTAAAGATTCGCTAGATTTCGAGATCGCCAGAAATGGTATCATGATCGCTGCCCTGACCAATGTGGCTGTCAAGGGCGGGATAGCCTACTGGTTTGGCGACAAGAAATTTGGAAAGATGGTCATCGGCTTCTTCGGCTTACTGATCCTTATTGGGGTAGCTTTGATATTACTGCTTTGATGTTTTTGGGAACTGTAAAGGCGTGAGATCAGTACATCTCTACCCGCGGATAATTCTTCTTCTCATCAGTATCTTTCTTTTGAGCCAAGTTAAGGAACGAGCTGAAATCTGGCGCAGTATTTGGTATCTCTTTCTTTATTTCTGGCGCTGCATCGAACATGCTCATCATGCTGGTAGTATCTACTGGCGTAGTAGGGATGTTATGCTGGATAGTTTCTCCGACAAAATGCGTAAGAAGCTGGATGGCTTTTCTGATATCATCATGGCTGTCCTGGGTCGTATCAATCATAATTCTCATGCTATCACCTTCTTGGAAGGAATCATCTATGGTTTATAATTATTGCTTCTCTAAACAGCTACTCTGGTGGTGGTGTTATAGTATCGAAAACTATTATAAAACAAAAAAAGTTCTTAGATTGATATCTGATGGATTATAACTTAAAACCTGGCCATACTGTTGTCGTCGGCGCCCAATGGGGTGATGAAGGCAAGGGCAAATTAGTCGATCTTCTGGCCGCTGAAGCTGATGTTGTTGTCCGTTATCAAGGCGGTGCCAATGCCGGCCACACGCTGGTGGTTGATGGCAGGGAAGTCATCCTGCATCTGATCCCTTCTGGAGCGATGAATCCAAGAGCATATTGTGTGATGGCCCAGGGAACAGTGATCGATCCTTCAGCTCTTAAAGAAGAGATGGATTCACTCCCGGGAATGGGTCTTGAAGGAAGGCTTCTTATCTCTGAACACGCTTCAATTGTCACACCGATAGAGTTGTGGGCCGATGGTAATCGCGAATCAAATGGGGACGGCGTCGGTTCTACCAGAAAGGGCATAGGGCCTTGTTATGAAGATAGGGCTGGCCGTCGGGCCGTCCGTTTTGGAGACATGTTATTTAATCCTAAGCATGCTCAACGTATGGTCGAAAAACAGATGAAACACTGGAAATATGGCGATTCGGCAGAAGAAGTGTTCAATTATCTTCGGGAGGCGGTGGAGATGGTCCGCCGGCAAGTTACTGACACTTCTGACTTTTTAAGGCCATCAATCAAATCTGGTAATAAGCTTCTCTTTGAAGGAGCCCAAGGAGCTTTATTGGATGTCATGCAAGGTACGTATCCTAATGTTACATCTTCTTCAACTGGACCTTCTGGAGTCTATGAAGGAGCTGGAATTCCTGCTGGTACTCCTTTGCCAAATAATATTGGTGTTGTCAAAGCAGTTATGACCCGTGTTGGAAATGGCCCTTTTCCAACTCAATTAGTTGACGAAGAAAAACAATTTGGCCAAGTGATGGGTTTCGTATATCAACAAGCAAGAATTGATCCGCAGTTTTTCAAAAACTTACTTCCTGACGAACAGAACTCATTACGCCGGAGATTTGCAACTAGATATCAGCTTCCTGATCCTTATAGTTTTGTTATGGAACATCTTTCTGAAGCAGAATCTTTTGTTGAAGGAAGACCGACTGCTCTTGATCGGGAAGATCTAGATGAGCTTACAGCTACTTTAGGAACCCATCCCCGCCGAAGATTAGACCATATTCTCGGGATGTATCTTCAGGTTGCTGCTGGTGAATACGGCGCCACCAGCGGTCGTCCTCGAAAACCTGGCTGGTTAGATGGCGCTGCTTTAAATCATGTAGTGAAGCAATGGGGTCTTACACACCTTGCTGTTACTAAACTTGACTGTCTTGCAGACATTGAAAATCTTAAGATTGGAACTGGCTACACTGTCGGCGGTCGTGAGCAGCGGCATTTCCCGGTATTTAATCTGGAAGAGGCTGAGCCACGATACATTGAACTTCCTGGTTTCTCGAGAGAAAACGTGATCGGAGCTAGAACCTTTGAACAACTCCCAAGTGAAGCACAAGGTTACATCAGAAAGATAGAGGAGATTGCCGGAATTCCAGTCTTCATGGTCGGTGTCGGTCCAGATCGGGAACAGACCATCCTCAGAGGGAAACTATAAAAGATCCACTTCCATCTCCAGCTGGTCAGCTGTGGGATATTCGACAACGACTGCTGGGCATAATCCTAAGTTCTTAAAGTACTCTTTTTTCTTCTTAACCAGTTTCTTTGACAGGAGAATTCTCGGTTTCTCTGTATCTAGAAAATACTCTTCATCGTCAAGCTTAAACTTCTTTTTTATCCTTTCCAGAAATGGTTTTAAGCTTTCAACGTACTTATTTTTATCCACCTCAGACAATAATTTCCTGTACTCAAATCCCGGCTTGAGATCTTCCAAGTATAAAGCGCCGCGGGTCAGCATCCCTTCTTCATCGACGAGATCGAAAGCCTTCTTCACTCCTTCAGATTCTCTTTTGATCCGATTGGCTAACTGCACTGCATCTTTCAACTTGGCTGTGCAGAGATGCGCGGCAAAATCATATCTCTTGGCGTATTCGAGAGCTTCCAAGCCTTTATTGAGAGAACCTTCTACTGCGTAACTAGTACTGTCTTTAACTTTCATCCCTTTCTCGATGAGATCGCTGTGAGAATTATCAGCCACCTCGAGTTCGTTCAGGTTTAGAAAATCAACTTTATCATGGACATAGTCGATCAGCCTTTTTATATCGGCTTCTGGAAGGAGCGGTATCTCTACGCCGACATCCCAGTCAAACTTCCTTGCTAACGATAGTTTATCCCACAATTTTTCTGATTCCAGATCAAGATGGAACCTGATCTCATCCAGACCAGCTTCATGCAATCGCTTCAATGTCTTTTCATTGGCTAGATTAAGAGATGTATAAAGATGGATGTGGAACTTTTGACCAAACTCTTCTTTAAGTTTTTGGATAAATTCACAAGTCCTATCCAATCTAGATAAAGGATCGCCCCCGGTGATGCCAGCTCCCCGCGCTTTCATCGCCTTGGCTTCTTTGATCAGGTCTTCGATCTCTTTTACAGAACGTTCATTCGCAAAGGTAACGTCTTTCTGATACTTCTCATCTGAGACTGGGCAAAAATCACACGATCTTGGGCATACGCCAGTGATGAACACGACTACCTTTTCTCCTTTTACACAGTACTTACAGCCTTCAGGCAGGTCTTTGATGTTATAAGAGTGATACTTATTTTCCATGACATCTCTTTTTGAGGCTACAATTTAAACTTTACTTCTTGTCTCAAATATATGGAAGAATTCACCGACAACGTGAGAGCAGGGCACGGCGCGATTACGGGAGAAATTTCAATTGAGAGTTCATGCCTCCCGTGCGCATAAAAATAAACACAGATTTATTTTTAGCGCAAGAATGGAGTCGTTGCTTCATTCTTTGCGCCTCGATTGGCACTGCTCTCACTATCTTCCTTAACTAAACTTTTTTTCCATACGCCACAGACCGACATCTATGTCTACTACTGGTTTCTTATGGTGTTCAAACTGGGCTTTTATCGGGAAATCAAAACGCCAGTGATCTGTGATGGTAAACTCATGGTCCCGGCAGATTGCTTCCACAAACTGTCTCGTCGAATATTTATGCATGGTGTAGACGATAGGAGCCACAGTAAACGCTGTCTCTAAAAACTTCTTATCAAGATGTTCATTGTTAGTGCCAAACGGCGGGTTTTCTACAACCAAATCGACTTCTTCATCGAAAAGACCGATATCGTGGGTAATAAATTCAGCCTCACCAACTTCATACTCTTCTTTTATCGTATTGTAATTACTGATGCAGGTTTGCATAACCTTTTCATCTTTATCAAGAAAATAGATTTTTCTAGCACCCATCATCAATAGACCGATACCTAAGATTCCTGGTCCGCAAGCTGCATCTAAAATGATCTTTCCTGCAACTTCTCCTTTAAGAGCCATGCTCCAGATCCATTCGGCAGCGATATGGGAGGGAGTAGCATATTGTTCCAGCTCCCAGGACGGGTTTTCAAAAGATTTTAATCTGCTGAGGAACACTCCCAAATCTTTCATGGAACGGATTGACATAGTTATGAAATATTGCTTTCATTCTTAATTTTTTCTGAATATTTTAAAGCTGTTTTTCTTTTAGAAACTAAAATTTTATTAAATCTACTATAGGGTTATTACTAATTTAAAGCGGTCTCAAGCACAAAAACGAAAGGTATTTAAACCTCAAAGAAATCTCAAAAAGCAAGGGGAGTGGTAGTAAAAAAGGAAAAGGGATAGGAACATCTCTTTTGTTTTAGCGTCGATAAAATAACGAGGTAGCTGTAGCTATGAGACACGAATTCGATAAAGTCCGTATGGCTTTGGAAGAACATCTTGCTTCCATCAACGAGAATACGGCTGAGATTCAAGCGCTTTTTGATTACCTTCATCAGTTGGATGTCAAGATCGAAAAAGTGTGCCAGAGGCTGGATCAGATGCAGCTTACCAAACCAGCTGAAAAACATCTTATCACATCACTTACTCAACTTGAAAAAAAGATGTTTCTTGTCTTGTATACCGAAGGGGTGCCGTTATCTTGGGAAGAAATTTCCCGCAAGACTTCCATCCCGGTTTCTTTAGTGAAAGATGGCCTCTCAGTGCTGGTCGAGAAAGGCATTCCTTTACAACGTTCTTTGGTCAATGACCATCTGTTCTTTACCCTTGATCCCGAATTTAAAGAACAGCAGGCTAAAGAGAACCTGGTGAACCTATCCCTGGAAAGCTTCATGTAGGGGAAAAGCGGATCACTTCTAAACCTAAAACTATATAAATAGACCCCTGTTTTTAGACAAGGTTACGCACAAAATAAGGTGACATTCATATGGCAAAACAGATTGTAGAGACATTGATTGAAGGTGGAAAAGCGACCGCCGCCCCTCCATTAGGCCCTGCTTTGGGTCCGACCGGAGTAAATATCGGGCAAGTAGTTGCTGAGATCAACAAGAAAACTGCTGACCTTAAAGGTATGCAGGTACCAGTAAAAGTTATCGTCGATACTGTTAGCAAGGAATTCCAGATCGAGATCGGAACCCCGCCCGCTGCTGCTCTCATAAAAAAAGAAGCTGGCATTGAAAAAGGCGCTTCGAACCCGCTTACAGATAGGGTAGCCGACATGCGTATGGAACAGATCATCAAGATCGCTAAAGCTAAAGAAAGCGCCCTTTTAGGAAAAGAACTGAAGAATAAGGTCCGTGAGATCATCGGCACCTGCCAGTCTATGGGTGTCATGGTCGAAGGTATGTCTGCACAGGACGCTCTGAAGGCTGTCGCTGCCGGCCAGTTTGACGAGAAGATCAAATCCGGAAAGACTGAACTATCTGCTGAAGAACAAAAAGCCTTGGCTGAAGAAAAAGTCAAGCTTCAAGAAGAGCTTCAGAAGAAACGGGCTCAGTTTGAATCGCAGGCTAAAGGCATCTTGGCTCAGTTTGACAAAGATCCTAAGAAAGCTAAGAAAGCTATGGTTGAAGCAGGTATCCCTCAGATGATCATCGATGAGCTGATACCGCCTGAGAAGAAATAGAGCTTTTAGTTCTTTTTTTATTACTCTTTTTTATTACTCTTTTTACTTCTATTTTTTAAGAAAATTTCAGCGAAGAGAAAAAAAATTATGGGTTTGGTCGCTGAATGGAATATAACTCTGATATTTCTTCTGGGTTTAGAGCACTTCTAAAGATTCCTAGGTTATCAACGCAGCCCTGAACATGGTCGCCCCGGGCACCGCTTTCTCTGCCTATATACGGATCAGCACCGCCCATAGATGGGGCTTCAATCCCATCAAAAGCGGAGTCTAATTGTCCATTGATATAAAATGCTATAAGGCCATTTTCGAATGTTGCTGCAACATGAGTCCATTCACCTTCTGGAATAACACCTTCGCTTCTAGCAGCAATGGCTCTGTTCTGAATGACTTCTAAGTGGAGGTCAATACTGTAACGGAACCCACTGCCCGCTGGACCGCTGGTATAATCAATGATCCTTCCATTATCTCTTAAAGGGCCATCAGTTCTGACCCAGCTGGAAAAGGTGTATGGATCTAGATTAAAGGCTGGATCGCTTGCTATAGTTGCGTATTGGTCTGTACCATTTAAGTTTAAACAGGTTCCTGCCACGCCAGCTAGTCTTTGCGCGCCGCCGACTATCGTGCCATCATGTCCGTGACCGCTGTAATCAAGGACAGTATCTCCACCGGCTTCATCAAAGGTCCAGTAACCGACTAATGCATCTAAAGTAGAACATGGAAGAAGAGCTAGGAAACCTTCGTCGATAGTGCCGTCACAATCATTATCTACACGGTCGCAGATCTCTGCTGTAATCGGGTTTCTGTTAGGATTGCCGTCATCACAATCAAGGTTATTGGTAACGTATCCTTCCCGTGGTTCACAATTGAATATTGATCTCTCAGGATTTCCGAATCCATCATCATCGTTATCTTCAAACAAGTCTACTTTCACGCAGGAATCTACTGCCATGTCCACAGGCTGAGCGTCATACACAGCGTCTGGAGTCATATCTACAAGTTGGGCATCGACAGGCAGGCTGGCATCGGGTCTATACATGTCGATCGGTTGCGCATCATTACTCATCATATCAACTGGCAAAGCATCTCTTGGCAGCATATCTACCGGTTGAGCTATATCAGGACCATAATCTGAAATACTGATACTGCCGCCGTCGTGTGAGAACATGTCGACGATCGGTCTGGCATCAGGCGTCATATCATATCCTGCATCTGGGACAGCATCAGGTAATCCTAGATCATTGACCGGAATATTCATGTCCAAAACAGCGTCTCTTACGGCCATGTCCAGAGGCATATCTGTTCCAAAATCTCTTGTTGCATCGATACCAAAGTCTCTGGAACCGTCAGCTACAGCATCTGGACCATAATCAGCTCCTAGATCTCCAGAAGCGTCTACTCCTGAATCATTTCTCATTAAAATGTCAGCGCCAAAATCTCTACTTCCATCAACCCTTACCATAGCATCCAGGCTGGCGTCACGGATCGGCATGGAATCTCTCATAGGAGACATGTCTCTGGGAGAACCGATCATGGGTGCGTCATATTGTGGAGTAGAATCATAATTCCCGTCGATAGAAGCGCTGCCGTAATCCGGGAAATGACCATCTGGTCTTTCTTTAGGGGCTGGAAGCTCACCAATACAAGCCGATCCGATGATGGCTGCTAGTCCGATTGCCGTAGGGGTGATACGTTTCATAATATTAACCACTCTGGTGTGAAGAAAAGGTCTGATTTATATATTTTTCCCTATTTTTCCTGTAAAATTCTCAATTCTTCTTCAATCTTTTCTAATTCTTCCTGGCCAAAACTTTTCTTTGGCTTATTTGTTATGTTTCTCACATCTTTAATAGCTTTTTTCTGCTCTGGCCGTACTTTCTTGATTAGGTTAACAGGATTTAATCTGCTCTGCCACAATACCCTATTGACGGTTCTATGTTCTTCTTCCAGATTGACGCTCTTTCCTAGTCTTGAATGACCACTAGTAGATGGAAGGTTTTCCATGAAATGTCCTTTAGCTGTAGGTACTTTAATATCCTTCAGCTGTTCATCGATCTCTCGTAATTTGGCTGCGAATTCACCATGCATCTCAGCTATATCTTCAGCTGCAAATGGTTTTCTGCTTTCAACTACCCGTTCTTTCAGTTCTTCGACTCTGCTGCGGACATGACCTTGAGTTGCCGGCACTTCCGAAATGACCCTTCCGGCCGTTTTCTGTGAGCCTCTTAATGAACCGATCCTTGTATTTAATTGCCGCAACCTGTCGCCGAACTCGCCAGGCATCACGGAAACTTCAGCTGGAGTGAATCGTACTGGTCTTTCACCGTGGATAATACTTGGCAGTGGTCTCGGCAGACTCATCCTTGCTCGTCTCTTCTTGAGGGCTGTGGTTATGCCTTTGGTCGTGATCAGCAGTAAAGTAGCAACTATCAACAGCAGGAATGACCAGATTATAGTTGACGAATAACGGTTGAACAGTTCTCCGGCGCTGATAGCTCCGCCGACAAGAGGCAGTAATCCTCTCGGTTCTTCTCCCTGTACTTCCTCTTCTTCTGGTATCTCTACTTCTTCAGCTAAGCCGCCGGAGGCAATACAGCTCCTGCTCTCTTTTGGTTTCTCAGATGATAGGATGACCATGTTCGGTTTCTCTGCGCATCTATTTGAGTCTGTACAGGTCCTTCGCTGTATTCCAGCCTGGCAATCACTCCATTCGCTGCAGGCCCAGCTGGTCTGACAGGTTGATTCACCACCGCTGCTTCCGCCACTGCTTCCTCCTCCGCTTGATACTGCCGCTGCTCCTGCTCCAGCTTCTGGGGCTGGCGTTGTCGTGATATTAGCAAGAGGTGCAAACAAAGAGAAACTGCTGATGTTACCTGAAGAGATAATATTGTTGGTAATATTAACACTTGAAGCCGCCAGAACTTTCCAGCTTCTGTTAGTATCATTATAATGATAGATTCTTATGCTGCTTTCATTAAGGCCAGTAGCATCAGAATCTAAGTAAGATAAGTTAAAGTCGATGTAACCACCGGGGGTAGTGTTCTTGATAGTAAGATAATAAGACAGGTTATGGTTAGGTATCGGGTCTGCTGCTGGTGTGGTGTTGACATTGATATCTATGCTAAACATCGATGATGATGTGAAATTTGGACTGCCTAGAAGGATGACGTTGATAAACCTATTGTCCTGAGCAGTACTAGTCGATCTGATCTCTAAAGTGTTGGTAGAGTTGAAGCGATCATAACTAAAAGTGTTATTGTCTCCAGAGAGCGAGAGCGCATAAGTATTTCCGGTTCCATTACCGATGAAAGTGTTGTAACTAAAAGTATTATTAACATTGCCGCCAAGAATCTCTACAGCTCGGCTGTTTAGTCCTGTTCCCCTGATCCAGTTTGATGCAAAAGTGTTATTTTCAGAGCTTCCTCCCGTGACGAAAGCAAGACCCTGGCCTGCCGCATAGATAGTGTTGAAAGAAACGTTCAGATCAACTGCCTGCGTCAGCGTTATGCCATTATTGGTGGCATTTAATGTATTATTGTAAACAAGGGATCCAGAACTGTTGAAGAAGACGATACTGTTGCTGAAATTAAGGATTCCGTCAAAGTTTTTTACAGTGGTGTTATGATAATGAGTTATGTTGACTCCTGAACCTGATCCGTTTCCGGTAACTGAAAAACCAGCACCGTTGATGACGATGTTATGCGCTCCCACTATGAAGCAGGTTCCTGAAGCCGAGATGTTCTGGGTCAAGGTAACGTTGGTCCTGAGCGTCCCACAGCCCACGGTGGCAGTAAAGTTTGTCATCTCGGTATTGTTAATGTTATTTATCGTGTCGTTGGCGATAAATGTGATGTTATATTTTCCGACTAGAGTAGGTATGGTGAACGAGACGTTGAACCTCCGTGGATGTCCAGTACTGTTGCTTAATGTCAGCAGTTCATTTGATCCGTTTGGATAACTTATGTTTGCTAGTACAACGCTGACGATTCCGTCATCCGTGACGTTAGCGCCGATTTCGATGACCGTGGAGAAATTGAAGACCGAGTCTGGTGATGGGGAGACATTGGTCACGTTAGGTACCACCAATGACTGTACAGTAAAGTTTGTCATCTCGGTATTGTTGATTGCGTTAGAGCTATCGTTGGCGATAAATGTGATGTTATATTTTCCGACTAGAGTAGGTATGGTGAACGAGACGTTGAACCTCTGTGGATGTCCAGTACTGTTGCTTAATGTCAGCAGTTCATTTGATCCGTTGGGGTAGCTGATATTGGCTAAGACAACGCTGACGATTCCGTCATCCGTGACGTTAGCGCCGATCTCGATGACGTCAGCGATGCTTGGTATCGAGTTTAAAACTGGAGTAAGATTGGTCACGTTGGGCGGTATTAAAGCGACGGTGGTGTAGTTGCTGAACGAACTGACGTTGGCATAGAGGATTCCTGAAGCGTATGAAGTGATGTTACAAAGTACAGTGGTATCGCATCGTTCACCGTTTTTCAAAAGAGCAGGAGTTGTGCCATAGGTTAATCCTCTTATTTGGATGCTGGCAGAGGTGTTGATGGTTCTTAGTCCCTTATCATTATGGATCCCTACCACGTTGTTCTGAAGGTAGATCGTATTATCTAAAGTTAAGTTGTAATAAAGCGTGAGATTCTGTATTGACCAGTTGATAAGGCCGAAATCGTTGACGTATGTCAAATAGTTTGGTCCGACCGATCTGTCTTTGATATGGGCAGTATCATTTGACCCTAACGTCACGTTGTTGTTGATGAGGTAGTTTAACGAGGAGTTGTCTAGGACGATAGCGTGACCGCCGAGACCATTCTCGGCCGTGTTAGCATCTCCTCTTGCCAATATGGAGTTGTTCCTGATGATAGAGTTATTGGTGTTGTTCAATCTTAAAGCAGGATCCCATAGTCCAGCTTCAAGAAAATTGAACGTGTTATTTTCCAGGATACTTTCATGCGACATGCTCAGCATCACCGCAAATCTACCTGAAGCTCCCGAAAAAGTGAAAGCGCTATTCTTGATCACCATCTTTGACAATAAAGTGATAAGAAGGTTAGCACTAGCCGTTATGCTGACATTATCAAGTGTTGTATCGTTGGAAGATTTTACGTAGATAAAGTCGGTCAAAGTGACATTTCTGATCGTTGTGAGGTTCGAGGAGTATATAAAAAAAGAACGGCTGCCAGATCCAGGCTCAGAGACTCCGTTGATGACTGTCGTGTTTCTTGATGAGTTGATGACAATCCCATCAGTATTGGCGATGATGGTAAAGTTTTTGACGGTTGTATTATAAGAGTTCCTGATGACTATCCCGTGGTTATTGATTCCAGTAGAATTGGCATTGGTAATAGTACAGCCGTTGATGGTTACATTGTCCACGCCGCTGATGTTTATACCATAAGAGCTAGATAAACCCAGCTTTGCGTAATTGATCGTATGTCCGTTGCAGTTTAAGACGGTGTTGGACTGGTTGACGTTAAAACAAGTTCCCGCGCCAGTAACGTCATTTCTCAGGTTGACGACCCCATTGATATTGCCGCAGCTGTCAGTCGTGTCGATGGAGACTTGTGAAGCAGTAATACCGTCAGCGCAGCCAGTTGTACAGTTAAACCGGACAAAATAAAATGGCCCGCCACTGCTGATATTGTTCTTGGCCCAATCGATTGGTTCGGTCCAGTTGATACGATGCACGCCGTCAAACCAGAAAGCAGCTGTCTCGTTAAAAACAGTGAGATCGCGCCAATCTGTTCCATTGTTATACTGCCAGGTCCAGGCGTGGGTTGCAGGTGCGATGACCGAAGAGACATTAAAATAAACTCTGTCAAAAGTGTAATTTGAACCGATATAGATAAAATATTCTGCTGTCGGCGCATTGAACCAATACGTATCTGTTCCTCCATTTCCTCCATCATCAGTCGTGTCATCATCATTGGCGTCTTGTGTGTCCGTAATAAATCCCCCAAAGCCAGGGTCAAAGACCGTATAATAATCAACATCGGAACCGGCTCCAGGGAGATGATCCAGCTGAGCTGTCAGCGTACCAGAGCCGATTGCTGCTCCGGTGATCATGGAGCTGCCAAAGACTGCCTGCATCGGCTGCATGAATTCTGAGACTTTAAAGTCAGTGGAAGCAAACGTCAACGCCACTATCAGTAGCACTAGAAGTATCTGTTTCTGGCTTGCATTAAAGGAAAACCTAGTCCATCCTCTTTTTTTTACTCTTTTCATCTCTGCACAGTACGTTTTTGCTCTATCTTGCTACAATATAAATGTATCGAAAATAGGGGCGGTAAGCTTTTATATGAGGACTGCTCTTCTTTTACCATGGAAAAGAGGGAGGACTACCACGCTTTAGATATTATTAAAGTTCTTAAAGATCTTAAGACCTCTATCGACGGTCTTTCGCTTAAAGAAACAGAAGAACGGCTTCATTCTTCAGGACTGAATGAACTGGCTCGAGAGAAACATGTCAATTACTTACAGATCCTACTGGAGCAATTTACCAGTCCATTGGTCTTGGTCCTTCTAGCGGCTATCGTCATCTCGTTGTTTCTCCATGAGACAGCTGATGCTATAATCATCACGGTCATTGTTGTCTTGAATGCGATCATCGGTTTCCGGCAGGAGTATAAAGCTGAGAAAGCCATCGAAGCGTTGCAGCGGTTAGCTTCGCCGAAAGCGAGAGTCATCCGTGCTGGTAAGGAGATGAGGATCGACAGCCGTTATCTTGTTCCGGGAGATATCATCCTCCTTGATACTGGCGACAAGGTACCGGCTGATGCTAGATTGCTAGAAATATTCTCTTTACAGACGCAGGAAGGGTCGCTTACGGGAGAGTCGCAGCCGGTGAGCAAGACTTTAGATGTGCTGAACACTAAGACTGCTTTGGCTGACCGTATCAACATGGTCTATTCCTCTACTGTTGTGACTAAAGGCAGAGGAACAGCAGTCGTCACTTCTACGGGCATGCATAGCGAAGTCGGAAAGATTGCCACGATGATCCAGGAATCGGTCCGGGAACCGACGCCGTTGCAGAAGAAGCTGAAGACATTAGGAAAATATCTTACGATAGCAGTTGTTGCGGTTGCGGTTATCGTCTTTATCGCTGGATTATTAGGTGGCAAGCCGGCTTCAGAGATGTTCCTGACTGCTGTCGCATTAGCTGTGGCGGCCATCCCGGAGGGCCTGCCGGCAGTCATCACGATATCATTAGCTATCGGCGTGCAAAGGATGATCAAGCGTAATGCTCTGGTAAGGAAACTGCCTTCGGTCGAAACTCTTGGCAGTGTTACTGTAATATGTACTGATAAGACCGGCACTTTAACACATAATGAGATGACTGTGCGTTATGTCTGGAGCAATGGTAGTATCTTTAAAGTCACCGGTTCTGGGTATGAAGCTTCAGGCGACTTTAAGCTAGGAGAAGCAAAAGCTGATACAAAAATGTTACAACAGCTGCTGAAAGCCGGCTTATTATGCAACAATGCCCATTTCACTTTGGAGAACGGCCAGCGGCAGGTCGTCGGTGATCCTACCGAAGCAGCTTTATTGGTTTCAGCCGAGAAAGCTAAACTGGACAGCAAACAGCTTATGAAAAAGGAGCAGAGGACAGATGAGATCCCTTTTTCATCAGAGAGAAAGATGATGTCGGTCATCTGTGGAAAAATTTCTTATACAAAAGGCGCGCCTGATGTGGTGCTGGAAAAATGTGACAAAGTTTTGTTGAAAGGACAAGTGGTCCGCCTCGATCGTGATCTTAAGAAAGAGATCATGCAGCAGAATGAAGTTTTTGCATCTAAAGCGCTTAGAGTTCTTGGTTTTGCCTATAATGATAGTTTTACGTCTAAAGAAAGTGCTGAATCAAATATGGTGTTTGTCGGCTTGCAGGCGATGATCGATCCGCCTCGTAAAGAAGTGAAAGAAGCGATCAAGGTCTGTAAAGAAGCTGGGATAAGGGTTATAATGATCACCGGCGACCAGATCATGACGGCCAAAGCTATCGCTGCTGATCTTGGGATTGAGGGAAGAGCCGTTAGCGGCCTGGAGCTGGAACGGATAAAGCTTGAGAAAGAGATCGCGGATATCGGTATTTTCGCCAGGGTCAATCCAGAACACAAACTGGATATTGTTAAGGCTCTCCAGAAAAAAGGTGAGATCGTGGCCATGACTGGTGACGGTATCAATGATGCTCCTGCACTCAAGAAAGCAGATATCGGCATCTCCATGGGCATAACCGGCACCGATGTAGCAAAGGAAGCGGCAGACATGATTCTTACTGATGATAATTTCACTTCTATCGTGAATGCTGTGGAAGAAGGCCGCGGCATCTTTGATAATATCCGCAAGTTTGTCAATTATCTGCTGTCCAGCAATCTAGGCGAGATTACAGTATTGTTGTTGGCATCATTATTTGTTCTGCCTCTTCCTCTTACTGCCATCCAGATCCTCTGGGTTAACCTTGTGACTGATGGCCTGCCTGCCGTCGCTTTAAGCCGCGACCCTCATGCTGCTGGTATCATGAAACGAAAACCTCTGCCTCCGAAGGAGAATATCATCTCTCGTCAATTACGCTGGAACATCATCTCATTGGGAGTATTGATGGGCGTTATCGTCTTGATCTTATTCTGGTTTTATCAGGCCTCCGGGCTGGCGAAAGCGCAGACAGTGGCTTTTACGTCGCTGGTGCTGTTTGAACTTACGAGGCTGCAGATCATCCGCAGCGAATATAAGTTATCTCTGTTCAGCAACGGCTGGCTGCTAAGCGCCGTACTTGGTTCGTTGTTGCTGCAGCTGGCTGTCATCTATACACCTTTAGCAGCCTGGTTCGGGACGGTAAAGTTATCGTTGATGGATTGGATAGTTATGGTAGCTGCTAATGTTGTGTTATATCTGCTGTATCGGGTGGCTGATTATGTTATCAAGAAGAGGATGTAGGTGGGGATGAGTTACTGATTAATAATTTAGAAGAACTAAATGAAGAAGATCTCTCTCTCTCTCTTTTATATTAAAAATAAGATTAAAGAAGATTTAAGTATTTTAGATTGGAAGATAGAAATTGCTGATATAATCTATTTTAATAAAAGAGGAACAACTCACCCAAAATAACTTTCCTTTTCGTCTTTGATCTGCTTAGCCCGGGCAGATGAGAAATAGGTTTCCAGGTTCTGATACATCTCTTCGACTTCTTTATCGACGGATGCTTTCACGACGTCCAATGCTTTCTGGAAGTGTTCAATCTTCACTTCTTTAGCATCGATGTCTTCTCGCAGGGCGATCATGGCCGCTTCCCGGCAGACACCTTCTATGTCAGCACCGACGTAGCCTTGCATCTTCTTGGACAATTTAGAGATATCGACGTCAGCAGCGATCTTCATCTTTTCTAGATAGATCTCAAAGATCTTCTTGCGTCCTTCTTCGTCT
>PCXY01000001.1:0-603 GCA_002762785.1 Candidatus Woesearchaeota archaeon CG10_big_fil_rev_8_21_14_0_10_45_16 | reverse complement strand
TCTTATTTTAACGACCCATTTTTCGCTAACTAAGACCCATACCAACCTTTCAAAAACCCAGTCCAGAAAAGGAGCGGATTTCATATTACACCCCTTTGGATTGTTAAGCTCCTATTTATTAAATACTACATTAACAGAAAATTACAAATGTCCCTTTTGGAATCTTGTCCCATTTTTCACTGTTCCTCTTGAAAAAAATTGTTTTTAACTTCATAATAAGTAGTAATTTACCGTTTACCAATTACCATTTGCCATTCGTTTAACATTTTATCATTTGGTCATTTTCAGAAAATGATAAATGAAACAATGATAATTCAATGGAATTTGGAAAATGATAAATGGAAAATAACCCATGAGTTCACAGGTACACCTAGCCAGTAGCAGTGAATACGACCGCCTATCCATAGAGTCGGTCAAAAAGGTCGCGCCATCCGTCGTCAGTATCGTTATATCAAAATATGTCTCCCAAATTAAGGGACTCTCTCCGACTCCGTTCTTCAATCCTTTCTTTTTCGGCGATGTTGAGGAAGGAGCCAAAGAAAAGGTTAAGGTTGGCGGCGGCTCCGGAGTCATAGTTCACCCCGACGGGCTTATTCTGACCAA